>NZ_AP014613.1:535000-1175104 GCF_001010505.1 Alcanivorax sp. NBRC 101098
ATGCCTACCGGGCGTTGGTTGTCCCGGGGAAAGGCTGTAGGCTGAGGTGTTAGGCAAATCCGGCACCTTAAGGCTGAGAGTCGAGACCACTGGTCCTTTGTGACCGGGAAGTGGTTGATGCCATGCTTCCAGGAAAATCTTCTAAGCTTCAGGTTATAAGGAACCGTACCCCAAACCGACACAGGTGGTTGGGATGAGTATTCTAAGGCGCTTGAGAGAACTCGGGTGAAGGAACTAGGCAAAGTGGTACCGTAACTTCGGGAGAAGGTACGCCGCTGAAGGTGATGAGACTTGCTCTCTGAGCTATCGGCGGTCGCAGTGAAAAGGCCCCTGCAACTGTTTATTAAAAACACAGCACTCTGCAAACGCGTAAGCGGACGTATAGGGTGTGACGCCTGCCCGGTGCCGGAAGGTTAATTGATGGGGTTAGCTTCGGCGAAGCTCTTGATCGAAGCCCCGGTAAACGGCGGCCGTAACTATAACGGTCCTAAGGTAGCGAAATTCCTTGTCGGGTAAGTTCCGACCTGCACGAATGGCGTAATGATGGGGGCGCTGTCTCCACCCGAGACTCAGTGAAATCGAAATCGCAGTGAAGATGCTGTGTACCCGCGGCTAGACGGAAAGACCCCGTGAACCTTTACTATAGCTTCACAGTGGACTTTGAACCTGTTTGTGTAGGATAGCTGGGAGACTTTGAAGCAGTGACGCTAGTTACTGTGGAGTCGTCCTTGAAATACCAGCCTGGCATGTTTGAGGTTCTAACCTAGGTCCCTTATCGGGATCGGGGACATTGTGTGGTGGGTAGTTTGACTGGGGCGGTCTCCTCCCAAAGAGTAACGGAGGAGCACAAAGGTACCCTCAGCACGGTCGGACATCGTGCAACGAGCGTAAAGGTAGAAGGGTGCTTGACTGCGAGACTTACAAGTCGAGCAGGTGCGAAAGCAGGTCTTAGTGATCCGGTGGTTCTGTATGGAAGGGCCATCGCTCAACGGATAAAAGGTACTCCGGGGATAACAGGCTGATACCGCCCAAGAGTTCATATCGACGGCGGTGTTTGGCACCTCGATGTCGGCTCATCTCATCCTGGGGCTGAAGCCGGTCCCAAGGGTATGGCTGTTCGCCATTTAAAGAGGTACGCGAGCTGGGTTTAGAACGTCGTGAGACAGTTCGGTCCCTATCTGCCGTGGGCGTTGGAGATTTGAGAGGAGCTGCTCCTAGTACGAGAGGACCGGAGTGGACGAACCTCTGGTGTTCCGGTTGTCACGCCAGTGGCATTGCCGGGTAGCTACGTTCGGACGGGATAACCGCTGAAAGCATCTAAGCGGGAAGCCTCCCTCAAGATGAGATCTCCCTGGGAACTTGATTCCCCTGAAGGGCCGTTGAAGACCACAACGTTGATAGGCTGGGTGTGGAAGCGTTGTAAGGCGTGAAGCTAACCAGTACTAATTGCCCGTGAGGCTTGACTATATAACACCAAAGCAGTTACTCGGCTTATCGCCAGGTAACGCAAAGATACGGTGTGAGAGATAACTAACCTTGCAGTTGAATAGCAAACTTCTCGTTACCCAATTTGGCTTTGCCGGTGTGCAGTATTTACCTAGGTAAAACACCGGGAAGGCAACCTATTTGGTCCTCCTGATTTAATCAGGAAAACCAAACCAGATTGCCTGACGACCATAGAGTATTGGAACCACCTGATCCCATGCCGAACTCAGAAGTGAAACAGTACATCGCCGATGGTAGTGTGGGGCTTCCCCATGCGAGAGTAGGTCATCGTCAGGCTCTTAAATACAGAAAAACCCTCGTCGCGTCAGTGGCGGGGGTTTTTTTATTGGCGCCTGTCCGGGCAGCCTAAAATCAAATTATAACTATCGATGCAAGCCCCACCCGAATCACTCAATCGTCACCAGTGCTTTAGGCGCTCCCCAACCGTTCTTGTCACGCTCTGTTTGTAGGCTATCCTCAGCGGAGGGCCCGCATACCTATAGATGCCATTCCTAGCGGGCTTTTATATCCTGCTTCAAACATGCCTTCTCGCGTCGCCCTCGTAGCTTAGCCGGAGCAGTAATGATTACCCTGTAATCACTCTGCCAACATCGCCCGGCATTATTCGCTTACCTTCAATGCCGGGAGTCTTCGTCATGCTGTTGTATATCGCCATTGTTATCTCTGTTCTTGCGTTAGTTATCTATCGCTATCGTAAGCTGATGTACCACTTTCGTGTGGTGGAACGGAGAAAACTTTACCGTAGCGGAACCTTGGGGCCTATCGGTATACGAATCATGCATCGTATTTTGGGCGTTAACACAATTGTTAATCTACGCCTTGAGTCGGAGTACAGTAAAAACGGTTGGTACTTTAAACAGTTGGATTATTGTCGCCGGCATGGAGTGAAGCTTGTGAATATCCCCATGGCGCAGGATACACCGCCAACTGAGGCTCAAATTGTGGCATTTATTGAAGAGTTGGGTCGGGCAGACAGCCGCTGCTTGGTGCATTGTGAGATGGGGGTGATTCGTACAGGGATGATGGTGGTAGCAGTGGCGACTCGCTGTTATGGGGTAACCGAGATGGCGGTATGGCAGCACTTTCCACTATATGGCCACAAACTAGATAGACGGCGACAAAAGGTCCGAGAGTTTATTCAGCTCTGTGGCCGTGCGCACAAGGCTTCAGCCTAACAGTGGACAGCCCTCGGGCAGGTAAAGGCGCAGCGCATTGCGAATGGCTTGAATCTGAAAAGTTGTATTCTGAATTGGTTCACCATCCAGGTTCAGGTTCATGGGCGTTGGAGTTTCAATTTTCATTTCGCTAAGTCGGGTACGAACAAAAAGCCCTTCTTGGTCGGGATCTTGTCGCGCTTCACTGTCGAACAGCTCTTTCACTCCAGCGAGTAGATCCATGTCTGCGGGCAGGATGGCGACATCGAAGAGCCCATCGTTGACCAGGGCGTCTGGACACAGGCGTTGCCCACCTCCGGCTTGCCGGCCATTGCCTAGGCCGAGAGCCAGAAAATCACCTTCCCATTCAAAATCCTCTCCTTTGAAGTGACCTTTGGCGGATTCAATTTCCGAAAACCGAGTTAGGCCGGTAAGCAAGTAGGCTGCACCGCCAAGCATTTTTTTCAACTCTTCGGACGTTTGTGTGGTGACCTCTGTGCCGAAACCGCCGGTGGCCATGTTGAGAAAATAATGGTTATTTACTCGGATTACATCACACGGCTGAGCAGGCCTATTAAGCAATGACAAGGCGTCGGCGGGCTCCTCCGAAACTTCTGCAGCCGTGGCAAAGTCGTTGGCCGTGCCGAGCGGGATAATCGCTAGTTCCAGTTCGCTATTACCGTTTTCCATCAGTGCTTGGGTGATGTCACGTACCGAGCCGTCTCCGCCGCCGGCAATAATCGTTTTGAAGCCGTTATCGAGCGCTTCGCGGACATAGCGTTCCGCGTCGCCCCCCTCCCACGTTACGCGGACGGCTAACTCATGGCCCTGGTTACGCCAGTCAATGACCGCATTGCGAACGGACTGGTTGTCGGCCTGCTTGCCGTGAAGGATAAGTAAGGCTTTCTTGCTCATGGGGAGAACTCTGTCGTTGACTGGTGCCATAGAATAAAGCATGCGGCTGCTTTGATGCAGGACCAGGATAAGTAAGTTAACAATCCTTGATGGTTAGCGATTGTTTGCTATTTGATGTGTCTATCGATGCTATTTATCAAGAGCTTTATGCTATGCGAATGGAGTGAGGCATGATGGGCTTCAATTGGAGGGTATGTCATGACTAAGACAATTAGTTTCGGAGTAATGCATATTTCAGTGGCGTTCTTGGTCGTTTGGGCCATGACAGGTGACTGGCGTATTGGTGGTTTGACGGCTTTGGTTGAGCCTTGTGTGAATACCGTGGCCTACCACTTTCATGAAAAAATCTGGAAGACTAACAAGAAGGCTGACCCTGCCCCGGTGAGCGGAGCGATTATGGTTTAGGATAAACTCAATGTTTACTCTGCTAGGGCCGTTAGTTAAGCTACCGAAGGCTATAGATTTTAAGGGGCGTCACGTGCAGAGACCAAGCAGCGACATAGATGCGATTCGCCAGGTGGTGAATCAAGTGTTGGAAGTTCATGCCCTCGAAGAAGGAGGGCAGCGCTCTCAGGCTCGGGCTGAAATTCTGATTCACTCAATGCAGGTGTTTGCTATTCGTGGGCTCCAGCGAACCACGGTACAGCATTTGTTAGATGCCTCTAATGTATCTCGACGCACGTTCTACAAATACTTTCGCAACAAGATGGATGTGCTGGAAAGCATCTATCGTATCTTTGTGGATAATATGATGCTGCATTTTCACAGAGAGGTGAAGCAGGCCTCATCTGTGAACGATATCATTCGTAATACCACTAAGGTTTATTTTGATCACCATGTGAGTATGGGCCCGGTAATCAAGTTGATGATGGAGGAGGCTCGCTCTTCTGATTCAGCTCTGGCGCCTCACCGCATCCGTGCCCAAACCTTGGCATCTGAAGTCCTAGCTGTTCAGATTAACCGTTATACGGGGAAGGATTACGAGCCGTTAGTTTTCCTGACAGTGTTGTGGATGTTAGAGAACTACTCACTCTATATTTTCGACGATGGCGGCTTTTCCCAGCAGCGACTGGACCTGTGCTTGCGGGTCGCGGTGGGTGTGACTGAATCCTTGGTGCTGGGAAAGGCTGCGCCAAGCATGTTGGAGCGCCCCGCGTAGTAAGACTCCGGTTGGATTGGTTCAATGCTCCGGCTTGAGAAACTTCAGTGTCATCCGGTCACTTTCCCCGATTGCTTCATAGGTTTCCCTGTCCTTGTCGCCGAGTCGTAGAGTGGGGGGAAGTGTCCAGACTCCGGCAGGGTGGTTGATCTGATCCTTCGGGTTGGCATTGATCTCTGATCGATCCACCAGTGTAAAACCGGCCTTCTCGGCAAGGGCGATGACATACCCCTCGCTCATATATCCCGTTTCGATTTGCCTTTCCAGTGGGCGTACTTCTGGTGCCCGATGTTCCACTACGCCCAGCACTCCGCCCGGCTTGAGAGCCTTGTAAAAGCTTTTGAAGGCGGCTTCCCCCTTGCCGGATTTTGCCCAGTTATGCACGTTGCGGAAAGTGAGAACCCGGTCGACTGTGCCTGCTGGGGAAATGTCATTGTAGACAGGGGGATAAAGGTGGGTAATGCGAACCTTGTTGTAAATCTCGTCCTGCTTGGCCAGGCGGGTTTTAAACTGGATCAGTGAACGTTGGTAAAACGGGATGTTGCTATCCGGCGGAAATTGGGCAGCATAATAAGTGCCATTGTCGCGCAGATAAGGCGCCAGAATGGCGGTATACCACCCCTTTGAGCCAGGCCAGATTTCCACCACGGCCATGTCGGCTTCTACGTTGAAAAAGCGAAGGGTCTTGGCCGGGTGGCGGTAAGAGTCACGGGCCTTTTCCGCTGACGTGCGGTGGGGAGCGTCAAGAGTATCGTCCAAGCTGTCGGCCTGGGTGTATGCAACGCATAGCGGGGAAAAAGCCAGAACCGCAGCTAGAACAAACGTGATGCGCATGATTTCTCCTATGATGTCACGGGTCAACACGCGTTCCTGTGATCTGCGGTTTGTTATTCGAAGCTCCTCTCTGCTGTGAGTGTTCGCTCACGGTAGGTGGCTCCGGCCATCCAGTTCACTATTATCAGCATCGTATCGCGAGTGGGCAGAGCAACGAAATAGCCTTCTTTATAACGTTCGCTTAAAAAACATCGGCAAAGGGTGCGTTTGGTTCCATAAACTAGGTGCTGGCGCAGGTTCGTCGGCCGCGCCAAGGGCAGGCAATACTATACTGATTAGCTCAGAGGGAGGGCGCGCAGCTGGTCTTCGGTTCCCTTCTACGAGCGGTAGCGGTAGTGCTTCCTAGGAGGCAAGCAGCGTATAGATGGTGGTTTTGTCTAGATCGGCTCGATTGCGATGGTATCCACTTCCGCCCTGCGGAAGCCTTCGCTGGCGAAGGCTTCCTGTGCGCAGGTGAGAAGAAGATGCAGCGTAATCGCCATAATGGCGGGCTTTACAGGTACTTGATTTTTTCCAGCTGCTCTTCAAGCTTGGCCAGTTGTGAACGATAGTCGTCCAGTTTGGCTTTTTCCTTGTCTACCACGGCCTGTGGCGCTTTATCGACAAACTTAGGATTCTTTAATTTACCTTCGGCGCGGCCCACTTCCTTGCGTAGTTTCTCGATTTCCTTAGAAAGACGCTCGATCTCTGCTTCCTTGTCGATCAGCCCGGCCATGGGGACCAAAATTTCCATGTCGCCGACTAGGGCGGTGGCAGAGGCGGGGGCGGAATCCTCTGCGGTCAGCCAGGTAATGGATTCCAGTTTGGCCAGTTTGCAGAGGAAGACTCGGTTGGCGTCCAGCAGGGCCTTGTCGGAGTCTTTACCATTATGCAGATAAATCGGCAGTGCCTTGCCTAGTGGAATGCCCATCTCACCACGGATGTTACGTACCGCGCTAATAACCGCTTTTACCCATTCTGCACCGGTTTCCGCATTGGTATCGATTTTGGCGGGTTCGCTGGCCGGGAAGGGCTGTAACATGATGGTGTCGGTTTTTTCGCCTTTACCTGCCGCCGACGCCTTGCCCGCCAGTGGTCCGACTTTTTGCCAGATTTCTTCAGTGATGAATGGCATAAAGGGGTGGGCCATGCGAAGGATGGCTTCCAGTACGGTCACTAGGGTGCGGCGTGTGCCGCGTTTTTGGGCATCGGAATACTCGTCACCCCACAGTACCGGCTTGGATAGCTCGAGATACCAATCGCAGTATTCGTTCCAGATGAATTCATAGGCGGCGTGGCTGGCCACGTCGAAACGGAAGCTGTCTAGTGCTTCGCTGACTTCCAGTTCGGCCCGCTGTAAGGCGGAGATAATCCAACGGTCTGCCAGAGATAGTTCCACTTCGCTATCGGTGTCGATGCCGCAGTCTTCCCCTTCGGTATTCATCATTACATAGCGGGCTGCATTCCAGATTTTGTTACAGAAATTCCGGTAGCCTTCTATGCGGCCCATGTCCCACTTGATGTCCCGGCCAGTGGAAGCGAGAGACAGGAAGGTAAAACGCAGAGCGTCGGTGCCGTAGGGGTTGATGCCGTCAGGGAAGTCTTTGTTAGTGCGCTTGGTGATTTGTTTTTCTTTCTGCGGCTGCATCAGGCCCTTGGTGCGCTTGTCGATCAGCGCATCTAGGGTGATCCCGTCAATCATGTCCAGCGGATCAAGCACGTTGCCTTTCGACTTGGACATTTTCTGGCCGTCATTGTCGCGGACCAGACCATGAACATAGACCTTCTTGAAAGGCACTTGGTCGGTGAACTTCAGAGTCATCATTATCATCCGGGCAACCCAGAAGAAAATAATGTCGAAGCCGGTTACCAGTACATCGGTGGGATGAAAGGTGCGCAGGGCGTCAGTGTCATCCGGCCAGCCCAGAGTGGAGAAGGTCCACAGGGCGGAACTGAACCAGGTATCTAGGACATCGTCATCCTGGCTCAGGGGGGTATCGCCTAGGTTATTTTCTGCTCGGACCTCTTCTTCGTCGCGGCCCACATAGACGTTGCCGTCGGCATCGTACCAGGCGGGGATGCGATGGCCCCACCACAGTTGGCGGGAGATACACCAGTCCTGCAGATCGCGCATCCAGGAGAAGTACATGTTCTCATAGTTTTTGGGGACGAACTGGATGTCGCCATTTTCCACGGCGGCAATGGCCGGTTTGGCCAGCTCTTCTACGGCGACAAACCACTGGTCGGTCAGGTAGGGTTCGATAACCACACCGGAACGATCACCACGGGGCACCTGTAGGGTGTGGTCGTCCACTTTTTCCAGCAGCCCTAAGGCATCTAGATCGTCTACTACTTTTTTGCGGGCCTCTACACGGTCCAAGCCGCGATAGCCTTCCGGCACTTCGTCATTCAGCGCGGCATCGATGGTCAGGATATTGATCATCGGCAGGTCGTGGCGCTTACCCACTTCGTAATCGTTGAAGTCGTGGGCCGGGGTGATTTTCACGCAGCCGGAGCCGAAGTCC
This sequence comes from Alcanivorax sp. NBRC 101098, assembly GCF_001010505.1. GTDB lineage: Bacteria > Pseudomonadota > Gammaproteobacteria > Pseudomonadales > Alcanivoracaceae > Alcanivorax > Alcanivorax borkumensis. The sequence continues at coordinate 543,073 of NZ_AP014613.1, forward strand.
GGGTCTACGTAGTCATCGGCAATAATAGGGATATTGCGGTCAGCTAGCGGCAGGCGAATGCTCTTACCGATCATGTCCTTGTAGCGTGGGTCTTGCGGATGAACGGCTACGGCGGTATCACCGAGCATGGTTTCCGGGCGTGTAGTGGCGACCACCAGGTGCCCGGAGCCATCAGACAGCGGATAGCGGAAGTGCCACATGTGGCCTTGCTCTTCCACGTTCTCCACTTCTAGGTCGGAGATGGCGGTGTGCAGGGCTGGATCCCAATTGACCAGCCGCTTGCCGCGGTAAATCAAGCCTTCCTTGTGCAGACGGACAAACACTTCGCGCACGGCGTTAGACAGACCGTCGTCCATGGTGAAGCGTTCACGAGTCCAGTCTACGCTGGCGCCCATGCGACGCAGCTGGCGGGTAATAGTGCCGCCGGATTCCCTTTTCCATTCCCAGACCTTGTCCAGAAATTTCTCACGGCCTAGCTCGTGACGGTTGGTGCCTTCGCCGGCCAATTTGCGTTCTACCACCATTTGGGTGGCGATGCCGGCGTGGTCGGTGCCCACCTGCCAGAGGGTGTTGCGGCCCTGCATGCGGCGGTAGCGGACCAAGGTATCCATAATGGTGTCTTGGAAGGCGTGGCCCATGTGCAAGCTGCCGGTCACATTGGGGGGCGGGATCATGATGCAGAACGGGTCACCCTGGCCGCTCGGCTTGAAATGACCGGCTTGTTCCCAGTTTTCGTACCAAGACTGCTCAATGCGATCGGGTTGGTAGGTTTTGTCCATGATCACCGCTTCTAACCAGAAAAAATGAGGGCGAATTATAGCGAAGCGGGGCGGGTTCGTCGCGGGTTGTAGGAAAACCCCTTACCTAGGCTGCCAGACGCCTGAAAAGAAAAACGCTTGCCCCCAGAAAGTTTGTAGAGCGATTAGCCTCTGGCATTCCTTCGCAGGGCGGCGCGCAGCTTCAAACGTAGGGCTTTTTCCAGCTTGGGCAGGGCCTCGGCCACTAGTTCATCAATGGCGTTATCAATGTCACGGTTGGTCAACGTTGGGCGTGCTGTTGCTGTTGTTTGCTGAGCGGGAGTGGAAATCGATGGCCCACTGAGGGTGGGGGCGTGTTGGTTAGCGGTGCGGTCTAAGAACGGGTTGGTCCGTTCGCTGGCAAGCTGCCGTATTCGTTGAGCCTCCGGCGGGGTTGCCTCTGCAGATGCTTGTAGCAGCGGCGGCTCAGCATCGTCCAGCAAGGACTGGACATCATCCAGTTCTTTGAGCAAGGCGTGCTTTGCCGTTTCCTTGTTGTCGCTCATAGCCGTGTTGCTCGCAGTAGTGGTCAGCCAAGTTCATGGGTGGTGACGGGGAAGCCTCGGTCCCGGTAGAAACGAAAACGTTCCCGGCCCTGTTGTCGTTCGGCTTCATCGCCGCTGATCATTTCGGCCACCCGCTGAAAGCGGGAGGAAAAGTCGGGCACTCCATCGCTCAGGTTGATCAGTACATCGTGCTGATGGCCTGGGTCGTCACCGAATCCGAGTAATACCGGAGCCTGACCTTCACTGCTTAGTGCGTGGGGCAAGAAGCCTGTTGGGGGAGATTGCCAGAATTGCGCGTCCAGCTGCCGTGCATGGGCCTCATTTTGGCAATGCACATAGACTTGCCGGCCCTGTTTCAGCGCTTTATCGGCAATCCGCCAAGCCAGAGCCTGGCGAACGCCCTCCCCGACTTTACTGCTGAGATAGAAAGTGACTTCAGTCATAGGTAAAAGCCTAGCGGCTGACGCCAAACGCCTGACGCATAGTGTTGTGCCAGGCGTTCGGTGCCTAGCATTAGGCGTTGTCCATCAAATACCGTGTAAGCATAGGCACAGGGCGACCGGTGGCGCCTTTGCTCATGCCGCCGCTGATCCAGGCGGTGCCGGCGATATCCAGATGCGCCCATTTTACTTCTTTGGTGAAGCGGGAGAGGAAGCAGGCGGCGGTGATGGAGCCTGCTTTGGGGCCGCCAATGTTTTGCATGTCGGCAAAGGGGCTGTCCAGCTGGCCCTGGTACTCATCCCACAGGGGCATCGGCCAGCCGCGGTCGCCGGTTTCTTTACCCGCGGCGAGCAGAGCTTCGCTGAGGTCATCGTCGTTGGAGTAGACTGCCTGGGCGTGGGCGCCGAGGGCGACAACGCAAGCGCCGGTCAGGGTGGCGATGTCGATGACTGTGTGTGGTTTGTGTTTTTGCTGCACGTAGGTCAACGCGTCGCACAGTACCAGTCGACCTTCAGCATCGGTATTGAGAATTTCCACGGTCTGGCCGGATAGGGTTTTGACGATATCTCCCGGGCGAGCGGCGCGGCCATCGGGCATGTTTTCCGCCGCTGCCACGACGGCAACTAGATGGATAGGCAGGTCCAGTTCGCACACAGTTTTTACTGAGCCGAAAACACTGGCAGCGCCGCCCATGTCATATTTCATCTCATCCATGGTGGCGCCGGGCTTTAGAGAAATGCCGCCGGTATCGAAGGTGATCCCTTTGCCGACCAGGGCAACCGGGCCTTGCTTGGTGGGTTTGGCGCCCTTGTATTCCATCACAATGATTTGGCCCTGGCGTTCGGAGCCTTTGGCTACCGCGTGGAAGGCTCCCATGCCCATTTTTTCTGCCTGAGCCTGGCTCAATACTTTCACCGTAAGCTTTTCATATTCTTTGCCCAGATCCCGAGCTACCCCGCTCAGATATTCCGGGTAGCAATCGTTGGGAGGCAAATTGCCCAAATCTCGAGCTACGTTGACCCCAAGGCCCACGGCTTTGCCTGTTTTGTGTGCTTTCGTAAGGGTAGTGTCCTTCTCGGCATGCCAGAAGGTCAGTTTGGCTAGGTTGCTGGCCGGTGCCGGCTTGCTACGGTAGTTGTCGAAACGGTAGGTGCTTTCTTCTACTACACGGCTGCCTTCGCGGACTTGCCACTCCAGTGTTTGTGTGTGTGTGTCATCAAGCAGCCACATAGCCTGCTTAACCGGAGAGCTGGCCAAGGTTTTGGTGGCCTTGTGTACCAATGAGAGCCAGCCTTGGTCGCTGAGTGGGCTATCACCGGTGCCGACCAGCAGCAGGCGGTCAGCGTTAAGGTCTTGGGGCGCGTGCAACCAAACAAGCTGCCCCTTGCTAGCATTGAAATCGCCGGCCTTGGTGAACTGACTAATTTGCTCGCGAGTGGCGGAGGGCAAGGCCTGAGGAAGGTCATTTTTTTTGCCTAGCAATACCACTAGCGCATCTGCTTTGCTTTTCTCCAAGGGCCTGTTGCTTACTGCGAAGTCCATGCTTTCTCCAAATTGATAAAAGGGTGGGGCGCGATTCACCCGATAAATAAAGGAAATAGTGGGCCGTCACGCAAGGAAACGCAATCTGCGAAGGAGCCCAGGCGACCACCTAATTGAAAGGGAATTATCACCTTTGTCTAGCTCTCAGTTACACTAGGCGGCATTCACTGCTGCCGCAGGCGTTTTTGCCCGGCGGTGTGTGCCGCGCTGCGGGCCACCTGCCTGCCTTTATTCTGCTCGGCACGTTTTGCAGACAGCAATGAGTGGGCCTTCCTTTGATTCTTCATCGATATATTAACCGGCAAGTGTTTATGACCACAGTGCTGGTCACCTTTATTCTAGTAATGGTGCTGGTCAGTGGCCGCTTTATCAAATATTTAGCAGAGGCCGCCGCCGGTCAAATCGCTGCCGATGCTTTGTTCCTAGTGATGGCATTCCGAATGCCGGAATTTCTGCAAATGATCGTTCCCTTAAGTTTGTATGTCGCCCTGTTGTTGGTGTTGGGGCGTATGCACATGGATAACGAAATGGTGGTGTTACAGGCCGGAGGGCAGGGCAATGGCCGTGTGGTGCGCTCGTTGGTGGTGCCCATATTGATGGCCACCATGCTGGTAGGCATGTTTTCACTCTATGTGACCCCGCGGGGGGACGCAGAAGTAAACCGGATTTTTGAAGAACAAAAGGACCGGTCGGTGCTGGAATTGCTCACCCCGGGCCGTTTTCACGTAAAAGGCTCCAGTGATTCCCAGCGTGCTACTTACGCGGAGCATTTGAACCGGGAAAAAGGCGTGCTGGAAAATGTGTTTGTGGCCGATGCGCGTTTTGAAAGCCAAGGTGGGGCAGGAAGGTTGTTAACTGTCTGGGCGAAAAGCGGCAAGCTGGTGGTGGAAGATGGCATCAGTTATCTGCTGCTGACCGATGGTCTTCAGTATCAGGGTAAGCCCGGGCAGCTGGATTATAAGGAAGTGGGATTCAAGGAAGCCCGGGTTCGTATTGGTGGCGAAAAAACCGATAGTCGTCCGCCCAAGGTGCGTGGCCGCTCCACCCAAGAATTGATGGAGCAGCAGGCCGACAACAAAGAGGCACTGGCTGAACTGCAGTGGCGCATCTCGCTAATCCTCACCGTTCCGATCATGGCATTGGCGGCGATCCCCTTGGCGAGGGTTAATCCCCGACAAGGGCGTTTCTATCGATTAATTCCGGCCGTATTAGGTTACATGCTTTATGTGGGCATGTTGCTGGTATGCCGCAGTGCCATTGAAGATCACAAGGGGGTGCTGCCCTGGTACTTGAGCATGGTCTGGATCCATGTGAGTGCGGGGCTAGTTGTCTTCCTCCTTTATTTCGGCGCTCGCCTATTCCGGCGGAGGGCGCGCCCATGAAATTGCTCAAGCGTTACTTTTGGCGGGCGGTGATGATTCCGACCTTGGCCATTCTGTTTATTATCGTCGGGCTGGATTGTTTGTTCGGCTTTATCTATGAACTAGAGTTCCTGCGGGGCAACTATCAGGTGATGGAGGCCTTGCAGTTTATTCTGACCACCACACCGCGACGATTTTACGAATACATGCCTATGGCGATTCTGTTAGGCACCCTGATTGGTTTGAGCTTACTAGCGAACAGTGGTGAACTGTCGGTGATTCGAGCGGCGGGCGTGTCTACCCTGAAGGTGAGCTGGCTGGTGCTGCGTCCGGTGTTGGTGCTGATCATCTTGTCTATTCCGCTGGGTGAATATCTCACCCCCTATAGTGAGCAGGTGGCGCAGAGTAATCGTTCCATGGCCGAGGGGGGCGGTGAAGCCTTGCGCTCCAAATACGGCTATTGGCACAGGGAAGGGCCGGAGTTTATTCATATCAATGCGGTGCAGCCCAATGGGGTGTTGCACGGTTTGACCCGTTACCGTTTCAGCGATGGGCAGAAGCTGACGGAAACCCAGTACGTGAATCGGGCTATCTATCAGGGAGAATCCTGGTCATTGGAAGGTATTCAAGGCACCCGGTTGTTTGCTGATCATGTCGAGACTTACCAGAAAGATCAGGGGGAATGGCAAACGGAGCTGACCCCGCAGTTGCTGAGTATTGTGGTGCTTAAGCCCGACAACTTGGCGTTAGTGAAGTTGCTGGAATATACCCGTTATCTGAAACGGCAAGGTTTGGAAACGGCAGACTACATGCTCAGTTTCTGGCAGAAACTGTTCATGCCATTGGCGACTATCGGCATGGTGCTAATCGCTATTTCTTTTGTGTTCGGCCCCCTTCGAGAAGTGACCATGGGGTTGCGATTGACGGCAGGCATCGTGGCTGGGCTGATTTTCCACTACGGCCAGCAATTCTTTGGCCAACTGTCGCTGGTATTTCATACTGACCCGTTGCTAGCCGCTATTCTTCCCCCGTCATTGTGTTTGGTGCTGGGGATCTGGTTGTTGCAGCGAGTGCGTTGATGTGACCGGCTAGCGGGCACCTGGCCACATGGATGTGCCCACGCAGGGGCCAATGAACGATGCGCCACCCCTGTGATCATGTGATCTATCACTTCATCGATAATGACGACTAGCTGAAACTGGAGCATGCTCGCTTTGCGGTTGACCAGCGGTTGCGTGCATTCGATGCTGGCGGAGCCCGCGTTGCATCCCCTGTGAATTGAGGATGCCAATGTCGCTGTCCTTCACAAAGTTGGCCTCAATTCAGGCCGTCGGGATGACGTGATGGCAATCAAAATTGCGTTCGATGAATGTAAAGGCTGGAAAAGCTGTGAAGGGCTGGTATACTCGCGCCCCACTGCCAGAGTGGTGGAATTGGTAGACACGACGGATTCAAAATCCGTTGCCTTCACGGGCGTGCCGGTTCAAGTCCGGCCTCTGGTACCAAACAATAAAAAAGCCCGCTTCTAGCGGGCTTTTTTATGTCGGGCGTTTCTGGCCCTCGCTAGCTCAAACAGTCTGCCCAGGAGAGCGTCATGACCGACTATGCCCCGCCCGCTGGTTTGCTTAAACGCTTGATGGCGTTGGTCTATGATGGCTTTCTGGTGTTGGCCTTGTGGTTTGTGACCACGGGTATCTTCGTGTTGGTCTATCCTAAAACAGGGTTGCCAATGGAAGATATAAACGGTGTCACCCGCGCAGCACCGGACTATCTGAAGGGGATCCTGCTGCCCCTGTTGTTGGTGGAAACCTGGTTGTTCTACGCCTGGTTCTGGATGCGCGGAGGACAAACCCTGGGGATGCGAGCCTGGCGGCTGCAGGTGCGCGATTACCGTGGCGGTCCGGTGAAGTTCTGGCAAACCCTGGCACGTTTCTTGGGCGCTTGCCTCTCTTGGAGCTTATTCGGGGCTGGCTATCTGGTGGTGCTGATTGCGCCGCATCAAGCGCTGCACGATCGCTTGTCTGCTACGGCGACGGTGCAGTTACCGAAAAAGTCCAAAACCTGACTGCCTTCTTCATCAAAAATTTAGTAGGGATTACTGAGAAGGTTATGAGCGCTCTAGGTGAATTTTGCGCTTTCTGTAGTGGATACAGGTATTTTTTCCCGGCCGGATAGCGAGTATCCTTGCGGCCCCTTTAATTTCCGTGCCGGTACAGTACGTGAATGTCGACGATTTTGATTTTGAGCTCCCCGACAGGTTAATCGCCCGTCACCCGCCTGCGCAACGCCGTGATGCGCGTTTGTTGGCGCTTACCTGCGATGCGCTTGAGCATCAGCAGTTTCCTGATTTGCTCTCCCATGTGCACCCCGGTGATCTATTGATCTTCAACGATACCCGCGTCATTCCTGCCCGGTTGTTTGGCCAGAAGGAAAGTGGCGGCAAGGTAGAAGTGTTGATAGAGCGAGTGGTGGATGATCATGAAGCGCTTGCCCACGTGCGCGCCTCCAAGTCACCGAAACCCGGTAGCTGGTTGGAATTTGCTAAAGGCATTCGTGCCCAGGTAACAGGGCGCCGGGGTGCTCTGTTTATCCTGCACTTCTCGTTGCCAGGAAACGGCTGTGACACTCTTCTGAGCGCATTGGAACTGATTGGCCATGTGCCACTGCCTCCCTATATCGACCGCCCAGATGAGGACGGTGATATGGAACGCTACCAAACGGTGTATGCTCGCGAGCCGGGGGCTGTTGCGGCTCCGACGGCCGGTCTGCATTTTGATGATGCGATGCTGGCGGCTTTGGAACAGCGCGGGGTTGATATCGGTTTTGTCACTCTTCATGTGGGCGCAGGGACGTTTCAGCCGGTGCGTGTGGATAAAGTGGAAGACCACCATATGCACAGTGAGCGTTACCAGATTCCCGGTTCGCTAGTGGAGCAGGTGGCCCAGGCTCATGCTCGGGGCGGTCGAGTGGTGGCGGTAGGCACTACTGCGCTGCGTGCGCTGGAAGCGGCCAGTCAGTCAGGTGGTTTGCACGCTGGTCAGGGTGAAACGGATATCTTTATTTTTCCTGGTTACCGGTTCCGCTTGGTGGATGCTTTGGTGACCAACTTTCATTTGCCTAAATCGACACTGCTGATGCTGATTAGTGCGTTCGCCGGCCGAGATCGGATCATGGGCGCCTACCGGGCGGCCATTGAGGCCCAATACCGGTTTTTCAGTTATGGCGATGCCATGTTTATTGAGGGAACGCAGCCGGCATCACGCAATACCCAGCACGTGAAAAGCGGAGCTGACGAATGACCAAGATTTCCTTTTTTGGCGTGCTGCGTATTGCGTGGCGCATGCAAGTGAGCGCTTATCCATGTCCCGAATGACGTTCAAGCTCAGCACCACCGACGGTGCTGCCCGCCGTGGTGAAATTACGTTTCCCCGCGGCACCATTCAAACGCCGGCCTTTATGCCGGTAGGCACCTATGGCACGGTGAAAAGCATGCTGCCTAGGGATCTTGCCGATACTGGCGCCGAGATTTGTCTGGGAAACACCTTCCATTTGATGCTGCGCCCGGGCACTGAAGTCATTGAGGCTCACGGTTCCTTGCATGGCTTTATGCAGTGGGACAAACCGATCTTGACGGATTCCGGCGGCTTTCAGGTGTTCAGCCTTGGTGAGATGCGCAAGATTTCCGAGCAGGGCGTGGTGTTCAGAAACCCTATCAATGGTGACAAGGTTGAACTGAGCCCGGAAAAAGCCATGCAGGTACAGCGCTCGCTGGGCAGCGATATCTGCATGATCTTTGATGAATGCACTCCTTTCCCGGCCACTGAAAAACAGGCCCGTGATTCCATGGAGCTGTCCCTGCGCTGGGCGAAGCGCTCAAAAGACGCCCATGAAGGCAATGATGCCGCCTGTTTCGGTATCGTGCAGGGTGGCATGTATGATGATCTGCGCCGCGAATCCCTGGCCGGGCTGGTGGATATTGGCTTTGACGGCTACGCGGTAGGTGGCTTGAGTGTGGGCGAGCCCCAGAACGAGATGTTACGAACGCTGGGTAATCTGACCCCGCATATGCCGGAAGACCACCCCCGTTACTTGATGGGCGTGGGTAAGCCGGATGATATTGTTGAGGCGGTACGCCGGGGGGTGGACATGTTTGATTGCGTGATGCCTACCCGCAATGCCCGCAATGGCCACCTGTTCATCGCCGAAGGGGTGGTGAAAATTCGGAATGCCCGGCACCGCCATGATCTGGCTCCTCTGGAGGCAGAGTGTGACTGTTATACCTGCCAGAATTTCTCCCGCAGCTATTTGCACCATCTGGATCGGTGCAATGAAATGCTGGGCTCCCAGCTCAATACTATCCATAACCTGCGGTATTACCAGCGGTTGATGGCTGGATTGCGGGGGGCCATTGAAGGGGGTACATTGTCCGCCTTTGTGGACGACTTTTATGCAGCCCGAGGTCAACAAACCCCGGCGCTGTAGCTATTTATTGATTGGAGTAATTAATGAACATCGCAATGCGTTCCCTGTTGGCCCTGATGGCTGCGGCCATGGTTTCTCCGGCGTTTGCAGCTCCTGCTGCCCCTGCTGGCCCGGGCGGTGTAGAGCTAATCATGCTGGTAGTGATGATGGTGGTTTTCTATTTCTTCCTGATTCGTCCCCAGCAGAAGCGTGCCAAGGAACACAAAAACTTGGTCCAAAGCTTGAGTAAGGGTGATGAAGTAGTGACCAGTGGCGGTATTCTGGGCAAAGTGGCGAAAGTTACCGATGATTTTGTAGTGGTAGAAATCAGCAACAACCTGGAAATTAAACTGCAGAAAAGCAGCGTTCAGGCGACCCTGCCCAAAGGCACGATTAAATCGATCTAGAAGAACAGCCGCCCCGTCTTGTGCGGGGCCTTTGCTGTTTTTGACGTCAGCAAAATCCAATGTATCGAGCGATTAATTAATCATATACGCCTTGTGGGTTGCTCCGATCAAGGCCCGTTGATGTCTTTTTTAGGCGTTTAATGCACTGTTTATGATTAAGAAATCGGCACTACTGGAAAGAACTATGACCCGCTATCCACGCTGGAAATTTTTCCTGCTTATGGCTGCACTCGTTGTTTGCAGCCTTTATGCGCTTCCTAATTTGTACCCGGATGCGCCTGCGATTCAGATCAGTCATTCCGAGGCTGGTGGCGAAGTGTCGGCTGTGGCTAGGCAGCGCGTATTAAGTGCCCTGGATGCCGCCGGCCTGGCCCATGGAGACGGTGAGGTTGTTGGTAGTTCATTGCTGGTGCGTATGAACGATACCGAAGCTCAGCTTCGCGCCAAGGATATTGCAGCGTCTACTTTGGGCGATAATTATGTGGTGGCGTTGAACTTGGCGGCAACCACTCCTCAGTGGTTGCGTGATATCGGCGCTAGCCCCATGAATTTGGGGTTGGATCTGCGTGGCGGGGTTCACTTCTTGCTGCAGGTGGACATGGATTCGGTGGTGAAGAGCCGCATGGAAGCCTGGGAAGGCACCGCTAAGTTGACCCTGCGTGACGCAGGGGTGCGTTATCGCGAGGTGTCTGTGGATGGCACAACCCTGATCGCCACCTTTGGAGATCAGGTTGCTGCAGATGCAGCGCGGGCGCCATTGCGCCAGGCGCTGGACAAGCTGGCCATGCAACCGGCCGGAGATAGCCCCAGAATTGTTATGACCCTGAACGAAACGGCCCTGAAAGAAATGCAGGACTACGCCGTAGACCAGAACCGCACCGCTTTGAACAAAAGGGTGAACGAACTGGGTGTGGCGGAAGCGGTGGTTCAGCGTCAGGGGGCAGACCGTATCGTAGTGCAGCTGCCAGGCATCCAGGACGCGGCCACCGCGCGTCGGATTTTGGGCCGCACCGCGACGCTGGAGTTTCGTTTGGTGGACAATAGCGTGTCCTCCGCTCGCCTACGTTCTGGCATGGCGCCGCCGGGGTTGGAGTTTTTTCCGTTCAAGGGGCAAGAAGGCCGGATAGTGGCCTTGAACAAGTCCAGCATTGCCACCGGGGATCAGGTGATTGACGCCAAGATGGGCTTTGATCAGCAGAACGGTCAACCGGAAGTCAACGTAACACTGGATTCCGATGGCGCCCGCCGTATGCAGCGTGTTACCGGCAAGAACGTGGGTAACCCCATGGGGGTGCTGTTCATCGAAACCAAGACCGACGTGAAAAAGGTGATCGACGAAGACGGCAACAGCGTTGAGCAGATGACCAGCAGCACTGATAAGTACGTCATCAACGTGGCGACTATTCAGAGCACCCTGGGTAGCCGTTTCCGGATTACCGGGCTGGATAACCCGGCGGAAGCCTCCGAATTGGCACTGCTGCTGCGTGCCGGCTCACTGGCTGCGCCGGTGAGTATCGTTGAAGAGCGTACGGTTGGGCCGAGCTTGGGCGCGGAGAATATTGAAGCGGGCCTTAAGTCCATGGCTTTAGGGCTGGCATTAGTGCTGGCCTTCATGGTGCTTTGGTACAAAGTATTTGGCTTGATTGCTAATGTGGCGCTGCTCGGTAACTTGGTAATCATTGTTGGTGTTATGTCGTTGATTCCCGGCGCTACCATGACTCTGCCGGGTATTGCCGGGATCGTACTGACGGTGGGTATGGCGGTAGACGCTAACGTTCTGATCTTCGAACGTATTCGTGAAGATCTGCGCCGGGGTCTGAGTCCACGCCAGGCTATCGAAGAAGGTTACGCCCGTGCATTTACCACTATTCTTGATGCCAACATTACGACCCTGATTGTGGCGGTGATTTTGTTTGCAGCAGGGACCGGTTCGGTACAGGGTTTTGCGGTGACCTTGTTCATTGGCATCCTCACCTCCATGTTCACGGCGATTATCGGTACCCGTGCCATGGCAGAAATGATTTACGGTCGAGGCGCTCGCGCCCCGAGCAAATTGAGCATCTGAGGCGGTTATGAGTAAAGCACCCATGAACATCAATTTTATGGCCGCCCGCAAACCGCTGGGTGTTCTGTCGCTGGCGTTGGTAATTATTTCCGTCGTATTGTTGCTGACCCGAGGGCTCAACCTGGGCTTGGACTTTACCGGTGGTACGACGGTCGTGGTGAAAAGCCCGACAGATGTGGAGCTGTCCCAAGCCCGTGATGATCTTACTGAGGCCGGCTTCGGCGATGCCGTTGTGCAGCATTACGGCTCACCTAAGGAGGTGAATATCCGTGTTGCACCCAAGGACGATGCGGATGCGGATAAAGTCGGCCAGAATGTCTTCAATGTGCTTAAAGAGCACAATGCAGATCTGGAACTACTGAAAGTAGAGTTTGTTGGTCCTCAGGTGGGTGACGAACTTCGTGATGAATCCGGCACCGCCATGCTATTGGCCCTTGGCTTGATGATGCTGTACGTGTGGTTTCGGTTCTCCAACAAGTTCGGTGTAGCTACCGTACTTGCACTGTTTCACGATGTGATCATTGTGCTGGGGTTGTTTGCACTGATTCAGTGGCCTTTCGACCTGACGGTGCTGGCGGCGGTGCTGGCGCTGATCGGTTACTCGCTTAACGACTCCATCGTGGTGGCTGACCGGATACGGGAAGATTTTCGCAGTACCCGGGAGACGGATCCGGTGGCTATCATTAATGGTGCGGTGAACCAGACCTTTACCCGGACGATTAACACCTCGGTTACTACTTTGCTGGTATTGGTGGCGTTGTACTTCTTTGGTGGCGAAGTGATGCGAGCTTTCTCTGAGGCATTGCTGGTGGGGGTTTTAGTGGGTACCTATTCGTCCATCTATGTGGTGAGCAACATCCTCTTCATGATGAAGGTCAGCAAGGAAGACTTTATGATTCCGGAGCCGGAAGAAGTGGATGAAATGCCGTAACGGTAATGGATCGTTAATAGTGGTTAATCGATAGTGAAAGGCCGTGACGTTGTCACGGCCTTTTTGTTTTTGGGTTGGCGGTGGAAATAGCGCAATAAGTGGAGCAAGCAATGAAAACTTTTTTAACGATAATATTGCTGTCTTTGGTGTCGGTAGCCGTACACGGTGAAGAGCCGGGAGGTAAGGTTGCAGCAGCAAAAGAGGTTTTAGTGGCCAGTAACGCTAAAGCCATTTTTACTGAAGCGCGCAAGCAAATAGAAAGTATGACCGACCAGGCGTTAGCGAAAACAATTCCTGCTGATAAAAAGGGCATGGTGGAACGTTATAAAAAGCGTGTGCAAAGTATTCTTGATGAAGGATTAAATTGGGGTGCCATGGAGGCACAGATGCTGGATATTTATCAACGGACTTTTTCGCAGAAAGAGATGCAGGATATGGCCACCTTCTATCAGTCAGAAAGTGGTCAAGCGATCATGAAAAAGATGCCGAAAGTGATGGCAGAGTCCGTGCAGATTTCCCAGCGGCAAATGCAGCATGTGATGCCGTCCTTGCGGCAAATGTTCTCTGATATGGAAGCTGAGCTGGCTCATACTGAAGTGCAAAAGCAATAAAACTAATGTGGCTGAATAAGAAAGGTTCGGCTGTGTGGCTCCTTCGCTGTGGGGGTAAACCGGCATGTGCGAGAGAAAGAATGCAGGCCGGTATGGTATGGCAATTCGCCCAACCCGGCCTGCAGTTTTTAACTCAGCTGAAGTTCTGTTTTTCCATCCAGGGAATAATTCGGCTAAAGGCTTCTTCTATCTGATCCAATGATGTGGAATAACTGATACGTAGGGCATTTCGGCCTGCGTCCCCAAAGGTATCGCCAGAAATAGTACAGACCCCGGTTTCGCGCAGTAGTTTCAGGGCCACGTTCGCGCCATCAACCCCTTCCGGTAATGAAGGGAAAAGGTAGAAGGCTCCGTCGGGTTTGTAGCCGGTTAGGTGCGGCGTTTGCTCTACTAGTTCTACCAACCGATCTCGGCGACCTTGATACTCCTCTACCATGTTGTCGATGAATTGATTGCTGCCACGCAGGGCCGCAACGCCGGCCCATTGGCAGGGGGTGTTGGCAACGGTGGTGGTGAACATATGGTAGCGGCGTAGTTTTTTAATCGCCCCTTGGCTGCCAATGAGCCAGCCAACACGCATGCCCGCCATGGAGAAGGTTTTCGAGAAGCTGCTGATGACCATGACATGGTCCAAGTCTGGGCAGCTGGAGAGTACGCTAGGGTAATCTTTTCCATCGTAAATTAGATGGTCGTAGACCTCGTCGCTGATCACATGGATGCCACGGTAGGCGGCTTCTTCGACAATGGCGTCAATGGTTTCCCGCGGGTAGATGGTGCCAGTGGGGTTACTGGGTGAGTTAAGGATCACCGCAAAGGTGTTGGGGCCCATGGCATCAATGACCTCCTGCGGATCCAGTTGGTGATTGTTCTCGGCACGGGTGGCAATGCTGCGCACGATGCCGCCGTTCATGCGGATCAGTGGGCCATAGAGCATGAAAGAGGGGTCCGGCACGATGAATTCTCGGCCGGGCGCCGAGGTGGCGGTTAATGCCAGATACAGAGCTTCGGTGGCACCGGTGGTGACTAAGAAGTTTTCCGGCACTAGGGTGCGCTGGTACCGCTTGCTGTAATACTCAGCCAAAGAGTCCAGTAGTTCGGGTAGGCCCGCATCCATGGTGTAACCGGTCTGGCCAGCATAAAGTGCGTCCACCCCGGCCTGAATTACATGCTCTGGCGGTTTGAAATCGGGCTGACCGATGGATAAATGAATGACATCATCCATGTCCGCGGCCAAGTTCACCATACGACGGATACCTGGCACTGGAATGGTCAGCAGGGCCGGGTTCCAGATGGGGTCTTCGCTTTCGTAGAAATCTGTGTCCAGATTGCTGTTTCCCATTAAAGATCTCCTTTCCTTAGGCGCCTTTCAGCAGTTCATCCAGCAGAGGGGGGAGGTGCACAAACGGCTGTGCCTGCTCGAAGGCGTGGCCAGCGGCGAGCACTCGGGCATCGTCGAAGCGGGCCCCCACAATCTGTAGCGCCATGGGTAGGCCATTGCTGCTGAGCCCCAGCGGGACAGACAGGGCTGGCTGACCGGTCATGTTGAAGGGGTAGGTGAAGGGCGTCCATGTGGGCCAACGGGTGCTGGGCCAGTCCACGGGCACTTCCCGGTTGGTGTCGAATGCCTCGATAGGCAGACAGGGGGTGATAAGCAGGTCGTATTTAGTATGGAATAGGGCCATCCGTTCACTCACCGCCATGCGTTCATTCATGGCGCCGAGATAGTCCAACATACTTAGCTTTTCCGCTTTGCTTGCTACTTCGACCAGAGCAGGGTCCATTAGGCTGCGCTGGCGTTCACCTAAGTCGCGCATGGCGTTGGCGGCGCCGCTATAAAATAGGTGACTGAAAGCTGCAAGAGGGTTGCTGAATCCCGGATCCACTTCGCTGACGGTGGCGCCTAAGGATTCGAAAACCCGGGCCGCTTCGCGGGTGGCCTTTTCGATTTCAGGATTGACGTCCACGTAACCTAGGGTGGTACTTAGGGCGATACGCAGACCTTTCATTGGCTGTTGTAGCGCAGCTACATAATCAATGCCGCGGCGCGGCGCGGCTAGGCTGTCGCGGGCGTCAGCCTCACTCATTACGGTCATCATCAACGCGGCATCAGCCACGGAGCGGGTCATAGGACCCGCGTGTGCCAGGGTGCCGAAAGGACTGGCGGGCCAGTGAGGAACTTCGCTGAATGTGGGTTTGTGGCCGACGATGCCGCAGAACCCGGCGGGAATACGGATGGATCCGCCCGCGTCGGTCCCTAGTGCCAGCGGTACCATACCGGCGGATACTGCGGCGGCGCTGCCGCCACTGCTGCCGCCGGAGGTTTTGCTTGGGTCCCAAGGGTTGTTGGTGGGACCACAAAGGGGGCTGTCAGTAATCCCTTTCCAGCCAAATTCCGGAGTGGTGGTTTTGCCTAGCGGTACGTAGCCATGACGTTCCAGTGCGGCCACGGCGGGGGAGCGCTTTTCCAGCGTGCTGGCCGGGTCGATGGTTTTAGACCCTTTCAGCGTAGGCCACATGGGCGTGAGGAACACGTCTTTGACGGCCACAGGGACGCCGTCGAGAAGGCCTTCAGCGGTGCCGTTCTGGTATCGCTGCTCCGCGTCGCGAGCCCACTGTAAGGTGGTGTCTCGATCAATCAGACACCAGGCGTTGAGTGCCTCATCATGGCGCTCAATATGGTCAAGCAGAGTATTGCAAACCTCCACGGGGGAGAGGGCGCCGGCCTGGTAAGCGGCTTTCAGCGCCTGGGCGCTCATGGTCAGTAGTTCCTTGCTCATCGACGATCCTCCTGATTTTGATACTGCCTGAGTAGGACACCAGGTATAGGCTATACCGCCTTGTCTGGCATTCTGGGTCAGGCATTACTCACATAGCCGTGTTCCTTGTTGACCGGGTTGTCCAGTGGCTGGCCCCGGCGCCAGCGGTGGAAGTTATCGACAAATTGCTGGCCCAAAGCCTGTCGCCAGCCAATAAAATCCCCGGCCATATGGGCGGAAATCATGACATTGGGTTGATCCCACAGTGGGTGGTTGGGGGGGAGTGGTTCTTCTTCAAACACATCCAGTGCCGCGCCGGCTAGCCGGCCTTGCTGTAGGGCGCGCAGCAGAGCCTCCGTGCGCACAATGGGGCCACGCCCCACGTTGACGAGTGCAGCACCGGGCTTCATTTGGCGAAAGGTGGTGTCGTCAAACAAACCATGAGTGTCCGGCGTCAGTGGTGCGGTGATGACAACGTAATCCGCATCGCAGAGCAGGGCAGGCAGATCCTGCTGGCGGTGTACCCGATGAAAGGCACTGTCGTGGCGAGCGTTGCGGGCAGTGCCTACCACCTGCATGCCCATAGCACGCAATAATGTGGCGACTTCCCGGCCAATAGAGCCTGCGCCAACCACCAGTGCATTGGCGCCGCGTAGCATGGCGGTTTCTCGGTGTTGCCAACGGTGTTGAGCTTGCAGCGCAAGGTTGCCGAAGGAGTCTTTGGCGAACATTAGCAAGGCGCCCAGTACATACTCGGCGATGCCGTGGTCGAAGGTGCCACGGGCATTGGTGACCACAATGTCACTGTGCTTGATGGGGTCGATCATTAACGCATCCACACCGGCGCTGGTAGCGTGGACCCACCGCACCGGGCAATCATCTGGCCACACTTCAGCCAGCAGATCGGTGCGAAAATCGGTGACCACCAGAATGTCGGTCTCCAATAGTGCGCGTTCTAACTGCGCAGGTGTTCGTGCTTCCTGAACCCGAGCTAAGCCCTCTAGGGACTCCAACCCAGGCAGGGCGGGTTCATCTTCGGCCAATAGCACGGTGATGGTGGTCTCGGTCATCAGGGCTCCTTTCTCTTGCTACAAGCGGCAACGCGGGGAAAGTCATAGGGACTCCAGAATCTGCGCCCGCGCTTGCTGCTTAGCGCTTGTAGCTGTTTTTCAGGTTTCTTTCAGTGCGGTATCGAATAGCGCGACCGCCTGCTCGATTTCCGCTTCGCTGACGGTGAGTGGTGGCAACCAGCGTACCACCTGCCCGTGGGTGCCACAGCGCAGCATTAGCATGCCGTTGCTTTCGCAATGCTTGAGCAATTTTCCGGCACGCTCCCCGTCGGGCGTGTGTGGGGCGCTGACTATCTCAAGACCCAGCATCAGGCCCATGCCGCGTATTTCATCGATGCAATCGTGCTGTTTTTGCAGACCTTGCAGGTGAGTAAGTAACTGCTGACCGAGAGCGTCTGCGCGGGACACCAGCTGCTCTTTCTCGATCACGTCTAGGGTGGCTAATGCGGCGGCACAGGCCACCGCATTGGCGCCGTAGGTGCCACCCTGAGAGCCGGGGTAACCCTGAGCCATGATCTCCTTACTGGCGGCGATAGCAGACAAAGGGTAGCCGCTGGCTAGGCCTTTAGCAGTGATAATCATGTCTGGCTGAACGGCAAAATGTTCGTGGCTCCAGAACTTGCCGGTGCGACCAAAGCCTGCCTGAATTTCATCTGCAATCAGCAGAATGCCATATTTATCGCAGCGCTCGCGCAGGCCTTTCATGAAGGCAATAGAGGCGGGGTAGTAACCGTACTCCCCCTGCACCGGCTCAATGATCATCGCGGCGGTATCTGCCGGATTGCACTCGGTGATGAAGATATGGTCCAGCTCGTTGAGGCAATCAGTAACGCATTGGTCCATGTCCTGGCCATAGCGATAGGCGTGGGGGAACGGCGCAATACTGACCCCGGCCATCAGCGGTTGCCAACCGGTGCGTACCTTGCTGGTGGAGGTGGTTAGTGATGCGGCGGCGAGGGTGCGACCGTGGAAGCCGCCTCGGAAAGCGATTAAATTGGTGCGCCCGGTGGCCTGGCGGGCCAGGCGAATGGCTGCCTCTACGGATTCGCTGCCAGAGTTGGAAAAAGCGATTGCATCCAAGCCTTTGGGCAAGTGTTCGTAGAGCCGGTCGGTGAGAGTCAGCATGCTGGGGTGGGTTACCGTGGCGTATTGGGCATGCACCAGCTTGGCAACTTGGGCCTGGGTTGCCGCGACTACTTTGGGGTGGCAATGGCCGGTGGAGGTCACGCCGATGCCGGAGGTGAAGTCCAGCCAGCGATTTCCCTGTTCATCGTAGAGCCAGCTTCCTTCACCGCGCTCTGCGCAAATCCCGCTGGATTGAACCAGTAAGGGGGACAAATGACTCATGGTGCCTCCTTTCTCAATTACTCATTGCCGTCGTTGTCTGTTGCGGTGGCCCTTGGTGAACTGTTTTGTCGCCACCTGTGCAACTCTGTGCCAGCGGAGCGTGGAATACGCCTCGCGGGTAAATTCAGGTTACTGGTTGATGTTACTGGGCCAGCAATGCATAAAGCCGTTGTCCTGTTTCCAGCGTTCCTTTCTCTTGTCTGTGCTGTGGCGAAGTGTCTCCTTCCTTCGCCAAGTCTGCGTTCACTGTGTCATGCAGATGTTGTGCCGCATTGCCCAATGCCGGGTGGTGGTGGGCCAGCCATTCCAGCGTCATAGCTAAGCTGAGCAGGGTTGCGCGGGGGTCCGCCAGGTTTTTTCCCGCGATATCCGGGGCACTGCCGTGCACCGGCTCAAACAGGGCGGGGATGCTGCCGTCTTCCGGGTTGAGATTGGCGGACGGCGCTAGCCCTGGACCGCCACAGAGTACCGCGGCCAAGTCGGTGAGAATGTCTCCATGCAGGTTGCTGGCCACCACCACATCAAAACGCCAAGGGCATTGCACGAATTTCATGCAGGCGGCATCCACCAGCTCATGGTGGGTGTCCACATCGGGGTATTCCCGAGCCAAGCGTAGGAAGGTTTCGGTGTACAGGTCGCCCCAGAATGGTTGGGCATTGCGTTTGGTGATCAAACATACCTGGGCGGACTTTTCATCTTTGAAATGCCGAGGAATGGGGCGTTGCTTGGCCCGCTGGCGAGCCCGTTCGAATGCATGGCGAATCAATCGTTCGGTAGCAGAGGCGGTGAACACTTCCACTTGGGTGGCCACCTCGTGAGGAGTGCCGGCTCGCAGACGACCGCCCTGATTACTGTATTCGCCTTCGCTGTTTTCGCGAATCACCAGCATGTCTACATCGTTGGCACGCGGGTCGCTGAGATATTGGGGAGCACCGGGCTGCCAGCGGGCGGGGCGCTCACAGGCCCACAGGTCCAGTTGTTTGCGCAAGGCCAGCAGCGGTGACAGGGAAATACTGTCGGGGAGTACAAAACGATCCGGGGCGTCTAGCGGCCCGGGGTCGCCCAGAGCACCTAGTATAATGGCATCAAAGCTTCGAAGCTGCTTTACGCCGTCTTCCGGCATCATGTGCCCGTGCTGTTGGTGCCAAGCGTGGGAGGGCCAAGGAAAGGAGGTGTAGGTCAACGGTAACTGAAAGCGATCGATCAGCAGGGTTAGAGCGTGTTCGGCTACGGCCATAACTTCAGGGCCGATGCCGTCGCCGGGGAGCAGGGCGATGTTTAGCCGTTTCGTCATCCTTAACTCCTATTTATGCTTCAAGCTGCAACACGAGGGTAGGTATGAGCAATGCCAGATTCCTGAGCCCGCGACCAATACGGTAAAGTGCGGGCCCATGCCTACCAGATTGATGCTTCATTTACCTCGCGTTGTCGCGCGTCGCTGTATTTAGCTTCCCATGCACAGATATTTTGTTTCCAGATACTCTTCCATGCCCTGGTGGGAGCCTTCGCGACCGAGTCCGGATTCCTTGACTCCGCCAAACGGCGCGGTGGCGTTGGAGATTAGGCCTTCGTTAACGCCGACCATACCGCTTTCCAGCGCTTCGGCGACGCGCCAGCAGCGGTGGATATTGTCACTGTAGAAGTACGCAGCCAGCCCATAGGGGGTGTCGTTGGCAATGCGCAGGGCTTCTTCTTCGGTTTTAAAAGGAATGATGGCTGCCAGCGGCCCGAACGTTTCATCTTGGCAGAGCTGGGCATCGGTGGAGACATTGGTAATCAGGGTGGGCTGTACGTAGTTGCCGCCGCGTTCATGGCGCTGTCCACCGGTGATCACCTTGGCGCCTTTACTCAGAGCATCTTCCAAGTGCTCCATCACCTTGTCGGAGGCGCCGCGGTTGATCAATGCGGCTTGAGAAACGCCTTCATCAAAGCCGTCGCCGACTTTCATGGCTTCGATGGCCACCTTAAATTTTTCCACAAAGGCATCGTGGATGCTTTCTTGGACCAGAAAGCGGTTCACGCAGACGCAGGTCTGGCCGGTGTTGCGGAACTTGCTGGCCATGGCGCCTTCAACCGCTTTATCCAGGTTGGCGTCATCAAATACGAGGAAGGGAGCGTTGCCGCCCAACTCCAGTGAGACTTTCTGGATGTGTTTGGCGCACTGAGCCATCAGCTGGCTGCCCACCTCGGTGGAGCCGGTAAAGCTGAGTTTGCGGACAATGGGAGAATCGGTGATGGCGGTGGAAATGGCACTGGCACTGCCGGTGATAACGTTGAAGACACCCGCGGGGATGCCCGCGCGGGCGGCAAGTTCAGCCAGTGCCAGAGCCGAATAAGGGGTGGCGCTGGCCGGTTTGACCACCATGGTGCAGCCCGCAGCTAGTGCGGCGCCGGCTTTGCGGGTAATCATGGAAGAAGGGAAATTCCAGGGGGTGATTGCAGCGGTGACCCCAATGGGTTGTTTGATGACTACAATCTGCTGCCCGGGTTTGGACGCTGGAATAGTATCGCCATAGGCTCGGCGGGCTTCTTCAGCAAACCATTTCAGGAAAGAGGCTGAGTAGGCTATTTCGCCTTTAGCTTCGGGCAGCGGTTTGCCTTGTTCCAAGGTCATCAGCCGACCCAGATCGTCCTGGTGCTCTATCATCAGGTCGTGCCAGGCCATGAGCAGATTGGCACGTTCAGCGGCGGTCTTATCGCGCCAGCCAGGAAAGGCTTGGTGGGCGGCGTCAATGGCGCGGCGAGTCTCCGTCTCGCCCATACGAGGCGAGGTGCCGATGTCTTCCCCACTTGCCGGGTTGTCGACCGCAAAGGTGGCGCCGTCATCCGCATCACACCATTGACCATTGATGTAGCATTGCTGGCGAAATAGGCCGTTATCAGTGAGAGAAACCATTGTCATGAAGCACCTCTTTGCTGAACTGTTGTGCTTACCACGCTAGCAAAGCATGCCGAGATGTCCATGCGGAAATGAAAAAATTGGTTTGGGATCTAAGGAAAAAAGCAGCAATAAGTGTTTAGCGCCAAGCTGCAACACCAGGAAAGTTGGCTATGGGGTGATGGGATGGAGCCGCGATTCGGAGGTTGGGGAGGAGGATAATGAAGCGCGACTCAAGCTGTGCTGGAGCCGCGTTGTAGCTTGGGCTTGTTTCAGCGTTTCAGCGTTTCAGCGTTTCCGTCAGGTGCGGTTTGATTTTTTGTAGCAGCCCCTTAAAGACCTTTGGACTGCCGGCGACGATGCCTCCGCTTTCCAGGTATTTATGCCCACCGCTCAGGTCGCCCACCAAGCCGCCTGCTTCGGTAATTAACAGTACTCCGGCGGCCATGTCCCATTCGGCCAAGCCGAATTCAAAGAAACCATCCAATCGGCCGGCGGCCAGCCAGGCCAGATCCAGTGCCGCAGAACCGGGGCGGCGTAAGCCGGCGGTGGCCGCGGCCACATCGGCGAACATGCCTAAGTAGGCGTCCATATGCGGCGCCTGGTCTTTACGGAACGGGAAGCCGGTGCCAATCAGGCAACCTTCTAGCCCTGCTCGGTTGGTGCAGCGGATGCGGCGGCCGTTGAGGGCGGCGCCGCGGCCACGGCTGGCGGTGAATTCTTCGTCGCGGTTGGGATCGTAGATCACGGCATGCTCCATTTTGCCTTTGTATTTAAGGGCAATGGAGACGCAATATTGCGGGAAGCCATGAATGAAGTTGGTCGTGCCGTCCAGTGGGTCGATGATCCACTGGTAGTCTTTGCCGTCGCCACTGCCTTCGAGAGCACCGGATTCTTCAGCCAGAATGCTGTGGTCCGGGTAGGCCTTGCGGATCACATCGATGATGCGTGCTTCTGCAGCACGATCTACTTCGGTAACGAAGTCGTTCATGCCTTTTTGCGTAACTGATAAGGGATCACTGCTTTCGGCAGCTCTACGAATCAGAGTACCCGCCTGACGGGCGGCTCGCAGGGCGATATTCACTTGCGGCGCATGCATGGCATCTATCCTCAATATGACGTGTGGCGTAACGGTTTTTAAAGAGCGCGGGGCAGGGAGACTCAAGGTTCCCGTTCCGGGGCGCGGATTGTAGCAGAGCCCGCGCGATCAGGGCAGCCGCCGTGTTAAGATTAGCGCCTTTTTTAATGAGAGGCCTCCCATGTTGGAAAATGTGCGCATCGTGATGGTGGAAACCTCCCACCCCGGCAATATCGGCGCGGCTGCCCGGGCTATGAAAACCATGGGCCTGTCGGACTTGCGGTTGGTGCAGCCACAGTCCTATCCCAGCGTGGAGGCGACCGCCCGTGCCTCCGGTGCCGGGGACGTGCTGGAGGCGGCGCAAGTGTGCAACAGCGTGGATGAGGCGCTGGAAGGCGCCACTTTGGTGATCGGTACTAGCGCGCGCCAACGCCGTATTCCCTGGCCCTGCCTGACGCCGCGCCAGTTGGCTGCACAGCTCTCCCACGATTTGGCCAATGCGCCGCAGGATACCCGCATTGCGGTGTTGTTCGGTCGTGAGGACCGGGGGCTGACCAACGACGAGCTGCGCCGCTGCAATCTCCACGTGAGTGTGCCCGCTAATCCAGAGTATGGGGTCTTGAATGTGGCGTCGGCGGTTCAATTAATCAGTTACGAGTTGCGTCTTGCGTTGTTGGGGGATGATTTCGAGTTGCAGGAATCTCGCTCCCGCCGTGAAGTGATGCCACTGCCAGAAATGTTCTGGGATGAACCGCCGGCCACCAATGAAGCGGTCTCTGGTTTTCTCGATCATTTGGAGAAGGTGATGGCACAGAGTGGTTTTTTAAATCCGCAACAGCCAGGTCAAGTAATGACACGCATGCGTCGTTTGTTCATGCGCGCTCGCCCGGACAAAATGGAAATGAGCATTTTGCGCGGCGTATTGGTGGCGCTGGAGAAAAAAATGCAGCGTGATGAGGGCCGATAGGCCATAGCAAACGGCCACTGGTGTCATCCTAATGGGCCTTGGTCCTAGGTTTCAAAATGAGGTAGTTATGTTGAATCAAGTGCGCGAGGACATTCGTTCGGTCTTTCACCGGGACCCGGCGGCACGCAATACGCTGGAAGTGCTGCTGAATTACCCTGGCTTGCACGCGGTGCTTTTTCATCGCTTGGCGAATGGCTTGTGGACCCGAAACTTTAAGCAGCTAGCGCGCTTGCTCTCCACTTTTTCACGTTGGTTGACGGGCATTGAAATCCACCCTGGTGCCAAAATTGGCCGCCGTTTCTTTATCGACCACGGTATGGGGGTGGTCATTGGCGAAACCGCGGAAATCGGCGATGACGTGACGCTTTATCATGGCGTGACCCTGGGCGGGACCAGTTGGAGTAAAGGTAAACGCCACCCGACCCTAGAAGACGGAGTGGTTGTCGGTGCGGGGGCGAAAGTGTTGGGCCCGTTTACCGTGCACAAGAATGCCAAGATTGGCTCTAACTCCGTGGTCACCAAAGAAGTGCCGGAAGGAGCCACGGTGGTGGGTATTCCTGGTCGGGTAATTAATCATCCGTTGACCGAGAAAGAGAAAACTCGCCAGGAAATGGCCGAAAAAATTGGTTTTCAGGCGTATGGGGTCAGCAATGATATGCCAGACCCGGTGGCTGAAGCGATCCATCTTTTGCTGGATCACATGCATGCGGTGGATAACAAACTGGATCGGGTCTGCACCAACCTGAAGAAGCAGGGCATTCAGGGTTGCGATGAGAAACTGCCGGAGTTGAATAATGAAGATTTCGAGCCGGTGAACGCGGGCGGTACGGACTAGAATCCGTTCAACGTTCAAACCGTTAAAAGTGTAAAGCTGAGGCGCGAATGAGTTTTGGCTTGAGTTGAACAAAAAAAGCCGCGTCCAAAATTTGGGCGCGGCTTTTTTGTGGCCAGGGGCCGTGTCGCTTTAAACGTTGAACCGGAAATGCACCACGTCGCCGTCTTTGACGATGTATTCCTTGCCTTCAAGGCGCCATTTACCGGCTTCCTTGGCGCCTTGTTCGCCATTGTTGGCGATATAGTCTTCGTAGCCGGTGACTTCGGCACGGATGAAGCCTTTCTCAAAATCCGTGTGGATCACGCCTGCGGCCTGGGGCGCGGTGGCACCAACGCGCACGGTCCAGGCGCGTACTTCCTTAACGCCGGCGGTGAAGTAGGTCTGCAGGCCGAGCAAATCAAAGCCGGCGCGAATGACTCGATTCAGGCCCGGCTCTTCCATGCCCAGGTCGGCGAGGAAGTCGGCTTTTTCTTCGTCGTCCAACTCAGCAATTTCCGATTCAATTTTGGCGCAGATGGGCACTACTGAGGAATTTTCTTTCTCGGCCAGGTCGCGCACGGCGTCCAGCAGGGCATTGTCTTCAAAGCCCCCTTCGTCCACGTTGGCGATGTACATGGTCGGCTTCAGCGTCAGCAGATTGAGGCTTTTAATCGCCTTGCGCTCATCGTCTGTGAGTTCCACGGAACGGGCCGGGTCGCCTTCATTAAGGGCGGGCAGTACCTTGTCCAGTACCGGCAGCAAACCTTTGGCGTCCTTGTCCTGACCTTTGGCCGCCTTGGTGGCGCGGAAGTGTGCTTTTTCCACCGTGTCTAGGTCGGCGAGGGCCAGCTCGGTATTGATCACGGCGATATCGTCCAGTGGGGATACCTTGCCCGATACGTGGATGACGTTTTCATCGTCGAAGCAGCGAACCACGTGGGCGATAGCGTCAGTTTCGCGGATGTTGGCGAGAAACTTGTTGCCCAGGCCCTCACCTTTAGAGGCGCCGGCTACCAGGCCTGCGATGTCGACGAATTCCATGGTGGCGGGCAGCACTCGCTCCGGATTGACGATGGCTTCCAGCTTGTCCAGGCGGGGGTCCGGTACTGGAACCACACCGGTATTGGGTTCAATGGTGCAGAACGGAAAGTTCTCGGCATCAATACCCGCTTTGGTGAGCGCGTTGAACAAGGTGGATTTGCCCACGTTGGGCAGACCGACGATACCGCATTTGAAACCCATGACAGACCTCCATTTTTCGAGGCCGCAATGCTACATGAGCGACACGCTACAAGCTACAAGCCTCAACGCGAGGGTCACTTTTCTTGGTTTAAAGCAACGAGTTGCGGGCAGGGTGTGGGCGCGGGGTTGTGGTATCAGGATTGCTCCACAACTTGAAGCGCAGCAGCGGCTTTTATGCCTTGAAGCCGTTGAGTCGGTTCATGGCGCTATTCAGGTCGCCGCGAAGCATATCGGCGGTGTTGTGGACAGCTTCATCGATGGCGCGATCGATCAGGTCTCGGTCGGCTTTGGAGGGTTTGCTCAGCACATGGGGCGTAACCCGGTCAGCAGAGCCGGGGTGGCCGATGCCTAGACGCAGGCGGTAAAAATCACGGCTGTTGCCATGCCGGCTAATAATATCACGCAGACCGTTGTGGCCGCCGTGGCCGCCGCCTTGCTTGAAGCGGGCGCAGCCGGGGGGCAGGTCGAGCTCGTCGTGAGCAACCAGTATCTGCGTAACGGGGATCTTGAAGAAATTCGCCAGAGCGGCGGTGGCCTGACCACTGCGGTTCATGAAGGTGGTCGGTACCAGGAGGCGGATTGTTTCGCCTTCAAAGGAAAAGGTGGCGGTGAGGCCGAAATATTTCTTGTCTTCGGTAAGGAAGACGCCCTGACGTCGGGCCAGGGCGTCCACATACCAGACGCCAGCATTGTGGCGGGTGTCTTCGTATTCGCGGCCCGGGTTGCCCAGGCCTACGATCAGTCGAACGGGATCCGCCACGGTAGGTCTTATTCCTCGCTTGCGGCTTCTTCGCCTTCTGCTGCGTCGTCATCATCGGAAGACGCACGCACTTTGGGTTGGTGAACCGCGGCCACCGGCTGGTCGTGGTCTTCGCCCAGTGCGAGCTGGGTCAGTTCCACGCCTTTCGGCAGTTTCAAATCGGACAAGTGAACAACGGAGTCTAGCTCAGCGTTAGCCATGTCCACCTCGATGAACTCAGGCAGGTGCTGGGGCAGACAGCTCACTTCTACTTCTGCGAAGTTGTGCTGGATCTCGCCGCCTTGCTTTTTCACGCCGATGGAGCTTTCTTCGTTGGTGAAGTGCAAGGGAACGCTCATGGTGATCTTGTGGGTCTTGTCGACGCGCAGCAGATCCACGTGCAGCGGGTGGCCTTTGGCCGGATGACGCTGCATGTCACGCAGTACGGCTTGAACATCAGCACCGTCTAGCTTGAGGGTGAGGATGTGGCTGTAGAACGCTTCGTTTTCCAGGGCTTTTTTCAGCTCGCGCAGTTCAACGCTGATCATCTGCGGCTCGGCTTCGCCACCGTAGAGGATGCCAGGAACACGTTCTTGCAGACGACGCAGGCGGCGGCTCGCACCTTTCCCTGTATCGCTGCGGCTTTCTGCATTCAGCAGGAATTCATTGGACATGGTATGTCTCCAGTATGCTCTCGGGCTTCCCGCGACCAGGTTGGCCAGAGAGGTTGATATAAAACCACGGAGGATTCCGCGGGGGCGCGATTATGCAGGAAAAGCACGCCAGACGCCAGATGCCTGTAGCAAAAGGACATAAAAAACAAAACCCGCTTGAGGGGCGGGTTTCTGGGGTCGGGATTAGCCTGTTGTTATCTGGCGTTTTATACGAGCTCTAACCGATCGAACATAGCGCTCAGGGATTCTTCGTTGTTCACTCGGCGTACGGTTTCGGCCAGCATCGGCGCGAGGCTGAGAACGCGGATATTTTTGCAAGCGCGGCCCGCATCGGATAATGGAATGGTGTCGGTGACCACTAGTTGATCCAATGAGCTGTTGGCAATGTTGTTGATGGCCGGGCCGGATAGAATCGGGTGGGTGATGTAGGCGTAGACCTTGGCCGCGCCGTGTTCTTTCAGGGCGTCGGCGGCTTTACACAGAGTGCCAGCGGTGTCGACCATGTCGTCCACTAACACGCAGGTGCGGCCTTCTACTTCACCGATGATATGCATGACCTGAGAAACATTGGCCTTGGGGCGACGCTTATCGATGATGGCTAGGTCGGCATCATTGAGCTGCTTGGCTAAGGCGCGGGCCCGGACCACGCCGCCCACATCCGGGGAGACTACCATTAGGTCATCATGGCTCTGGCGTTCGATATCCGCCACGATCAGCGGGGTAGCGTAGACGTTGTCCACTGGAATATCGAAGAAGCCCTGGATTTGATCAGCGTGAAGGTCAACGGTGACGACGCGATCAATGCCCACCGCCGTGATCATGTCGGCGACGACTTTGGCGGTAATAGGCACCCGGGCGGAGCGCACGCGGCGATCCTGGCGGGCATAACCAAAGTAGGGGACAACCGCGGTGATGCGGCCTGCGGAGGAGCGACGCAGGGCGTCGGCCATGACCAGCAATTCCATGATGTTGTTGTTGGTCGGGTTGCAGGTGGATTGCACGATAAAAACGTCTTTGCCGCGCACGTTTTCCTGGATTTCCACGGCAACTTCGCCATCGCTGAAGGTGCCCACATCGGCGTTGCCGATAGGCAAGTTCAGGTGTTTGACCATGGCTTTGGCCAGTTCGGGATTTGCGTTACCGGTGAAAACGACGAGCTTGGACACTGGCGCCCCCTGGGGTCTTGCGTCGTGAATTTGGGAACCACTAAGGGGAAGGGTAAGAGGTTCCTCAGAAGAAAAATGGCTGGGGTACCAGGACTCGAACCTGGGAATAACGGGATCAAAACCCGCTGCCTTACCAACTTGGCTATACCCCAACACTCGGTCTCAGGCCCGCTTAAGCGGGTTTGCCTGAATTCTTTGTCTCTCGAAACTTCGCCAGTGCCTCTCCCAGAATCTGGTGGAGAGGGGAAGTGTTACAGCTTCGAGCGACGAAACCTGTCCAGTGTTGTGGCAACTGTTGCAGCAATTGCTGCCCCTGTTGCAATCCGGTCAGACGAGAAAAACAGCAAGCGCCTGTGCCGGTCATACGGGCATTACCCGTATGTTGCTTGAGCCAGTCCAGCGTTTTTCCGATTTCCGGAAAATGCTGGGTTGCTACCGCTTCACAGTCGTTGTGAAATTCGCGGGTTAGCACCGTCTCAAGCGAGGCCGGTAATTTACTGATGGGTGTATCCCTTGTCAATTGCTGGTCGCCGAAAATTCGAGCAGTTGACACATGAATTCCGGGATGAACGACCAAAAAAGCATCATTTGGCAAAATAATGGGGTTTATTTTCTCGCCGACCCCTTCAGCCCAGGCGCTTTTGCCAAACACAAAAACGGGCACGTCAGCCCCTAAGGTCAAGCCGATGTGAGCCAGCTCCTGCAGAGTGAGGCCCAGGGCCCAAAATGCATTCAGGCCCAGCAAGGCGGTAGCCGCGTCGGAGGAGCCGCCGCCCACGCCGCCGCCCATGGGCAGGCGCTTGGTCAGGGTGATGGCGGCACCTTTTGAGCTGCCGGTGTGGGCTTGCAGCGCCCGGGCAGCCTGTAAAATCAGGTTGCTGTCGTCCGTGGGCAGGTCGCTGGCGCCACCTTCCTGATGACATTGTAGTGACAGGGTGTCTGCCGGGGAGAAACGCAAGGTGTCGCCATGGTCGAGCAGGGCGAACACGGTTTGCAGCTGGTGATAGCCGTCGTCACGGCGACCGGTGATGTGCAGGAACAGATTGAGCTTGGCGGGAGCGGGTAACGTTAGTGTCACTGTGCGCCGCCGCCTGGCTGCCAGTCTTTAATCAGCAAAGTAAAGCGATTGCTATTCTGCTGGGCTTTGATTCTGTAGGGAAGGGTGATGCCGGCGGTGGGTTCGTAACGGTCGAAGGTAAGCGACCAGCCCAGCTGTTCAAGGGTGATCAGGCGTTGCTGATCGTCGTACCCGGCTTCAGAGGGTGCGCCGGGCCAAGGCAGGCCGCGAGCCCAGTACTGCAGTGCGGATACGGGCAGCCAGAAGCCGGTGAGATGCCAGGCCAACTCGCCGGGGCTGCGGGCTTGGTAGGTTTCCTTGGCGGTGATTAGTTCCGCGCGGCCGCTGTCCCAATGTAAATCGGCGCTACCAAAGCCCAGCGGGCCGGAGAAGTGGATGTTGCCCCGTTGTGGTTGCTGGCGCCAGTCAAAGGTGGCACTGCCACCATCGTTGACGGTGCGGTAACCCAGCTTGCCATTCATCTGCCACTGTTGGATCTGGCTGGGGTGCTCGAACTGGGTTGTGGTGGTCGGGCGTAATTGGCAGGCGCCTAGGACCAGGGTGGTCAGCGTAAGGCCAATAATGCGGGCAAGGCTCAGGGTCACAGGCGGGCTCCGAGTTTTTCCATGACTTCACGGATATGAGGGGCGTCAGGGGTGTGTTCCAAGGCGTCGCGCCAAACCTGGCGGGCCTGATTTTGCTCACCCAATATCCATAGGACTTCCCCGTAGTGGGCGGCCACTTCTGGGTCGGGGAATTTTTCGTAGGCCTGGCGCAGGTAGTTCCGGGCGGCATCCGGTTCGCCGCGTTTGTAAAGCACCCAGCCCATAGAGTCGAGAATGGCTGGATCTTCCGGGCGCAGCTCTAGTGCCTTGGACACGTACTGATACGCTTCGTCTAGCCGGTCAGTGCGGTTGCCCAGGGTATAACCCAGAGCATTGAGGGCGCTGGCATCCTCCGGATTCAGAATGATAATACGCTTCAGGTCCTTTTCCAGCTGGGCAATGTCACCTATTTTTTCGGCGGCCATGGCGCGGCTGTATAGTAGCTCGGTATTGTCGGGCTGGTCGCGCAAGGCATCATTGATCAGGGAGATGGCGCCTAATGGGTCGCCGTTATTGCTGCGCATTTCCGCTTCGGTAATGGTCAAGCTGTCTTGTAATTTTGGCTGTTGTTGAGCCAGGTTATGCATTAGGGCATGGCCTTGGCTGGTATTGCCTTGCTGGTAGAGAAGTTGGGCTGCCTGCACCCGAGCGCGGATAGCTTGGGGGCCGCCCACTTTCAGGTAATGCTCGACGGCGTTATCTAGGTCCATTTCCTGCTCGGCGGCTTGGGCCAGGTACAATTGGATATCGTCGGGCCGGTAGTTGTAGGTGAGCAGAGCCTTGAGGTGGGTCTGGGCTGCGTTGCTGGCGCCTGCTTCCAGCGCCAATAGGGCCAGAGAAAATCGCAGATCCAAGTCTTGAGGGTTTTGCTCAGCCATAATCGCCAGCTGCTTTTCTGCGTCTTCCAGCTCGCCGGATGTTAGTAGCATACGCACATAAGCGATGCGCGGGCGTTGTGCCTGAGGGTACTTGCGCACCAGTTTTTTTAGGTGGCGCAGGGCTTTTTTCTGGTCTCCTGTTTCGTAAAGGAGCTGAGCCTTGAGCAACAAGGCATCTTCATGGCGCGGCATCAGCTTGAGAGTACGCTCGGTGGCCTCCAGGGCGGGTTGAGGTTGCTCTTCGTGTTCCAGCCACAGAGCCCGGGCATACCACAGTGGGGCCTGATCCGGGTAGCGATGGGTTAGCTGGGCCAGCGCTTCCACTAGCTGTAAGTTTCCTTGCGCACCCAGCCCGCGGGCTTGGTTGACCAATCGGCCCAGGGCGTCTTCGCCGTGGGCGCTGAGTAGCTGATCCAGATAACGGGTGGTCGTTGCGGTATTGCCAAGCCGAATTTCGGACAGGATGGCCACTTGCAGGGCGTCTTCGTTGTGTGGCGACGTTTCCAGCCAGAGTTCGCTCATGGCTAGTGCCTGTAGCGGGTCTTCCAGGTAATGGGCCAGCTGGGCTGCCTGACTTATTACGTTCGGATCACGTGTACTCTGGGCGGCTCGACTGTAATAGCCCAGGGTGACGCCCAGCGATTGACGTTGGGCGGCGACTTCTGCCACTAGCAGGTCAGACAGCGTTTCGCTGTCGTAAGTGGGGGCGCTGGCCATCGACGTGGAAGGCCCCGTTTCGGTGGCCGGGGTGGTGGTCTGGCTAGCGCAGCCATGGATCAGAAGGGCGCAGCACAGAGGCAGAATTGAGAAGCGGGTCATTAAGGTCGGTATGCCTATTTTCTGTTTCGGCTATCATGGCACAGCGATTGGCTATTGCCCAAACCTCCACGTTGTTGGTTTGAGCGATGCGCCTTCGCTATCGGCCCTGACATTGTTTTGAAGGGCGCTTTCGCGCAAAATGCCACACCCTTGCGCCCCGGCTTTCCGGGGCTCCGGGCTGGCCGGGTACGATCGCCCGCTGTCATTGTCGGGCACAGGAAACTATGAATCTAGTCGCTGTCGGCGTAAATCACACCACCGCGGATGTGGAACTACGCGAACGTCTGGCGTTTTCAACGCAGCAGGCGGAGGTGGCGTTGGCCAGCTTGCGTGAGATGCCCGGGGTGCGGGAAGCTGCATTGCTGTCTACCTGTAACCGCACCGAACTGTATTGCCTCACTGACGACGTCACTCCAAATTTTGCTCAATGGCTGGCCTCTAGCCGCAATCTGTCCGTCGAACGACTCTCCACGGTGCTGTATCAGCATACCGGTGAGCAGGCGCTGGAGCATATGATGCGGGTAGCTGGCGGTCTGGATTCGCTGGTACTGGGCGAGCCACAAATTCTTGGTCAGATGCGTGAAGCCTATGCTCGAGCCCATGAGGCTGGCTTGCTCAACGGCGAGTTGTCGCGTTTGTTTCAGGAAGTCTTTTCGGTAGCCAAGCGGATCCGTACGGAAACCGGTATCGGTGCTAACCCGGTGTCTGTGGCCTATGCGGCAGTTTCGTTTGCGCGTCACATTTTTGCTGACCTGAAAAAAAGCCGGGCGCTGCTGATTGGTGCCGGTGAAATGATTGAGCTGGTGGCGCGACATTTGAGTGAGCAGCAGGTGCAGGAAATTACCATTGCCAATCGCACTCAGGAGCGAGCCTCGGAGTTGGCCGCCGCCGTGGGGGGGCGTGGTATCAGCCTAGAAGAATTGCCGGTGGCGCTGGAGCGTGCGGATATCCTGATCTCATGCACCGCTGCGCCGTTGCCGATTATGGGCAAGGGTATGGTGGAGCGGGCGCTGAAAAAACGCCGTCACCGACCCATGTTTATGGTGGATATTGCCGTGCCACGGGATATCGAACCGGAAGTGGGCGAACTGGGTGATGTCTACCTGTATACGGTGGACCATCTGCAAGAAGCGATTCAGGAAAATGTCCGTTCTCGTCAGCAGGCGGCCCAGGAGGCCTCAGAGCTGATTCGAGATGCCATTGTGCGCCACCGTCGTCAGCGCCGTGAACAGGATGCCGTTAAGGTGCTGCGTGATTATCGTGAGCAGCGCAAGGCTATGGCGGAAAGCGAACTGGAAAAAGCGTTGCAGCAGTTGCGCAATGGTGGCGATGCGGAGCAGGTGCTGCGCAGGTTTCAGCATTCGCTGGTGAACAAGTGGCTGCATTCCCCCAGCGTGACCTTGCGCAAAATGGCCGCGGATGGCCGCGCCGAAGCCCTGTTGCTGGCTCGTGAGTTGCTGCTCGACGACGACCAGTCGTAGCGCAAAGAACTCTCTCGATGTATCGAATTTTTGCGTGCGCCCGCCGGGCGGCGTATTTGCGTGAAGCGTGGAAGCGAATTTATGAAAGCGTCATTGCAAGGCAAGCTCGATAAGCTTGCAGACCGGTTTGAAGAGTTGGCGGGGCTATTGTCCGATCCGGATGTGATTAGCAACCAGAACCAATTCCGTGACCTGTCCCGGGAATACGCTGAAATTGATCCAGTGGTGAAGTGTTATCGCCAATACCAGCAGGCCGTGGAGGATCATGGTGCGGCTAAAGCGATGCAGGACGACAGCGACGCGGATATGCGTGAGATGGGCGCGGAAGAAGCCCGTGATGCTCAGGAGCGCATGGAGGCGTTAGCGGCAGAGCTGCAAAAGCTGATGCTACCGAAGGATCCCCGCGATGGAGCCAATGTGTTTCTTGAAGTTCGCGCCGGCACGGGGGGGGACGAAGCGGCCATTTTTGCCGGAGACCTATTCCGCATGTATTCCAAGTATGCGGATCAACGGGGTTGGAAAGTGGAGATGGTGAGCGCCAGTGAGGGCGAGCATGGCGGCTATA
Source organism: Alcanivorax sp. NBRC 101098 (assembly GCF_001010505.1). GTDB lineage: Bacteria > Pseudomonadota > Gammaproteobacteria > Pseudomonadales > Alcanivoracaceae > Alcanivorax > Alcanivorax borkumensis. The sequence goes on from NZ_AP014613.1 coordinate 576,331, forward strand.
AGGAAGTGATTGCACGGGTGATTGGCGATGGCGTCTATTCGCGGATGAAATTTGAATCCGGAGCCCACCGGGTGCAACGGGTGCCGGCCACAGAATCCCAGGGGCGTATTCATACCTCTGCCTGCACAGTGGCGATTATGGCTGAAGCGGAAGACCTGGGGGATATCAAGATTCGCACTGAAGACCTGCGTATTGATACCTATCGTTCCTCCGGTGCTGGCGGTCAGCACGTTAACACCACGGATTCGGCTGTGCGCATTACTCACTTACCCACCGGGGTGGTGGTGGAGTGCCAGGATGAGCGTAGCCAGCACAAGAACAAGGCTCGGGCTATGAGCCTACTGAGCGCTAAGCTGTATGACGCGCAGCAGAATGCGGCCCATGCCGAGCAGGCTGCGGAGCGTAAATCCCTCGTCGGGTCCGGCGATCGTTCAGAGCGTATCCGTACCTATAACTATCCTCAGGGACGAGTCACTGATCATCGTATTAATCTTACCCTTTACCGGTTAAATGAAATCGTTGAAGGAGATTTGGATGAGATTTTGGGTGCGTTGCTGGCAGAGTATCAGGCGGATCAGCTAGCGGCCTTAGGCGAGCATTAACCGTGCGCATTGATGACGCCCTGCGCCAGGCTCGCCATCGGTTGGCGTCATCCCCTTGCGCAGCGCTGGATGCCCAAGTGTTGCTTTGCCATGTGCTGGAGCAATCTCGTACATGGCTGTTTACTTGGCCGGAGCGGGAACTGACCAGGGCTCAGCAGGCGGAGTTTGAAGCCCTGCTGGCTCGCCGTGAGCAGGGTGAGCCCGTGGCCCACCTGATTGGAGAGCGGGAGTTTTTTGGCCGCCGGTTTAGTGTAACCGCCGATACTCTGATTCCACGCCCCGATACTGAAACCTTGGTGGAACAGGTGCTTGCGCTGGCATTGCCTGCTAACGCACGGGTCGTGGACTTGGGAACCGGTACCGGTGCTATCGGTATTACCCTCGCTTTGGAGCAGCCGGCTTGGCAGGTGACGCTGGTGGACAATAGCGCGGCGGCGCTGCAAGTGGCAGCGGCAAATGCCCGCCAGTTGGGGGCTACAGTGCGTTGCCTGCAAGGCAGCTGGCTGACCCCCTGTGATGGTTTTTTTGACCTTGTCGTTAGCAACCCTCCTTACATTGAAGATGGCGACGTCCATTTGGCACAAGGCGATGTGCGTTTCGAGCCTCGCTCGGCCCTAGTGGCCGGCGATCAGGGGTTGGCGGATCTGATCACCATTGCGCAGCAAGCAGCAGGTAAGCTGGTTGCTGGCGGTTGGTTGTTGCTGGAGCATGGCTTTGAGCAGGGTGACGCGGTACGGGCGTTGTTGGCCGACATTGGCTTTGAAGACGTGCGTACAGAGCAGGATCTGGGCGGAAATGATCGGGTAACCTTAGGCAAGCAATGTGCTGCTGGATCCAAGAGTTGAACATTTGCACAGCAAAGCCAGGAACGGATCTGTTGGGTGCACGAAGTGCAGCAAGCTGTACCATAGAATCCCACGCCTTTGAGTGCCAGGGAGACGATTATGCTCAACGATGACCAGCTGCTTCGCTACAGTCGCCAGTTGATGGTGGAAGAATTCGATTTGCCTGGGCAAGAAGCTTTGAGCAAGGCGCGGATATTGGTGGTGGGTTGTGGTGGCCTAGCCAATCCTGCTGCGCTGTATTTGGCGGGTGCTGGGGTGGGGCAGCTGGTGCTAGCGGATGACGACCGGGTGGAGTTGAGCAACCTGCATCGACAGGTGGCGTTTCGGGGTGACCAGCTGAATCAGGCCAAGGCGGAAGCCTTGCGCGATCAGTTGCAACTGTTGAATGCGGATGTGGATATTCGTTCCGCTGTGGTGCGGGTGGATGATGCGTGGCTGAATGAGGCTGTTGCTGACGCCACCCTAGTACTGGACTGCACTGACAATTTTTCCACTCGCCAGGCCATCAATCGTGCCTGTGTGGCGCACCGTACACCGCTGGTCAGTGGCGCCGCTATTCGCATGGATGGTCAGTTGGCGGTGTTCGATTTACGCACGGAAGACAGCCCCTGTTATGCCTGCGTGTACGGCGAGGGTTCAGAGGGGGATCTGGCCTGTAGCGAGGCGGGGATTCTCGGGCCTGTAGTGGGTATGGTGGGCACCTTGCAGGCATTGGCGGCCATACGAACCCTCACCGGTACCTCTGTGGCATCGGTTCTGCATTTGTTTGACGGTCGGACATTGAGTTGGCGCCAAGTGGCGATTCCCCGTGACCCCGAATGCCCGGTTTGCGCGATGAATTAGTTGTCGGGCTGATTGTCCGTGGCCGTGGGTATATCTTCCATGCCTTCGGCCATGATCGGCGGTTCTTCCGCCATTAAGCCAATCAGAACCAGAATGATGACAACAATCAAAAAAGCCCATCCGATGAGATGTTTCATTGTGAGCGCCCCTCCTTGGGTGGTTGTTTACGTTGTGCTTTGTTGCCTAGGCGTCGGCGCTATCGAATCAGGCCGACAGATATCCGTTACCTGACTACACCATGATGTTCCCTGCCAGGCTATGCCGCTACCAAGCTGATGGATCATGCTTGGGCTGGTTCGAATCAGATTAATGGACACGCGCTTGGGCTTGTTGACTATCGAGCAGCGGGCTGCCGCACTGCGCGGGGCCAATAGCGCCAGTAACCTCTCCCTTCGCCGGCATGACCAACCGCCGGGTTATCCACCAGAGCCTCTACATTAGCCTCGAATAGGCTGAATACATAATTGGCGGGTTTTCTTTTTCAAATAATAGCATCGCCGAACTCAAAATAGGCGATGCTCAATGTGGTGTGATGCTTGTCAGAAATATAGGGGGCAAGAGTCATGTCAGCATGCTCTGCTGGTTGGTGGTGATGTGTGCTCAGAGCCGAGCGATCTGTTCGTCGGCAACAAGGGCGCGTTTGCGCGTCAGGGTGGGCCATGCTCCCTTGGTTTCTATATCGATAGTGTGGTGTGGGCGGCACACGTCGTACTTTAAGGCGTCGTCTGTGCGGGCCTAGAGGCAGATTTCTCGGCTGTAACAGCCGCAGCCCCATCAGTGTGTTGATGGGGTGCTTATGCCGGCGGGGCTGAGCGCAAAAGCGGCTACACAAAACATGTGTTGCCTCAACCAACAATGCTCGGTTTTTCTATTGAGTCTGCCGCACAATATCAGTCTAAAACAGGCTCGCGGGTAAGGCGTTTTGATGCGAGCAAATTCGCTCAGTAATCGCGTTCGCGGGGGCCGAATTGGGGCGTTTCTTTTTTCATGTTAGCTTGCATAGCGCGGCGCTGGTTTTTGCTACGCAGCAGTTTGAACTGCAGTTTGCTTTCCACGTCGAACGCCTGGGCCTCCGGTACATTCCAACTTTGTTGAAACAGGGCCTTGCTGGCACTGATGGCATCTGGGGAGCGCCCTATGATGGCTTGAGCCAGCTTCTCGGCCTCTTCTAGTGGATCCGCCGCCACGCGGGTGACTAGGTTCATGGTTTTGGCTTCGTCGCCACTAAACAGCCGCCCGGTCATGGTCAGTTCTTTGGCCACATCCATGGGGACTAACTCGCGAAGGGTTACCGTACCTGTCATGTCGGGGATCATGCCCCATTTGATTTCCATGATGGACATTTCACAATCCGCCGTAGTGATACGGAAATCTGCAGCCAGGGCGATCTGCATGCCACCGCCGTAGCAGTAGCCGTGGAGTACCGCAATCACCGGAATTGGCAGTTCGCGCCAGCACCAGCAGACGTCCTGAAACAGATTGGTTTTTTTGATGCCGTATTTGGTAAAGCTGCGAAGTAGCTTGACCGGTTGTTTCATGACGGTGCCGAAATCCAGCCCCGCACAGAACGCTTTGCCTTCGCCCTGAAGAATAACGGCGCGCAATTGACGATCTTTACGAATCAGTCGAGCGGTTTCTACCAGCCCTTCCATCATCGGAAAATCCAAGCCGTTATACTTGTCGGCTCGGCTCAGGGTGACGTAGGCAATGCCGTCTTTCTTTTCCAGTTTTACCCGGTCGCGGATCAGGCTCATTGCAGTTTCTCCTGCAACAGTTTGTTCAATTGCTGCGGGTTCGCTTTGCCTTGGGTGGCTTTCATGGCCTGGCCCACAAAGAAACCGATTTTTTTCTTTTTCTTGGCATCATCAGAGTTGCGGTAGTCGTCTGCCTGAGCGGCATTGTTGGCGATGATGTCATCGACAATTTTTTCCAGCTCGCCGGTGTCGCTCATCTGTTTCAGGCCTTTGGCTTCGATAATCTCGTCCGGATTACCTTCACCGGCCCAGCAGGCCTCAAATACCTGCTTGGCAATTTTCGAACTGATGGTGCCGTCTTTCAGACGTGCTATCAGCTGGCCAAGCTGCTCGGCACTGACTGGGCTGTCGGTTATGCTTTTTTCTTCGGCGTTCAGCTTGGCGGCCAGCTCACCCATCACCCAGTTTGCCGCCAGCTTGGCGTCGCCGCCGGATTTTGCGGCCGCTTCAAAGAAAGCGGCAGTAGCGATGGAGCCGGATAGCAGGTCTGCATCGTATTCAGAAAGCTGATAATCGTTTGTGAAACGGGCTTTGCGTGAATCAGGCAGCTCTGGCATGGCCGCTTTCAATTCTTCGATGTCGGCATCGGTAATGGCCACTGGCAACAGATCTGGGCAGGGGAAGTAGCGATAGTCATTGGCGTCTTCCTTGCTGCGCATGGAGCGAGCGGTATGCGTGTCGCCGTTGTATAGGCGGGTTTCTTGAACGATTTCTCCGCCGTCTTCCAAAACGTCAATTTGCCGTTCCACTTCAAGGGCGATGGCCTTTTCCATGAAGCGGAAAGAATTGAGGTTTTTGGTTTCAGTGCGTGTGCCCAGGGGTTCGCCAGGTTTGCGAACAGAAATATTTACATCAAAACGCATGTTGCCTTGGGACATGTCGCCATCGCAAATACCAATGGAGGTGACGATAGCGTGCAGCTTGCGAGCAAAGGCCACGGCCTCTTCTGCGTTGGCCATGTCCGGCTCGCTGACGATTTCAATCAGCGGGGTGCCGGCACGGTTTAGATCGATGCCCGTCATGCCATGGAAGTCTTCGTGTAAAGACTTGCCTGCATCTTCTTCTAGATGCGCATGGTGGATGCGAATGCTTTTTTTCTCACCGTTATCAAGCTGAATTTCAACGGTGCCGGCACCCACAATAGGCTCGGCCAACTGCGTGGTTTGGTAGCCTTTGGGTAGGTCTGGATAAAAATAATTTTTCCGCTCAAAAACGCTGTGACGGCAGATGTCCGCATCAATGGCCAAGCCGAATAAAGCAGCCTTGCGTACCGCTTCCCTGTTCACCACTGGCAGAGTGCCGGGCAGGCCCAGGTCGACCAATGAGGCTTGAGTGTTCGGTTCTGCGCCGGTGGATAATTTGCTCCCGGAAAACAGTTTGCTGGCGGTGTTGAGCTGGACGTGGACTTCCAGGCCGATGACGATTTCCCAACTCATTGTGCACCTCCAAACGCTGGCGCTTGTTTGTGCCAGTCTGTGGCCTGCTGGTATTTGTGGGCCACGTTAAGAATTTGCCCTTCACGGAAATAGTTGCCGATGATCTGGGTGCCGGTGGGCAGGCCGTTGATGAATCCCGTGGGCATGGACAGCGCAGGAAGGCCGGCTAAGTTAACGCCGATGGTGAACACGTCGGCCATGTACATGCTGACCGGATCATCTTTCTTCGCTCCGAGCTTGAAGGCGGTTTCAGGCGCTGTGGGTCCCATCAGTACATCTACTTTTTCAAAGGCGCGGGCAAAGTCGTCACGGATTAAACGGCGCACTTGTTGGGCGCGGCGATAGTATGCGTCGTAGTAACCAGCGGACAGCGCGTAGGCGCCGACTAAGATGCGCCGTTTTACTTCATCACCAAACCCTTCTGAGCGAGAGCGCTTGTACAGGTCTTCCAGATCCTGTGGGTCATCACATCGATGGCCGAAACGTACACCGTCAAAACGACTAAGGTTGGCACTGGCTTCTGCCGGGGCAATCACATAGTAGGCTGGTACGGATAGCTTGATGCTGGGTAAGGAGACGGATACTACTTTTGCGCCGAGTTTTTCCAGTTCGCGGATCGCGTCACGGCTGTTGTCGGCGATAGCGCCATCCAGGGTGTCTGGGAAAAACTCTTCCGGGATGCCAATGGTCAGGCCGCGGATGTCGTCTTTAAGGGCGCCAAGATAATCGCCCACCTTTTCGTTGAGGCTGGTGGAATCGCGGTGATCGTGGCCGGCCATGGCTTGCAGCATCAACGCACAGTCTTCAGCGCTTTGGGCCATGGGGCCGGCTTGGTCCAGGCTGGAAGCAAAGGCAATCATGCCCCAGCGTGAGACTCGCCCGTAGGTGGGTTTGAGGCCGGTGATGTTATTCAGCGCCGCAGGTTGGCGAATGGAGCCGCCGGTGTCGGTGCCGGTAGCAGCAGGCGCTAGGCGGGCGCCCAGGCAAGCGGCTGCGCCGCCGGAGGAGCCGCCAGGCACCCGCTCTAGATCCCATGGGTTTTTCACTGGGCCGTAGTAACTGGTTTCATTGGAGGAGCCCATGGCGAACTCGTCCATGTTGGTCTTGCCCAGCATGACGGCGCCTTCAGCCGCCATTTTTTCCACCACGGTGGCGGTGTAGGGGGCAATAAAGTTGTCCAGCATTTTTGAGCCACAGCTGGTGCGCACGCCCTCGGTGCAGAAAATATCCTTGTGGGCGATGGGCAGGCCGGTGAGCAGGCCGCTCACTGAGGAGGATGCACGGTTAGTGGCAAGGGTTGCATCGGCGGCATCCGCTTGGGCCAGTGCTTGTTCCTCGGTCACGGTGACAAAGCTGTTGAGTTCGCCGTCATACTGTTTGATGCGGGCCAAGAAGTGTTCGGTCAACTCGCGGGAGGAAAAATCTCCGGCAGCTAGGCCAGCCTTGAGTTCGGTCAGGGTTTTGGTATGCATGTTTTTTCTTTCGCCTTTAAACGGTCATGTTTATTCAATGACCCGGGGAACCAAGAAGCAGCCGTTTTCAACTGCCGGGGCAATGGCCAGTGCCTTGTCACGGATGTTGGGTTCCGTCACTACGTCGTCGCGCAAAGGTTGAGTAACGTCCAGCGGGTGGGCCATGGGGGCCACGCCGTCCACGTCGGCCTGCTGCAGCTGGTCTACCATCGCGAGGATGTCATTCAGACGGTCGGACAGGGCGTTGCTGTCCTGGGGGTCCACTTTTAGACGTGCCAGATGGGCCACCTGGGCAACCACCTTGGAATTAATGGCCATGGTTCTCTCCGTAAGCATCCCCCGCCGAAGGCTGGTGGAGGGTAAGAGCCTGTTTATATAGAGCAGCTACACAGCGCGTTCGCAAGCACGATCTAACGAAAAAAGGAACGCCGGCGCGGTTGCGTATAGATTACAAACAGGCACTAAGGGCTGAAAGGCGCAAAAAGTACCATAGACCGCCTATCCGGGGCCACTGTACCCACAGTATGTCAGCTTGCCCAATGACCTTGCCGTTGCTAGAGTTGCGCCATCTTATGAGATGCTCGGCTTTTTCCCGCTAGGCATCGTTTTTTCGCGAAAAGTTCAGGAAACTGGCCAGGATGTCCATGATTAAGCGTATTCGGGGGATGTTCTCCACCGATTTGTCCATCGATTTGGGGACCGCAAACACCCTTATTTACGTGCGTGGCCGCGGCATCGTATTGGATGAACCCTCCGTGGTTGCCATCCGTCACCATGGTGCACAGAAAAGTGTGGCGGCCGTTGGCGCTGATGCTAAGCGTATGTTGGGGCGTACCCCAGGCAATATTACGGCTATTCGGCCCATGAAAGACGGCGTTATCGCCGATTTCGACGTGACCGAAAAAATGCTGCAGTACTTTATTAAGAAAGTGCATGACACCGGGTTTTTTCCGCCGGCGCCCCGCGTGCTGGTGTGTGTACCGTGCAAATCTACCCAGGTAGAGCGTCGTGCCATTCAAGATTCCGCTTATGGTGCTGGCGCCCGTGATGTGTATTTGATCGAAGAACCCATGGCGGCGGCCATTGGTGCTGGCCTGCCCGTAGAAGAAGCCCGTGGCTCCATGGTGGTAGATATCGGTGGTGGCACCACGGAAATCGCGCTGATCTCTCTTAACGGGGTGGTCTACTCTGAGTCCGTGCGTATCGGCGGTGATCGCTTTGATGAGGCGATTGTGGCGTTTGTGCGCAAGGAATATGGCTCTCTGATTGGTGAGTCCACCGCTGAACGTATCAAACACGAAATAGGGACTGCTTACCCAGGCGCCGAGATCCGTGAAATTGATGTGCGTGGCCGTAATCTGGCGGAAGGTGTGCCGCGCAGCTTTACGCTGAATTCCGAAGAAATTCTGGAGGCTCTGAAAGAGCCCCTAGCGTCCATCGTCAATGCGGTGAAGAATGCACTGGAAGCCTCTCCGCCTGAGCTGGCCTCGGATATTGCCGAGCGTGGTTTGGTGATTACCGGTGGCGGAGCTTTGTTGCGCGATATCGATCGTCTGCTCTCGGAAGAAACAGGCTTGCCGGTGATTGTTGCCGATGACCCGTTGACCTGTGTAGCCCGTGGCGGCGGCAAGGCACTGGAGCTGATGGACAGCCAAGGCTTTGACATGCTGGCCATGGGTTAATTCCCATGGTGGCCCCGGCCAAATCCTCCTACCGCGTCATTATCGCGCTGGTCCTTGCTGTCGTCATGATGGTGTTGGATCAGCGAACCCCCTGGGCCGCCCCGGTGCGACATGTGCTGGGCTACCTGACTGCGCCCATTCATTATCTGGCCCACCTGCCGGTAGACAGTGGTGAATGGCTCTCCGAACAGACCCAAAGCCGTGGCACGCTGCTCGACGAGAATCGTCGCTTGCAGCGTCAGGCTTTGATTCTGGAGCAGAAGGTGCAGCGTTTGGCGGTGCTGGAAGCGGAAAACGTGCGGTTGCGTGAGTTGCTTAATTCTTCGGCCGACTTGGATGCCAATGTACTGGTGGCAGAAATCATCGGTGTGGATCCCGACCCGAACCGCCAGGAAATCGTGATCAACAAGGGTACGGGAGACAATGTTTTCCGAGGCCAGGCGGTGCTCGATTCCCAAGGACTGATTGGTCAGGTAGTGGATGCCGGTCCGCTCAGTTCACGGGTGCTGTTGATTACCGATGCCAGCCACGCGATGAGTGTGCAGGTAAATCGTAATGGCGTGCGCGCGGTATTAGCCGGGGTGGGGCAGTCCAGTGGACTGAAGCTTTTATATGTACCTGACACGGCGGGCATTCAACAGGGGGATTTGTTGGTGAGTACCGGTTTAGGGCAGCTGTATCCTCGAGGTTACCCGGTGGCGAGCGTAACTTCGGTGAACCATCAGGCGGGCACACCGTTTGCTCACATTACTGCGCGGCCCACAGCCCAACTTGATCGTGCCAGCCATGTGCTGCTGGTTCAGCCCACGCAAGCGCCTCAGGCTAGGCCGACTCCAGCGGAGGCTGACAATGGTCAGTGATCGTCCTGCCGGTACCGGCGTTATCATCGTTACCTTACTGTTGGCGGCTCTGCTGGAGGTAATCCCTCTACCTGCGAGCATTGACTGGATTCGCCCGGAATGGATGCTACTGGTGCTGGTGTATTGGGTACTTGTCCTGCCGCATCGTATTGGCGTGTTGTGGGGCTTTTTTGTGGGGCTTTATCACGATGTGCTGGTGGGGACTACGCTGGGACAATGGGGCCTGGCGACAGCGCTAGGCGCTTTTGTGATGCTCGCTGCGTACAAGCGCATGCGAGTGTTCAACGGGCTACAGCAGTGCGCTGTGATTTTCTTGTTGGTGGGTACGGTGAGCTTGCTGGCTTTCCTGGTGCAGGAATCCGTGGGCCGTACCTTGTATCCGCCTTACACCATTCTCTATTCTTCTGTGTCCAGCGCTTTAGTGTGGCGTCCGGTATGTGCGGTGTTACGCTGGATTCAGTTGCGCTTTCTAGTACGCTAAAGAGCAATTGACAGTTGATAATGGATAATTGATAACGAAACTGTCGTCATGCAGTGGGCGCAATGACGAGTAGTTAGAATTCTTCGCTATCCATTTTCCCTTATCAATTATTCATTTTTTCTGGCCCTATGATTCTTTACCTTGCCTCCGGTTCTCCTCGCCGTGCTGAATTGCTTCAGCAGATTGCGGTTCCCTTTACGGTGCTACCGGCGCCGTCCATTGATGAAACGCCTCGGTCGGCCGAGGCGGCAGTGGACTATGTGCGACGTATGGCCCGCGAAAAGGCATTGGTGGGCCAGGCTCGTATGCCTACGCCTGGTGCTGTGTTGGGGGCTGATACGGCGGTGGTACTGGGAGACCAAATTCTGGGTAAGCCTGCCGATGATACAGAGGCGCTGGCCATGTTGACGCAGCTGAGTGGGACGTCTCATCAGGTTATCTCAGCGGTGTGTGTGTGCAGTGAAGGTCGGCAGGCTGTGCGTCACACGGTAACAACCGTACAATTTCGACCGTTTGAAGCCGCCCGGCTAGAGGTCTATGTGGCCACGGGTGAAGGGCGCGACAAAGCGGGCAGTTACGGCATTCAAGGGTTGGGTGGCGCACTGGTGGAGTCGTTGTCTGGCAGTTACAGTGGGGTGGTTGGCCTGCCGCTGGAGCAAACGGTGGAACTGCTTGAATGGGCCGACATTCCTTACTGGCAAATCGACTAACTTATGGTATTGACCCGCTTCGCACGCTGGCGCCGATTTTTTCCTTCCCTGTGGTGGACGGTCGCGACAGTTTTATTGCTGATGGCCGCTTACGTGGTGGTGGGGCGTCAGCTTATGTTGTTGGTGCCCGATTACCGTGAGCGCCTTGAGCAGATATTTGAAAAACGTATCCAGACCCCACTAACCATTGCCGAGCTGAACGGCACCATGTCCGGGTTGGTGCCACAATTTGTGGCTCGCCAGATTCGCCTGCCAGCCCCCGAAGGCGAAGCGCCTTTGGTGCTGGGCGAAGTGGTGCTTAGCATCGATGTCTTGCGCTCCTTGTGGCACCGGGATCTGGTGCTTGAAGAGCTCAGTGTGCGCGGTGTCGATTTGAGTCTGGTGCGCGGCGATGACGGCAAGATTCGTCTACGAGGGTTGGATGTGCTTGGGCAAAGTGACCCTGATAATCGTCCACCGTTGGAACGTATTCTAAAATTGTTTTATCGACAGCAATTACTGTCGATCAGCGATGCACGGCTGTCTTTAGAGTGGCCAGGAATGCCACCGTTGGCAGCATCCGAGCTGGATGCCACCATGACCAACGATGGTGACGAACATCGGCTGGCGGTGCGGGTGGAGGCCCGTGATCGGCCCCTGTCTTTGCTGGCAAAAATTCACCTGCATGAAGATGCCTACACGTTGGATCAAGTGGATGCGGATATTTTTACTCGCTTTGAAGGCAAGCGGCTGAACGAATGGTTGCCTCAAATCGACGCCATGCCGCTGGAACTGGGCTCGCTGGATGCGTCTGTAGCCCTATGGGGGACACTGCAGGGGGGGGAGCCTACCTCCGGGCAGCTGCAGGTTGATGTGCCTACACTGACACTATTCCAGGCAGATACAGTGTTGCCTTTGAGTGGCCTGTCGTTGCGGGCATCGCTGCTGCGTGAGGACCAGAAGGCCACGTTGTCGCTATCCAATTTGACAGGAAACTCACCTACCGGTCCGCTGACGCTGGGGGATATGGCGTTGCGATGGGAAACCCAGGGCGAGCGGCGTGAATGGCAGCTGCGGGCCAATGCGTTGCCCTTGCATGCCATAACTCAGCAATTCAAAGACTGGCCGTTTACGTTGCCGAAATTGGCCAGTGAATGGCGTGAAAAAATAGCGGTGGCGTCCCCCCGGGGAGTAGTGGAAGGGGTGTATCTGAGCGGTCATGCGCGAGACTTGGAGCAGTTTCAGGTGCGTTTTGCTGGGCTGGCGAGCGAGGCGGATGACAATATCCCTGGTGTTAAGGGGCTGAATGGCTGGGTGGCAGGGTCTCCGAATCAGGGGTTGGCGCACCTTTACAGTGACAATGTGTCGCTGCAATTACCGCGACTGTACGATCATGCACTGGGCGGCCAACTGGCCGGCGTGTTTGGTTGGCAGCGGGAGGGCGAGGCGCTCTCGGTGCGCTCCAGCCGCTTGCGGGTGGTGAACCCAGATGCCTACGGCGAAGCCATGATGGCCGTTACCTTGCGCCCGGGAGAAATTCCCGAGCTGCGTCTGGCCGCGGAAATTTACGATGGAAATGGCGCGCGGGCCAGTCACTACATTCCCCTGAAGCCGCTCCCGGATGGGCTGTCCGGGTGGTTGTCGCAAGCGATTGGCGATGGTCATCTTCAGCGCGGGCAATTGCTCTATCAGGGGCCGGTAAAAATCGACAAAAGTCGACAGCAGGACCGCACTTTTCAGATGCGCTATCAGGCCGACGATGTGCGCCTGTCGTTTCTGCCGGACTGGCCGGAGGCCACTGGTGTTAAGGCGGATGTGTGGGTTAATGGTCGTGAGGTGCAAGGAGTGGCCAGCCAAGGGAGCCTGTTGAATAGTCAGCTCACCGAGGTGCATGTAGACGTGCCCGCTTTTGATGATGAGAGCGGCCCCAGCGTGATTGTGGCCGGCCAAGTCAGTGGTCCGCTCGAAGACCTGGATACAGTGTTTCAGAACACGCCGTTGGCTGAGCAGCTCCCCCAAGAGGTAAAAGACTGGCGCTATCTGGGCGGTAACATGAAAGGGCAGCTGACCCTGAATATCCCACTCAAGAAAGGGTCGACCTCGCCCATGGTGATCGTGAATGCGTCCGTGGCTGATGGGCAGGTGGAAAACCGTGAGCGTAATTTGCTTATCACCGACGTACAGGCGCCGGTATATTTTCATTTGCGTAACGGGCTGCAAATGTCACGGCTTAGCGCCTCCACTTTGGGCGGCGAGGTGACGGGTAAATGGATTACCGGATCGGGTAAAAGCACGCTGACCTTGGATGGCGAAGTGCCGGTGGAGTCGTTGCGCAATTGGTTGGGCTTCGATTGGCTGGCGCCGGCCAGTGGCTCGTTACCGTTGGCTATGGCAATCCAAGTGCCTTGGCAGGGAAATTCTTTCGCCCTGCATGCCACCTCTTCACTTAAGGGCGTCATAGTGGATGCGCCTGTTCCGCTGGGGAAGACGGCCTCTCAATCGCGGAATCTGGCGCTGGACCTTACCCATAATGGTCAACATCTGGCGTTACAATATGGTGATACCGTGCGCGGCGCTTTCGCTCTTAATGAAACCGTGCGGGGTGGGGTTAGACTGGGTGTCGGTACTCCACACATCCCTGCTTCCGGCATCGATGTGCAGGGGCGGTTGGCTCGGGCCAGCGCGCAAGCGTGGATTGATTTCGTCAGCAATGAGTTGCTGCCAGCCATGGACTCGAACGCTTCGGGCGGTGGCGGTAATGGGGCCCAGCAGGGTGGGTTGAACAAGGTTAATGTGCAGGTGGCCACACTGGATTTGTTTGGTGTGGATGTGTCGGAGGCAAGTCTGTCCGTGTTGCCTCGTGCTAATGGTTGGGATCTGGCGTTGAGCAGCCCGTCCGTGGCCGGCTCGGTGGCCATCCCTGAAGGGTTTTCGGCCCGAGGCAAGGTGCCGCTCGATCTATCCGTCTCGCGGATGAACCTGACTTTGCCAGACAGCGCTGATCCACAATCCGGCGCGCCCTTGTCGCCAATGGATTTGCCGTCGGTAAACGCCCGGTTAGCTAATTTGCGTATCGATGGCGAGGATTTTGGCCAGTGGCAGGCGGAACTACGCCCCACAGAGCAGGGGCTGCGAATCAATGATTTGCAAGGCCGTTGGCGGGCTAGCCGCATTCTGGGCACGGTGGACTGGACGGAGGATGACGGCGCCCAATACACCCGCTTCAATGGCTCGCTGACGTCGGACAATCTGGGCCGTTCATTGCGCGCCTGGGGGCTACCGGAAATGATTGAATCAGAAGATGCCACAGCCAAGGTGTCGCTAGGGTGGGCGCAATGGCCGTTGGCGCCAAACTATCTTGCCCTGAACGGTCAGGCCCGGGTAGATATTGGTGAATGCCGGATACCCGATACCGATACCAAAACGTCGTTCTTGCGGCTGTTGGGGATCCTCAATCTGGGCACCATCCAGCGTCGCTTGCGACTGGATTTCTCTGATCTGTATAAAAAAGGCTTGAGTTGCGACAGCATCACCGGGGACTTCGCCCTCGACGGGCCTCATGTGTCTACAAGCAACCTAGCGATTGATTCGCCTTCTGCGGCAATTCGCGTGAAAGGGACGATCAATCTTGAAAAAGAAACCCTGAACCATCAAATGGAAGTCACGTTGCCCCTGTCCAGTAACTTGTATGCTGGGTGTTTGGCTGGACCTGCTGCGTGTGCCGGTATCTTTGTGGTAGAGCGAATATGGGGCGATGAATTGGACAAGACCGCGACCATGGAGTACCGAGTAAGTGGTAGCTGGTCGGGCCCCGATGTGTCTGAGACAGAAGGGATTTTCGAATGATGGAGCCAGATGCCGTGGTACACGTTGCTGCAATACAGATGACCAGCGTAGAAAGTGCAAAGGCCAATCTAGAGCAGGCTGCTCAGCTGTTACAGGAGGCCCATGACCAGGGCGCTAGCCTAGCGGTGCTGCCGGAAAATTTTGCTGGTTATGGCGTCGATTATCGAGCACTGGCCGCTGAGTATGAAAGGTTGGAACAGTGGCTGTGTGAGCAGGCATCCCGGTTGGGTATGGCGATTATTGGCGGTAGCATCCCTTCGTTGACCCGTCCTGACGGAGAACCCGTGCCGGCGCCACGGGTGCGTACTCGCTCTTTGGCGGTTTCGTCTGAAGGTCAGGTGGTAGGTCGTTACGACAAGCTGCATCTGTTTGATGCCCAGGTACACGATGCCCAGGGCCAATACAGAGAATCGGATTTTTTCGAGCCAGGTGAAGCCATCGTTACCGCGCCGCTTGGCGGTGTTCAAGTTGGCCTGGCGATTTGCTACGACCTGCGTTTTCCCGCGCTGGCTCAGCGGCTGACGAGTGCCGGGGCAGAACTGTTGGTATACCCGTCCGCGTTCACCGCGGTAACCGGTAAGGCGCATTGGGAGCTGCTGCTGCGAGCGACGGCGGTGCAGACGGGCTGTTATGTGCTGGGCGCCAACCAGTGTGGGCAACATAGCCCGCGTCGTGCCAGTTACGGCCATTCCATGCTAGTGTCACCCTGGGGTGACGTGGTAGCAAGTCTGGGGAATGCACCGGGTGTACTTGTGACGCCGTTGGACCTTGCTACCTTGTATGAGCTTCGGCAGCGTATGCCGGTGCAACAGCATCAACGATTACGTATTGAAGGCCCCTATGACACGAACTGATGACGTTCTTTCTATTGCAGAATCGGTGCTGCTTGCACCTGCTAATCTGAACACCCAGCACCTGGCTTCACTGCTGAATAACAAACTCACCGGGCAGGCGGATTACGCTGATATTTATTTTCAGCATAGTCGTCATGAGGCGTGGGTTCTTGAAGATGGCATCGTTCGCGATGCCAGTTTCAATACCGAGCGAGGTGCCGGTGTCCGTATTGTGCAGGGAGAAAAAACCGGTTTTGCCTACAGCGATGACATTACCTTGGCTGCTTTGCAGCAGGCCAGCGGCGCGGCCCGGGCGATTACCCAGCAAGGTCAGGATCGCCAAATTCAGCTGGCCAGCCGTGCAGCCCCGCCCGCCCGCTATGGCGCCATGGATCCGTTGCTAGACTGGCCAGCAACAGAGAAGGTAGCCCTGTTGCAGCGTATCGATGCAATGGCCCGGTCACTGGACCCGGCCATTGTCGAAGTAACGGCCAGCCTCAGTGCCGAGCAGGATGTGGTGATGGTGGTGGCTAGCGACGGCACGCTGGCCGCGGATGTGCGTCCGTTAATTCGCTGCAATGTGAGCGTGATTGCTGAACGTGCAGGGCGCCGTGAGCGTGGTAGTGCCGGCGGCGGTGGGCGGGTTGCCTACGATTGGTTGTTGCAAGAAGAGCGTATTGAAACCTGGACTCGGGAAGCAGTGCGCGGTGCGCTGCTGAATTTAGAGGCAGAAGCGGCGCCGGCCGGCACCATGCCGGTGGTGCTGGGGCCGGGTTGGCCTGGCGTGTTGTTGCATGAAGCGGTTGGGCATGGACTAGAAGGCGATTTTAATCGCAAGGGTACGTCCATGTTTGCTAAAAAAATGGGCGAACAGGTGGCGTCACCACTGTGCTCCGTGGTGGATGACGGCACCTTGATGGACCGCCGTGGTTCCCTGAATGTGGACGATGAAGGGACGCCTTCCGCTTGCAACACGCTGATCGAGAACGGCAAGTTGGTAGGCTACATGCAGGATAAAACTAATGCTCGGTTAATGGGGGTGGCTCCTACCGGTAATGGTCGCCGTGAATCCTATGCGCACCTGCCTATGCCTCGCATGACCAATACTTACATGTTGCCAGGCGAGAGTGATCCGCAGGACATCATTGCCAGCCTGGACCGTGGCATCTATGCGGTGAATTTTGCCGGAGGGCAAGTGGATATTACTTCCGGGCGTTTTGTGTTTTCCACCAGCGAGGCGTACCTGGTAGAGAAAGGGAAAATTGTTTGCCCGGTGAAAGGCGCCACCTTGATCGGCAGTGGTGCGGAAGTCATGCGCGGTATTTCCATGGTCGGCAATGACCTGGCGCTGGATTCTGGAATTGGCGTGTGCGGTAAAGATGGTCAATCCGTGCCGGTGGGGGTAGGGCAGCCGACGCTGCGCGTGGATGCTTTGACCGTCGGAGGCACGGCCTGATGTCCCAGGTGCTGGATATTCTGTCGCGTATGCGGCTGTTTGCCGGTCTGAGCGAGGACGAATTAGCAATATTGGAAAAACTAGTGTTCGTCAATCGGGTGCCAGTGGGTGATGTGGTTTGCCGCGAAGGGGACCGTAGCGATTTTGTTTGTTTTGTGGTGCGAGGTTGCCTGGATATTGTGAAGAACAATGAGGGAGGCGGTGAAGTGGTGATTGCCCACCTGCGACCCGGTGATTGCATGGGGGAAATGGCATTGGTGGATCATGAGCCACGGTCGGCAACGGTGCGTGCCGCAGAAGACGCTACTTTGATTGTGTTGACCCGCAAAGGGATTGAACAGTTACGCAAACGCAGCCCTCATGCGGTGAGCTTGGTGATGGAAAATATTGCTCGCCTGTTATGCACTCACCTGCGTCGTACATCGTCCCAGCTGGCACAATTTAAACTGCCGGTGGGTTAATGAAGAGCCGTTGCTTATGAGAACGCTTTGTCTGTTTGTGTGGCTAATGTTGCTGGCGGCCTGTGATCCGGGACAGTTACCTGCGGATGTGCGGCTGCCCGATGGCGCTGTGTATGAAGGTGATGTAAAGAGCAATTTGTTTCACGGTGAGGGCACTCTGACTTGGCCCGGTGGCCGGCGTTATAAGGGGGAGTTTCAGGACGGGCTAATGACCGGCGAGGGTCGGTTGGAGGAACGCGACGGTTGTGTTCAGGAGGGCCAGTTCGTTAATGGTGTTCTTAATGGCGAAGGCGCTTACACCTGCCAAGATGCTTCTTGGCAGGGAGAGTTCAAAGATGGCGAACTGATTAAAGGCTCAGTGGAATATCTGGATGATAATTCCTACCAGGGTGAATTTCGCGATTTTCAACCCCATGGGCAGGGGCTGTGGGTTACTGCATCCGGGGAGCAGTTTGAAGGGACATTCGCCGATGGCTACATGGTCAAAGGTTCCTACCGCAACGATGAAGGCTATCATTATCAGGGTGAATTTGATTTTTTTACCTTCGAGGGAAAAGGTGTTTTGACCCGCCCGGACGGCGCCGTGATTCGGGCCGATTTTGAAAAGGGCAAAGCGCAAGGCCCTGGCACCCGCACTCGTTTCGATGATGGAGGAACGGCGGTGGTGGAAAAGGGTTTTTTTGTGCGAGGTGACTATTACCCTAGCGAAAAGGCCTGGCGTCAGCGTAAGCAGCGGCAGGCGGCAGCCATGGAAGCGAGGCTGTACACGGAATCAAGCCGTTTGCAGTCGGTGTTGTCGTCACTGGCGCCCCAGCGGCCGGGCGTGCGTGATGTCTATTTATTGGTGGTGGGCGGAGATGGCACTGAAGCGGTGTTTGCCCGTGAAGTGGATTGGGTCGCACAACGGCTGGACTCTGTGTTTAATTTGAAGCGGCGGCACGTGCGTTTGATTAATGGGGGCAGTGATGATTTGCCCTTGGCCACCCGAACTAGTATCCAGGAAAGCCTTAAAGCGCTGGATGCCTTGATGGACCCAAATGAAGATCTGTTACTGATGCATGTTGTTAGCCACGGATCGCCCAACGGGGATTTGGTACTGGATGATAAGAGCCTCAAGCTCAATAATCTTTCTGTTGCTGATGGTAAGGCGTGGCTGGATGAGCTTGCTGCTCGTCATCAATGGCTGGTGGTGTCGGCCTGTTACTCGGGTAAATGGGTGGAAAGCTTGGCTTCACCGGAGCGAGTGGTGTTTTCCTCTGCTGCGGCGGACCGTACCTCGTTTGGTTGTGGTGATGATTCCGAGCGAACTTGGTTCAGTAAGGCGCTGTATGGCGAAGCAATGCTGGCCGGGGTCCAAGACCCCGACGCCTGGTTTGAGGCGGCTGAAGAAAATGTCTCGCTCATGGAAAAGGAGCGGGGCACCGAAGATGACGACCTATCCTTGCCCCAGAAATCCGTCGGCGGGAACTTCTTGCAATGGTGGCAGGCGGATAAAACTGCAGTGGTGATTCCGGTAAGGCCCTGACTCCACTTGCAAGTCTACTCGTGGAGTCAGTACAGCGGTGCGGTTTTATCCAGCTGGTTGAGGTAATTGATCAGTTTGCGGCGTTCGCGTTTGAATTTGTCTTTTTCTGCCGTGGAAGCCGTGGCCGGATCTTCGACTTGAGCTTTCAGGGCATTGCGCGTGAGATTGCGTAGTTGCTGACGGTCGCCGTGAGGAAAGAATTCCAAAATTTGTTGTAGGGTGGCTCCCGCGTCTTTCAGCTGTTCACATGCAACAATCTGCTCGACCCAGTTGCTGAGCCGCTGTTGTCGAAAGGGATCATTGAGCAATTCCAATGCTTTGATAATCTGTTCGCTGTTAGTCTCGCGGATGAGCCGGCCGATGTATTGAGCGTGACGTCGGCGGGCCTCATGACTGGTGATGCGGGTAGCTTCAGCCAGCGCATATTGCAGATCGTCACGCAGGGGCAAGCGTTCGCGCTCTACCTGTTTCATGTCCATCAGTAACAGACCCAGTTCTTGCAAGGCATTGTCTTCGCGTTTTTGCTGGCCCTTGCTGGTGATTTGCTCGTCGCTATACTCGGTCATAACTGTTTAATACCCATCAATGGAACCGCTATTTTATGTCTGATTCCTCCGCAACGACAGCCGAACTCGACAATACGCAGCTAGAACAGGCAAAAGATACTGCTGCCTGGCTGATAGAAGAGGCAAAACGCCAGGGCGCCGATGCGGCGGAAGTGGGTGTGAGCCTGTCCCAGGGCTATTCGGTAAATGTGCGCCAGGGAGAGGTGGAGACGGTGGAATTCCACCGTGACCGTGGGGTTTCCGTCACCGTGTACAAGGGTCTGCGTAAAGGTCACGCCAGTAGCTCCGACGATAATCGTGACAGTTTGCGCGATACCTTAGCGGCGGCCACGGCCATTGCTGGTTACACCGAAGAGGATCGTTATGCGGGCCTAGCGCCAGCCAATCAGCTGGCTAGCGACGTGGCGAACCTAGATCTGTACCACCCCTGGGCCATGGATACCCAATCCGCCATTGAGGACGCTCTGCATTGTGAAGCGGTAGCTCGTGATGACGCTCGTATCGTCAATTCTGAAGGGGCGTCAGTGAACAGTGGCGCTAGCCTAAGGGTGTATGCCACCTCGGAAGGTTTTCTGCATGGCTATCGTGGCACTAACCATAGCCGCGTGTGCAGCGTCGTTGCAGAGGATGATGCCGGCATGCAGCGTGATTATTGGTATGACGGTGGACGGGTGGGTGATCAGTTGGCTTCAGCTGAAGAGGTGGGCCTGCGTGCTCGTGAGCGCGCGCTGGCTCGCCTGGGGGCACAAGTGCCGGAGACTGGTGAGCTGCCGGTGATTTTTGCGCCAGAGGTGGCTTCAGGTTTGCTCGGGCATCTGGTGTCTGCTATCAGTGGTGGTGCACTTTATCGCCGTAGTTCTTTTTTGCAGGATAGCCTGGGCAAGCCAGTGTTACCGGCCGGTTTTCAGCTAACGGAAAATCCTCACCTGCCGGCGGGTAACGCGTCAGCGCCTTTCGATGGAGATGGTCTGCCCACGCGGCCTCAAGCGTTTGTAGAAGATGGTGTGCTGAAACAGTATGCGTTGGGGCTCTATGCCAGCCGGCGGCTGAATATGGCTCCCACCGGCAATGGCGGAGGGGTACGTAATGTGCGCCTCACTGACACCGGTGATTCGCTGGCCGCGCTGATGGCCAAGGTTCCCAAAGGTATTCTAATTACCGAAGTCATGGGCCAGGGTATTAATTTGGTGACCGGGGATTACTCCCGTGGGGCAAGCGGTTTTTGGTTTGAGAATGGTGTTGTAAAAGGTGCACTACAAGAGTTTACCATTGCCGGCCATCTGGGAGAGATGCTCAGAGGCATCCAAGGGAGCGGTACGGATGTGGACTATCGCGGCAATATTGCCTGTGGGTCTCTGCTGCTGTCGCCCATTAAGGTGGCTGGCCGATAAGTTGCCCCTGTGATTCGTTTGTTTTTTGGCTAGGGGAAAGGCCAATAATGGCCTGCCTTCTTTGTCACGCTAGTAGGTGGGCATAGAGCACCGTGGCCAGGCCGAGGAAGGCAAAAAAGCCGACAATATCGGTAATGGTGGTCAGTACCACGGAGCCCGCCAGTGCCGGGTCTATGCCCAGCCGTTTCATGGTGATCGGCAGCAGGGCGCCGGCACTGGCGGCCATCACCAGGTTGATCACCATGGCGGCGGCGATGACCAAACCCAGATTCGGGTCGTTGAACCAGAGCCCGGCAGTAATGCCGATGACCGTAGCCCAAAGCAAACCGTTAATGGCGCCCACGGACAGTTCCTTGAACAGCAAGTAACGGGTGTTGTTGGACTGAATCTGACCCAGCGCCATGGCGCGGATTACCAGTGTCAGTGTTTGGCTGCCGGCAATGCCGCCCATGCTGGCGACGATGGGCATCAGAATCGCCAGAGCCACCACCTTTTCCAAGGTGGCTTCAAACAGGCCGATAACGGCGGAAGCGGCGAGTGCGGTGAGAAGATTGATGCCCAGCCATAGCGCCCGGCGGCGTGCGGTTTGCCACACGGAACCGAAGGTGTCTTCATCCTCATCTAGACCGGCCATGCTCATTAGAGAGTGGTCCGCTTCTTCACGGATGACGTCTACTACGTCATCAATGGTGATCCGACCCACCAGCATGCCGTCTTCGTCCACCACCGGGGCGGTGACCAAATCGTGGCGTTCGAAGATTTTTGCCACTTGGTGGGCGGGCAGGGTGGCAGTGATGGACTCTGTGTCGGTGATCATAGCTTCGCGCACAGTGGTGCCGGGATCACTGATCAGTACCTTGGTCAGTGGTAGCAGCCCGATGAACTGGTTTTTCCGGTTAACTACCGCCAGGTTATCCGTGGTGCGGGGGATTTCGCCGCGCCGACGCAGGTAGCGCTGTACCACTTCGAAGGTGATTTCCGGGCGCACGGTGATCACGTCCGTATTCATTAGGCCACCGGCGGTGTCTTCCGGGTAGCTGAGGACATGCTCGAGCCGTTCTCGGTTCTGAGCATCCAGGTTGGCCATGATTTGGGAGGTGACATGGTCCGGCAGCTCTTGCAGCAGGTCGGCTAAGTCGTCTGTGTCGAGGTCTTCGGCCAACGAGACCAGTTCGTCGGTGGACAGGTCACGCAGTAACTCCCCCCGCACTTCTTCGCCCAGGTACTGCAAGACTTCGGATTCCTGATCCTTATGCAGTAGTTGCCACAGAATTTCCCGTTCTCGTGGCGGCGAGGATTCCAGTAAATGTGCCGCTTCAGCGCCGGGCAGGTTATTGATCAGCTGGCGTACCTGCGTATAGGTCCCGCTGGCGAGGGCGCGGTTAATGGCTTTTAGATGCTGTTGGCTACGGCTGCTATCGGCGGGCATGAAAAATTCGTTAACCGTGAATCGTGAATCGTTAACAGCGGGAAAATACCGTGAGCGATGAGCGGGTGACTTTTTCGCACCTACTCATACGCAAAAAGCGAGCAAATTACACACTGCGGTGAAAGTCTCGAACCAGACATTAACAGCCCTTTTGTGCCGGTGGTACTGTTTTAGTGTTTAAAGATCAAAGGTTAACGGGTTTTTACGCTTTATCGACCGGTGATTGAAGAGAGCGATTATGGCCACGCCCTTCGGGTCCTCCTGGGTGGCACGGCCCCTTTGCTGCACTTCATTAACAACAAGGCGCGTGCCTACAAAAGTGCGCCCTTTGAGGGGCGCGCCTTCTGTGCTTTGAATGAGGTGTAGAGTGCGCTCCTGCCTGAAACACTGAGCGGGTAAGGAATTTTTTGAGGTGCCCTAATAGTATTTGCGAATTAGCTGATGCATTTTTCCGTGTTAGCACTTGATCGCGAAGTAGGCGTGTTTACGCTTTCGCGCATACGCTGCGTGCAGCACAGGTTACCTACGGCGGTTGGGACGTCAGGCGCAGATAACAAATGTGAGGGTCTAAACTGTCCAGTCGTTCTGGCATGGGTGACCTGCAAGAGATCTCCATTATTGCATCAGCGGGCTGTTGGAGTCGGGGTCGAGCTGAAAGCCCTTCACCCCGATGTCAGCTTCCAAGGCTAGTAGATAGTGGCGCAAGGCGCGCCGGGTAGCCTGTTCTGTGAGGGTATGACGGACTCGCTCTTCCACTTGTTCGTAGGGTAGTGGGCGGCTTTCTCTACGTTCAATAATGTGTACCACATGCCAGCCATAACGGGTAGGAAGGGGGCGGGCATGCAATCCTTCAGGCAAGCGCTGTAACACCTTGTCCAGCTCCGGGATGGTTTGTCCAAGCTGTAGCCAGCCCAGTTCGCCGCCTTGATCCTTCGAAGGGCACTGTGAAAAACGCTGGGCCAGTTCGGGGAATCGCTGGGGGGCGTCGCGCAGTTGCTGGATCAACTTTTGTCCCTGGTGGTATTGGCTGTCGCGGGAACGGGCGTCGTCAGGGCCTGCGGCTAGCAGAATGTGCCGGGTAAGCACCTGGCAAGGCTCGCTGAAACGATCAATTTCTACTTTATGGAAGCGGCGGCAGTCCTCATCCTGAGGCTTTGGCACGGTGAGCTCCCGCTCCAACAGGGCGCTAATGACGGCTTCATCTCCCTCACAGTCGATAGCAAGGCCCATGGTTTGGGCCTGCTGTAATAGTAGCTGACGGACCACCAATGCCCGTGCTGCATTGTGCTGCGCCTGATTAAGATCGGTAGCCGGGTGATACTGCATTTCCTGGGCTATCTCGTCTTGGGTGATGGTTTGGTCGCCCACGGTAATTAGGGGCAGGGCATTGGGGGCTTCCACTTGATGGGTATCAATTCTTTTCATGGTTGCCTCTATTGGTGTGATTATCCGCGGCGACGAACAATTTGGTAGCGGCGGAACAGGTAGCCCAGCGGCACGCTCCATACATGCACTAGGCGGCTGAAGGGAAAGAGCAAAAAGAGGGTGAGCCCGATAAGGATATGAATCTTGTAGACCCAGTTGATACCTTGCAGGTGAACCGCTGCATTACCTTTAAAGAAAACGATGGACTGTGCCCAGTTTGCCAGTTGCAGCATAACCCCACCGTCGAGATGATCCATGGCGGGAATAATAGTGCCCAGCCCTAACGTGACCTGCACCACGAGTAGAAAAATGATGAAGGTATCCATCGCGCTGGATGTGGCACGTACACGGGGATTGGACAGTCGTCGCCAGAGCAGCATGGCGCCACCGATGAAACAAAAAATGCCGGCGATGCCGCCCACCAGTATCGCCATAATTTGCTTGTTTCCCGGACTAATAATCCATTCGTAGGCCCAGTGCGGGGTCAGTAATCCCACTAGATGGCCGAAGAAAATCACCAGAATGCCCACATGGAAGCAGTTGCTGGCCAGGCGCATGTGGCGGCTGGAAAGCATCTGGCTGGAACCGGTTTTCCATGTGTACTGGCCGTGGTCGAAGCGCAGCAGGCTGCCGACCAGAAATACGGTGACGGCAAAGTAGGGGTAAAGACCGAACAGGACGGTATTCAGATATTGGGAGAGGTTATCCATGGTGCCCTCCAGCCGCAGGGCGGGTGGAATCCTTAATGGTGACTGTTTGAGTCTGCACGCGGTGACGGTGCTGGGTCAGGTGTTGTTGCTGGGCGGTTTGGCTGCCGCAATCTTGATTTGAGTCCGCATGGAACCGAACAGCCTCTTCCTCCCAGACCGCATCCAGTGCCTCGGGGGTATGATCCGGTTTTTCCTCACTGACGGTTTGGCGATGGAGGGCCACGTCTTGCTCGGCGCCAATCAGTGCGAGCAGGGTGCGGGTAACGAGTGCGTGCGGTGCATCGCGTTCTTCCAGCCGAGCGGTAAGAAGGGCCAGAATGTGACGAATATCGCCAAGCCACTGGCCGATGGTGGTTTCGTCACGTGTGGACAAGTATTCCAGAAACAGCGGCAGGTAATCAGGCAGTTCCCGACTATCGAGTATCAGGCCAGCCTGCGCGTATTCATTGATCAGGTCGACCATGGCTTGTCCACGGTCACGCGATTCGCCGTGAACATGCTCGAATAGCAGTAGAGAGGTGGAGCGCCCCTTGTCGAACAGGGCCACGTACTCCGCTTGCTGGTCGAGCAGCTCATTATGTTGGATTTGTTCACACCAGGCGTTTAATGCCTGTTTGCGCTTGGCGCACAGGCGCGGATCAGCCTGGATGATGGCCTGCATCGTTTCGCTGGCGTCTTGCAGTTCAGCCTGGGGGTAATCCAGCAGCCGGGCTAGCACCCGTAGGGTGCGTTGAATGGGCTCATTCATGGGGGCTCTCCTGCGGGTCATAGGTCTGGGGGCTGACCAGAGTGCGTGTTTGCGGGCGGGCTCCGAAGAGGTTGCTTTTGCTTTGGCCGCTGTGGCAACCGTCGCCGAAACTGAAACCGCAGCCGCCGCGTTCCGGAAAGGCTTCACGCGCCTGTTCGCGGTGGCTGGAGGGAATCACGAAGCGATCTTCGTAGTTGGCGATGGCCAGATAGCGATACATTTCTTCCACCTGCTGTTCACTTAGGCCTACGGCATCAACGACTTCCTTATTGATGTGACCTTCCACATGCTTGTCACGCATGTAAACTCTCATGGCCATCAGGCGCTTGAGGGCCAGCACTACGGGTTGTTCTTCACCCGCGGTGAGCATATTTGCTAGATACCGCACTGGAATTCGTAAGGACTCGATACGCGGCAGTACACCGTCGTATTCGATCTTGCCGGCTTGCGCAGCTGACTGGATTGGGGAGAGTGGAGGGACATACCAGACCATGGGCAAGGTGCGATATTCCGGGTGAAGGGGCAGGGCGAGCCCCCAGTCCATGGCTAGTTTGTACACAGGCGAAGCCTGGGCTGCGGCAATGACGTTGTCAGAGATTCCGTCGCGTTGTGCCTGGGCGATGACTTCTGGGTTGTTGGGATCAAGGAAAATATCCCGTTGTCGATGGTATAGGTCGCGTTCGTCGGCGGTGCTCGCTACCTCGGAAATCCGGTCGGCATCGTAGAGCAGTATGCCTAGATAACGAATGCGGCCAACACAGGTTTCCGAACAGACGGTGGGCTCCCCTGCTTCGATACGTGGGT
The DNA here is from genome assembly GCF_001010505.1 of Alcanivorax sp. NBRC 101098. GTDB lineage: Bacteria > Pseudomonadota > Gammaproteobacteria > Pseudomonadales > Alcanivoracaceae > Alcanivorax > Alcanivorax borkumensis. Next base: position 602,189 of record NZ_AP014613.1, read on the forward strand.
AGCAGAAGATGCATTTCTCTGATTTTCCGCTTTTCCAGTTGTAGTAAATTTTCTTGTAGGGACAGCCCGATACGCACATGCGCCAGCCGCGGCACTTGTCCTGGTCAATCAATACGATGCCATCTTCTTCTCGCTTGTAGATAGCGCCACTGGGACAGGAGGCAACACAGGTAGGGTTTAGGCAGTGCTCGCATAGCCGTGGCAGATACATCATGAAGGTGTTTTCAAACTGGCCGTAGATGTCTGCCTGAACTTGTTCGAAGTTGATGTCTTTGCGGCGTTTGGCAAACTCGGTGCCGAGGATTTCTTCCCAGTTGGGACCCCATTCTATTTTTTTTATACGTTTGCCCGTAATTAGCGATCGGGGCCGTGCAACGGGTTGATGCTTGCCGGCCTTGGCCGTATGCAGGTGCTGATAGTCAAAATCGAAGGGCTCGTAATAGTCATCAATTTCCGGTAAATCCGGGTTGGCAAATAGGTTGGCCAACACTCGCCACTTGCCGCCGATACGAGGCTCGATTTTCCCATCGCCAAGCCGCCGCATCCATCCACCGTTCCATTTTTTTTGATTTTCCCATTCTTTCGGGTAGCCAATGCCCGGTTTTGTTTCCACATTATTGAACCAGGCGTATTCCACACCTTCCCGGCTGGTCCATACGTTTTTGCAAGTGACGGAACAGGTATGACAGCCAATGCACTTGTCGAGATTGAGCACCATACCGACCTGGGAGCGAATTTTCATTTTACGGCCTCTTGTATGCTGTCGTGACCTTCACCGTCCAGCCAGTTCACATTGCGCATTTTGCGGACCATGACGAATTCGTCGCGGTTGGAACCGACGGTGCCGTAGTAGTTGAATCCGTAGGCTAGTTGAGCGTAGCCACCGATCATGTGGGTGGGTTTAGGGCAGACTCTGGTTACAGAGTTATGAATGCCGCCACGGGTGCCGGAGATTTCTGAGCCAGGCACGTTCACATTGCGCTCCTGGGCGTGATACATCATTACCATGCCGTCCTTTACCCGCTGACTGACTACTGCGCGGGCAGCGATGGAGCCATTGGCGTTGTACAGTTCAACCCAGTCGTTGTCGGCCACACCAATGTCAGCTGCATCACTTTCGGATAGCCATACCACAGGGCCTCCGCGATTTAGCGTCAGCATTAGCAGGTTGTCACTGTAAGTGGAGTGAATGCCCCACTTCTGGTGCGGCGTCAGGAAATTGAGAGCCTTCTCTGGGTTGCCGTTGGGCACGCTGAATGCACTGGCCACGGCTTTGGTGTCGATGGGAGGACGGTAAACCAGCAGGCTTTCACCAAAAGCTCGCATCCAGGGGTGGTCTTGGTAGAGTTGCTGGCGGCCAGTGAGGGTTCGCCAAGGGATCAGCTCGTGCACATTGGTGTAGCCTGCGGTGTAGGAGACGTGCTCATCCTCTAAACCTGACCAGGTAGGGCTGGAGATAATTTTACGCGGTTGCGCGACAATATCTCGGAAACGAATTTTTTCTTCTTCTTTAGGGCGCGCCAAGTGTGCGTGTTCTCGACCGGTAAATTCTGATAATGCCTGCCAGGCTTTTATGGCGACCTGGCCATTGGTTTCTGGTGCAAGAGAGAGGATGACTTCGGCGGCGTCAATGGCGGTTTCAATTTTTGGCCGCCCTTTGGCCGGGCCGTCCTGCTTGGTGTGATTGAGTTCGCCGAGGAACTGGATTTCCTTGTCGGTGTTCCAGGAGATGCCCTTGCCGCCATTGCCTAGTTTATCCAGTAACGGTCCCAAGGCGGTGAAACGCTCATAGGTTGCGGGGTAGTCCCGCTTGACTTCAACCAGTGAAGGCATGGTTTTGCCGGGGATCAGGTCACATTCGCCTTTTTTCCAGTCCTGTACGCAGCTTTGCGATAGTTCTGACGGGGCGTCGTGTTGTAGTGGCAGAGTGACCACGTCGGTTTCTTCCTCCAGATGACCGGGGCACAGTTGTGAAAAAGTGCGGGCGATACCTTTGTAAATTTCCCAGTCGCTGCGCGATTGCCAAGCCGGATCGGTGGCTGCGGTGAGTGGGTGAATGAAAGGGTGCATGTCTGAGGTGTTCAGGTCGTTTTTTTCGTACCAGGTGGCCGTAGGCAGAACAATGTCGGAATACAGGCAGGTGGTGGACATGCGGAAATCCAGCGTGGTGAATAGATCCACCTTGCCCTCCGGTGCCTGCTCGACCCAGTCCACCTCCATGGGCTTGTTGCCATCCATTTCGCCCAGGTCCTTGCCTTGAAGGCCATGGCGGGTGCCAAGTAAGTACTTGAGCATGTATTCGTGGCCTTTGCCGGAGCTGCCCAGAAGATTGGAGCGCCAGACGAACATGTTGCGTGGAAAGTTTTTTGGGTCATCCGGTTGTTCAGCGGCAAAACGCAGGTTGCCAGACTTGAGCTGTTCCACTACATAATCTGTAACGGGTTTTCCTGCCGCTTGTGCCTCCCGGGCAATCTGTAACGGGTTGCGCCCGAGTTGGGGGGCTGAAGGCAGCCAACCCATGCGTTCGGCGCGTACATTGAAATCCACCAGGCTGCCCTGGTAATCCTCTGGTTTGGCCAGCGGCGATAGCAGCTCGCTGACGTCCAACTTTTCGTAACGCCACTGGCTTGAATGATTATAGAAAAACGAGGTGCCGTTCATGTGTCGGGGCGGACGGGTCCAATCCAGGCCAAAGGCCAGAGGCAACCAGCCGGTTTGCGGACGCAGTTTTTCTTGGCCTACATAATGGGCCCAGCCGCCGCCGCTCTGACCAATACAGCCACACAGGATCAGCATGTTGATCAGCCCTCGGTAATTCATGTCCATGTGGTACCAGTGGTTCATGCCGGCACCGACAATGATCATGGAGCGGCCCCGAGTCTTGTCAGCGTTGTCGGCGAACTCCCGGGCAATCCGTGCTACTTGTTCAGCGGGGACCCCGGTAATTTGTTCTTGCCAAGCGGGGGTGTAAGGTTTGAGTTGGCGGTAATGGGTGGCACCGTCATCGTCTCCGAACCCTCGGTCGATGCCATAGTTTGCACACATCAGATCAAACACGGTGACTACCAGCGCCTGTCGCCCATCTGCTAGGGATAGTTGCTTGGCGGGCAGCGAGTGGTGGAGGATGTCGTCACCGGCCACGTGATTGAAATGTTCACGTGCGATGCCGCCGAAATAGGGGAACGCCACTTTGGCGATGTTGTCATGGTGATCGGCCAGAGTGAGTAGTGGCGTGATGCTATTGCCGGCGGCGTCTAGTGGTTCTAGGTTCCATTTTCCCTTTTCGCCCCAACGGAAACCAATGGAGCCTCGCGGAACCGCTGGGGCATCTCGGGCAGGGTCCCACACCACGGTTTTCCATTCCGGGTTGTTGTCCTGTCCGAGGGATGCGTCGAAATCACTGGCGCGGAGTTGACGACCGGGAACGTAGCTGCCGTCGTCACGGGGTTCCAGTTCCACCAGGAAGGGCATGTCGGTGTAGCGCCGTACATAGTCGGTGAAATATTCACTGGGATTGTTGAGATGGAATTCCTTGAGGATGACATGCCCCATCGCTAACCCCAGGGCGGCATCTGTGCCCTGCTTGGCGCTCAGCCATTCGTCACACAATTTGGAAACTTCGGCATAGTCGGGCGTGATGGCCACGGTCTTGGTGCCTTTGTAGCGTACTTCGGTGAAGAAGTGAGCATCCGGGGTCCGGGTTTGAGGTACGTTGGAGCCCCAGGCAATGATATAGCCACTGTTGTACCAGTCGGCGGATTCTGGCACATCGGTCTGTTCGCCCCAGGTTTGTGGGCTGGCGGGGGGGAGGTCGCAGTACCAGTCGTAGAAGGACAGGCAGACCCCGCCGATCAGTGACAGGTAGCGAGCCCCGGAAGCATAGGACACCATGGACATGGCTGGGATCGGAGAAAAACCGATGATCCGATCAGGTCCATATTGTTTGGCGGTATAAATGTTAGCCGCGGCAATGATACGGTTCATTTCGTCCCAGTCGCCGCGCACAAAACCGCCCATGCCGCGGGCTTGTTTGTATTGCTGCGCTTTGTCCGGGGTTTCCATGATGGAAGCCCATGCATCCACTGGATCGCAGTGTTCCTTAATGGCGTCGCGCCACAATTTCAGCAAGGTCTGTCGAATTAGGGGGTACTTTAGGCGATTGGCGCTGTATAGGTACCAAGAATAACTGGCCCCACGTGGACAGCCTCGGGGTTCATGATTAGGTAAGTCGGGGCGAGTACGGGGGTAATCCGTCTGCTGAGTTTCCCAGGTCACCAGGCCGTTTTTGACGTAGATTTTCCAGCTGCAGGATCCGGTACAGTTCACTCCATGGGTAGAGCGCACGATTTTGTCGTGCTGCCAGCGGCTTCGATAGCCGTCTTCCCAATGCCGGTCCTCGTCACGGGTCTCCCCGTGTTTGTCTGAAAAGTCGGTTGGTTTTTTTCCCAAGTACTTCAGACGATCGAGAAAGTGGCTCATGGATGTCTCCCTATGGATGTTGAATATCAGGCGCTCAACACGGAATCTCAGCCTTCTTGCGTGTGTAGTAGAACCAAGTAATACCCAGGCACAACACGTAAAAGAGAATGAAACCGTACAGCGCCACATTGGCATTACCGCTTAGACTCAGTGATGTGCCGAACGCCTTGGGGATGAAGAAGGCCCCGTAGGCGGCGATAGCCGAGGTGAAGCCTACGGTGGCCGCTGATTCACGCTCGATTTGAATACGCTGCTGGTCTTGCGGTAGCGAAGGCATGATGCGCGGGATCGAGGTGGAGAAAATGGTGGGGATCATTTGGAACGTGCTGGAGTTGCCTACCCCGGAAACGAAGAACAGCCACAGGAACATGAAAAAGAAACCCTGAAAACTTTCTTTTTGCAGGAAAAACAGCGTCCCGCTCACGCCAACGATCATGCCGATAAAGACCCATAATGTGACCTTGCCGCCGCCAAAGCGGTCGGCAACGCCGCCTGAAAACGCGCGGCTAAGGGCGCCAACCAGTGGGCCAAGAAAGGCATACTTGAGAGCATCGACTTCTGGGAACAGGTTGGCGCTGAGTAACGGGAAGCCGGCGGAAAAGCCGATAAAACTGCCAAACGTTCCGGTGTAGAGCACGCACATTAGCCAATTGTGCTTACGCTGGAAAATGGTGGCTTGGTCTTTAAACGAAGATTGCGCACTGGCGATATCGTTCATTCCAAACCAGGCGGCAATGGTTGCCAAGACAATGAAGGGGACCCAGACAAAGGCGGCGTTCTGCAACCATATGGCGTCGTTGCTAGCGGTAATTTGTGGGCCACCTGCCACGAAGCTGAATACCCCGGTGGTGATGATCAGGGGCACCACAAATTGCATCAGGCTGACCCCCAAGTTTCCTAGCCCAGCATTAAGGCCCATGGCCTTGCCTTTCTCATGCTTGGGATAGAAGAAAGAAATGTTGGCCATGCTGGAAGCAAAGTTGCCGCCACCAAAACCGCATAGCAGAGCCAGGATCAGCATGACCAGGTAAGAGGTGTTTGGGTTTTGCACTGCCACACCAATCCACAATGCCGGCAGCAGTAGTGACGCGGTGGAAAGAGCGGTCCAGCGCCGCCCGCCAAATATTGGCACCATAAAGCTGTAGAAGATTCGCAGAGTCGCCCCGGATAACCCGGGCAGAGCAGCGAGCCAGAACAGTTGGTTGGGGCTGTAGTCAAAGCCCACGCTGGGTAATTTGGCAACGACCACAGACCACACCATCCACACTGAAAATGCCAGTATCAGGCAAGGAATGGATATCCATAGGTTGCGCTGAGCAATACGCTTGCCTTGTTCTTCCCAGAAGGCGGGTTCTTCCGGACGCCAGTCATCCAGTACGAATGCTTTTGGGGTAGAGAGCTCGGGCAGGTCGCGGCTTTGTATATCTTCGCCCAGTTCTATTCTGTTGGCGCGCAGAATGGAGTAATGCATCCACAGTAGCGCAAAGGCCGAGACTAGGAACAGCAGCATGAAGCTGCTTTGCCAGATGCCAATGACATCGTTGAGCATGCCGAAGGTGAGGGGCAGCAGGAAGCCGCCGAGCCCGCCGACCATGCCCACCAGGCCGCCCACGGTACCCACATTGTTGGGGTAGTAGGCCGGGATGTGTTTGAACACTGCCGCTTTACCCAGGGACATGAAAAAGCCCAATACCATAGTTAGGGGAATAAAGCCGATCAGTCCCATGGCCATGGAGAAGCGTAATTTTCCGTTGACGCCATCAATGACGTAGTCGGTGGGTGGGTAGCTGAGCAGGAAGCAGCACAGCACTGACACGACTAGGGTCCAGTACATCACTTTTCGGGCCCCGTAGCGGTCGGACAGCCAGCCTCCGAGAATCCGGAATAGTGAGGCGGGAATGGTGTACAGGGCGGCCACAACACCTGCGACAGTAATGCTCAAGCCGTAGACTTCCACCAGATAGTGAGGCAGCCACAGCGCTAGAGCGACGAAACCACCAAACACAAAGAAGTAATAGAGGGAAAAGCGCCATACTCGTAGTTCGCCAAGCGGAGCAAATTGCTCTTTAAGAGAGACCGGGTTGGCAGCACGCTGCTGGCTTAGGGGGTCAGTGCGGGCGAACAGCAGAAAAAATATCCCGCTGGCGGCGATAACTACCGCGTAAAGCTGGGCGGTACCGGTCCAGCCCAAGGCCAGTAGCAGGGAGGGCGCGCACAGGCTAGTGATTGCCGAGCCCACATTGCCGGCCCCGAAGATGCCCAGCGCGGTACCTTGTTTCTCGGGGGGATACCAGGCGGAAGTGTAAGCCACCCCAACAATAAAGGAGCCACCGGCTAGGCCAACGCCCAGCGCACCGAGCAGTAGTAACCAGTAGGTGTTGGCCAGAGACAGCAGGAAGACAAAGACGCCAGTGAGCAGCATCAGCAGACTGAACACCTTGCGGCCGCCAAAACGATCGGTTAGGTAACCAAGAAATAATCGGCTGATGGAGCCGGTAAGCACTGGGGTTGCCATGAGCAGGCCCAGCTGGGTATCGGTGAGGTTCAGTTCATCCTTAATCTGTAACCCGAGTATGGACAGCATTGTCCATACTGCAAAACAGAGGGTGAACGCAAAGGTCGAGAAGACTAGCGCGCGGCGTTGCTCCGCACGTGCCATTCCTTCTGCAACCATAGGACCTCCCTGCCTCATGGTTGTATGACGGGGGCGGCTTGTTAACAAGCCTGTTTAGGATAGTTACAGCTGCAAAGGCGGGAGCGCAATAAGTGATCGATATAAACCCTGTATACGATACAAAACCTTGATCTGCGTCTATTCTCCTTCGTCAAAACGGCGAGAGAACAAGTCTTTCAGTTCGTCCATAGCCTGTTGTTCATCATCGCCCTCCACTCGAAAGGTGATGCGGCTTCCCTTGGCCGCCCCGAGCATGAGCAAGCCCATGATGCTTTTCGCGTCGATGGTCTGCGTTTTGTGCAGTACTAGGATGCTGCTGTTGTAGCGTGATGCCACGCTGACTACTTTGGCGGCAGCGCGGGCATGCAGGCCGAGTTTGTTGATTACATCGAGTTGTTTTTCAATCATCGGTCATCTTGTGGTCGGAGGAGGTGGCTGCTTGCTGGGTTAGAGTTCCCTATGGCGGACCTGAAGGACAATGCCTTCTGCGCGCAGATTTTTTGCCAGCTGTTCGGTGATGAAGACGGAGCGATGGCGGCCGCCGGTGCAACCGATCGCCACGGTGACATAGCTGCGGTCGCTGTTGGCAAAGGCCGGTAGCCAGCGCACAACGAAATCGCCAATATCTTTGAGCATGTCGTGACTGGCCTGGTGCTGGCTAAGAAACTCGATAATGCAGTCATCCTTGCCGGTGAAAGGACGCAGGTCTGCATGCCAGTGAGGATTGGGCAGCACTCGCACATCGAACACAAGGTCGGCATCGGTGGGCAGGCCATTCTTGAAGCCAAAGGATTCCAGTTGCAATGACAGTGTGGCTTCACGGCGAGCTACCCGTTCACGCATGAGATTGCGCAGGGTGTGGACGTCATGGTTGCTGCTGTCGATGACTAGGTCGGCACGTTGGCGGATGTTGGCCAGTAGCTCACGTTCATGGCCGATGGCGTCGGCCAGAGAGCGTTGATCGGTGCCCAGTGGGTGGCGGCGACGGGTAGCGCTGAAGCGAGTAAGAAGAGTGTGATCATCCGCATCTAAGTAGATGATTTCGCTGCGAACCTGCTGTTCATTAAGTGCGTGAAGAATGTTGTCGAAGGCCAGTAACTGGGCGGGGAGGTTGCGAGCATCAATACCAACGGCGACCCGCTCAATTGGGGGGTCGCCTTCACTGAGTTGTTTTGCCAGGGTGGGTAGCATGCCGACTGGCAAGTTGTCGACGCAGTAAAAGCCTTGATCTTCCAGTGCCTGCAGCGCGGTGGTTTTCCCTGAACCGGAGCGCCCACTGATAATGGTGAGTTTCATGGTTGCACCGCTCGCGGGTGGCTCGCAGTATATTGGAACGCAAGACCGATAGGTGAGGACGTGTTTTGGATGCGCGGCATAATGCGCGAGAGCCTGCTGTGTTGCTTCATGATGCCAATCGTAACTCTGCCTCAGATTCTATCGCCGCCTGGTAGAGCTGCTGGTTGTCAATGCTGCGTCGCAGTTCTGTACGGTAAGTCTCGTCGTTGAACAGGGAGGCCAGATGGCTGAGGGTTTTGAGATGTTGTTCCGGGTTGTCCTGGGGGACGAGTAATACAAACACCAAATCCACAGGCTGACCGTCAACGGCGTCGAAATCAATGGGGGTTTCTAGTTTTAACAACAGGCCTACAGCCTGTTGGCAATGTCCTAGTCGACAATGAGGAATGGCAATGCCTTCGCCAATGCCCGTGGAGCCCAGTTTTTCCCGGGCGACCAGAGCGTCGAAGACTTCCTGCTCATTAAGGCTGCCACAGCTGGCAGCTGCCAGCTGTGCAACCTGGTCAAGCAGTTGTTTCTTGCTGCTGGCCTGCACGCCGTGATGGGTGCGGGCCAGAGTCAGTAGTTCGCGAACTCGCATAATTGTCGCTTTGGGTTAGTGACCGTGCTTGTGGCTGACGGCTTTTTCTTTGTGTTTAAGAATCTGACGATCCAATTTGTCCGTCAGTTTATCGATCGCAGCATACATGTCATCTGCCTCAGCGGTGGCAAAGACATCGGCCCCGGAAATATGAATTGTGGACTCGGCTTTGTGGCTTTTGGGTTCCGGGGAAAGAATCACCTGGATGCTGGTAATTTGGTCGAAATGGCGCTCAAGGCGGGAAAATTTATCTCCCACATAAGTGCGCAAGGCATCGGTAATTTCCAGGTGATGACCGCTGATATTAATTTGCATGGCTGGCTCCTTTACCTGTTTGAGAAACCCGGGATAAAGACCTTGTTTATTCAGCCTTTCAGGCTGGCCTCGCAAGGTTTTCCCCGCGTTCCTGGGTCCGTTCTGGCGCTCTACACTAAACGTTTACGGGCGCTAGAAGACGGTATTCTCATCGCTTCTCTGTATTTGGCGACGGTCCGGCGCGCTACATTGATTCCCTGCTCATTGAGCAAGCTCGCCAGCTTGTTATCACTGAGTGGCTTGCGGGGATTCTCTGCAGCGACCAGTTTCTTAATAATGGCACGAATAGCAGTGGAGGAACACTCACCGCCGCCGTCGGTTCCCACATGACTGGAAAAGAAATATTTCAGCTCAAAGACGCCGCGTGGTGTCATCATGTATTTCTGATTGGTGACCCGGCTGATGGTTGACTCATGCATTTCAACAGCATCGGCAATATCCGCCAAAACCAGGGGTTTCATGGCTTCATCGCCATAATCGAAGAACCCTTGTTGCACGTCCACGATGCGGGTGGCCACCTTGAGCAAAGTGTCGTGGCGGCTTTGCAGGCTCTTGATGAACCATTTCGCTTCTTGAACGCAATTGCGCAAATATTGCCCGTCTTCACCGCTGGTGGTACGGGCAATGCTCGCGTATTGCTGTTGCAGGTTGACCCGCGGAAGGACGTCGTCGTTTAGGCTCACCTGCCAGCGACCTTGATGTTGGCGGACGATCACGTCAGGAACGGCGTAGTCCACTTGAGGTTCGCCAATTTGCTCACCGGGGGCTGGGTCCAGGGTGCGCAGTAGGGATAAAGCCTCTAGAAGGACCTCTTCAGAGAGTTGAAGGGTGCGGCGCAGTGCGGTGTAATCGTGCTTTTCTAGTAGGTTCAGATGTTCCAGTAGGGCAGAGGCTTCGTCGCGCAATGGGGTGTCCGCTGGCAGTTGGCGCAGCTGGACGCCGAGGCAGTCAGCTAGGTTGACGCTGGCGACGCCCACCGGGTCGAACTGTTGCAACCGGTGCTGCACGGCAAGCACTTCATCGTGCTCCAGTTCGTCTCCTTCGGTGAGTAGGTCTGGCTGGGCATTCACCATGTCGACGATATCGCTTAGGGGGGCAGTGATGTAACCACGGTCGTCCAGGGACTCGATAATCGTTATGGCGATTATCCGGTCTACATCGCTCATGGGGGTGAGGTTTAGCTGCCAGAGCAAGTGGTCCTGTAAGTTGCCGGAAACGGCGTGTCGTTGCTGCCATTCGTCGGCATCGTCGGGGAGTGCGGCGCTGTTGCTGGTGCTCTGGCCGGAATAGACGTCATCCCATTCGGTTTCCACCTCGGGCTCGTCTTGTATCAGTTCTTCTAGGGCGTTATCACGGTCGGTGTCGAGCTCTTCATCCTGACGTTCTTCGTCATGCTCGGGGAGGGCATCGTCACCGAAATCGTCTGCCAATTCCAGCAGGGGGTTGCTCTCTACTGCTTGCTGGATTTCCTGGCGCAGGTCTAAAGTGGATAGCTGCAAGAGGCGAATGGCCTGCTGCAGCTGCGGTGTCATGGTGAGCTGCTGGCCAATTTGTAATTGTAGTGTGGGCTTCATACTGCTCAGTATTCTGCTAGTCCCCAAAAAACCCAGGATAGCAGTCTATCTACACGCTAAGCAATATTTGTGCCAGGTGAAACTGTGTGCTAGGGATGACCGCAAGTCACAATAGAAGAGAGGATTTGCGGCGGACCTTATAGTCTGAAATCGGCGCCCAGATAGACGTCTCGCACTTGTTGGTTGGCAAGGATAATATCCGCGTCACCGGAGGCGATGATGTGGCCAGCGCTGACGATATAAGCGGTGTCACAGATATCCAGGGTCTCGCGTACATTGTGGTCGGTGATTAAGACGCCGATGCCGCGTTCTTTGAGGTGGCGAATGATGCCTTTGATGTCGTTAACCGAGATGGGGTCAACGCCAGCAAAAGGTTCGTCCAGCAGAATGAAGTCAGGGTCTGTGGCCAAGCCTCGGGCGATTTCCGCGCGGCGGCGCTCGCCGCCGGACAGGCTCATCCCCAGCGAATCGCGGATGTGCCCGATGTGGAATTCCTTGAGCAGGCCTTCCATGCGCTCGTGGCGTTCTGCTTTGCTAAGCTCCTTGCGGGTTTCTAGGATGGCCATGATGTTCTCTTCCACCGTTAGACGGCGAAAGATACTGGCTTCTTGAGGCAGGTAGCCAATCCCCCGCTGGGCGCGACCGTGCATAGGCAGGTGGGTAATGTCCGTGTCGTTGATTTCAATGCGACCGGCATCGGCCTCCACTAGCCCAACAATCATGTAGAAGCAGGTGGTTTTGCCGGCCCCATTGGGCCCCAGTAGCCCGACAATTTGGCCGGCTTCTACATCCAGGGAAACGTCTTCGATAACCCGGCGACCCTTGTAGCTTTTTGCTAGGTGATGGGCGCGTAAATGGCTCATGGTGTGTTGGGCTCCGCCTTAGGTGATGCGCTGTCGCTGCCTTCACTTTGGGTGTCGTTTGGGTTGCTGTTATTCGCTTCAATATTCGCGTCGACAGGGGCATTGGTTGTCTGGTTTTCGGCGGGGATTACCAGCCGCACCCGTTGGTCACCTTCACTGCTGGCGTCCACTCGCTTGGAGTCTAGGCTGTATTCTACCTTGGCGCCCTCGAAAGTGTTGCCCTGGTGTTCGATGTAGGCATCGCCGGTCAGGACCAAGGTGCGAGCTTTAATATTGTAAACCAGATTTTCAGCGTGGGCGTTAAGGCCTTCACCCTCTTCCATGCGCACCGGGGTGCCGGTAGCTTCCACCCGAACCAGCTCGCTATTTTGGGTGAACATGCGCATTTCATCGGCAAACAGTTTGCGCTTGCCTTGAATCAGTTCCACGTTGCCGCTGTACACGCCGCTGCCGGCACTCTGCTCGAAACGACCGTTGTCTGCCGTGACCTGGATCGTGCCTTCCATGGGGGCGGCCTGAACGCCCAAGGGGAAAGCTATAAGCAATGCCAGTACGGCGAGATTGCAGGTGCTATGAAGCCGGTGCTTCAAATTCACTCTTTACTCCTTGTTTTAGTTCCAGAACGCCCTTGTTGAGATCTGCTTCCAGGGCGCCAGCACGGGTCTGGCCGGAGTCAAACCGCATTTCTACGTCGCCGGGGGTGGTGGCGATGTTAGTGTCGCTGTTGAAATGCAGTTCTTCTGTATTCACGGTCATTTTCTGGATCGGATTATTCACATTGACCTTGCCAAGAAAAGAGATCAGGTCGCCGTCTTCTTGCACGATGCCTTGCTCGCTAGTGATGGTCCAGCTGCCTTTGTCGTTGGCCATGATCAGTACTGGGGCTTGCATCTTGGTGAGCGGATTGTGGTCGAACTGCACTAAACTGTCCGCAGTTAAGTGGTACTGCAGGCTGCCATCTTTTTCGCTGAAGGCTCGCGCGCTGACCTGGTCAGCAATGATTGCCGGTGCCATAGCCACCGCATTGTCTTGGCCAGGCAGAGCGCTGTCCCACTCGTGCAGGGTCATCAGCATCACCAGCCCCAGCAGCAGAATGCCGGTGGCACTTAATAGCCCCTGACGTTTCATGCCGGGCTCCGCACGGCAAGAATGGCGTCACAGATTTCCCGTACCGCTCCCTCTCCACCGCGACGGACAGTGATGTGATTTGCCGCATTTTTGGCGCAGTCGTGGGCGTTGTTTGGGGCAAAACTCAGTTGCGCCCAGAGCAAGGCACTAACGTCAGGTTCGTCGTCACCAGCGTAGCCGGTTTCACTGGCGCGCATGTTCAGCGAGTCAGCCAGAGCTTCCAAGGCGACGCCCTTGTCTTCGCGGCCTTGAATAACATGCTTGATGCCCAGGTCCGCTGCGCGTTTGGCCACCATGGGCGAGTTGCGCCCGGTAATGATAGCTAGGGTGACGCCGCTGGCCGCCAGCTTTTTCAGGCCGTGGCCATCCAGGGTATTGAAAACTTTCAGTTCTTCACCGTTGGGGCCAAACAGCAGACGGCCATCGGTCATCACACCATCCACGTCAAACGCCATCAAGCGCAAGTTCTGGACATCTATAGGGGGCAGTTGCATGGCCATTTACACTACTCCCGCGCGCAGTAGGTCTTGCATGTTGAAAGCGCCGAGCGGTTTGCCATCACTGTCACAAACCATTAAGCCGTTAATCTTGCGGTTTTCCATGATTTGTAAAGCTTCAGCGGCTAGATGACCTTGGGCAATGGTGATTGGATCAGAAACCATAACCTCGGCAATGGTGGCTTTTCGAATATCGATGTCCCGGTCGAGGATGCGGCGCAAGTCACCATCAGTAAAAATGCCGGCTAGAGTGCCGTCTGTGTGGGTGATGGCGGTCATCCCCAGGCCTTTATGGGTCATTTCCAGTAGGGCTTCGCTGAGCGAGGTGGTAGTGCTGACCACGGGAAGCTGCTCACCAGTGTGCATGATGTCATCCACTTTCAATAGCAGGCGCCGGCCTAGGCTGCCTCCGGGATGGCTGAGGGCAAAGTCTTCCGGTGTGAAGCCGCGGGCTTCTAACAGGGCAATAGCCAAGGCATCGCCCATGGCCAGCGCGGCGGTGGTCGAAGAAGTCGGTGCCAGATTATGGGGGCAGGCCTCTTCCGCTACGGCCACGGTCAGATGTACATCTGACAGTTGCGCTAATGCAGATTGTGGGCGCCCGGTCATGCCGACCAAGGCGGTGCCCTTACGTTTGATGACCGGTAATATGGCCAGCACTTCGGCGGTTTCGCCGGAGTTGGACAGTGCCAGTACCACGTCGTCAGCGGTAATCATGCCCAAATCACCATGGGAGGCTTCGCCAGGGTGAACAAAAAAAGAGGGGGTGCCGGTGCTGGCAAGAGTGGCGGCTAGCTTGCTGCCTACGTGCCCGCTTTTGCCCATGCCGGTGACGATGACGCGGCCTTTGGCGTTCAGCATCAGGTCGCAGGCGGCGCAAAAGCTGGTGTCCAGGCTGTCTTTCAGAGCATCCACGGCCCGGGCTTCGATTTCTAGTACCCGTTGGCCAACGCTGATGTGGTTGTGGCTCATGCGCTCTCCTTGATATTGGCGGCGATTATACACGTGTTGTGGCCTCCACGTTGACCCGTAATCGGTAACTCGATCGCGTTGAAGGGAACCGCCTTGCACTCTGTGACTCCAATAAAAGCACTGAGGTTCAGTGTGTTGCGGTTGTTGATCACTGGACAGCAGGTAAAGAACACCGTAAAACCGCCGAAGACTAAATAGGGAGTAATCTATGCATTTACAATGGTATATGGCCGCCTGGCTTCGCTTCGGGTTGGTGGTCATGCTGACCGCAATGGCAGCACTGGTCCAGGCCCAGAGTGATCCTCGCCAGGTGGTGGCGGATGCGGTGGAGCGCATGACGTCTCGTGTTGAAGCGGAGCGAGAGACGTTGAAAGCCGATCCGGATAGGGCCAAAGAGCTGGTGCGTGAAGAGCTGGCGGATCTGGTGGATTTCAAGCGCATCACCCGCATGGTCATGGGCGATTACTTTGGGCCGTCTAGCAAGGAGCAGAAATACCGGTTTTTGGATGTCTTCAAAAACAGCTTAATCAACACCTATGCGTCCGGCATTACCCTGTATGACGGACAGAAAATCGACATCTTGCCAATGCAGGATGGCGATCGTAAAGGCGATTACGCCCGAGTGCGCATGGAAGTGAAGACTAACTCCGGCCAGGTGGTGCCCATCTACTACACCCTATTCTTGCGTGATGATCAGTGGAGGGTAATCAATGTGTACGTGAATGGTCTAGATCTGCGAGACACCTTCAAAAGCCAGTTCGCCCAAGGCATGCAACAGTACAATGATATCGACAAAGTGGTCGATAACTGGTCTGCGGATGCCAAAATTGATGCGGGCCTAAAAGAAGAAGGCTAGCAGGGTAAATAATCTTGCTGCGTTGGGGTCCTGGATGGTGTTGGGGACGGTGCCGCCGTGGTAAGGGGCAACGCGCTCGCGTATTATTGCGCCCTTGATAACAATTTTGATGGAGCGGCCCCGGGCCGCTCCAATGCTGTTTGGGCCTGGCGAAGGCCCTGATGAGGAGTAAAGATGAATCCGGAAGACGTAATCACGCTGGTAGAAGCTGGTTTTGAGAGTGCCGACGTGGCAGTGGAAGGCGGCGGTGACCGGTTCCAGATTCGCGTGGTGTCGGAGGCCTTTAGTGGCTTGATGCCGGTAAAGCGGCAGCAGATGGTGTATGCCACCATCGACGAGCAGATTAAAAGTAACACTATCCATGCCGTGCAGATCATTACTTTTACTCCGGCGGAGTGGGAAAAAGCCCAGAATCAGGGCCTGTCCTGACCCCGGCCTTTGGCTGAACGGGTTGGAAGAAAGAAACCATTAGAGACAGTTCATGGATAAATTGATCATCACCGGTGGCCAGCGGTTGGACGGCGACATTCGCATTTCTGGGGCTAAGAATGCGGCGCTGCCGATTCTGGCAGCCACTTTGTTGGCTGACGAGCCGGTAACGGTGGGCAACCTGCCGCATTTGCAGGACGTGACCACCCTGATCGAATTGTTGGGCCGGATGGGTGTCCATGTGGTGATCGATGACCGCATGAACGTGGAAGTGAACGCCACCACCATCAAGGAATTGACGGCCCCCTATGAGCTGGTGAAAACCATGCGTGCCTCGATTCTGGTGCTGGGTCCCATGGTTGCGCATTTTGGTAAAGCATCGGTATCGCTGCCCGGCGGTTGTGCTATTGGCTCGCGGCCGGTGGATATTCACCTGCGTGGCTTGGAGGCCATGGGCGCGGATATCGAGGTGACTAACGGTTATGTGAATGCTTCTGTGGATGGCCGCCTCAAAGGAGCACGCATCGTCATGGATGTGGTCACCGTAACCGGTACCGAAAACTTGATGATGGCCGCGGCGCTGGCCGAAGGGACTACCTACCTTGAAAATGCAGCCCGAGAGCCTGAAGTGGTGGATCTGGCCGATTTCATCAATGCCATGGGCGGCAAGATCAGCGGTGCCGGCACCGATACCATTACCATTGAAGGGGTGGAGCGCCTGACCGGATGTCATCATCAGGTGATTGCCGATCGCATCGAAACCGGTACCTACCTGATTGCCGCGGCCATTACTGGTGGGCGCATTAAGACTAAAGACACGGTGCCGGGTACCCTTGATGCCGTACTGCAGAAACTGGAAGAAGCTGGTGCGAAGATTACTACCGGTGACGATTGGATTGAGCTGGATATGCAAGGCCGTCGCCCGAAGGCGGTGTCGTTGCGCACAGCCCCATACCCGGCCATGCCCACTGACATGCAGGCCCAGTTCATGGCCCTGAATCTAGTGGCCGAAGGCACCGGTACTATTGTTGAAACTATTTTTGAAAATCGTTTTATGCACGTGCAGGAAATGAACCGCATGGGCGCGGATATCGAAGTGCAAGGCAATACGGCTATTTGCCGTGGCGTGGAGCAACTCACTGGGGCACCGGTGATGGCCACGGATTTGCGCGCCTCTGCCTCACTGGTTATTGCGGCATTGGCCGCGTCCGGTGAAACCACCGTGGACCGTATTTACCATATTGATCGCGGTTATGAGTGTATCGAAGAGAAACTGCAATCGCTGGGCGCGATCATTCGTCGCGTACCACGCTGACCGGATCGGGACCTGTGATGAGTAAGCCATTGACCATCGCCCTTTCTAAAGGGCGCATTCTCAAGGAAACCCTGCCGCTGCTGAAAGCCGCAGGCATTGAGCTGCTGGAAGACCCGGCAGCGTCGCGCAAGCTGATTTTTGACACCACCCGAGACGATGTAAAAATTATCATCATTCGCGCCACGGACGTCCCCCCCTATGTGCAGCATGGTGCGGCGGATATTGGTGTGGCCGGAAAAGACGTGCTCATGGAGCATGGCGGTGACGGGGTGTTTGAGCCAGTGGATCTGGATATTGCTCGCTGCAAATTGATGGTGGCAGCTATGAAGGATGCTCCGGAAACCGGTAGCCGGCTGCGCGTAGCCACTAAATTTGTAAACGTGGCCAAAGCCTACTACGCCCAGCAGGGCAAGCAGGCGGAAGTGATTAAGCTATACGGCGCGATGGAGCTGGCCCCGTTAGTGGGGCTGGCGGACCGCATTGTGGATATCGTTGATACCGGCAACACGTTGCGTGCTAATGGGCTAGAACCCACAGAGCTAATTGCCCATATTTCTACCCGGGTGATTGTTAATCGCGCCAGCATGAAAACTCGCCATAGTGATATCCAAACGATTTTGGACAAGCTGGTAGAGGCGGTAGCCTCTCGCAAGGCAGGTTAAAGGCCTTTCATCATAGATCGCATAGCGTAAACAGCTAAAAATATACCTGTTCGATGTGATGTTGAGCGAGAGGTTTTGCTTATCTTTGCGATAGAAAAAGCGTCGCTTTTTTTCCGTGAACTCTGAGCCCTCTGTGGTAAAAATAGATTCTGACTTTTAAAACGGTGCCAACCATGGAAACCACCTGGCTTAACGCCCAAGATGCGGATTTCGATGCCAAGCTCGCCGCGCTAACCGCCTGGTCGGAAGAGCGTGACGAGGAGGTGGCGCATCGTGTGCGCGGCATCCTCAAGGGTGTGGCCCAGCGTGGCGACGTGGCTCTGGTGGAGTACACCAACCGCTTTGACCGTCGTGATGTGTCGGCCATGGATGAGCTGGTAGTGGATCAGGCTCAGTTGCTGGCCGCGCTGGCGCGTATTCCCGCTGAACAACGCGAAGCCCTGGAGGCGGCCGCTGATCGTGTGCGTCGCTACCATGAAAAGCAGAAACAGGATTCCTGGCACTACCGGGAAGCGGACGGCACCTTGCTGGGCCAGCAGGTGACGCCTTTGGATCGGGCCGGTATTTATGTGCCCGGCGGTAAAGCCGCGTACCCCAGCTCAGTATTAATGAATGCGCTACCGGCAAAGGTGGCGGGTGTCGGCGAGATCATAATGGTATCGCCTGCCCCAGAGGGCATCATCAATGACATGGTGCTGGCGGCGGCGGCTATTGCGGGTGTCGACAAGCTCTTTACTCTGGGCGGTGGGCAAGCGGTGGCCGCTTTGGCCTACGGTACAGAGACGGTGCCGGCGGTGGATAAAATTGTCGGCCCCGGCAATATCTATGTGGCCGAAGCCAAACGGCAGGTGTTTGGCAAAGTAGGCATCGACATGATTGCCGGCCCTTCGGAAATTTTGGTGGTCTGTGACGGCAAGACCAACCCGGACTGGATTGCCATGGATCTGTTTTCTCAGGCTGAGCATGATGAGGAAGCTCAGGCCATTTTGGTGTCACCGGACGCCGATTTTTTGAAGCAGGTTGCGCAGTCCATGGAAACCTTGGCCGCGACTCTGGAGCGGGAAACCATTATTCGCACGTCCATGAAGCACAGGGGGGCGTTGATTCAGGTGAAGGATCTGGATCAGGCCATCGAAATCGCCAACCGCATTGCTTCTGAGCATCTGGAATTATCCATTAATGACGCGGAGCAATGGGCGAAAAAAGTTCGCCATGCCGGTGCGATTTTTCTGGGTCGCCACACTCCCGAAGCGTTGGGTGATTACTGCGCCGGGCCGAACCACGTGCTGCCTACGAGTGCCACCGCCCGCTTTTCTTCGCCATTGGGTGTGTACGATTTTCAGAAACGCAGTTCGCTGATTGGCTGCTCCCCGGAAGGGGCTAGCAGTCTTGCAAAAATTGCCTCTCCGCTTGCCCGTGGCGAAAGCCTTACGGCCCATGCCCGCAGTGCGGAATATAGAATCAAGAAACGCTAACACGCCTCACGCATCACGTTTCCACGGGTGATGCGTGTTGCCTGATGCATGCAGGCGGAATACGTATGAGTAAATATTGGAGCGACTTCGTTCACCATTTGGAGCCTTACGTTCCCGGCGAGCAGCCGAAGATGGACAAGTTAGTGAAGTTGAATACCAACGAGCACCCGCTGGGTCCGTCGCCGAAGGTAATCGAGGCGATTCGGGGCGAAGTGGGCGATCGGCTGCGGCTGTATCCGGACCCGGATAGCAGCCAGCTGAAGCAGGCCATCGCCGACTATTATTCCGGCCTGGGCTATGGGATAAAGCGTTCTCAGGTGTTCGTTGGCAATGGCTCCGACGAGGTGCTGGCGCATTTGTTCATGGGCTTTTTCAAACAGCATCAGCCGCTACTTTTCCCAGATATCACCTATAGTTTCTACAAGGTCTATTGCGGCCTGTATCAAATCGACTATCAGCCTGTGCCGCTCGATGATGCTCTGGGTATTGCGGTGGACGATTATCTAGAAGGCGACAAGCCACGCGCAAATGGTGGCATCATCTTCCCTAACCCTAATGCGCCCACCGGTAAGCTGTTGCCGCTGAGTGAAATTGAGCGTTTGTTGCAGGCGAATACGCAAACCCTGGTGGTTATCGATGAGGCCTATATCGACTTTGCCGGCCCCCAAGGGCAGGGCGGCGCTACGGCCATCGCTTTGGTAAACCGCTACCCGAACCTGTTGGTGACTCAGACTTTGTCAAAATCCCGCTCTCTGGCGGGGTTGCGTATCGGCTTGGCGATTGGTGATGGCGCGCTGATTGATGGGCTAAATCGGATTAAAGACAGCTTCAATTCCTATCCGTTGGATCGTCTGGCCATTGCCGCTGGCGTGGCCGCGTTTAAAGATCAGGAGTGGTTCGAAAAAGGCTGTGAGCAAGTAATCATGCAGCGCGAGTGGCTCAACGAGCAGCTCGAGCAGCGAGGTTTTGAGAGCTTGCCGTCGGCGGCCAACTTTCTTTTCACTCGCCACGAGCAGCATAGTGGACTTTCTCTGGCCCAGGGTTTGCGCGAGCAAGGCATTATTGTGCGTCATTTTGGTAAACCTGAGCGTATCGCTGACTACCTGAGAATCACTATTGGCACGCCTGAGCAAAATCAGGCGTTGATTGTGGCTTTAGATGGGTTGATTTCAAAGTGGAAAAACGCCGGGTAATTTTTTGCTGAAATTACATAAAGAGGCCGTGCCCAAACTTTGGGCGCGGCCTCTTTATGTAAAGGAGTAACATTGCAGCTTACTCGCTTTTGAGCTTTTAGCAGGGAAGACGCCTCAGCCCCGGTCGCTTAGGCTGGCAGAGTCTCGCCTGCTTGAACCTTTCCCCTTACCTGCGGTACTAACAGGTATTCGCCCAACGGTAAGGCTCCTAAAAATGAAACGTGTGTTACTGCTTACTTGCGCCCTGATTCCGCTTTCTCTTTTCGCTGCCGACTTTGCGGTCACCGCGCCGGTGAATAAGGCCGTGTTGTTTCCTGCTCAGGCGCATCTTACTCGCACTTTTAGTCAGGCCTTGCCCGCCGGTGAGCACCAGTTGGTGGTGAAGGGGTTGCCTGAGTTGGATCTGGATAGTCTGCAAGTGGCGGTTAACGGCGCTGAGTTGCTGGCAATCCGGCAAGGGTTTGCCGTTGGGGACGTGGATGTATCAGCTCACCGGGCTGAGTTGGAGGCGGCAATTCGCAAGCTGGAGCAGGCCATGGCCGAAGCCAAGGCAGCCGATGATCTTGATCAACAGCAAATCAATCACCTTCAATCCCTGATGGGCCAGGCACCTCAAGGACAGGCCGTGTTTGCCCAGGTGCCGGTAGAAAAATGGGCCAGCGCCTGGGAGTTCATTGGCAAAGCGGTGACGCAACGGCAAACAGCTATCAACCAGCGGGCGGAGATTCGGCATGGGCAGCAGCAGGAGTTGGATGCCCTTCGTCAGGAGCGTCAGCTGCTGGGCCAGGGGCAGACTCGTAGCCGCCAGTTGATACTGACCGTGGCGGCTCCTAACAAGTCCACCGCGCAGGTGGAACTTGCCTATTTTACTGGCCAGGCCGGTTGGCAGAATCAGTTGCGTGTAGATCTGGATAGCGGCAACGAGACCGTAGCGGTGACCGGCATTGCCCAGATTCACAACCGTACCGGTGAGGACTGGCAGAATGTCAGTGCCACCCTAGGGTTAGTGCCCGCCGGTTATCGCCCCCTCCCGGATCTGCACCCTTGGCTGGTACGCCTGGCGACACCACAGCCGGCGATGCGTAAGTCATCGTTGCATTCCGTAATGGCGGAATCTGCGGCCTATGAGACAGATATGGCTCAGCGTATCCAGGCGATGCCCGTGGCAGCGCCTGTGGCGCACGGTTTTGATATGCGTGTACCGCTTTCAGCGCCGCTCAATCTGGCCAGTGGTGACGCTACCGCGCGGCTTCCTTATCAGCAGGCGGCGCTGCCGGTAACTTTGACCCGCGAAAGTTACTTATGGCAGCAGCCGGCAGTGTTACTGGTGGGGGAGTGGCAGAACTCCAGCCCGCTGCCCTGGTTGCCCGGTCACGTTACCCTGTTGCGTGATGGCCAACGCTTGGCCCGTTATTACCGCGGCAACAGTATTAAGCAGGGCGAGCACGTGAAGATGAGTTTCGGTGATGATCCGCGCTTGCAGATTGCGGTGGTGCGCGAACCCTCACAGCAAGGAGAGGTGGGCTTGATCAATAAAGAAAGCACGCTCTCTGCGTTGAAGAATATTACTCTGTCGTCCCATTACGATAAGGCCGTGACGGTGAATTTGTTGGATCGACTTCCGGTCGCCGGAAACGACAATATTACTATCACCGCCAAGGGCAAGGCCGCAGATGCCAAGAATGTGAGTGGCGTGAAAGGACTGCAACGATGGCAGTTCACCTTGCCCGCCGGGGGCGAAGAAAGCCTCAAACAAGGCTTCGAAATTCGCTACCCTGAAGATGCAATTCTGAGCGGTGTAGAGGGCTTGTGAGGAAAGTTCAACGTTGAAAAATGAAACGGATAAGGGTGTAGAGGCTACGTTTTAAGCCAGCAGACCGCGCCCAACGTTAAAAAGTTTGAGCGCGGCCTGCTGGCGTTACCTGTTGGCACTAAACGAACAGGCTATGTCTATGCGCATTTCAGCCTTCAACTCTTTAATCGGTTTCCGCTGGTGGGCGGGTACCAATGACCACGTCTACGGATACCGGCTGACGGTTACGGATAACCTCTAGCGTCACCTTGTCATCAGGCTTCATACCCGCGATCCGATTCATCGCTTCATAGCCATCGGCCATGATGTCACCGTTGATACCCACTAGCACATCACCGGGCTGCAAGCCGCCTTTATGGGCAGGGCTATCGACTACCACCTCGGTTACTACGCCTCCGCGCACGTCTTCCACGCCAAAGCTTTCAGCTAGCGAGGGCGTCATATCCTGCACGGTGACGCCCAAGTAACCGCGAATCACTCGGCCGTGGTCAATCAAATCGTCCATCACTTCTCTGGCAATGGATGCAGGGGTGGCAAAGCCGATGCCCTGCCAGCTACCGTCGGCGGAGAGGATGGCGGTATTGATACCGATCAAATGGCCGCGGGTATCGATCAGTGCACCGCCGGAGTTGCCTCGGTTAATGGCCGCGTCGGTCTGGATAAAGTTTTCGAAGGTGGCGATCCCCAAATGGCTGCGGCCGGTGGCGCTGACAATGCCCATGGAGACGGTCTGGCCCACGCCCAGCGGGTTGCCGATGGCCAGTACCACGTCGCCGACCTGTACCGGGCCATTGCCGTTGAGTTCCACTTCGGGCAAGTTTTCCAAAGCAATATGCAGCAGTGCCAGGTCCGTTTCCGAGTCTGTGCCCACCACCCGGGCAGGAGCATCACGGCCATCGCGCAAGGCCACCAGAATTTCATCGGCATCGCGTATCACATGATAACTGGTCAGCACATAGCCGCTATCATCGACAATCACCCCTGAGCCTAGGCTGCTCAGGGCGCGTTCGCGGCGGGGCTGTTCCATGAATCGATTGAACAGGGGGTCTTTGGCCACCTCTTCATTGGTAATAATCTGGGTGGTATAGATGTTCACCACTGCTGGGGCCGCATGGTTCACCGCACCAGCGTAGCTGGCCACGCCGGTGTCATGCTGTGCCGGTGCGGCGTTTGGGCCCCACTGGTACCACCAGAGGGCGACAAGGCCGACGGCTAGGCCGGTGAGCACCGGGCCGGCCAGAAAACGAAGCAGTTTGATCACCGGTAATGCCCTCGTTATGCGGTTCCCCTTTTCGTGAGTAGCCTGGTGAAGGGCCTCTGCGAGACAAGTGTGGGGTCAGATAGGTAAACTGCGCGCAATAGTAGAACCTGTGAAGGGCGATTGCTACCACCCGCTGACTGCGACAAACGGCCGCACGCCCCCTATTGCTATGCTCTCGACAGCGCATAGTCATAGATTAGCTTACACCGTGCAGCCGATGATCGGGTTAGCGCGGTGATCGACGATCACGGGTTCTGTGACCATATTTATACTTTCCGACCTTCCGGTAGGTGCCATGCTCAAGCGCGATTACATGTTGTCTCTGCTCGACCAGGAACTGGCGGTGGACTGTTTTCAGGATTACTGCCCTAATGGTTTGCAGGTGGAGGGCCGCGAGCAGATCCACCGTGTGGTATCCGGGGTGACGGCCTGCCAAGCACTCATTGATGCTGCCATAGTAGAAGAAGCGGATGCGATTCTGGTGCATCATGGCTATTTCTGGAAAGGGGAAAGCCAGCAGATTCGAGGCATGAAGAAACAGCGGCTGCAAACCCTGCTACGCCATGATATCAACGTGTTTGCGTACCATTTGCCATTGGATGCCCATCCGACGCTGGGTAACAATGCGCAGCTGGCTCGACGGTTGGGTCTGACCACCGAGGGAGGGCTCGATGACTCCCCTCGACCTATCGGCAATGTGGGGCGGTTGGATAGCCCTATGAGCGCGTCGGAATTCGCGGCCCATGTGGAAGCGGTGCTGGGGCGTACACCACTGCATATTGGTGATCCTGGGGATGAAATTGAAACCATCGGCTGGTGCACTGGCGGAGCCCAGGGGTTTATCGAAAAGGCTCAGAGCAAGGGCGTGGATGCTTACCTGAGTGGCGAAATTTCAGAACCGACCACCCATTTTGCCCGGGAAACCGGGATGCACTATTTTGCCTGTGGTCACCATGCCACCGAGCGTTATGGCGCCATGGCGCTAGGGCAGTGGCTTAGTGATCATTATGGTATCGAGCATACCTTTATTGATATCGATAACCCGGCTTGAACCGGGAGTAGTACGAGGGTTTCCTGTCTGATGAAAGTCACTGTGATTTATAACCCGGCTGCCGGCGGCGGAAGGGAAGCGCTGCTTTACCGATTTGTGGCTGAACTGGAGCGCCTGGGCGCGACGGTGTGCCAGTACCATACCAAAGGCCCCCACGATGCTACTGATTATCTCAAGGGGCTGGCAGACCAGGGCGATTGCGTGGTGGCCGTGGGCGGCGATGGTACCACCAATGAAGTGCTCAATGGGCTAGCCGCCGGCGTCGCGCTGGGCGTTTTCGCTACCGGTACAGCCAATGTGCTGGCCAAGGAGCTGGAACTGCCGAAAAAGCCGGAACAGGCCGCTCAGGTGGTGGTGCAGGGTAAAAGTGTATCGGTGACGCCGGCGCGTTTGAACGGCCGACGGTTTCTCATGATGTGCGGGGTCGGCTACGATGCCTGGGTGGTAAACGGAGTGAACCTAGGCATTAAAGAACGCTTCGGCAAGCTGGCCTATGTGCAATCCATGCTTGGCCAGATTGGCCGTTACGGCCAGAGTCACTACCGGGTGGAAGTAGATGGTCGGCCGCTGGATTGTTTCTCGGCCATCATTACCAACGGCCGCCACTATGGCGGCAGTTTCGTGTTGAGCCGCGAAGCCAATATTCTGCGCCCGCAGGTCCAAGTGCTGTTATTTCAGAAGCAGGGAGTACGGTTCTTGTTACGCTGCCTGATCGCCTTGTTATTCGGGCGTATGGAGCGGGTGGATGGCGTGGCCAGCCTGCGTGCCCAGCGGGTGCATATCCGTTGCGAAAACCAGAATGAGCCAATCCAGGCAGACGGTGACCCGGCGGGCAGCTTGCCTGCAGAGATTGAAGTGGAAAGCGCGCCGGTGCGAATGCGGGTGCCAGCCCTATTTGATTCATAAGGCTTTGCTATACGTCTTGAAGGGAAAGTGTGAAGCGTGGGGTGTTGGCGATTACTACGGTCCGCTCGACGCTTATTACGTTTTCGACAAGATTGCTGACGACGCGTTGATCACCCAGCCGCTGAAGAACGACTGAACCTTCTGGTGCAACAAGTGCGGCACCATAGCCTCCATGCGTACCTGCCCGCACGAAGCGGCAGACTGTGTGCTGATGTCCGGTACAAGCTGGGTAAGCCGCTCAATGATGGTGATGTGGCGGTATTACGTCGGCTTACAGGGCTTTGAGAAAGTAAAATTGGAACGGACCGATTATTCAGCCATGAGCCAGGGGCTCTCAGCCAGGTAGTATTTGGTGGAATCTAACAAAAAGCCCGCTGATGCGGGCTTTTTGTGTCTGCTGGTTGGCGTTGTTATGGCAACGTTGCCGGAATCAGCCAGGTGTCTTGTTGCTGGTGGTGTCGGTATCTTGCGTGTCGCCGTCGGCATAATCCCGGGGCGGCTGCACCACTATGTCTGGTAACGGGTTGTCTGCTACATCTACGGGAGCAAAAGGGCCCGTGGGTTTCTGTTGCAGGCCAAAGTCTTCTGATAGCGTCCCTTTGGCGCTGGGCGCGTAGTCCAGTGGCGGTGTCATGGGCTCGCTGTTGTCGTTGCCCGGAGCGGAATCCAGAGACTTGGCGACGGCTCGCTTACGGCCTACTTCGGAGCACAGTACTTGCACCCCTTTCGATAAATGCTCGTGCACGGAGCGATAGGCCTGGGTCATATCGTTGACCAGATCAGCGGTCTGAAGAAAATGGTCATCCACTTTGTCCCGATAATGATTCAGTGCCTGACGAGCCTCGTCGCGATCGCGAATCAATTGGCCGGCTTGCCGCCGTGCCGGTAACAACCAGAAAAGCAGTCCTGCACCTGTTACCACGCCGGCAGCAAAGCACAGCACCCCAGTTGTCAGCATATCCATGGCATACTCCTGTAAGGTATCGCCAAGACGCTGGCGATAACGCTTTGGCTATTGCAGCACAGAGCTGCGCAATCGCCAAGGGTGAAAGGCGTAAAAGGATGGAACAGGAGTAGAAAATGATGGCACAACGGCAAACTTTACCCGGACCAGCAGGGGAGTTAGAGGTGGTGGTGGAGTACGGTAGTGAGGCGCCGCCGTTCGTCGCCATTGTCTGCCATCCGCATCCGCTGTTCGGGGGCACCATGGATAACAAGGTGGTGACGACCCTGGCCCGCTTGGCCCGTGATGAAGGCGCTGTGGTGGTGCGTTTCAACTTTCGTGGTGTGGGTGAAAGCCAGGGAGCTTACAGTGATGGCATTGGGGAAACCGAAGATCTGCTGGCCATCCATAGCTGGCTGACACACAAGTATCCGCAATTGCCACTCTGGCTCTCGGGCTTTTCGTTTGGCAGTTTCGTTGCGGCGCGTGGGGCGGAAATTCTCAAGGCTAACGGGGTGCCCGCTCGGGAGCTGTTGTTGGTGGCGCCTCCGGTACACCATTACCCATTTGATGAAATTGAAGACACCGGCTGCCCGGTGACGGTGGTGCAGGGAGATGATGATGAAGTCGTCCCGGCTGAGCAGGTGTATCGCTGGGCAGAGCAAACCCCATTAGCTCCCGATTTGTTGCGCTTCCCCGATTGCGGCCACTTTTTTCACGGCAAGTTGGTGGACTTAAAACAAGTGGCGGCCAGCCACCTGCCTCGCTAAGCGCTGTCGCTCTATGAGTGAATTTCACTCTCTGCCGGTTGTCAGTTGGTGGCCTCAGCGCTACATTGACCGCCCCTTGTGGGGCCTATTTCAGGCCCGGAACCGGTTTCAACTACTACATAGTGGCAGGTTTGCGAACCATGACCCCTCTTGAGCAATATAAGGCCGACCTAGAGCGAGCTGACTTCTTTCAGGATCCGGCCCAAGAGCGGGCGGTCGCCGCGCTGGATGAGCTTTATCATCGATTACTTGCAGAGCCTGCCTCGGGAGGGCTATTTGGGCGTTTCCGTAAAGCACGGCCCCAGATGGGCTTGTATATGTGGGGGGGAGTAGGTCGTGGAAAAACCTATCTGATGGATGTTTTTTTCCAGACGCTGCCGTTCGAGGAAAAGCGTCGCATGCATTTTCATCGCTTCATGCAGAAGGTGCATCGTGAAATGCGTGAACGGCAGGGGGAAAAAAACCCACTGATCAGTATCGCTCGCAAGTTTGCCAGCCAGGCTAGGGTGCTGTGTTTCGATGAGTTCTTCGTTACAGATATCACCGATGCGATGATCCTGGCCGGCCTGATGCAGGAACTGTTTGCCAGCGGTGTAACCCTGGTTGCCACCTCTAACATTGAGCCAGATGGTTTATACAAGGATGGGCTGCAACGGGCTCGCTTTCTTCCCGCCATTGATTTGCTTAAAGAGCACACTCAAGTGTTGAACGTGGATGGGGGGAACGACTACCGCTTGCGGCTACTGGAACAGGCGGAGCTTTATCACTGCCCTTTGGGGAAAGGGGCCGATGCGTTTCTTCAGGAGCGTTTCGAGACATTGGAACAGGATCACTCCCGGCATCGTGATCGTGGCAATGTGCTTATTGAAGGCCGTAAGATCGCCACTGTTATCTGCGCTGATGATGTGGTCTGGTTTGAGTTCAAGGAGTTGTGCGATGGTCCGCGCAGCCAGACGGATTACATCGAAATCGCTCGTGAATTCCACACGGTATTGCTCGCCAATGTGGAGCAAATGGGGGCCAGTAAGGACGATATGGCCCGGCGATTCATCAATCTGGTGGATGAATTCTACGACCGTGCGGTGAAGCTTGTGATCACCGCAGAAGTGCCCATTGAGGATATCTATGCCGGAGGGCGTTTGGATTTCGAATTTGAGCGTACCTGTTCTCGCCTTCAGGAGATGCAATCCTCCGAATATTTAGGGCGCGAACACCGCGCCTGATCAGCTTGTGGTTGCAAGGTCATTGTCCGGTTTTCATCACTGGCCGTGGGGGTGAGCGTTTTGGTCATTGCTCAACGGCAAGCTCTATCAACATTATGGAGCATTCTCTACCCCTGCCAGCCCGGCGTGGGCCCCCCGATAACCTGACTACCGGAGAGCATGATGATTCCCCGTACGCTATTTAGTTCTGACCACGAAACTTTTCGCGATACCGTCCGCAAATTTCTTGAAAACGAAGCCGTGCCATTCAATGAAGAATGGGAGCAGCAAGGCGTGGTCCCCAAAGACGTATGGTTAAAGGCTGGCGAGCAGGGTTTCCTATGTCCGATGGTGAGTGAGGAGTATGGCGGTATTGGCGCTGACTTCCTTTACAGCGTGGTGATCAATGAAGAAATTTCCAAGCTGGGCCTCACTGGCATCGGTTGGGGGCTGCACACGGAAATCGTGGCGCCTTACATTGAGCATAATGGCTCAGAAGTATTGAAGCAGAAGTATCTGCCGAAAATGGTTACCGGTGAAATGATTGGTGCCATCGCCATGACAGAGCCCGGTGCCGGTTCTGATTTGCAAGGTGTGAAAACCACGGCAATAAAAGACGGTGACCATTATGTGCTAAACGGCTCTAAAACCTTCATCACTAATGGCCAGAATGCAGATATCGTCATTGTGGTGGCAAAGACCGACCCGACTAAAGGGGCCAAGGGCATTAGCTTGTTTGTGGTAGAAACCGACTCTGAAGGGTTCGAGAAAGGTAAGAATCTGAAGAAAGTCGGCATGAAAGCCCAAGATACCTCCGAGCTGTTCTTCCAGGATGTGCGCGTACCGGCAGAGAACCTGTTGGGTGAAGAGGGCATGGGCTTTATTTATCTGATGAAAGAGCTGCCCCAGGAACGCCTTGGTATCTCCGTTGGTGGCCTGGCCATGGCCGAGTCTGCATTGGCGCATACCATTGAATATGTGAAAGAAAGAAAGGCCTTTGGTAAGCCTATCGCTGGCTTCCAGAACACCCAGTTCAAAATTGCCGAAATGCATACCAAGCTTGAAGTGGCGCGAGCCTATGTGGATCGTTGCTTGGAGCTGCACCTGAAAAAAGAGCTGGATATTCCTACGGCTGCGGCGGGTAAGTACTACATTACCGATCTGCAGTGTGAAGTGATTGATGAATGCCTACAGTTGCACGGTGGTTACGGTTACATGTGGGAATACCCGATTGCCCGCATGTTTGCAGATTCACGGGTGCAGCGGATTTACGGCGGCACCAACGAAATTATGAAAGGTATTATCGCCAAGGCGGTGCTGGCCGATTAATTCCGGGTCAGGTCAAAATGAAAGGGCTGCTTCGGCAGCCCTTTTTTTTGTCTTTTTGCGGTTGCCTAATGCATGGATATCTCCATCGGGGGCTGCCACAAAGGATTTTCTTTGGCCGTGATAGCGGGCCGCCTCATTGTCAATGGCGGATATTTTACAAAAAAATGGGCTAATAGGAAAGTATTAGGTGATCGAGGTGTTGCTGTTATTCGCCTAAGTTGTGTATAAGTGTAAGTGAACTCAGATTGAGGGATGGTCTTGCGTGTAAGCTAATAATTCTAGGAAGAAGGAGAACAACAATGAAAAAAACAGGTGCGCTACTAATCGGTTCAGCCTTTGCGGCTTTATCGACGCAAGCGATAGCTACAGGTTTTGCTGTCAGTGAGCAATCTGTTTCTGCGCAAGGTACCGCTTTTGCTGGCGCGGCAGTACTGAGCGAAAATGCGTCAAATCAATGGTATAACCCGGCCACATTGGCAGGCTTGAAGAAAACAGAAATTACAGCGGCTGTTCAGCAAGTCATCATCGATACGAGCTTTAAAGCCGAGGGCGGTTCGGGCCCCGGTGATTTTGAAGATTTTAGCCCAGTGGTAGGAAGCGCGTTTTTGGCTATTCCCCTCAGTGATAAAATGACGTTTGGCTTGGGGATAAATGCTCCCTTTGGCTCGAAAATTGACTATGAAGATAACTGGGGCTCTGTGGCTACCGATCCTTTGGCGCCACTGTCTCCGACGACGGGTGACCGCTATGCCACCATGTCTGATCTAAAGGCTTATAACATTAACCCAGCGTTGGGTGTTCAGGTAACGGATCGTCTTCGTCTGGGGGTCGGGGTTAGTTACCAGCGTCTTGAGGCCGATCTTGAAAGCTCGTTTACCCGACTTGAAGGGGACGATGATGCCTATGGTTGGAACGTCGGCTTGGTGTTTGATGCTGATGATAACAACCACTTTGGTTTGGCGTATCGCTCAGCCGTGGAGTATGACCTTGATGGCGACATTACCTTCTCCCCCTTGCCCTTGGTGGCTAGTGGGCAGCCATTGCCGGTAGCTACAGCCTTAGCGGGTAAATACAGTGGGAGCACCTCTGTGGATTTGCCTGCGTCAGCTCAATTTTCATATGCCGGGGACCTTTCTGAGCGAACACAAATTTTATTCGGCGTTGAGTGGATGGAGTGGAGTAGCCTTGATGAGCTTGTAGTCGATCACTCGGGTGCGCCGATTCCAAGCCCGGCGGTGCAGGAATTTGGTTGGGGTGATACAACCCGTTTCTCTGCCGGTGTGCGGCATGTGCTTGCCAAAGGAACGGTATTGCGAGGTGGTGTCTATAAAGAGAACTCCACTCAGAGCAGTGAGAATCGCTCTCCCGCCTCGCCAGACTCAGACAAAATCGGTGTGTCTATTGGGGCAGGCTTTAACCCAACAGATAATATGACCATTGATGTGGTTTATAGCCATATCTTCATTGACGATGCAGAGACAAACCTGACTGAACGAGGCTTGCTGAAAGGAGACTTTGAGTTGGATGCCGATATTATCGGTGCTCAGCTGAGCTATCGTTTCTAAAACCAGCGGGATGGCAGAAGTAGAAAAGCGAGCCTTAGGGTTCGCTTTTTTTTTGCCGCGATGTAATTACTGCACTGTTCACGCAACATGCAACGCATCGGTCGTTGTGATCAGGTTGCTCTAAAAGCCGCGGATGACCCGGCTGCCGTCATTGGTGCACCGGGAGGCTCCGTGGCGGGGTGTTACTGTGGACTGGGCGCCCTTCAGGAGTAGGTGCAGGAGTCACGTTTTTTGTTTGCTGCTCTTTTGTTCTGTCAGTGCGGCTGCCATGGCTCGGTAGCCGCTGGCGTTTGGGTGGTAGCCGTCTTTAGCGAGCAGGGCAGGGTCTTGCAGAGCAGGATAATCGAGGTAGCGCGCGAGGCTGACATTGC
This sequence comes from Alcanivorax sp. NBRC 101098, assembly GCF_001010505.1. Taxonomy (GTDB): domain Bacteria; phylum Pseudomonadota; class Gammaproteobacteria; order Pseudomonadales; family Alcanivoracaceae; genus Alcanivorax; species Alcanivorax borkumensis. The sequence goes on from NZ_AP014613.1 coordinate 633,708, forward strand.
GGGCCACGCGACGGTGCTGTTGATCCAGTTGTCGGGCGCGCCAGCCGAGTAGCTGCCTGAGCAGGATGGGAAGGGCGGTAAATTTATGCATGGGGGGCACGGCGAGTAAGGTTATTCGGATGTGGGGATGTTGCTTGCTCAGTGCCTCAATCAGCTGCAGTAACCCTATGCGATAGCGGCGCCGGGAAGTGAAGCCTGTGGTGTCATTAACTCCCATGCTGATGAATATCTGATCCACTGGAGGTAGGGCCGTGTCAGCAAGGCGGGCGAGTAGTTCCTCCACACGGATGCCGTTAACGCCAAAGGTGTGCCAGGCTACCGCCTGCCCGGATTGTTGGTGCAGCTGTAGGGCCAGTTGGCTGGCCAGTCCCTGATGGTGGTGAAGGACGCCCACGCCTGCCGCTGTGGACTCGCCGACTACCAGTAAGCGATGGGCTGGGGCGCCATGGCCCCACTGGCCCAAGGGCTCGCCGTCGGCTTCGGGTAGCCGTACCACGGTGCGGCGGGTGTACAGTGCCAACGGGATGGCCACGGGGCTGAGAATCCCAAAAGTGAACCAGAAAGGCAGGTGCATAGCTTCGCCCACGAACATTTTTTCGACAGCGGCAGGCCTTTTAAGCTGCTGATGGCTACGGTGATGAAAAGGCCGTCAACAATGGCGTCGATTGCGGCACAGGCTATCACATCCTTACCTCTGAGTTGCGGCGCCCGATAGGAGGGTGTTGATTAGGGCCGCGTCGAGTGAATGCTGATTCACGGCTAATAACTGTTGGTACAAGGCAGCAAAGCCGATGATGGCGCTGTCGCTTTGGCCATGGGCTTGCGAGTGGGGGACACCATGATGGTATGCGGCTCTGGGTATGTTGCTTCCAGGTTACGTTAACAGCATTAACATCGGCATGTATGTAAAGCTACCGCCAATCGTCTTTTATTGGTTAGGAGAAGGTTGGGGCTGGTAGGTCGAAAATCGGCTAAAGCGATTTTCGACCTACGATTCCATTATCGAGGTCAGCATCAATGCGGCATGGTGCATTTAGTGACTCTGGTTAGGGTGCTGGGTACGGGAAACGGGTGTGAATCGCGTTTAGCGCTTTTTCCAAATCTTTGTCCCAGGGTACGTCGATGCTTTTCAGGTTCTCTTCCAGTTGCGCGAGGGTGGTGGCACCAATGATGTTGCTGGTCACGAAGGGGCGTGTGGTGACAAATTGCAAGGCGAGTTGGGCTGGGCTGACGCCTCGTTCACTGGCTAGTTCGCAATAGGCTTCAGTGGCAGCGATAGCTTGGGGATTGCTGTAGCGCGCAAATTGTTTGAACAGCGTGAGGCGGGCGCCTTCCGGCCACTGGTCATTGCGGTATTTGCCGCTGAGCATACCGAACGCAAGCGGCGAGTAAGCCAGCAATCCGACTTGTTCCCGATGGGCGATTTCTGCCAAGCCCACCTCAAAGCTACGGTTGAGCAGTGAATAGGGGTTTTGAATGCTGACCGGAGGCGCCAGGCCGATTTTTTCTGCTTCATGAATGAAGGTCATGGTGCCCCAAGGGGTTTCATTGGAAAGGCCCCAGTGGCGAATTTTCCCCGTATCCACCAGCGCTTTCAGGCCAGCAACGGTTTCGCTGATGGCGATGCCTTCTTCGCCCTCTCGATGTTTATAGCCCAACTGGCCGAAGAAGTTGGTGGTGCGTTCAGGCCAGTGCAGCTGATAGATGTCGATCACATCGGTTTGTAGCCGATTGAGGCTGCCTTCCGCGGCGTCCTGCAAGCTTTTCGCGCTGAACCGCGGACCGCCGCGGATATGTTTAACGTACTCACCGGGGCCGGCGGCCTTAGTGGCCAGTACAACTTTATCTCGCTGACCGGTGCGCGCAAACCATTCGCCAATGATGGTCTCGGTGCGAAAAGAGGTATCCGGGCTGGCGGGCACAGCATACATTTCGGCAGTATCAAAAAAATTAATGCCATGATCTAGAGCCATGTCCATCTGGGCATGACCTTCTTGTGCGGTGTTCTGGCTTCCCCAGGTCATGGTGCCTAGACAGAGGGCGCTTACCTTAAGATCCGTGCGCCCGAGACGACGATGTTGCATTGTTTGTTCCTTTAAAAAGGGTGGGGCAAAGGTGTAGAGTTACGCTCAATCACAACATGGCAGGGGCGGGTTCACAATGATCCTTTTGCAGGGCGGAGAATGGCCTTAGCTAAGGGGGACTTAGTGTCATGACAACAAATGCCAGTGAACCGCTTGTGTTCTTTGGGGGGCTTGGGTAGAATTCGCGCTCTCTTGCCCGGCGTAACTGTCGCCGGTGGGTGTTTGCTACCCGTAACATATTGAATTTAGGGCAGAATTCCATGAAGACCTACAGCGCAAAACCGGAAAGCGTAAAGCGCGACTGGTATGTGGTAGACGCCTCCGGCAAAACGTTGGGTCGGTTGGCTACTGAAGTCGCCAGCCGTCTGCGCGGTAAGCACAAGCCGGAGTTTACTCCACATGTCGACACCGGTGATTACATTGTTGTGATCAACGCCGATAAAGTGGCCGTTACCGGTAAGAAAGCGTCAGACAAAATGTATTATCGTCACACCGGTTACCCGGGTGGCTTGAAAGAAGCCAACTTTGCGACTCTGCAGGCAGAAAAACCTGAGATGATCATCGAAAAGGCGATCAAGGGCATGCTGCCGCGTAACCCGCTGGGCCGCGCCATGTTCCGCAAACTGAAAGTTTACGCTGGCACTGAGCATCCGCATACCGCTCAGCAGCCGCAGCAGCTGGAAATTTAAGGGGTTTGTCGATGGCAACTGTAGAAACCAACTACGGAACCGGTCGCCGCAAGACCTCTTCCGCTCGCGTTTTTCTGCGTCCGGGCAGTGGCAAGATCAGTGTTAATGGTCGCCCGCTGGATGTATATTTTGGTCGTAAAACCAACCAGATGGTTGTTCGTCAGCCTCTGGAACTGGTAGAAGCGACTGATAAGTTTGATGTGCTCGTTACCGTAAGTGGTGGCGGCAATAACGGTCAAGCTGGCGCCATCCGCCACGGTATCACCCGTGCGCTGATGGAGTATGACGGTGAGCTGCGTGGTCAGCTGCGTCGTGCAGGCTATGTGACACGTGATGCGCGTGAAGTGGAACGTAAGAAAGTGGGTCTGCGTAAGGCGCGTCGTCGTCCGCAGTTCTCCAAGCGTTAAGCTTCAAGCACTGCAGATTCACAAAAAAGCCCAGCATTGCTGGGCTTTTTTGTGTTCGAATCAGCTGTTTAGCGCTTCTGGCGGAGTAATAACCTGTTGTCAGGTGTGGGCTTTTTCTTTACCATTTGCGCCGCCTTACTCCGCCCGTAACGCGAGGATAAACCTCGAGTCTCGGACTAACCCCGAGCGTGGGATCTAAGGGGAGAACATCTCAATGAGCAACGACGGTGTTAATAGCAGCCGCCGCACTTTCCTGATCGGTTTAACTTCGGCAATTGGTGCCGCAGGAGCCGTTGGCGTGGCTGTACCTTTCGTGAAGTCCTGGCAACCCAGTGCCAAAGCCAAGAATGCCGGTGCGCCGGTAAAAGTGGATATTGGTCGGCTGGAAGCAGGACAGCGCGTAGTAGAAGAATGGCGGGGCCAGCCCATCTGGGTGGTGCGTCGCACGGAAAATATGCTGGATACTCTGCCTCAGCTGGATGAAAAGCTGCGTGACCCTGCGTCAGAAGTGGATCAGCAGCCTGATTACGCCAGGAACGAATGGCGTTCAATTAAAAAAGAATACTTGGTGCTTGTGGGTACCTGTACTCACCTGGGGTGTTCTCCTTTGTTTGAGGAACAGCCTACGGTCGAGCTGGAATTCGGGGGCTTCTTCTGCCCGTGCCATGGCTCCAAGTTTGATTTCGCTGGCCGGGTTTACAAGGGTGTTCCTGCGCCGACCAACCTGGTGGTGCCGCCACATTCGTACCTGAGCGAAGCTGTCGTTATCGTCGGCTCTGAGGAAGGGGAGACTAAGGCATGATGGGAATGGTGAATCGCGTTGTCGATTGGGTAGATGCCCGTCTGCCCGTGGTGGACTCTTATAAGCGGCACATGTCCGAATACTATGCGCCGAAGAACTTTAACTTTTGGTACTACTTCGGTGTTCTCTCTCTGGTCGTGCTCATTAATCAGTTGCTGACCGGCATTTGGTTGACCATGTTCTTCTCTCCAAACGAAGGCTTTGCCTCTGTTGAGTACATCATGCGTGATGTGGAGTGGGGCTGGTTGATCCGTTACATGCATGCGGTCGGCGCGTCTGCGTTCTTCGCAGTAATCTATATCCATATGTTCCGTGGCCTGATGTACGGCTCGTACAAGCCGCCACGGGAGCTGGTATGGATCTTTGGTATGCTGATCTACTTGGCTCTGATGGCTGAGGGTTTCCTCGGTTACGTGCTGCCATGGGGCAATATGTCTTACTGGGGCGCACAGGTGATCATTTCCCTGGCGGGAGCCATCCCGTTTGATCTGTTGCCGTTCATTAGTGCGACGGAAGCCAAGGAAATTGGTGAAGGCCTAACTACCTGGGTGCGTGGTGACTATTTGTTGTCCACCGCTACAGTGAACAAGTTCTTTGCTTTGCATGTTGTCGCAATTCCGATTGTGTTGCTGGCGTTGGTTGTGTTGCACATCCTGGCGCTCCATGAAGTGGGTTCCAACAATCCGGATGGCGTGGAAATCAAGCAGAACAAAGATGAGAATGGCGTGCCGGTTGATGGTATTCCGTTCCACCCTTACTACACCGTGAAGGATCTGCCTGGCGTGATCGTCTTCCTGATGATCTTTGCCGTGGTGATTTTCTTCTTCCCGGATGGTGGTGGTTATCTGCTGGAGAAGCCGAACTTTGAGCCGGCTAACCCGCTGAAAACCCCTGATCATATTGCGCCGGTTTGGTATTACGGTCCTTATTACGCCATGCTGCGAGCCACAACCATCGATTTCATCATGTCTTCCAAGGCGTGGGGTTTGGTGGCAATGGGTGGCGCTATTGTGATCCTGTTCGTCATCCCCTGGTTGGATCGTCACCCGGTTAAGTCCATTCGTTATCGCGGTGGGTTGAGCAAGTTGTTCATGGCATTGTTCGTGCTCGACTTCTTGATGTTGGGGTATTTTGGTACCCAGCCGGCCACTCCGGGTAAGACCATGATGGCGCAGTTCGGCACGATCTATTATTTCAGCTACTTTTTACTAATCATGCCGTTTGTGCATAAATTCGAGAAATCCAAGCCGGTTCCGGAACGGGTAACGGGGGGACACTGATGAAGAAACTAGCGGTTATTCTTTTCAGCTGCCTGCCGTTGGTCGCGTTCGCGGCTGGCGGTGGCCACAACGAGTACGTGGTTAAAGCGCCGGTAAACCTGCAAGATAAGGTTGGCCTGCAAAATGGTGCTAAGTTGTTCGTTAACTACTGCATGGGTTGTCATACTCTCCAGTACCAGCGTTACAGCCGCATGGCGGAAGATCTGGAAATGCCAGAAGAGCTGGTGATGGAGAATCTGAACTTTGTCAGCGACAAGTTCGGTGACCAGATGCATAACGCCATGGACCAGGACGATGCGAAGAAGTGGTTTGGTAATGCTCCGCCGGATCTCACCATGGTGACCCGGTACCGCTCTTCGGATTGGGTGTATTCATACCTGATCAACTTCTACGAAGATGAGTCTCGTCCATTTGGTTACAATAACCATGTCTTCCCGAGTGTGGGCATGCCCCACGTGATGGCGGGCTTGGAGGACGAGCTGGGCGAAGATGAGTTCAAGCAGGCGATGGGTGACATCACTAACTTCCTGACCTACACCGCGGAGCCGGTTCGTCCGCAGCGTGAACGTCTTGGGGTTTATGTGCTGCTGTTCTTGGGCATCCTGTTGATCCCGGCTTACCTGCTTAAAAAGGAATACTGGAAAGACGTACACTGATACCTCAGTGTTGGCTTCCAGCGTTGAACAGGGTATCCGTGTAAGCGGTTACCCTGTTTCTGTTATAGATCACTAGTGCGGAGATGATTCGACAATGGGTGTGGTGACCAAGCGTTCTTCAATGACTTTCTTTTCTTCCCCGGAAGATCATTACAGCCACCGCGTGCGTATCGTGCTGGCAGAAAAAGGGGTCACGGTCGATATCGTTGATGTGGACAGCAACAACAAGCCGGAAGATCTGGCTTCGCTGAACCCCTACAACGAAGTGCCCACGTTAGTTGATCGTGAGCTGACTCTGTTTCAGTCCACGGTGATCATGGAGTATTTGGACGAGCGTTTCCCTCATCCTCCGTTGTTGCCAGTTTACCCGGTGGCACGGGCACAAAGTCGCCTGCTGATTCACCGGGTAGAGCGTGATTGGTGCGGTCATGTGGATGCGATTCTCGCCGGTGAAGAGAAAGAAACCAGCCTCAATAAGCGTCGCAAAGAGCTGCGTGAAGCGATCATTGCTACCGCACCGATTTTCAGCGAACTGCCATATTTCATGAGTGAAGAGTTTACGTTGGTAGATTGTGTGGTCGCCCCGATTCTGTGGCGGTTGCCAGCTTTGGGTATTGAGCTGCCTGCCAAGCAGGTGAAGCCGCTGCTGGATTATGCCGAGCGTTTGTTCGACCGTGATGCGTTCCAGGCTAGCCTGACAGACGCCGAACGCGAACTGCGTAACCCGCTGTAGTTATGTCTGAAATGACGTCCAATCGCCCGTATCTGATACGGGCCATCCACGAGTGGATCTGCGACAATGGCTTGACCACCCATTTGGCAGTGAATGCCGGTTTCCCGGGTGTGGAAGTGCCACAGGATTTTGTCCAGGACGGTCAAATCGTTCTGAACATCGCTCCACGCGCCGTGACTCAGTTTGTGGCGGATAATGATGAGATCGCTTTTTCTGCGCGTTTTGGCGGTATGCCCATGACGATTCGGGTGCCGATAAATGCTGTGGTGGCGATCTTCGCCCGTGAAAATGGTCAAGGTATGGCGTTTGACCCGGTAGACCCGCCGGAGCCACCGACTCCGACTACTCCTGAGCTTGAAAAGAAAGACCAAGGTAGAGGGAAGGTCAGTCACTTGAAGGTGGTTAAGTGAGGCGCTGTACGTAATATGCGTTATGCAAAAACAAAAAGCCCGCTCAGTAAGCGGGCTTTTTGTTTTCCGTAGGTGGGGCATGAGGCGGCATCGAGCGCGCTGCCGATGCGGAGCGCTTAATCTATATATTCAATAATTTTTACTATTTTCTGTACGCCATACACTTTCTGCACCTGTGCCACTACCGCCTCTGCTTCGGCATGGGTAAGCAGGCCCATTAAGTAGACGACGCCGTTTTCCGTGACAACTTTGGTTCGCCAGCCCGGCGCATCACCGTTTATCAGGAGCCGGCTTTTAATTTTGCTGGTGAGCCAGGTGTCGTTAGTGCGGGCCAAGAAAGAACCAGAGCCCACGATTTGTAGTTCGTTGTGCACATTGCGTACATGGCGCACCTTGCGGGCAATATTTTCTGCCTGGGTGCTTAGGTCTTCGCTGGCAACTTGTCCAGCCAACAGAACATTGCCATTGTAGCTGACTACCACAATGCGAGACTCATCCAGTTCGGCGCTGGCGCGAGCCAGGTTGACCGCCACTTTGCGTTCAATGTTACCGTCTTCCACGAAGGCGCCAAAGGTGCGAGAGCCATGATCCTGATCGGTGGGTTGATCCGACATACCCTTGGATAATGAAGTGCAGCCAGGGGTCAGTGAGAGCAATAGCACCAGTGCGGTAATGGCTGGGTGCGAGATGAAACGAGCGCGCATTACTGGCCCCCGAACAACTGTTGGTCGATGTAATCACACAGCGCATGGATGACTAGGAGGTGAACCTCTTGGATGCGAGCGGTTGACGTGGCGGGCACCCGAATTTCGATATCGTTGGGACCATACAGGTTAACCATTTCGCCACCTTCCTTGCCGGTCATAGCGACAACACGCATTTCGCGATCGTGGGCGGCTTGAATAGCCTGAATCACATTGGCGGAATTACCACTGGTGGAGATTGCGAGAAGAATATCGCCACTACCGCCTAAGGCACGTATTTGCTTTGAGAAGATTTCGTTGTAGCTGTAATCGTTAGCAATGGAGGTCAACGTGGAGGAATCGGTGGTGAGTGCGATAGCGGGCAGGGCCGGTCGCTCCATCTCGAAGCGGTTAAGCAGTTCTGAGGAGAAATGCTGGGCATCGCCGGCGGAACCGCCATTGCCGCAGGTGAGGATTTTGCCGCCATTGAGCAGGCATTCGACCATGGCCTGACCTGCCGCTTCTATAACGGAGGGCAGCACTTCGCCGGCTTTGGCTTTGGTTTCTATGCTTTCGGCAAACAGTTGCCGGATACGGTCCACGCTCATAATTGCCCCTTCATTGTCCGGTTCGCTATGTTCTGGTCGTTCGTTTTTTAAAAATTTTCAGTTTATTCGCTATAAAACGCGTTTTGTATCCATTGATAAAGGACCGCCTGTTGGCTGTCTGGTTCCATGCCTAATACATCGAACCGGCAGGGCCGATGATGGTGCTCCGGGTGGCGGGCTAGAAAATGCTGGGCCGCATTGATTAAGCGCCGTTGTTTGTGTTGATCCACCGAGGCAAGTGCGCCGCCGTAACTTTGATGCTTGCGCCACCGAACTTCGGTGAAGACCAGCGTTTCCTGATCCAGAAGAATCAGGTCGATCTCACCCTGACGGCAGTGAAAATTTCTCTCCACTATACTTAACCCCTGGCCAGTCAGCCATTTGGCGGCGCGCTTCTCCGCGTCGCGGCCGGTATTTTTCTTACTGCGAAGTAATGGCACGGGGGATGTTTTGAGCTGCCTCGGTGGTTTGTGGAAGTGTTTTTGCCTTGCCGCTAGAAAAGACAGCCCAATTGAGCTCGCGAACAATGCGCTGGTTTTTCATGTGTAGCCTGCCTGTGACGCCGGGCAACTCGCTGGAAGACAGTGCGTTGAGCAAGTATAGGCGGCCCTGTAGTCGATAGGTGTCGATCCCCATGGCAAACAGTCGCTCATAGCGGCCATGGCCATCCGGCCATTGTTCGTTGGCGGCCTCATGTAGCGCTTGATTGTCGTCGGTGAGAATCCAAGGCATGTCTACGAAGCGGATGCCATTTAGGTCTTGGTCCCGTCGTGGGTCCTCTTCACCGCTGTAGATTAGGGAAGTAGAGTAGACGGGTAAATTTTTAGCGTAGTGGAAATTGAGAGCCGGTTTCACCTGGCGGCCTTGGTTGGGGTCGGCCAGCAAGAATAGGAAATCCATGTCCTGACGGCGGCGAGGCTGATTGTCCATTTTTAAGCTGGTGAAGCGGCTAACGGCATTGCCGCGTTGCTGGCTCTGAGAGACCAGCAGCATTTCCTTGACGGTTTCTCCAATACTGGGGCCTTCTTGGTAGGTGCGAGTGATGGTGACCGAGCCGCCTAATTCCTGCCAGCGATTGGCAAAGGCGTTGGCAACGCGGGCGGCCCATTCCCCCTCCGGGTAGAGAACACCAGCTTGTAAGGCGCCATTGCGGGCAGCATGATTGGCGATTTGGCGTGCTTCGTCTTCTGGAGCAAGGCCGAATTGAAAGAAATTGTCTGGGCGATTATCGGTCTCGATGTAATTCAGCGCCATGGTGGTAACGGGCAGGGTACCTTGACTGGCAATGGTGGCCACGTTGTCCTTGGACAGTGGGCCTAGGATGAAATCTGCGCCATCGGTGATGGCCTGTTGATACACCGCTAATACATCGTCACTGCCAGAATCATAGAAGCGCAGAGTTGGCGTGTGGCCGCTTTTCTGTTGTTGGTAAAAAGCGGTCATGATGCCTTCTTGCAAAGCGGCTCCAGCATTTTTCAAGGGGCCGCTGGTCGGCAGCAGGATGGCCACTTGACTGGGGCGTTGGCTGGCGGCTTTCTCAAGTGCATCGAGCATCTGCGGGACGTTATCAATGGCCGGGTGGCTTCGCCACTGGTTGCTCCACTGGTTCAGGCGAGTAATTTGGGCATCCAGGTCAGCAATCGGGTCGCGGTATAGTTGAGCCAGCGTCAACCAGCCGCGCAGATCGCCACTGCTGCTATCAATGGCCTCGTCCAGCTCGGTGTTGGGCATCTGCATGAGCAGCTGCCAGGTCATGTTGTGGTTGTAGTCTTGATCCTCGTCGCCGAGTAATGGATGGGCGGCGATACGTTGCTGTAGGCTGCTCAGCAGCTCCCCTTTCATGGCCAAGGCATCGGCACGTAGGAGGTCGAGTTGCGCCTGTTGCTCGGCGGGGTATTGCAATATCTCTTCTTGGTGTTGCTGTAGCAGCGATAGCGTCTTTTCTGTTTGCTGCTGGCTGAGCTGTGCCCGGCCGCTGAGCAGTAACCAGGCAAAGCGTTGTTCGCTGTTGAGTTTTTCGGGGTTCAGATCTGAGAGTAATTGACTGGCGTCAGCCGCTTGCTTTTCATTGAGATACGAAGAGGCCCAAGACAGGGTGGAGGCAATGCGTTCGTCTGCATCCATGCTGGCGAGTTGACTGCGGGCGGCTGTCAGTGCGGGCGGGGTCTCTGTGAGGCCATCGGGCGCCGCAACGACGGGGGTTTCATAGACCCTAGTCTTGGATGAGGGGCTAGTAGAGCAGCCGGCCACTACAGTGACAGCGAGGAGTGCTGCCAGATAAGCCTTTCTAAATTCCATGGCGAGGTTCGTATTACCAAAATGAAGCGGCTATTGTAGGCGCTTTCCGGGCGTCTTAACACTTGAGTAGTGCACGAATATGAGCGGGATTTTGTTTATTGTCAGTACGCCGATCGGTCATTTGGATGATATTACCCGTCGTGCGGTTGACGTACTGGCTGCGGTGGATTGGATTGCAGCAGAGGATACTCGGCACAGCCAGCGCATGCTTGATCAGCTAGGTATACGCAATCGCATGATTAGTTGTCATGACCACAATGAAAGCCAGCGTAGTGATGAACTGGTGAGCCGTTTGCTGGGTGGTGAGCAGGGGGCTCTGATCAGTGATGCGGGCACGCCATTGATCAGTGATCCCGGCTACAGGTTGGTTCGCGCTTGTCAGGAAGCGGGAGTGAGTGTTGTGCCGATTCCCGGTGCTTCTGCCTTGTTGGCGGCGTTGGCTGCGGCGGGTCAGCCTTCTGATCGTTTCTTATTTGAGGGCTTTGTGCCTGCCAAGGGGGCGACGCGTCAGCAGGCTATTGCGCGACTGGCGGGCCTCTCCGTCACCAGCATTATTTATGAAGCGCCTCACCGTGTGCTGTCTTTCCTTGAAACATTGAAATCGCTGGTTGAAAAAGATCGTGAAATTACCCTATGCCGTGAGCTGACCAAGCAATTTGAGACGATTCGGCGTGGCCCGGTGGCGGAAATCTGCGACTGGGTGGCATCGGATAGTAATCAACGTCGCGGTGAGTTGGTGCTGGTGTTGTCGCCGCAGGTCCACTCCTCAGCATGGACAGAAAAGGACGAAGCACTGGCCAAAACGCTGTTGGCGGAATTGCCGGTGTCGCGGGTGGCAAAAATCTTGGCGGCCCATACCGGGTTGAAGCGGCAGGAACTGTATGTGCTGTTGGAAGAGATGGGTTGAAGAGCGCAGGAGGGTTTGCCTGGGGCTGCGTGTCGTGTTTCAACTTTAAACGTGCAACTTGCGCCTATGCCTCTGGCTTACCGGCGCCCATACGACTAGAATCCCGCCCGGACCGGTTAGACAGTCGCTGGCGGTGGTTCTTTTAAAGAATGGCCGCTGGAGGAAAGTCCGGGCTCCAAAGGGCAGGGTGCCAGGTAACGCCTGGGGGCCACACTGGGAACGGTGTGGTTACGGCTAGTGCCACAGAGAAGATACCGCCTTTTCCTTCCTCGCGTTGGAATCGGTAAGGGTGAAAAGGTGCGGTAAGAGCGCACCGCGCTGCTGGTAACAGTGGTGGCAGGGTAAACCCCACCCGGAGCAAAACCAAATAGGGATCCGTTGGCGTGGCCCGCGCTGGATCCGGGTAGGTTGCTAGAGGTTTGTGGCGACGCAAACCCAAGATGAATGACTGTCCACGACAGAACCCGGCTTATCGACCGGTCCACCTTTTTTACCGCCATAGATGGCCTCTATCGCCTGTTAAGGGCGCAAGTTGATGTACGTCATTATGGTGATTTTTCATGCTGTTAGGCTACCGGCCTCGCTTACGTGGTGCGGAGTCCAGCATGGCACAAGTTGATACTCTCTTTAGTGAAGATGGCCACGAAGTGCTGCGCTTTGCTGACCTAGTGGTGGGCGAGGGAGTGCAAGCGAATCAATTCTGTATTCGCCACAACGACCGGGCGGCGCTAATCGACCCCGGCGGCGATCTTACCTATACCCCTTTGGCCATTGCCCTCAGCCGTCGCGTTAATTTAGACGGTTTGGACTATATTTTGGCATCCCATCAGGACCCGGACATTATCGCGTCATTACCGCGCTGGTTGATGCATACCCGGTGCCAGGTGGTGGTTAGCCGTCTGTGGTCCCGCTTTCTGCCGCATTTAGCGTCGTCCTATGTGACGGGTAAGATGGGTGAGCAGTTGCAGGCGCGAATTTTGGGCGTCGCCGATGAGGGCAAGGTGTTGCCGTTTGCCGGCACTGAGTTGTGGGTTTTGCCGGCGCACTTTTTGCACTCGGTGGGCAATTTCAGCTTCTATGACCCGCTCAGTGGCATTCTCTTCTCCGGGGACATCGGAGCCAGTCTGGACGGTGAAGAGGGGCAGGTGGATAATTTTGCGGATCACTGTCACAGCATGTTGGGTTTTCATCGGCGCTACATGGCCAGTAATCGAGCTTGCCGGCTGTGGGTGGCGATGGTGCGCAAGTTGGCGCCACGAATGATTGTGCCTCAGCATGGTGGTTACTTTGAAGGCGCCAATGTGGATCATTTTTTGGGTTGGCTGGCGTCGCTGGAGTGCGGCGTGGACTTGCTGGATAGTGGAAATTACCGGCTGCCATCGAGATATGGGTGACGTGATTTCTTTCCGGCATATAAATGCAATTGTTAATAGCAAATTAATCTAAAACTTAAAGTGCTTTCTCTTCTGCGCGTCCCAGCGCCCTGATTCATCACGGAACTCCCTCCGTTCGTCGCTTCCTTGTTCGTTCTATTCTGTTTAAATGCCCCCTAACAGACTGATTTTTTTGGGAATTCTTTTACGTTTCTTCGGTGTGTCACGCTTGACTTGAGCTTTGCTGTGGCCCTAGAGTGTCTCAATGTGGTGGAAAGTGGGAAAAAGTGGGAATTTCCTGGTGGCTGGTGTCATGAAGTGGGGCAAAAGCCTAGGAAGGAACCGCATAACCAAGAGCAAGAGGATGGCCAGTGTTTACTGGGAGCGCAGCACTCAATCTGGATGCCAAAGGGCGGCTAACCATGCCGACTCGGTACCGTGCGTCGTTAATCGACACGTGCGGTGGCCAGCTTGTGCTTACGCTGCACCCCTTTGATGACTGCCTGGCGCTCTACCCGCGTGCTGAATTTATGGACACCGCAAAAAAACTGTCTGAACAGCGCGACTCCAACCCGCAGGTTCGCCAGCTCAAACGGCGTTTCTTGGGCCAAGCCGCTGAAATTGAGATGGACGGCAGTGGTCGTTTGTTGGTGCCGCCGGAATTGCGGGCGGCAATTAACTTGGAGAAACGCGCCATGCTGATCGGCCAGCTGCACCGTTTTGAAATCTGGAAAGAAGAGAGTTGGGCCGATGTGGATGGCACCCTGGACCCGGCAGCGTTGCCGGAAAGCGTGCAGGAGCTGTCGTTCTGATGACGACCGAGGACACGCAGTACGCACACCAGCCGGTAATGCTGGAAGAGGTGCTGGATATGTGGTTCAGCCAGAGCGAAGGGTTTTATGTGGACGGCACTTTTGGTCGTGGTGGCCACAGCCGTGCCTTGCTTTCGCGCCTGGGTGAAAACGGTCGCCTTATCGGTATTGATCGCGACCCGCAAGCAATTGCTGCTGGCCAGCAATTGGCTGCTAGCGATAGCCGTTTTCATATGATGGCCGGCCGCTTTGACTGCCTGCCACAAGCGGTGGAGCAGGCCGGTCGGCCGATTGACGGTTTGTTGCTGGATCTGGGCGTTTCTTCGCCACAGCTGGATGATGCGGCGCGCGGTTTCAGTTTTCTGCGTGACGGTCCTCTCGATATGCGCATGGACCCGACCCAAGGCGAGAGCGTGGCCGAATGGTTGTCCTACGCAGCGGAAAAAGATATCGCCAATGTGCTGTATCGCTACGGCGAAGAGCGCAAGTCTCGTTGGATCGCCAAGCGTATTTGTGAAACCCGCAAAGAGCAGCCGATTACCCGCACCCTGCAGTTGGCCGACTTGATCGAGTCCGTGCTGGGGCGTAATGAGCAGGGTAAGCATCCGGCGACGCGCAGCTTTCAGGCCCTGCGAATACATATAAACGGGGAGCTGGATGCACTGGATCAGGTGCTCGAACAGTCCCTCGAGACGCTCGCCATCGGCGGGCGTCTCGCCATTATTAGCTTCCATTCTTTGGAAGACCGGATCGTGAAATTATTTATTCGTGATCATTCCGGCCGGGCACCGAAAGGGCGCGGTGGTCTGCCGTTGGGTGATGAACTGCCTCAGCGGCTGGAGCCGGTGGGTAAGGTCATGCGGGCCAGCAAGGCTGAGCTGAAAGTGAATGTGCGCTCGCGTAGTGCGGTGCTGCGTATTGCGGAGAAGGTGGCCTGATGGCGGCGCCGTGGATGATTCGCGTATTGGTCGTGATGGTCGTGATGTCTGCGCTGGGTGTCAGTTATAGCGTGCATCAGGCGCGGCGTCTCACGGATGAAAGTCAACGTTTACAGCAGCGACAGACTCGATTGGAAACCCAGTGGAGCCAATTGTTGTTGGAGCACAGCACCTGGGGTAGTTACGCCCGGGTGGAGCGCCTGGCTAGAGAAAAGCTGGGCATGAAGTTACCTAAGACGAATGAGAGAGTGCTGATCAGGCCATGAAGAAACAGGCCCGCAAGATACGGCAACCGAATCACCTGATGCGCTGGCGCTTTGTGCTGGGCTTCTGGTCGGTGTGTGCCTGCCTGTTGTTAATTCGAGCGGTGGATCTTCAGGTTATTCAGCATGATTTTTTGGCCCACCAAGGGGACATCCGCAACCTGCGGGTGGAGCCGCTGGCGGCTCATCGGGGTGTAATTCGTGATCGTGCGGGTAAGCCATTGGCGGTGAGTACACCGGTGGTGACGCTCTGGGTGAATCCCCGCGAAGCGATGGAGCACCAGGATCAGTGGGGGCGTTTGGCCGGTAATTCGGTGATTGATCAGAAAGCGTTTGCCCGCAAGGTTCGCCGCCATAAGTCCCGTGAATTTATCTATTTGGAGCGGGGGTTAGCACCGGAAACGGCCAAGACAGTGTTGAGTTTAAATGTGCCCGGTGTCTATGCATTGACAGAATACCGTCGCTATTACCCGGCCGGTGAAGTGGCAAGCCATGTGGTGGGCTTCACCAATATCGATGATCAAGGGCAAGAAGGTATTGAGCTGGCTCTTGAAGATCATTTGTCCGGGCATTCCGGTCGTAAGAAGGTGGTGCGGGATCTGTTGGGCCGGGTGATTCAGGATATCGAAGTGCTGGAACCGGCGGAACCGGGTGAAGATGTCACGCTCAGCATCGACCTTCGCCTGCAGTATCTGGCCTACCGAGAACTGCTCGGAGCGGTACAAAAATTTAATGCGAAAGGGGGCAGTGCGGTTGTGTTGGATGTGCGCACCGGCGAAGTATTAGCCATGGTGAATCAGCCAGCCTACAACCCCAATAATCGTGGCAACCTGGATACCGGGGCGCTGCGTAATCGCGCTGTGACTGACCTGTTCGAACCAGGCTCCACCATGAAGCCCTTTACTGTGGCGGCGGCGTTGGAAATGGGCATGGTCACGCCGTCCACTACCATTAATACTCATCCAGGCACACTGCGGGTGGGCAGCAAAACGATTCGAGATCACCGTGATTACGGTGTTATCGATATCACCACTGTGCTCACTAAAAGTTCCAACGTGGGGACCAGCAAGCTGGCGTTAGCCATGGATTCGCAGGCATTGCCGGGCTACCTGGAGCGCTTTGGTTTCGGGCAATCCACCCACATTGCGTTTCCTGGCGAAAGCGATGGGCTGTTGCCGCTGCGCAGTAAATGGCGCGATGTTGAACGAGCGGCCCTGTCCTATGGTTACGGTTTGAGTGTCTCTGCGGTGCAGTTGGCTCAGGCCTATGCGGTGATCGCTAACGATGGCGTCAAAGTGCCGTTGACCTTGAAGAAAGTGGATCAGCCGCCGCAGGGTGAGCAGGTGATCGGCAAGGCGACGGCTCGCCAGCTGGTACAGATGTTGGAAACGGTGGTCAGTCGTGTTGGCACCGCGCGCCGGGCCCAGGTGCCAGGCTATCAGGTGGCAGGCAAGACCGGCACCGTGCACAAGGTGGTGAACGGTGGTTACGCCGATGATAACTATATTGGTCTGTTTGCTGGGTTGGCCCCGGCAACGGACCCGCGCATTGTCACCGTGGTGGTGATTGATGATCCGGCGGGTGATGCCTATTACGGTGGGCTCGTTGCGGCGCCGGCATTTTCTCGCATTATGAGTGGCGTGTTGCGCTCGCTCCATGTGCCACCGGACAAGCCTGACGGGCTGCTGGCCGGCGGGCCGGACGGGGAGGATCGCTCATGATGACTCTCCAGCAACTGCTGCCTAATACCACCCTGCCTGCTACTGCGGCGGGTGTTGTGCTTTCAGGGTTACAGCTCGATAGCCGCAAAGTTATGCCCGGTGATGCTTTTTTGGCCGTGCAGGGCGTGGCCAGCGATGGTCGCCAGTTTGTCAGCCAGGCGATTGCTGCCGGTGCGGTGGCAGTATTGGCTGAGGCAGAGACATTTTCTGTTCAGCAGGAGCAGGCGGTGCCACGGGTGAATTTCCCCGGTCTGAGCCGTTCGGTGGGTGAGCTCGCGGCCCGTTGGTACGGGGAGCCTGGCTCGGCCATGAATGTGGTGGGTGTGACGGGTACCAACGGCAAAACCAGCATTACTTGGTTCCTGCGTGATGCACTGAATGCGCTGGGCCATCGCTGTGCGCTGGTCGGCACACTAGGCTTAGGCTTAAAAGATAATGAACAGATTACCGGCCATACCACTCCGGATCCGATTACCCTGCAGGCCGGCTTAGCCCGAGTCCTTGAGGCGGGTGCCGATACAGTGGCTATGGAGGTGTCTTCCCATGCGCTGGATCAGCATCGGCTGGGTCCGACTCCGGTGTCGGTGGCTGTATTCAGTAACTTGAGCCGCGATCATCTGGATTACCACGGCGACATGGAAGCCTATTTGGCAGCCAAATCTGTGTTATTCACCCGTGACGGCGTGAAGTTGGCGGTGATCAATTGTGACGACCCGGTGGCGTATTCGTTGGTGGGTTGCCTGGCCGATGGCGTACGCTGTGTGACCTTCGGCGATCAGACCGGTGCCACCGTGCGTTGTGCGTCTGTGGCGTTCACCGCCGAAGGCACCAATGCCGAACTGAACGTAGGCGGAGAGTCCTTCTCGGTCACTTTGCCGCTGTTCGGCCGTTTCAACCTCAGCAACCTGATGGCCGTTGCCGGTATTCTGCATGGACAGGGTGTCAGCACGGATTCACTGGCTGGAGCTCTGGCTGCGATAACACCAGTGCCCGGTCGCATGGAACCGGTGCAGCAAGCTGGCTGTCCCACGGTGATTGTCGATTACGCCCACACTCCGGATGGGCTGGAAAAAGCTCTGCAAGCCTGTCGTGCGCACTTCGCTGGCCGCTTGTTCTGCATCATTGGTTGCGGAGGCGACCGGGATACCGGCAAGCGCCCACAAATGGCCGCGGTCGCTGAGCGTGGCGCGGACCACGTGGTGTTTACCAGCGATAATCCGCGTAGCGAAGATCCGCAAAAAATCATTGATGAAATGTGCGCTGGTCTCACTGACACAGGGTCAGTGCAGATCATTGTTGAACGTGATCGAGCGGTGATGGATACGGTGCAGGCGGCCAGTGACGGCGATGTGATTCTGCTTGCCGGCAAAGGCCATGAGGATTATCAGGAAGTGAATGGTGTGCGTTACCCCAGTGATGATCGCGATCTGGCCCACAAGGCGTTCAACGCTCGGGGAGGTGCACAATGATGTGGCTGTCACAGATCGCCCAGTGGACCGGCGGTGCCCTGCACGGTGACGACTTGAAAGTGAATGCGGTCGCCACCGATACCCGCGATATTGAACCCGGCTGTCTGTTTGCCGCGCTGCGCGGTGAGCGCTTTGATGCCCATGATTTTCTAGCGTCTGCCAAAAACGGTGGCGCGATTGCTGCTTTGGTCGAGCACGAGCAGGACTGTTTCGACAACGTTGTGCAGGTTGCCGATAGCCGTAAAGGTTTGGGGCGACTTGCCGGTGGCTATGCCGCTCAGTTCGGCATGCCCCGCCTGGCGGTGACCGGTAATGCCGGCAAAACCACCGTGAAAGAAATGGCGGCGACCATGTTGGGCGAAGGTACCTTGGCCACCAATGGCAATTTTAATAATGACGTGGGTGTGCCGCTAACTCTGCTGCGGCTGCGTGCCGAGCATCGTTATGCCGTGATTGAGCTGGGTGCCAATGCACCGGGCGAAATTGCGTGGACCAGTTCGTTGACGCGCCCGCAGGTGGTGTTAGTCACGAATGTAACCGGGGCGCATCTAGAGGGCTTTGGCTCCATGCAGGGCATAGCCGACGCCAAGGCAGAAATTTTTACCGGTTGTACGCAGGGCGGTCAGGCGATCGTGAACAACGATGATAGCTTTGCCGATTTTTTTGCAGAAAAAGCCCGTGCTGCGGGGTTGACCGTGGTGCGGGTGAGTATGGACGAAAGCACACGGGCCGGAGCCGACCTGTATGCAGAGAACATTGTCCTCCACCGCGACAGTGCCGAGTTCGTACTTCAGCCGCTGGGCGACGCTGTGCTTGTCCCGCTGCCGGGGGCGCATCAGGTGAGTAATGCCCTGATGGCCTGCGCAGCGGTCAGCGCGCTAGGTGCTAGTTTGCCTCAGGTGTTGCCGCGACTGGCAGCGCTCAAGCCCGTGCCTGGGCGGATGCATATTCAATCCGCCGGCACCGGCACGGTGGTTGACGATACTTATAACGCTAATCCGGGCTCGGTACGTGCAGCCATCGACTGGTTGGCCGCACAGCCCGCACCACAAATGCTGGTGCTGGGAGAAATGGGTGAGTTGGGCCCGCAGGCGGACAGCCTGGTAGAAGCATTAGGTGAATACGCTCAGCAGGCCGGCATTGCCGGTTTGGTGGTGATGACCGGTGCAGCAGCAGCTGCACGGGGCTATGGCGAAGCGGCAAACATTGCTAAGGACTATCAACAGGCGGCGAATTGGAGTGCCCCAGTGCTGGAACAAGGTGGCACTGTGTTGGTGAAAGGGTCGCGCAGCGCCGGTATGGAAGCGGTGGTAAGGCTGTTGGCGACACAAGAACACACACTCACACAGGGGGCACGCTGATGCTGCTTTGGCTGGCTGAATATCTTGCGCAATACCACAGCGGTTTTCTGGTGGTGCAGTACATCACTTTGCGCGGCATCTTAAGTGTTCTCACTGCTTTGTTCATCGCTTTTTGGGTCGGCCCGATCATGATCCGCATGCTGCAGGAAAAACAGGTGGGTCAGGCGATCCGTGATGATGGCCCGAAGAGCCATCTGAGCAAGGCCGGCACCCCCACCATGGGCGGCGCGCTGATTCTGGTGGCCATCGTTATTTCCACCTTGCTGTGGGGCGACCTGGAAAACCGTTTTGTATGGATCACCTTGGGTGTGTTGTTTGTTTTCGGCGCCGTGGGCTGGGTGGATGACTGGCGCAAGGTGGTGGAAAAGAACCCGCGGGGCCTGCCTGCTCGCTGGAAATATTTGTGGCTGTCTGTTGGTGCGCTCGGCGCTGGGTGCGCCTTGTTCTTCACCGCGCAGAGCCCGGTGGAAACCCAGTTGATCGTGCCGTTCTTCAAAAGCGTCGCCATCAATATGGGCTGGTTCTACATCGTGCTGACCTATTTTGTGATTAACGGTACCAGCAATGCGGTGAATCTCACCGACGGGCTGGATGGCCTGGCGATTATGCCCACCGTGCTGGTGGGCGGCGCTCTGGGCATTTTTGCTTACGCCGGTGGCCATGCCGAGTTCGCTACGTATTTGCAGATTCCCTATGTGGCGGGTGCCGGTGAGCTGGTGATTATTTCTGCTGCCCTGTGTGGGGCGGGGTTGGGCTTTCTCTGGTTCAACGCGTATCCCGCTCAGGTATTTATGGGTGATGTGGGCGCGCTGTCCTTGGGGGCAGTGCTCGGTGTGATGGCGGTGATCGTCCGCCAGGAAATTGTGCTTTTCATCATGGGCGGTGTGTTCGTGATGGAAACGGTATCGGTGATGCTGCAGGTGGGTTCGTTCAAGCTCACCGGTCGGCGGATTTTCCGCATGGCGCCTATTCATCACCATTTTGAGCTGAAGGGGTGGCCGGAGCCGAAGATTATTGTGCGGTTCTGGATCATCACCGTGATTCTTGTACTTGTGGGTCTGGCGACCCTGAAAATCCGATAGGGGATTGAGTCAATTTATGGCGAAAGACGGGTTTGATCTGGTCATTGGCCTGGGTGTAACAGGCCGCTCCGTGATCCGCTATCTAACGGATCAGGGTATGCCCGTGCGCGCCATAGATACCCGTGCTGAACCGGTCGGCCTAGACGCCCTGTGCGCAGACTTTCCGGACCTAAAAGTGCATACCGGTGGCTTCAAGAAAGGCTGGATGGGCAAGGCCCGTCGTCTGATCGTGAGCCCGGGTGTGGCGGTGTCCACGCCCGCCATTGCCGAGCAGGTAGTGGATGGCAAAGAAGTGATCGGCGACATTGAGCTGTTCGCCCGTGCGGCCAGTGAGCCGCTGGTGGCCATCACCGGTTCCAATGCCAAAAGCACAGTGACAACGCTGCTGGGGCAAGTGGCAGATGCCTGTGGGATGAACCCAGGTATCGGCGGCAACCTGGGTGTGCCAGCGCTGGAATTGCTGGACGACCAAGCGCGGTTGTACGTTCTTGAGTTGTCCAGCTTTCAGTTGGAAACCACTTACAGCTTGAGTGCGGAAGTGGCCACAGTGTTAAACGTGTCCCAGGATCATTTGGACCGTTACGCCAGCTTTGCAGATTACCTAGCGGCTAAGCAGCGCGTCTATGACGGCTGCCAGGTGGCGGTCTGGAATCGTGATGATTTGGCAACCCGTCCGCCGGCTACGGTGGCCCGGCAGATCAGTTTTGGCGCCCACCCGGAAGCGGATTACCGGCTAGATAGCGAAAACGGTCAACTACTGTGCCGAGGCGAGCCCTTATTGTCGCTGTCAGAGCTGGCGCTCACCGGCCACCATAATGCCATGAATATTCTCTCGGTTCTGGCGATCAGTGATGCGCTGTCTTTGAATCGGGATAAAGCACTGGCCACAGTGAAAACCTTTACTGGGCTGCCGCATCGTTGCCAGCTGGTCGCCGAATCAGGTGGTGTGCGCTGGTTTAACGATTCGAAGGCCACCAATGTGGGCGCCACCTTGGCGGCGCTGACCGGGATCGGTGAAAGCATCGAGGGCAAAGTGATTCTGGTCGCTGGTGGCCTAGGCAAAGGGCAGGATTTCTCTCCGCTGGCCGAGCCTGCCCGGCAGTATTTACGTGCCGCCCTATTGATGGGTGAAGACCGTACTACCGTGGCACAGGGCATGTCTGCGGCGCCCTGTGAACTGGTGGCAGATATGGCTGTTGCGGTACGTCGCGCCCATGCCCTGGCACAGCCGGGCGATGCCGTTTTACTGTCACCGGCCTGTGCCTCGTTTGATCAGTACAGCGGTTTTGCTGCCCGCGGCGATGATTTCACCACCCGTGCCCAGGAGTTGTGCCATGACTGAGCGCATGATCCTGAAAGTAGACCATACGGGGATCGACAAACCGCTGTTGTGGACGGCTATTTTGTTGGCTCTGGCAGGGCTAGTGATGGTGTCATCCGCCAGTTTGCAGATTGCTGAAACTCGTTTAGGTGACCCCTTTTATTACGCCATGCGCCATGGCATTTATTTGGCGCTGGGCCTGGGTGTAGGCGCCTTTGTATATTACGCGGTGCCGCTGGCACTGCTTGAGCGTTTGCGCTTTGTGATGCTGCCTGTGGCGCTGGTGGCATTAGTGATGGTGTTTATTCCCGGGCTGGGCCGTACGGTGAATGGTTCCACCCGCTGGATCGCTTTGCCAGGCCTGACCATTCAGGCTTCAGAAATCGTCAAACTGTGCTTTGTACTTTATCTAGCGGGATATGTGGCGCAACGCAAAGCCGCGTTGGAAACGGAATGGAAGGCCTTCTTGCTGCCGCTGGGTTTGCTGGGTGTGCTGATGCTGCTGTTGCTGCTGGAGCCGGATTTCGGCGCGGTGGTGGTGTTGGGAATTACCGCCATGGGCATGTTGTTTTTGTCTGGCGTGCCGACTCTGCGGTTCTTGCTGATCGGTTTGATTGCGGTGGCACTTGGCGGATTGGTCGCCTTTGCCGAACCTTACCGGGTGGCACGGTTGATGACCTTTACCGACCCTTGGGCAGACCAGTTTGGTTCTGGCTATCAGCTGACCCAGAGTCTGATTGCGTTTGGTCGAGGGCACTGGTTTGGTGTGGGGCTAGGTAACAGTGTACAGAAGCTATTTTACCTGCCAGAAGCCCATACGGATTTTGTCTATGCAGTGATGTCTGAAGAGCTGGGGCTGCTGGGAAATGTGGCGCTAATCGGTGGTTTTATTCTGCTGGGTTGGCGGGTGTTCCGGATTGGCCACCGTTTGGAAGCGCGCGGATTGTTGTACCACGCCTACCTAGTCTATGGCTGTGCCTTCGTATTTTGCTCCCAGGCATTTATCAACCTGGGCGTGAACATGGGGCTGCTGCCCACCAAGGGGCTGACCCTGCCCTTTATCAGCTATGGGGGGTCTTCCCTGTTGATTTCCGCCGTTATGGTGGGGCTGATTTTACGAGCCGGAGCGGAAGCGGACCACCTGAAAGCCAGAGGGAGGGCTGCACGATGAGTGGCACCGTCCTGATTATGGCTGGCGGTACGGGTGGGCATGTATTCCCTGCGCTGGCTGTGGCTGACCAACTGCGCACCCGCGGTTTCGATATTCTCTGGCTGGGCGCGGAAAACGGCATGGAAGGCAACTTAGTGCGCCAGTATGGCTACGAAATTGCCGAATTGTCTGTGTCCCGCCTACGCGGTGGTGGCATCAAGCGTAAGTTGACCGCGCCGTTCAACCTGTTGCGGGCGGTGTTACAGGCGCGGCAGCTGATTCGCGCCCGTCAGCCGGTGCTGGCGGTGGGCTTTGGTGGTTTTGCCAGCGGCCCCGGTGGGCTGGCTGCGCGCTTGTGCAAGGTGCCGGTGGTGGTACATGAGCAGAATGCGGTTCCCGGGCTGACTAATCGCTTGTTGTCTCGTTTATCGACGGTGACCCTGGAAGGGTTCCAGGGTGCTTTTGGTCACCCGCAAGCCTGCTGGGTGGGCAACCCGGTACGTCCGCAGATTACTGCTCTAGAGGAGCCGGCTCGTCGTTATGCACAGCATCAGGGCGGGCTTCGTGTGCTGGTTCTGGGCGGAAGCCAAGGGGCGCTGGTACTTAATCAGGATCTGCCGGAATTACTATTGGCGGTACTGGGTCGCGATATACAGGTGCGCCATCAATGCGGCGCCGGGCGTACCGCTGAAGCTGCACCGATTTACCAGGCGCTGGGGCTGCAGGCTCAGGTGAGTGAATTTATTGATGATATGGCAGAAGCCTACGGGTGGGCGGATTTGGTGATCTGCCGGGCCGGCGCACTGACCGTGGCGGAAGTGGCCGCAGCGGGCGTGGCCGCCCTGTTTGTACCACTGCCCAGCGCAGTGGATGACCACCAGACATTGAACGCCCGTTGGTTGTCAGAGCGCGGGGCTGCCCTGTTGCTGCCCCAACGGGACCTGGGTGCGGTAAGTCTTGCTGGCACCTTGAAACCGGTTGCAGAGCGTGGCCTGTTGGCGCAAATCGCCGAGCGGGCCCGTGAGCAGGCGATGGCGGATAGTGCAGAGCGCGCCGCCACGCTGTGTGAGGAGGTGGCCAATGGCCGATAACGACATTATTCATACGGTGCCGGAGATGCGCCGCATTCGCGGTATCCACTTTGTGGGTATCGGCGGTGTGGGCATGTGCGGCATTGCGGAAGTGCTGGCCAACCAGGGTTATGCCATCAGCGGCAGCGACATTAAGGAATCGCCGGTGCTAGAGCGTCTGCGCAGCCTGGGTGTGAGAGTGGACATTGGCCACCGTGCCGAGAATATCGATGGTGCAGATGTGGTGGTGACCTCCACCGCGGTGAATACCGAGAACCTGGAAGTGGCGGCGGCCCACGAGCGCCGTATTCCGGTGGTGCCACGGGCTCAGATGTTGGCGGAGTTAATGCGCTTTCGTCACGGTATCGCGGTGGCCGGCACCCACGGCAAGACCACCACTACGTCATTAACCGCAGCGATCATGGCGGAGGCAGGGCTGGACCCGACCTTTGTGATTGGTGGCCGTTTGAATAGCGCGGGCACCAATGCGCGCCTGGGACAGAGCCGTTATCTGGTGGCGGAAGCGGATGAGTCCGATGCCAGTTTCCTGCACTTGCAGCCCATGAGCGCCATCGTCACTAATGTTGATGCGGATCACATGCACACCTACGGCGGCGATTTCGCTCAGCTGGAGAATACCTTTATCGAGTTTCTTCACAACCTGCCGTTCTACGGTGTGGCGGTGATGTGTGTGGATGATCCGGTGGTGCGCAAGCTGCTGCCCCGGGTCAATCGTCAGGTGATTCGATATGGCTTCAGCGAGGATGCAGACCTACGTGCGGAGAACGTGCGTCAGGACGGCATGGTGACTCATTTCCGGGTGGTGCGCGCGGAAGGCGAGCCCCTGGACGTGTCGCTGAATATGCCCGGACGCCATAACGTGCTTAATGCGCTGGCCGCTATTGCGGTGTCGGCGGATGAGGGTGCGGGCGACGAGGCCATTATCCGTGGCCTGAACAACTTTACCGGAGTGGGACGTCGCTTTGACGTGCAAGGCGATTATCACTTTGACGGCGGCAGCGCGACGCTGGTGGATGACTACGGTCACCATCCCCGTGAGGTGGCTGCCACCATTGATGCCATTCGTGAAGGCTGGCCGGGCCGTCGCCTAGCCATGCTGTTTCAGCCTCACCGTTATACCCGTACCCAAGACCTTTACGAGGACTTCGTGGAAGTATTGTCCGGTGTGGATGTATTGCTGATGTTAGAAGTGTATGCCGCTGGGGAAGAACCGATTCCCGGTGCTGACGCCCGTGCTTTGTGTCGCAGTCTGCGCAAGCGCGGGCTGGAGCCTGTGTTTGTGGATGACCCGGACAAGCTGCAAGGCTTGTTGGCCAGCCAGCTTCAGAATGGCGATCTGCTCGTCACCCAAGGCGCGGGTAATGTCGGTGCCATCGCCAAGCAGTTGGTTGCTCAGGGAGGCGGCCATGGATAAGCGTGCATTGAAAGAACGATTGAGCCGAGTAGGCCGCGTGGCAGTGCTGGCTGGTGGTCGATCTGCAGAACGCGCTGTGTCGCTGAAGAGCGGTGCTGCGGTACATGCAGGCTTGCGTAACTTGGGTTTGCTCGCAGAGCTGGTGGACCCGGCGGATAAGAGCGTCGATACCTTGAGAGGGTTTGATGCCGCCTTTATTGCCTTGCATGGCCGCGGTGGCGAAGACGGCGTGATTCAAGGCGTATTGGAGCACCTTGAGATTCCCTACACAGGCTCCGGCGTGATGGCGTCGGCTATCGGCATGGACAAGGTACGTACCAAGCAGCTGTGGAAAGGTGCGGGTTTGCCCACGCCAGCCTTTTATGTGGCTGGGCGTGAAGAGGCAGAGTTGGGCTTTCCGGTGATCGTCAAGCCAGCCCATGAAGGGTCGTCCATCGGCATGGCCAAGGCCGATAACACCGAGGAACTGGGCGAAGCGTTAGTGGCCGCGGAAAAATTTGATCAGGACGTGTTGGTTGAAGCCTGGGTCAACGGCCCGGAGTACACCGTGGCGGTGCTGGGTGATGAAGCTTTGCCGGCTATCCGCCTGCAAACGCCCCATGTCTTCTATGACTTTGAAGCCAAGTACCAGTCCGACAGCACGGAGTATTTATGTCCGGCTGGGCTGGATGATGCTGATGAGCAGGCGTTGCGCACGTTGGCGCTCACGGCATTCCGCGTTGCCGGATGCCGTGGCTGGGGCCGGGTAGATGTCATGCGTGATGAGCAAGGCCAGTGGCAGTTGCTGGAAGTGAATACGGTGCCAGGTATGACCGACCATTCTTTAGTGCCGATGGCTGCGAAAGCCACTGGCCGTGATTTCGATGTGCTGGTAGGTGAGATTCTGCTGGACGCGCTGGAGCGGGGTCGTGGCTAAAAACGCGCCCGCGCCGCGTGGCGCCCGCCGCAAGCCGGTTAAAAAGGTCGGCGTACCGCTGCGCGAGCGGGTGGCAACGGCGGTGCCATGGATGCTGGTCGGCTCGGTGGCGATGGTTAGCCTGCTGGCGGTGATCTACCTGCCCGCGGCGCTGGATGGTTACCCGATCCGCAAGGTGGGCGTGGATGGTGTGACCGATGTGCGCCGTCAACAGCAGATAGAAACCGCGTTGGCGGCGCTAGTGCGTGAAGAAAATTATTTCTCTGTGCCGCTGGAGGAAATCTACCAGCAATCTCAGGGATTAAGCTGGGTGGAAGAGGTTTCCGTCCGCCGTCAGTGGCCCGATACCGTGGTGCTGACGGTAGAAGAACGACGCCCGGTGGCCGTGTGGAATGAGTCGGTGTTGGTGTCGGACAGCGGGCAGCCGTTCAAGGCACTGAAGCAGTACGACCTGGACGATCTGCCTCACCTGAATGGCCCGGAACAGCGGTTGGAGGAAGTCATGGGCTTCTACCACAGCATGGGCAAAACGCTGGCGGATGTGGATTTGAGCATTCGTAGTATGGAGGTCAATGCGCGCCTGACCGCGCGCCTGACGCTGAATAACGACATGGAACTGGTGGTTGACCGTGAGCATTACACCACCAAATTACGCCGTTTTGTGCGGCTTTATCGTGGCGTGCTGAACACGGATAGCCGTCAGGTAGCTCGGGTCGATTTGCGTTATGCGGACGGCATGGCAGTGACCTGGCGCGAGCAGCAAAGTTAGGAGAAAGGGTGACATGGCGACTGCAACAGAAAACATGATTGTCGGACTTGATATTGGCACCTCAAAGGTAGTTGCCATCGTCGGCCAGACAGCAGCCGATGGCACCTTGGAAATCGTCGGTCTGGGCTCGCAACCGTCACGGGGCATGAAAAAGGGCGTGGTGGTGGATATCGAAGCCACCGTGCGCTCGATTCAGCGTGCGGTGGAAGAAGCCGAGCTAATGGCGGGTTGTCATATTCACACGGTGTACGCCGGTATTGCCGGTTCCCATGTGCGTAGCCTCAATTCCCACGGCATTGTTGCCATTCGCGACAGGGAAGTGGCCCAGGCAGATATTGACCGGGTGATCGACGCGGCCCAAGCGGTGGCGATTCCGGCGGACCAGAAAACCTTGCATGTGCTGCCACAGGAATATGTGGTGGACAACCAGGAAGGTGTGCGCGAGCCCATCGGTATGAGCGGCGTGCGCTTGGAAGCCAAAGTGCATTTGGTGACCTGTGCGGTGAATGCGGTGCAAAACATCGAGAAATGTGTGCGTCGCTGCAACTTGGAAGTCGATGACGTCATCCTTGAGCAGTTAGCGAGTGCTCACGCCGTGCTCACCGAAGATGAGCGCGAACTGGGTGTCTGCATCGTGGATATTGGCGGCGGCACCACGGATATCGCCATCTTCACCGAAGGCGCCATTCGTCATACCGCCAATATTCCCATTGCTGGGGACCAGGTGACTAACGATATCGCTATGGCGTTGCGCACCCCCAAACAGCATGCCGACGAAATCAAAATCAAGTACGCCTGTGCGTTGACTCAACTGGCTGGCGCAGATGAAACCATCAAGGTGCCCAGCGTGGGTGATCGTCCGCCGCGCACCCTTAGCCGTCAGAATCTGGCTGAGGTGGTGGAGCCACGTTACGACGAATTGTTCACCTTAGTGCAGGCGGAAATTCGTCGCTCCGGATTTGAAGATTTGATCCCTGGCGGGATTGTGCTCACCGGTGGCTCTTCGAAGATTGAAGGGGCAGTGGATTTGGCTGAGGAGATTTTTCATATGCCGGTTCGCCTAGGTGCGCCGCAGGGTATTTCTGGGCTGATTGATGTGGTGAAAAACCCAATTTACTCCACCTCTGTGGGCCTGCTGTTGTACGGCCAGCGCATGGAGAAGGAAGGCACTAGCGCCAAGGCCCAAGCCGGTGGTGGTGAGCTGGACTGGCTGGAACGTATTAAGAGCTGGTTCAAAGGTAATTTTTAGCAAGAATCGCAGCACGCTTCTCGATCAGGGAAGCGTCAGATAAGGGCAAGCGGTTGTTCCGGGCCGCGGCAACATGACCGGAACACTTCGACGTAATGTGCAGTAAACAGGGAAGCAAAAACGGGAGATCAACCATGCAATTTAAACTGGAAGACAGCGTGCCGCATGGCGCGGTAATCAAAGTGGTAGGTGTCGGTGGCGGCGGCGGCAATGCCGTGGATCACATGGTGCGTTCGGGTGTGGAAGGGGTAGATTTCATCTGCGCCAACACGGACGCCCAGGCCCTGCGTAATGCCTCATCCAAAACCGTAATTCAGCTGGGTAGCCAGGTGACCAAGGGTTTGGGTGCGGGTGCCAATCCGGAAATTGGCCGTCAATCGGCACAGGAAGACCGCGATCGCATCGCTGAGCTGTTGGATGGTGCCGATATGGTATTCGTAACAGCCGGTATGGGCGGTGGTACGGGTACCGGTGCCGCTCCGGTGGTGGCCGAAATCGCCAAGGAACTGGGCATCTTGACTGTAGCCGTGGTTACCAAGCCGTTCCCCTTCGAAGGCAAGAAGCGTATGCGTTCTGCCCAGCAGGGGATTGATGATCTGAAAGAACACGTTCATTCACTGATCACCATTCCCAACGAAAAGCTGCAAGCGGTATTGGGCGGCTCCACTAGCCTGTTGGATGCGTTCAAGGCGGCAAACGAAGTATTGCAAGGTGCGGTGAAAGGGATTGCCGACCTGATTGTTCGCCCCGGCATGATTAACGTGGATTTCGCTGACGTGCGCACCGTGATGAGCGAAATGGGCACCGCGATGATGGGCACGGGTACCGCCAGTGGCGACAACCGTGCAGCGGAAGCCGCCCAAGCCGCTATCTCCAGCCCGTTGCTGGAAGATGTGGATTTGCGTGGTGCGCGGGGTATCCTGATTAACATTACTGCCAATGAGTCCATCGCTCTGGATGAGTTCTCGGAAGTGGGTGACATCGTCAGTGAATTGGCTGGGGATGACGCCAATGTGATTATCGGTACTGCCATTGACCCGGATATGGGCGATAGCATCAGCGTTACCGTGGTCGCCACTGGTCTGGGCGCAGCGGCTCAGGAACTAAAAGTCGTGCGGGGCCGTCAGACTCCTGTCGCGGCGGACGGACGGGTGGACTACAGCGATTTGGATCGCCCGGCTGTAGAGCGTAAACGCGCCGCTCAGCAGGCTGCAAGCGGCCGAGGCCAGCAAGCGGTGAGCACCGCCGAAGATCTGGATTTCATCGATATCCCGACCTTTCTGCGCCGCCAGGCCGACTAACGGCCTGGCGAGATGGGTGCAAAATAAGGGTGTTCCAGTATAATCGCGCCCTAATTTTGTGTTGAGGAAAGCGGTATCCTTAGGATACCCGCAGCTGTGTGACAGACTGATGATCAGACAACGAACGCTAAAAAACGTGATCCGCGCCACTGGCGTAGGGCTTCACACCGGCGAAAAGGTCTACATGACCGTGCGCCCGGCACCGGTGGATACCGGTATCGTGTTCCGGCGAGTGGACCTGGACCCTGTTGTGGAGATCAAGGCTGCTGCGGACGCGGTGGGCGAAACCACGCTCTCTTCCACGCTGGTTCAGGATGGCGTGAAAGTGGGTACGGTAGAGCACTTCTTGTCCGCCATGGCGGGCCTCGGGATTGATAACGCCTTTGTGGAGTTGTCTGCCCCGGAGATGCCGATCATGGATGGTAGTGCTGGTCCGTTCGTCTTCCTCCTGCAATCTGCTGGTATCAAGGAACAGGAAGCCGCCAAGAAGTTTATCCGCATCAAGAAAGAAGTGACGGTGCGTGAAGACGACAAAACGGCAACATTCGTGCCTTTTGACGGCTTCAAGGTGACTTTTTCTATCGAGTTCGATCACCCGGTGTTTGAAGAGCGCAACCAGCTGGCCAGTATCGACTTCTCCACGACCTCGTTCGTGAAAGAAGTGGCCCGTGCCCGGACCTTTGGTTTTATGCGCGATATCGAGTTTCTGCGCAGCCAGAACTTGGCGTTGGGTGGCAGTGTCGATAATGCCATTGTGGTGGACGAATACCGTATCCTCAACGAAGACGGTCTGCGTTATGACGACGAGTTCGTCAAACACAAGATGCTAGATGCCATTGGCGACTTGTATCTACTGGGCCACAGCCTGATTGGTGAGTTCATTGGCCATAAGTCTGGCCATGCACTTAACAATGCGCTGTTGCGGGAGATCCTCCGTCAGGAAGACTCCTACGAGGTGGTGACGTTCGAAGATGCCACCGATGCACCTGTGTCTTATATGCGCCCTGTTTTGGCTGCAGAATAAGTAGCGGTAAAGTAAAAAGTAAGTTGGAAAGCGAGTTGGCCGCTTCGGATCAGGATGACCCGGAAGTGATGCTGGCTCCGACCGAAGCAATTCGGTTGTACGTCGAAGTCCTGTGGACCACCTGGCCGTCTCCCGCGGCCAGGTGGTTATTTATCGGGCTCCCCGCGGCTGGCTAGCCGCAGTAATGATGCTTTTAACGCATCATCCTCGATGGCTTCGGCCACTGCTTCTATATGCTGGGCACTTTCTTGGGCTAAATGTGGCCTTACTGTTTCTTTGGCATGCCTATTGCCTTGCATGGGTTGGCGTTTGCCTCCGACCACGATTTTGATCTGCTCCCCGGGCATGGCTTGCTGAAGCTTCGGGAGATGGAAGCGTAAGAGTTGAGCGGTGGCGCTAGTTTCTGTAATGGCCAGCCAGCGGTGTTGATCTTCCACAAGCGTCACTCGCTCACGAAGGGCGGGGGGCAGGCAGTCCAACGGTTCATCTTTCTCTTGTGCAGGAACCTTGCGGGCTTCTTTTACCAAGGCTGACAGAGCGGGGTGACCGCTTAGCAGAGAGAGAAGGGCTTTGGGCGACGTTGTCTTGCTCATGGTTTTTACTTAGACTAGCCTGCAGATTGTAAAAAAAATTATAAGCGTAGTATAACTTGTTGAATTGAATGACTTTTAGATGGTGCGTTACGAAACGTTATGAACATCATAGTCCTTAATAGCAAGCGCGGCCATTCGCGCACACTGCCCGTTCCCCGTCATTGGCCTTGGCTATTGGCTGTGGTGCTGGTGGCGTTTCCTGTCCTTATTGGTGTTAGTGCTTACCTATTGGCTTATAGGGTCGGTGGTCAGCCTGAATTCGCCTCAATGATGACGAAGCGCTTTGCCAGCCAGCTGGAGCAGCAACAGCTGGCGCTCTCTGAACTGGATCAACAAAGCCAGGAACAATTCCGAGCGTTGACCCTTAAGTTGGCTCAGGCTCAAGCGCGTCTGGTTCGCCTGGATGCATTGGGCGAGCGCTTGGTTGAAGTGGCCGACATTGGTGGTGACGAATTCGATTTTAGCAGTGTCCCCGGTGTAGGCGGCCCAGAAGCTTCAGAAGAGGGGGCCAGCTACGAGTTGCCATCGTTTATGGTAGCGCTAGATCAGATGACTACTACGCTGGAGCGTCGCGAACGTCAGTTGGATATTCTGGAGGATCTGTTGGCGGATAAGCAACTGGAAGATCAGACCTACCTGTCTGGCCGTCCGCTGACCAAGGGCTGGATGTCCAGCCGTTTTGGGCGACGTTCCGATCCATTCTCCGGCCGCGTAGCTTGGCATAAAGGGGTCGATTTCGCAGGCAAGGAAGGAACGCCGATTGTGGCCACCGGTGCTGGCGTTGTGACTTATTCCGGTGAGCGCTCTGGTTATGGAAAAATGGTTGAGATTAATCACGGTAATGGTTTGTCCACTCGCTACGGGCACGCTATGGAGCTGCTGGTTGAACCAGGAGAAATTGTTCGAACCGGTGATGTGGTGGGCAAAGTGGGCAGTTCTGGTCGTTCGACAGGTCCACACGTGCATTATGAAGTGCTCAAGAACGGTGCTCAGGTGAATCCTCAACCTTATATTTATCGCGCACGGCGGTAGCAAAATTGTGAAAAATGGCCCCGTAAGGGGCCGTTTTCGTTAAGCGCCCTTGATAACCTAGATTACCACCTTATCTCTTCATCCTATTGTGTTTAGAATGGCTGGGCTTGTGGAAGAAGGCTGCTCATTTGGATTCTGTGCCAGATCTGACGTCTTTCGTGAAGCGCACCTGTTTCGCGCAACAAACTATGTGTGCGGTGAATCACTTTGCCGCCACCGGGCTGTTTGTCCTGACTTTTACTGAACCGGAAGTTTTATGCTGGGTACCATCGTAAAAAAAATCATCGGCACCAAAAATGATCGTGAACTCAAGCGAATGGCAAAGTTGGTCGATGCCATTAATAGCCATGCAGAAGCGATGGCTCAGCTTACCGATGGCGACCTGCAACACAAGACTGAAGCATTCCGGCAGGCCTTTAAAGACGGCAAGACCTTAGATGAATTGTTGCCCGAAGCGTTTGCGGTTGTCCGTGAAGCCTCGACTCGGGTGATGGGCATGCGCCACTTTGACGTGCAAATGATGGGCGGGATTTCCCTGCATGAAGGGCGCATTTCTGAAATGCGTACCGGTGAAGGTAAAACGCTGACGGCGACGCTCCCCGCCTACCTGAACGCACTTTCCGGTGAAGGCGTACATGTGGTTACGGTGAATGATTACCTCGCCGAGCGTGATGCTAACTGGATGCGCCCGTTGTACGAATTTCTGGGCCTGTCTGTCGGCATTATTCTTTCTCAACAGCCCACCGAGCACAAGCGTGCGGCGTATGCTGCGGATATTACCTACGGTACTAACAACGAATACGGTTTTGATTACCTGCGTGACAATATGGCTTTCCGCTTGGAAGACCGAGTTCAACGTGGGTTGAACTATGCCATCGTCGATGAGGTGGACTCCATCCTTATCGATGAAGCTCGTACCCCGCTGATTATTTCTGGCCCGGCGGCGGACTCATCTGAGCTATATCAGGCCGTCAACCTGCTGATGCCGCAGTTGCAGAAGCAGGAAGAAGAAGGCGAGGGTGATTACTTCATTGATGAAAAGCAGCGTCAGGTGGAGCTGACGGAAGCTGGTCATCAGAAAATTGAAGCGCTGTTGGTCAATAACCAGTTGTTGGAACAGGGCGAAAGCTTGTATGCGGCCCATAACCTGGCGTTGCTGCACCATGTGCATGCGGCGCTTAAGGCCCATGCCTTGTTCCATATTGACCGTGATTACATAGTACAAGATGGCCAAATTGTGATTGTTGACGAGCATACTGGTCGTACTATGCCCGGGCGACGCTGGTCGGAAGGCATTCATCAGGCCATCGAAGCGAAAGAAGGCCTCAATATTCAGCAGGAAAACCAGACGCTGGCCTCGACCACCTTCCAGAATTATTTCCGCCTGTATAACAAGCTGTCAGGAATGACCGGTACGGCTGATACCGAAGCACTGGAATTCCGTCAAATCTACGGCATGGATGTCGTCGTGGTGCCGACGAATAAGCCCATGGTGCGGGTTGATGCCAATGACCTAGTTTATCTAAGCCTACAAGAAAAATTCGATGCCATCGTTAAAGAGGTCACCGAAGCGGTGGCTAAGGGTGCACCTGTGTTGGTAGGAACGGCGACCATTGAAGCGTCGGAATACCTTTCCAAACGTTTGAAGCAGGACAAGGTTCATCACGAAGTATTGAATGCCAAGTTTCACCAGCGCGAAGCTCAGATTATTGCCCAAGCAGGCCGTCCGGGAGCGGTGACCATTGCTACTAACATGGCGGGTCGCGGTACGGATATTATGCTTGGCGGTAACCCAGAAGAGCAGATTAAACATATGGAGACTCCGTCCGAGTCGGAAGCGGAGAAAATTCGGGCCGAGTGGCAGGCAAACCACGATACGGTTATGAAAGCGGGTGGCTTGCATATTATCGGCACTGAGCGCCATGAGTCTCGCCGTATCGATAACCAGTTGCGTGGCCGTGCCGGTCGTCAGGGTGATCCGGGCTACACTCGCTTCTTCCTGTCCATGGAAGATGATCTGATGCGAATTTTTGCGTCAGATAAAATTCGTAATCTGATGCGCTCTTTGGGCCTTGAAAATGGTGAGGCGATTGAGCATCGTTGGGTGACCCGCGCGATTGAAAACGCTCAGCGCAAGGTCGAAGGACGCAACTTCGATATTCGTAAAAATTTACTTGAATATGATAATGTGGCTAACGACCAGCGTCAGGTTATATACGGTCAGCGTGATCAGATTCTGGAAGCCGCAGATCTGGTTAACTCGGTGAAAGGGATCCGCCGTGATGTCATCACTGAGCTGGTTCACGACTATATGGCGCCTGGTTCCGTTGAAGACCAATGGGACATTCCTGGTCTTGAAAAGACCCTCGAAGCGGAATTCCAGTGCCACGCTCCTGTGGGGCAATGGCTCAACGAGGATAATCAGCTCCACATCGAAGGCTTGATTGATAAGCTGGTTGAGAGCATGGACGAGGATTATCAGCGTAAAGAGGCGGAAATCGGTACCGAGGACCTGCGCAAAATCGAAAAGCATCTCATGCTGCAAATTCTCGATCGTCACTGGAAAGAGCATCTGGCGAACATGGATCACTTGCGTCAGGGTATTCATCTGCGAGGTTATGCCCAGAAAAATCCCAAGCAGGAATACAAGAAAGAAGCGTTCGAATTATTCCAGGGCCTGCTTAATCAAATTCAGCACGAGTTGATTCGCGTGCTGCACAGCCTCCAGGTGCGTCGCGATGACGAAGTGGAGCGCCTTGAGCAGCAGCGCGAAGAGGAAGCGCGCAAGCAAGCTGAAAAAATGAAGATGCAGACGGTGGCTGAGCCAGGTACGGATGGTAGTGCTCAACCACAACCAAGCCAGCAGCAGGGTGAGCAACCTAAGACCATGGTCCGCAATGGCCGCAAAGTAGGGCGTAACGAGCCTTGCCCTTGTGGCTCTGGTAAGAAGTATAAGCAGTGCCACGGGAAAATCGAATAGAGGCAGCTTCAAGCTATACGATTCAAACTGCAAGAACAAACAAAGCACCGGTAATGCCGGTGCTTTGTTTGTTTGGGTTTGTGGTTTTGGCCTAGCGTTGACGTTTTAATTGGTATGTCGACTTGGTGGCGCCGTCATCTGACAAATACTAAGAGTATGCCGCGACGCTCAATGTTTGGCAGAGCGCTTTTTTCATAGCAAGCTTTAACACATGGATAGCAGGAAACGCGTTATGACACAGTCTGAGTGGTTGTCGGTCCCCGGCGTGCGGCTTGCCGCGGTTGAAGCGGGTATCAAGAAAGCGAATCGTAAGGATTTGGTGCTGCTGGAGTTGGCAGAGGGTAGCCGTGTCAGTGGGGTCTTCACGCTTAATCGTTTCTGTGCGGCGCCAGTTCAGGTGGCGAAAGCTCGCTTGGCCACGACCACGCCTCGCTATCTGATGATCAATACCGGTTACGCGAATGCCGGCACGGGTAAGAAAGGTCTGGAAAACTGTTTGGCGAGTTGTGAGCTGCTAGCCAAAGCGGCGGGCTGTCAGGCGGATGAAATTTTGCCCTACTCCACCGGAGTGATTGGTGAGCAGTTTCCTTTGACGGCGTTTGCTTCCGGTTTGCCAAAGGCTCTGGCTGCGCTCGACCCTCACCATTGGGGACGAGCGTCGGAAGGTATCATGACTACGGATACTTACCCGAAGCTCACCAGCCGGCGGGTGGAAATGAATGGTGTGCCGGTGACGGTGACGGGGATGTCCAAGGGCTCAGGCATGATCAAGCCGAACATGGCCACCATGCTTGGGTTTATCGCCACCGATGCACCAATTGCCAAGCCGTTGCTGGACCAGTGGGTGAAAGCGTTGGCAGATAAATCTTTCAACCGGGTGACGGTCGATGGTGATACCTCCACGAATGACGCCTGCATGTTAATTAGCACGGCCCAGGCGGAAATGGATCAGATTACGGCATTGGATGATCATAGCCAGTTGTTGTACCAGACGCTTGAAGAAGTCTTCACTGAACTGGCCCAGGCCCTGGTGCGTGATGGTGAAGGGGCGACCAAGTTTGTGGAGATTACCGTGGCGGGTGCTGCCAGCGAGAGCGACGCACGCGTAGTGGCAGAAACCATTGCCCATTCACCTCTAGTGAAAACCGCCCTATTTGCTTCTGACCCGAATTGGGGCCGTATTCTGGCCGCCATTGGCCGGGCACCAATTGCGACGCTTGATGTGGACAAGGTTAACGTCTGGCTGGGTGACTTGCCGCTGGTGGAGAAAGGGGGCGTGGCGGATAGTTACCAGGAAGCTCAGGGTGCCGCGGTGATGGCGAAACCGGAAATCACCATACGTGTCGATTTAGCATCAGGGAATGCACAGTGCACGGTCTGGACCTGTGATTTCAGCTATGACTACGTGAAGATTAATGCGGAGTATCGAACTTAAAGACGCATTATGAGACGCATAAGAAGCATATGTTACAACAGAAAAAACGCTATATGCTTGTTGCAAGAACCCAGCGGTAGGTCGAATTAGCCTCAAAGGCGTAATCGCATAATGACAAACCGCTGAGCGCGTAAAGAGCTTGCTTGCACGCAGCTTCTCGCAGAGATTTGGAAAACCCCCATGCCAACAAGCCCAACCCCTTCAATCATTGTCGTTGCCGGTATTATTCGTGGTAGTGGCCATATTTGCCTGAGCAAGCGTGCTGACCACCAGCATCAGGGTGGCTGCTGGGAATTCCCCGGTGGCAAGGTGGAGCCAGGTGAAACGCTGGGCGCAGCCTTGGCTCGGGAGCTAGAGGAAGAGCTCGGCATGGTGGACGCAATCTCTACCCCCTTTATAACGATTGCCCATCAGTACGATGATTTACATGTGACCTTGCACTTTCGCGATGTGCATGCCTGGCAAGGCGAACCTGAAGGGAAGGAAGGGCAATCGGTGCAGTGGTTTGTTCCGCAGGCATTGGCGGATTTGCGCTTTCCGGCGGCGAATCAACCGGTGGTGAATGCAATACGCTTGCCCGAACAATTGGTGATTGCTCCGGAGGATATCTCACTTCATGAGTTATTGGCGGGTATTGATCGATTGGATGCAGGGCGACAGGGGCTTTATCTGCGGCAGTGGAGCGACCATGCTGAAGTGTCGACCATCGTGGGGCTCTGTAATAAAAAAGGCCTAAAGGTCTGGCTGCGAGCTTCAGGTCCACAGAGCGAGGTGATAGCGAAGGCGCTGGGTGTATTTGCCTTGCATTTTCCAGGGCGAGTTCTGGCGCAATTGGATGAACGCCCCGCGTTTGATGGGATCACTAGTGCAGCGGTTCATGATCTGGCCTCACGGGACAAGGCTGTGTCTCTTGGCCTGGATATGGCGCTGGTTTCGCCGGTCTTGCCCACGCCAACACACCCGGGTAAACCTGTATTAGGCTGGCCGCAGGCTGAGGTGCTAATGAAAGGGACACCGCTTGCTTGTTATGCGTTGGGCGGAGTTATGCCGGGGGACCTGGTCAGCGCTCGTGACTACGGTGCTGTTGGTGTTGCGGGGATCCGAGCTTTTTGGCGGTGATGGGCTTCCACATACTCTACAGGCCCCCGCCTAGTCGACTGAGCGTGGTAGCGGCGCAACCTAGTATCTTCAATGTCTTATGGTAACTCATAGCCTGTTGCGGCAAAAAATTCTTAAAATTCCTCAAAATCTCCTGGCGCATCATCGGCGCCGGGAATGGCATGGCGCTCGGTCGCCCAATCCCCTAAATCAATAAGCTTGCAGCGTTCGCTACAAAACGGACGCCAGGCGTTGTTGTCCCAGCGGGTTAGGCTTTTACACTGGGGGCAGGGATAAGTCTGTGTGGGTTTCTTGGCCGGGGTGTTGTCAGTCATTTTTTTTACACGTGTCCATCTTTATGACGTTGCTTGCGCGAGTTCCAGATAACGCTGGTGTAGCACTTGAAGCTGTTCGTGGAGGGCCTCTAGCGAGCCGTGATTTTCCGCTACATCATCTGCTTGATCTAGTCGCTTGGTCCGCTCCAGCTGTGCTTTCATGATGGCCGCGACCTGTGCTTCAGGAACTTGATCTCGTGTCATCGTGCGCTCCACCTGTAACTCTGCGGGAGCATCAATGACCAGGACTCTGTCCACCAGTTCTTTTTGTGACGTTTCCAGCAACAGGGGAGAAACCAGTACTGTGTAGGCTGATTGGCTGGCGGCGATCTGGCGTCGTAGCTCATCACCGATGGCTGGGTGGGTAATACCTTCCAGAGCTTTTAGCGCGTCTGGGTCAGCAAAGACAATCTCGCGTAGAGCCCGCCGATCCAGAGCACCATCGTCGGTGATGACATGCTTACCAAAATGTTCGGCAATCGCCAGCAGGGCGGGTTGACCTGGCTCCACGACCACTCGTGACGCCAGATCTGCATCCACAATGGTTATGCCTTGGTGGGCCAGATAATCCGTGGCCGCGCTTTTACCACTACCTATTCCACCAGTGATGCCAACAACAAACATAATCACTTCCGCTTGCATGCATCACGCCACCTACTCACACACGGTGCGAAAGCAAGCGTGATATGTGGGGCGTGCCTGCGTTAGAGTTTAAACATACCCAGATACGAGCTGACGATACTATCGCCCCAGAGCAAGGCAATCCACCCGGCTGTGGCGAGATAGGGGCCAAAGGGGATTTGCGCGCGCCTTTCACCGCTAAATATCATCATGGCGATAGCAAAGACTAGCCCCACGATAGACGATAATAGAATGATCACGGGTAGGTATTGCCAGCCAACCCAAGCACCCAGTGCAGCCAACAGCTTGAAATCGCCGTAGCCCATACCTTCTTTGCCGGTGATTAGCTTGAATAGCCAATAGATGCTCCACAAGGATAAATAGCCCATCATCGCGCCAATGACAGCATCATTTAGTGAAACCGGAGACACCCCCGTCACTGCAGCCAGCAAGCCTGCCCACAATAGCCAGTAATTTAGGGTGTCTGGCAGTAATGTAGTATCCGCATCAATCATGGCAGCAGCTAACAACACCCAGGTAGCAAAAAGCGTGAATGCCAACCAGGGGCCATAACCAAAGTGCCAGGCGCAAAGTCCCGCCAGGATCCCGCTGACAATTTCGATAATGGGGTAGCGCTTACTGATCGGTGTTTTGCAGCCCCTGCACTTACCGCGCAGGGCAAGCCAGCTAAGCACTGGGATATTCTCATACCAGCGGATCGCATGGCCGCATTTCGGGCAGCGCGAGCGCGGCGTTGCTAGGTTGAAAATACCATCGGTTTCTTCCGCTGGTAGCTCAAGCACTTCACGGGCTTCTTGCTTCCAGCTTCGTTCCATCATTAACGGTAAACGGTGGATGACTACATTTAAAAAACTGCCTACCAGCAGCCCCATAACAACACAAAGCCCGATCAGAAGGGTCGGACTGGAAGAGAGAAGCATCAGGGAATCTGAAATCATGATTAACCTACAACTTGGCCCATCTGGAAAATTGGCAGATACATGGCAATAATTAGGCCACCTATAAGTACGCCTAGCACAGACATAATCAAGGGTTCCATCATGCTAGTTAATCCATCAACAGCATTATCAACTTCGTCTTCATAGTAGATCGCCACTTTCTCTAGCATGGCGTCAAGTGCCCCTGATTCCTCACCAATGGCGGTCATTTGTAGTGCCATGGAGGGGAAAACACCTGTGCTGCGCATAGCGAACTGTAGTTGCTGTCCGGTGGAAACGTCTTCTTTTATTTGTAATACAGCTTTTCGATAAATTACGTTGCCTGTGGCTCCTGCACAGGCATCTAGAGCATCAATCAGCGGAACGCCTGCGGCAAAAGTAGTGGAGAGCGTGCGGGCGTAACGAGCAATAGTCGCTTTAAAGGTAATGTCGCCGATGATAGGAAGCTTCAGTAGTGTACGATCTATCCAGTTTCGACACCCTTCCGAACGCTTTCGTGCCTCGTTAAATGCGATGGAAAAACCGATTAGGGATAGAATGATTATAAGAAAGTTAGATTGAAGCCCTTCGGATAGGTTAATTACGAATTGAGTAAAAGCGGGTAGCTCAGCGCCAAATCCTTCAAACAGTTCTTTAAAAGTTGGCACTACCTTTATTAGGAGGATTGCTGTAACGATAACTGCAACACAAATAACGGCAATTGGGTACTTTAAGGCTTTCTTGATTTTTTGTTT
This sequence comes from Alcanivorax sp. NBRC 101098, assembly GCF_001010505.1. GTDB lineage: Bacteria > Pseudomonadota > Gammaproteobacteria > Pseudomonadales > Alcanivoracaceae > Alcanivorax > Alcanivorax borkumensis. Next base: position 674,306 of record NZ_AP014613.1, read on the forward strand.
TAAGGCTTCACTCTTTTCTTTGTAAAGAGCTACCCGGTCCAGCATTGTTTCGAGGGCGCCCGATTGTTCTCCTGCGTCGACAAGGCTGCAATATAAATCATCGAAAAGAAGTGGGTGCATTCGTAGTGCGCCAGCAAAATTATTCCCCCCCTCTACTTCTGTCTTTAGCTTCATTACGACAACCTTCATTGCTGGGTTGTCTAGCCCATCAGCAACAATCTCAAAAGCTTGCACCAAAGGTACACCGGCTTTCATCATTGTGGCCATTTGGCGGGTAAAAATAGCAATATCCATGGGGGTGACCTTTTTTTTACCCCCCAAATTTATCTCACGCTTTTTTGCTACTTTTTTTGCATTGATGCCTTGCTTGCGTAGTTCCGCACGAACCAGTGCGGCACCTTTACCTGAGGTTTCCCCTTTAACTTTTTTTCCCTGACGGTCCACGCCTTCATAGGTAAAAGTGGCTAATTTTTTTTGTGTTGATTTAGTCGCCATAATCAATGTCCGCTTGTGACACGGTTAATTTCTTCTAGGCTGGTAACCCCTTGCATTGCTTTTACCAATCCGGAGCGGTGAAGGTTATTAAAGCCCTCCTTGCGGCACTGGTCGGCAATTTCGATAGAGTTACCCTCTTCCATAATAATGCGCGCGATGCCGTCTGTGATTTTAACGACTTCATAAATCCCCACGCGCCCTTTGTAGCCGTTCTTGCATTTGTCGCACCCTACCGGTCCGTACACAGTAAACTCGTTGGCGATATCGTCTTCCGTGAAACCCATCTCAAGCAAGGATTGTTTAGGAATATCCACTGGAGTTTTGCAGTTTTCACACAGGCGCCGGGCTAAACGTTGGGCAATAATTAATAATACCGAGGTGGCAATGTTGAAGGAGGGAACGCCCATGTTGCGAAGACGAGTTAGAGTTTCCGGTGCGCTGTTAGTGTGGAGGGTGGAAAGTACCAGGTGACCTGTCTGGGCCGCTTTCACAGCTATTTCTGCTGTTTCTAAGTCACGAATTTCTCCCACCAGAATGACGTCGGGATCCTGGCGTAGGAAGGCACGTAGTGCTGATGAGAAATTCATCCCTTGTTTCGGGTTCACATTAACCTGGTTAACCCCCTCCAAGTTGATTTCAACCGGGTCTTCGGCGGTGGAAATATTGAGTTCTGGCGTATTGAGAATGTTTACTCCGGTGTATAGTGAAACGGTCTTTCCTGAGCCGGTGGGGCCAGTGACGAGTATCATGCCTTGTGGTTTATGCAGGGCATCCAGGTACATCTGTTTCTGATCATTTTCATAACCCAAAGCCTCGATGCCCATCTTTGCGGATTCCGGGTCCAGAATACGCAATACAATTTTTTCACCAAATAAGGTGGGGCAGGTGTTCACCCGGAAATCGATGGCCCGTGTCTTGGAAATTTTCAACTTTATCCGGCCATCCTGAGGGACTCGACGTTCTGAAATATCCAGCCGAGACATGACCTTTAGGCGCGCAGAAAGTTTGTTGGCGATATTGATAGGTGGTTTCGATACGGTTTGCAGGATGCCATCTTGACGGAAGCGCACCCGATAGGTTTTCTCATAGGGCTCGAAATGCAAATCTGATGCTCCGCCCTTAATGGCATCAAGAAGAAGTTTATTCACGAAGCGGACAATTGGTGCATCATCGGCACCAGATTGAGTTTCATCTTCTGTTTCTTCATTCGAACTAATGTCCAGGTTTTCTAGTCCGGCATCCAGGTCGCTAAAGGCATCATCTTCGGTCTCGGACTCCAACGCTTCGATCCATTGGCTTAGCTTGTCTTCCTCAACAATCACCGTTTCTACATTAAGGCCAGTATTAAAACGGATTTCTTCTAGCGCAGGTAAATTAGTAGGATCGGATACCGCAACAAAGAGGCGGCTTCCGCGCCGGTAAAGGGGGAGTACGTTGTGTTTATTGATCAGCTTAGGGTCGACAAGGTCCTTTACTAAGCTATCGCGCTGGAAGCTGTTAAGGTCAAAAATAGGGTCGCCAAATTCTTCCGCAACGGCGCTTGCTACCTGCCTAGCCGTAAGTTTCCCACTAGCAACGATCTGTTTAATAAGGCTGGTTTTTTCTTGGCGAGCCTGTTGCAGGGCTAGCTGTATGCTCTCTGCGTCTAGCAGGCCCTGCTGTATTAATCGATGCGGTAAGCCGCTAAATGAGGTGGTTTGGCTAGTCATGGAAACCTGCTTGTTTATGCTTAGTATGGTCGGTACGGCCAACACTTTTTTCCTAACATACCGGGTGTGCCCATTGCTGGGAAGTCCGGATATCGCAAAATCGGTATCTTGCCATCGGGTTCTCAATTATTTTTGTATTTTCCTATACCTTACAAAAAGTGCTCCCGGTGAGGCGGAAAATGGAAGATAGCCATATCAGTTGCTTGCAACGCATGGAAGATAGAGTGGAGGTAAAGTTGTGAGCAGTGTTGCTCGCTAGGTATGGTGCGGCAAATCGACCGAGTGGATGTTGATAAATGACGCATACCTCTTGGGTTGTGACGCTGAGCGTCATTAGGTGACGTTAATTGGTGTGAGGGAGGGACGTTGTTGCTGTGAATTTCTAGGTGGGGAGGCATGCTGAACACGGAAACTCCCGCTCTTACATGATTTCGCGAGAATAAGTTTAAGTTGGCACGCTCCATGCTTTGACTTCATGTAGATGCTCGCCAAGGGGGAGCTCGAAAAAATTTGCCAATGATTGGAGAAAACAAAATGAAGAAGCAAATGCAACAGGGTTTCACCCTTATTGAGCTGATGATTGTAGTTGCTATCATCGGCATCTTGGCTGCCGTGGCTTTGCCTGCTTACCAGGATTATACAACTCGTGCAAAAATGTCAGAAGTTATTGGTTTTGCTGCATCCGCTAAAACTGCGGTGACTGAATGTATCCAGAATGATAATGCGACGGCAGGTTGCAACTCTAATAGCGCAGTTGGAATGGATCAGGCCGAAAACATTACCAGTACGTATGTAGAGTCTGTCACTGTTGGTGCTGATGGACAGGTGGTGGTTGCAATCCAAGGAACCAATGATGACACTCTTGATGCGGCATCTATTAGCTTGACTCCAAGCCTGAGTTCTGGTGGTGGTGTTAGCTGGAGCTGCGCACCTTCTGCTACAAGTATTAACAAGTTCTTGCCAGCTAGCTGCCGCTCTTAATTTCGGATGGCTCGTTTGAATAAAGAGGGGGCGTTAGCCTCCTCTTTTTTATTTATCAGGTTTGAATGGCTTGTCCTGTTAGGTTTGTCACTTTCCTTCTTGTTGATGGTTCAGCCATTCTTTCTTCTTGGAGGGCTGCACCCCTTTGATCATCAGCGTTCTATTGAGATCGTCTTCCTTTCCATTTCTTTTCTTTTTTTGGTTCCCTTCATTTCTTTGAGAAAAGTCCCTTTTCTGTTCTGGGTGATGGGTGCGCTGTCGATGTTAAGTGCTTTTTTGGGAAGTGCTGGTGTGGCCGGTTGGGCACAAGAGACAAGGTTTTTACTATGGGCCGTCTTGCTATTAATTTTTCCATTTTCTTGGGCTTTCGTGGCGACACAAAATAAAAAAATCATTTCTGTGATTTTTTTTGTGGGACTTTCTTTGTATTTTATTTATGTGATTTTTGGAACGTATTTATTGCTGGGCCAGGGCGTGGTTGATCCCGCTTTTGTGATTTCTGGTTTTGCTAATATTAATCATGCTGCAGGTTTTTTGGTTCTTGGTTTTTTTATGCTGCCAGGAATAGAAAGCTGTTTGTCTGATTACAGAAGGGTTGTTCTTCCTTTTTCCACACTTGTTGGAGGCGGTTTATTTTTATTTGTCCTAATAATTATGGCTAGAGGAAGCTTTCTTTCAGGGTTGGCTGTGGCGATGTTTTTAGTTTTTTTTTGTAAAGGTAGGGCGCGAAAAAAATACTCTATGCGTTTGCTGATGTATGCGGCGATTGGGACTGCATTGTATTTTTTATTTTATTTTGATAGCAGTTTTTTGAGGGTAGAAGAAAATTATATTGCCAGTCTTTATCGAGATACCGGAAGAATTGCTTTGTTTAGAGAGGGGATTCAAGGCTGGTTTGAATCCCCTTTGCTTGGGAATGGGCCGCTTTCGTTTTCTCAGCTCAGTAGTGTTCCTGAAGCACATCCCCACAATATTTTGATTGCCTCGTTGTATGAATATGGTGCTTTGGTAACAATTATTGCTGTTTATTTGCTAATAAAGGCGGCTACAGTTTACCTCAGAGCAGGATATGTGGCCGATCAGTCCATGTTACATATAGTCGGCGGGTCAACGATTGTCTGTTTTCTTTCTTATGCGCAAGTAAGTGGCCTAACCATGATCGCCCCCTCAATGTTATTGCTGGCGCTAGCGGTGGGGTTTGCTTTTGAAAATGTCGTTTCAGAGAGGCCTAGGCCTGATTTCCTGACGAATTTTAGCGGAAAGCGAGCCGTTGGAGCTTTTATGATTGTGCTGGCCTTCTTTAGCTCGTCAATTTTTTATTATCAAGTCTCGACTGAAAATATATCAGGTGCGCCAAGGTTTTGGTTGCAGGGTAAATTGTAGGAGTCTGAAAAGGGCCTTGGTGTGCCCATGCTCCGTGGTTATTTTGAGGGCTTCCTTACCTTATGCGAAGAGAGAGATCAATAGCTCTTACATGCTTGGTTAACGCTCCGGAAGACAAAAACCAGTGCCGGCTCTTTGGTAGCTCTGCCGCATTACCCACAGTCAAATTGCCTGATACTTCCAATGCTGATTCAACTGCCATACCGGCCGCTTCTGCCAGCATTTCTACGCTAAAATTATCGAGCATAATCTGATCCGGCGTCAGTCCGGCCGCTTCTTCAAGCTCCGCCAGTGTTTCCACTTCCACTATGATTTTCTTTTCCGGCGCCAACGCCCGTGCGCGCTCGATGGCGGGGGTGATGCCGCCGCAAGCGGCCACATGGTTTTCCTTGATGAGGAAGGCGTCGTAGAGGCCGATGCGGTGGTTTTGGCAGCCGCCGCAGAGTACCGCGTATTTCTGGCCGGCGCGTAAGCCGGGTAGGGTTTTACGGGTGTCGAGGATGGTGACCTGGCTGCCGGCCACGGCATCAGCGTAGCGGCGGGCGGTGGTGGCGGTGCCCATCAGGGTTTGCAGGAAATTGAGGGCGGTGCGTTCGCCGGTGAGTATCTTGCGAGTGTTACCGCGCAGGGTGCACAGGGTGGATTCTGCCGAGAGGCGGTCGCCATCACGGACATGCCATTCAACGTCCACCTCTCCCAGCTGTTTGAACACTTCGTCGGCCCAGGGAATACCGCACATGGTGGTATCTTCACGGGTGATGATGGTGGCGCTGCTGGTGCTGTCTGCGTCGATCAGCTGGGCGGTGATATCGCCATCGCGGATATCTTCTTCTAGAGCAAAGGTCACATTGCGGGTGATATCGTCACGCACGTAGTCGGGGAGGTTGGCGATGGTCATGGGATCTCTTAATACGGTTACTGATCACGGCCTTGCCCTCACTCTCTAGGGTTGAGGGTAAGGGCAAGGGGCCATGACAATGGCGGTTGATGGCGGGGCCGTCAACCGTCAGTGGCTAATCTGGGCGGTTGGCGAAGAACTCACGACTCAGCCGAACCACAATGGGCGACAATAATAACAGAGCGATCAAGTTTGGCACGGCCATGAGGATATTCATGATATCGGCCAATGCCCAAACAAAGTTCAGGCTGACAAGCGCACCCAAGGGTATAGCTAGTACCCAGACGATACGAAACGGCATGATCGCTTTGTTGCCGAACAGGAACTGTGTGCAGCGTTCGCTGTATAAGCTCCAGCCGAGCAGGGTGGTAAAGGCAAAAACGGCCAGGCTACAGGCCACGATGATGTTGCCGGCACTGCCGAAGGTAGACGAAAACGCCAGGGCGGAAAGGGGAGCGCCTTTAACGCCACTGTCCCACACGCCTGTGGAAACAATCGCCAGCCCGGTGACGGAACAGACAATAATGGTGTCAATAAAGGTGCCGAGCATGGCGATTGAGCCTTGCCTGGCGGGGTGGTCGGTGTTGGCGGAGGCGTGAGCAATGGGTGCGCTGCCTAGGCCGGCTTCGTTGGAGAAAATACCCCGAGCCATACCGAAACGGATTGCCTCTTTTACCAGTGCCCCGGCAAATCCCCCGGCGGCGGCGGTGCCGGTGAAAGCGCTTTCAAAACACAAAGCCAATGCACCAGGGATGGCATTGGCGTGGTCCGCCAGAACCACCAAGCCCGCCAGTAGGTAAGCCAGCGCCATGAAGGGCACGATAAACGTTGCGACGGTGGCGATCCGTTTCATGCCGCCCAGTACCACCATGGCGACCAGTACCGCTAGAGTGACGCCGGTGATCCAAGGGGGCAGGCCAAAGCTGTCGCTGAGGCCGTGGGCCACGGAGTTGGCCTGAACACTGTTGCCAATACCGAAGCCGGCAATCATGCCGAATACTGCAAAGGCGATGGCCAGCCAGTGCCAGTTCTTGCCCAGACCATTCTTGATGTAGTACATGGGGCCGCCCACATATTGACCGGCGGCATCTTTTTCCCGGAAGTGCACGGCAAGTACGGCTTCGGCGTATTTGGTGGCCATGCCCACCAAGGCAATCAGCCACATCCATACCAGTGCTCCGGGGCCTCCGGAGTGAATAGCAGTGGCTACGCCGACAATATTGCCGGTACCAATGGTGGCAGACAGGGAAGTGGCGAGGGCGGCGCCTGCGCCAATGGTGCCAACACCGCGCTGGGGGCCAAGCATTTGCCGAAAACCAAAGCCCAGCTGGCGTAGGGGCAGGAAGCCGAGAACAAGCGTCAAGTATATGCCGGTGCCCGCGATGAGAATGAGCGCCGGCCATCCCCACAGCAGACCGCTAATCTGTTTGAGTATGGTGACTGTCTGTTCCATGGCTATCGTCCAATCCCCGAAAAGTCTTAGGCTAGGGGAATTTCTGAGGCAGGGAAAGCTGCGAGTCTGTTTGTGATTGCTCGTACGCAGCTCTCTCAGTGCCAACTAGTTCAATCTTGCTACAGGTTGCTAATGTTATAGTAATAAAGAATTAAAACGTTAGTGCCATTTTTGTCTTGTTTTCATGTTTCTCACCAGCCTGTCGCAGGTTCGCCTGCCGGGGGAGCAATGTCCAAGGTTACACAGCTGAAACCGGTTTCCGGGAAGGTCTTGCCAGGCCGTATGCCACGGCCCCTTGAGAAGGTGTGTGCTCGCTATCTTTTCCTGAGTGGCGCTTACCTGGGAGATATGTTGGATGGCGCTGATGATAAGTTGTACGACCTTGCCGAGAGAGAGACAGACGGAGAGCGTGAGCGCTATTTCGAGGCAATGCGTGAGCTGCGTATCCAGCGGTCTGGTTTGGTGGCCAGCTTCAAGCAGGCGCTCAACCATCAGTTTTTAAGCCTAGCGAGGCCGCCGGAAACGCAAACGCTGGAGCAGAACCCGGTAGACCTGGATTCCTTAACGCTGGTCAACGAGGACGAGTTAGAAACCTCCGTGGCGCTGGATAATATGGCTCGCCGGGCCCGTAACGGCTGTAACGAGCAGTTGAAGGTGCTTTGCCACCGTATTGAGTACTTATTTGAAAGCAAGCGGGAGGTGAACGAGCACAACAATCCCCTTGAACCTCGTCAATTGGTGGCCTGCTTTAGTGAAGGCTTGGAAAAGCTGTCGTTAGATATCAAGGCTCGTCTGATTATTCTCAAGCTGTTTGAGCGGGAGGTGATGGCTGAAACCGGCTATCTGGTCAGTGAGGCCAACAAGGTATTGATTGATGCGGGGGTGCTTCCGGAGATGAAGTCCGCCCCTATCGCTCCGGCACACAAGCCCGGTTCCCGTTCGCTGGCCAGCCAAGGTAATGACAACGTCATGCCCACAGCGGGCAATGCCGGCGTGCACAGTAACGATCAAGTGTTCGGTCTGCTTCAGGAGCTGCTGGTTACCATGCGTGGCATGCAGGCTAGACCGGGTGATGGTGCGTCCGACGTCGCTAGCGAGGCACCTATGGCGGTTATGCAAAACGGGGTGCCTTATATGAACGGTGCTCCGTTGGCCAATGCGGCGTCGGTGCATCAGGTTAATTCGGATGATCTACTCGGTGTACTGAACCGCTTGCAACGGGTAGAGCGTAGTCTAGGGGAGGATGAAGGTGAAGAGCGTGCCGACCTGAAAACGGACCTATCCGAGTTGCTCGACAATGAGCATGGTGAAGCCATCCACGCACTGGATCAGGCTGATGACGATGTCATTAATCTGGTGGCCTTGCTATTCGACTTCATTCTGGATGACGAAGGCCTGCCCTCAGACATCAAGGCACTGCTTGGCCGCCTGCAGATCCCGCTGTTGAAAGTGGCGATTATGGATAAGGCCTTCTTTAATAACGACAACCACGAGGCCCGCTTATTACTGAACATGCTGGCCCGAGCAGGCAGCCAGTGGGATCCCCATCTGGGTATTCAGGATGACCTATATCAGCGAATTAATCATGCTGTGCATCGCATCATTGATGACTATGAAGATGATGCCAGCCTGTTCTCCTCATTATTGCAGGAGTTTCAGCAATTTTTCGATAGCCAGAAAACTCGCTCCGACCGTGTGGAACAGCGGGTCCGTGAAGCGGAAGAGGGCAAGGCCCGTGCAGAGCAGGCTCGCCGTGAAGTGGTGACGGTACTGGATAACCGTATGGCTGGACGGCAACTACCGGATGTGGTCGTACGCTTGCTTCGCCAGGGGTGGCAGCAGGTTTTGTATTTGACTTGGTTGCATGAGGGGGAGAATAGTCCTCTGTGGCAGCAGCAGGTGAAGGTAGTGGATGCGGTGGTCTGGAGTGTGCTGGAGCACCGAGATCAGGACGCGCTAGAGAAACTCAAGACGCTCAGCCCCAAGTTGCTGAAGACCTTGCATGACGGCCTGACGAAGATTAATCACGATGCGATGGAAACCAAGCAGTTGTTGGTTAAATTCCGTGATGTGCACCACCGGTTACTCAAGGGCTTGCAGACCGAGAGGGTGGCAGTGGAGCCGGAGCTGCCCGCCCAACCGGCACAGCCAGAGACCGCTCCTGAATTGCCAGAAAACCATTTTTTGGTGAAAAAATGCAGCCAGCTGGCACCCGGCCAATGGATAGAAATTCAGGACAACGACGAACCCCGTCGCGCGAAGTTGGCGGCGAATATCCGTGCTGGCGTGAAAATAGTGTTCACCAACCGCCGTGGCATTAAGGTACAGGAGTATTCCGCTTACACCTTGGCCGTTGCCCTGCATAATGGGGCTGTTAAACTCATCGAAGAAGGAGCCCTGTTTGATCGGGCTTTGGAAGCAGTTATTGGCGACCTGCGTCGTATGCAAGGCAATGTGCAGCACTAAGGGCTAAAGTGCAGCACCGGCTTCCTTAGGCGCAGGCAAGAGGAGTTTGCGCGGGTGCTTACCCTTTCCGAACATCGAGTCGACCAGGCGCAATGGTGCCCCTCCCCTAATTTCAACGATCGTCCTGATCCTGCTGATATCTCCCTGCTGGTGATTCACAACATCAGCTTGCCTCCGGGGCAATTTGGTAGTGGCCATATCCAGGCGTTGTTTCAGAACTGTCTTGATCCGGCGCAACACCCTTATTTTGAAACCATCCACCAGCTGACGGTGTCGGCTCACTTCTTGATTCGTCGCAATGGCAGCCTGTTGCAGTTTGTGCCGTGCGACAAGCGTGCCTGGCATGCTGGGCTCTCGGCGTTCCAGGGCCGTGAAAACTGTAATGATTTTTCCATCGGTATCGAGCTAGAAGGTGCCGATACAATGCCTTATGAAACCGCCCAGTACGTTACCCTTGTTGCGCTTACGAGGCTTTTGCAGCATCACTATCCTGCTATTGTCGACGCTCGTATTGCTGGCCATGAGCACATTGCGCCGGGAAGAAAAACGGATCCGGGCCCTGCCTTCGACTGGCTGCGTTATCGTCAGGAATTAGCCAATTTTAAGGAGAAAAGAGCATGAAGTTTATCGTTCTTATTGTGGTTATGGGGTTGCGACGGATGGACCTTGGTTGGTCTACATTGCTGGCAGATGATGAACGGCATCAGCGTTGGTTGCAGCGATGCGGCAGCCGCATTGGCCAGCCGGCTCGTGTTTGGTGGGTTGCGGTGCTGTTGCCTGCTGTGCTGATTGGTTGGGCTGCATGCTGGTTATCAGGTTTCTGGGGCCAGCTGCTCGTCTTGGGGCTGGGCATCCTGTTGTTGCTTTGGTTGCTTGGCAGTTACAGTGAATTTCGTTATGTGGATGAGCTACTGGTGCGCGGTCGCATGAATGATCCAGATGGCTTTTCGGCCTTGGCTACTGACGAATTTTCCGTGACTGGGGTGCCCGGTGATCCGGCCTACCACCAGCAATTGAATGAGCAGATCTTGGCGCGTGAGGAGCGGCTGTTCGTGGCGATTTTCTGGCTGGTTTTGTTAGGCTTTGGTGCCGCGTTCTTGGTGGTGATGAATCATGCCTGGTTACAACATAAGAGACGACATGGCAGAGAAGAAGATGCTCCAGTCTGGCAACAGACACTGGATAACTGGTTGAGCCTTCCACCCCGGCAGTTGCTAATCCTCAGCATGGCCCTGGCGGGTAACTTCAGTGCGGCGATGAACCGCATGCGTGGTAGTTGGTGGCAGTTGCCCCCGTCTGCTTCGCTGCTTCTGTCTGTGGCTCATGTGGCGCAGGAAGAAAGCTCTGAGGCCTGCCCCGCCACGCTGAACATCGCGTTGGATCAGCTGGAAGCGCTGCACGGTTTGCTGCTGCGCTGTGTCGCCATCTGGCTGATTGTGGCCGCTCTGTGGATTATGCTGCTATGAGAATGGCAAGCAGGACCCTGTTTCTCAATAGCCCCTATGGGAAGGAAAAAGGGTCCAAAATAACCGACATTGGTCGAATTTACGTTTGCTGGCGCCGGGTTCAAGGTAGTGAAATAACTGGAAAAATGGTCAGCATATTGTGCTGGTTAAACGTTCTCGCCACTGGCCAGCTTGACCGACAACCGGTCTGCAGCGCTAGTATAAAGCGTCACCGGTAACGCGGCAGTCATGCTGCTTAGCCTCCGGTACAGCGACACCACAAGTCTCAGGCCCAGCCACCCTTTGGGCCTCTTTTTAGCGTCGTTGCAGTGATCCTGCGACGGCGCTTGGCAACGCGAAAAAGGACGCACGCCCATGCAAAAACGTAGTTTTTTTGATGACGTTGATCCGGCAGAAACCCGAGAGTGGCTCGAAGCCCTAGAATCTGTGGTCGAGCGCGAGGGCCCGGAGCGAGCAGCCTGGTTACTCGACGTCATTACTAACGAAGCCCAAGAGCAGGGCGTTTATCGTACCCACCTCAATACGCCATACCTGAATACGATTGCTCCCAAAGACGAAGCCGCCATTCCCGGTGACATGTTCATGGAGCGCCGCATTCGCTCTCTGATCCGTTGGAATGCCATGGCCACAGTCATGCGAGCGAACATCGATAACGATGATGAGCTGGGTGGGCATATTGCTTCCTTTGCCTCCTCGGCCACGCTTTATGATGTGGGGTTTAACCATTTCTTCCGTGCCCCCAGTGAAGAAAACGAGGGCGATTTGGTGTTCTTTCAGGGACATTCGGCACCGGGCGTGTACGCGCGGGCCTACTTGGAAGGGCGTATCAGTGAAGAGCAGTTGGATAATTTCCGCCGAGAAGTGGATGGTAAAGGGCTTTCGTCTTACCCGCACCCTTGGCTGATGCCGGACTTTTGGCAATTCCCCACTGTATCCATGGGGCTGGGGCCGATTCAGGCCATTTATCAGGCCCATATCATGAAGTACCTGCAGAATCGGGAATTAATCCAGCAGGATAACCGCAAAGTGTGGGCATTTCTTGGTGACGGAGAAATGGACGAGCCCGAGTCCCTCGGCGCTCTTGGCCTGGCAGGCCGAGAGAAGCTGGATAACCTGGTGTTTGTGGTGAATTGTAATCTGCAGCGACTGGATGGCCCGGTGCGCGGTAATGGCAAGATCATTCAGGAACTGGAAGGTGTGTTCCGTGGTGCGGGCTGGAATGTTATCAAGGTCGTGTGGGGGCGTTTGTGGGATCCGTTGTTGGAAAAAGACAGCAAGGGCCTGTTGCGCCGCCGCATGGAAGAATGTGTGGACGGCGAGTATCAGGCGTATAAGAAAAATGGCGGGGCTTATACCCGCGAACACTTTTTCGGTGAGAATCCGGAGCTAAAGAAACTGGTTGAGCACATGAGTGACGACGATGTGTATCGACTGAACCGGGGTGGCCACGACCCGTTCAAGGTGTATGCGGCCTATCATGAAGCGGTGAACCATACGGGTCAGCCGACGGTGATTCTGGCCAAAACGGTTAAAGGCTACGCCACCGGTGCCGGTGAAGCGGTGAACAAGGCTCACCAAATGAAGAAACTGGACTTGGAGAGCCTGAAGGATTTCCGAGACCGTTTCGATATGCCGTTCACCGATGAACAGCTAGAAGATGTTCCCTATTATCGTCCAGCGGATGATTCCCCGGAGCTGCGTTACATGAAGGAGCAGCGCGACAAATTGGGTGGTTACATGCCTGTGCGTCGACGCAAAGCGAGTCAGCAGTTAACCATCCCTGGGCTGGATGTATTTGCCAACTTTCTGGAAGGGAGTGGTGACCGGGAAATTTCCACTACCATGGCCTTTGTGCGCATGATGAGCACCCTGATTAAGGATAAGCAGATTGGTGATCGGGTGGTGCCTATTGTGCCTGATGAAGCACGCACCTTTGGTATGGAGGGTCTGTTCCGCCAACTAGGTATTTATTCCTCTGGGGGGCAAAAATACGAACCCGAAGATGCCGGCCAGATCATGTATTACCGGGAAGAAAAGAAGGGCCGAATTCTTGAAGAAGGGATCAATGAGGCCGGCGCCATGTCCGGCTGGCTTGCCGCAGCTACCAGTTATAGCGTTCATAATTTTACCCTGATTCCGTTCTATATCTATTACTCCATGTTCGGCTTTCAGCGGGTGGGCGACCTGGCCTGGGCAGCAGGGGATTCACAGGCACGGGGTTTTCTATTGGGGGCCACAGCAGGGCGCACTACGCTTAACGGTGAAGGTCTGCAGCATCAGGATGGTCACAGTCATATTCTTTCCAGCACGGTACCCAACTGTGTCAGCTACGATCCCACCTACAGTTATGAGCTAGCGGTGATTCTTCAAGATGGCCTCAGACGCATGTATGAGGATAACGAAAGGGTGTTTTATTACCTGACGTTGATGAATGAAAACTACATTCATGGGGCCATGCCCGAGGGGGCCGAAGAAGGTATCCGCAAGGGCATGTATCTGTTGCGCGAAGGTAAAGCGAAGACCAAGAAAAGCCCTAAAGTGCAGCTGCTGGGAAGCGGTACGATTTTACGTGAAGTGGAAGCGGCGGCAGAACTGCTACGGGAAGATTTTGACGTTGCGGCTGATGTGTGGAGTGTGACCAGCTTTAACGAACTGCGCCGTGAAGGCCTGAAAATGGACCGCGATGAGATGCTCAACCCGGAAGAAGAGCGTCCGGCAAACTGGGTAGAAAAATGCCTGGATGGCCGTAGTGGTCCGGTGATTGCTTCAACGGATTACATGCGGGCCTATGCCGACCAGATTCGTCCCTGGGTGAACGCGCCTTACACGGTTCTAGGAACGGATGGATTCGGGCGCAGTGATTCGCGCCAGAAGTTGCGTCACTTCTTTGAAGTCGATCGTTACTTCGTGGTTCTGGCCGCTCTTAATGCCCTGCGCAAAGAGGGCAAAGTTGAGGTAGGGCTAGTAAAACAGGCCATCGAGAAATACGGCATTGACACGGATAAACCCTATCCGGTGATGCATTAATCGCACCCGTCACTGATTACCGATCAGTGATCTCACCATAAGGAGTTAAGGTGTGAGTAAAACGCAAATATATGTTCCCGATGTGGGCAGCAGTGATCCTGTTGATATCATCGAGATCAGCGTTAACGTCGGCGATACCATTAGCGCTGAAGACACGATTATCGTGCTTGAATCTGATAAGGCCACGGTGGAAGTGCCGGCGCCCCAGGGCGGGAAGGTGGCTTCTATTAGTGTAAAGGTGGGTGACAGGGTTAAGGAGGGCGATGCAGTAATGGAGCTGGAGGTCGACGACGGTGACGCTACCGATAGCGCCGAAGATGTATCGGACTCTGAGTCAGAAAACGAGACCACCAAGGGCGGTAAAACCAACGATGCTAGTTCGCAGACGCAGAATGAAAATGCATCGGAGAAGCAGACAAAGTCCACTTCAGACAATAATGCGGATAAGGCTGCCGAGCCGGCTGCAAGTAGATCGGAAACCGTAAAGGTGCCGGATCTGGGCGACATTGATGCCGCAGAGATCATTGAAGTGAATGTGGCCGTGGGGGATGAGCTTAATGAAGAGCAAATCATCGTAGTGGTGGAATCAGACAAGGCGTCTTTGGAAATTCCCTCACCAAAAGCCGGCAAGGTGGAATCCGTTAACGTTAGTGTCGGCGATAAGGTTGGTAGTGGTGATGCGTTGATTACCCTTGCCGTTACCGGTACGCCGGCAGCAGAAGAGAGTGCACAGCCTGAGCGCGAACAGGATGGGGCAGAGCAGGATTCCTCTCCTGAAACGGCTTCTTCTAGCGGTTCTACACCGTCCCGTGCGCAACCCTCTGATGCAGGTGGCTCGCCTTCCCGCCCCGTTCATGCCGGCCCGGCGGTACGCAAATTGGCCCGGGAAACGGGGGTGGATTTGTCCCAGGTCAGCGGCACTGGCCCGAAAGATCGCATCCTCAAAGATGACGTGCATGCCTATGTGAAGCAGCGTTTGGAGGGGCCACAGAGCGGGGGCTCAGCGGGTGGAATGGCGATAGACTTGCCAGAAATCGATTTCAGCCAGTTTGGTGAAATTGAACGCGTTGAGTTGAACAAGCTGCGCAAGGTGTCGGCGCAGAATCTGACCCGTTCATGGTTGACTATTCCCCATGTAACCCAGCATGACAATGCGGATATCACCGACTTGGAGGCGTTTCGTAAGAGCCAGAACAAGCGTCTTGAACGTGAAGGGGTAAAGCTCACCATGTTGGCTTTCCTAGTAGCGGCCTGTGCACGGGCGTTAAAGGAATATCCACGGTTTAACAGCTCTTTGGAAAATAGCGGCGAAGCATTGATTGAAAAGCGGTATATCAATATTGGTATCGCAGTCGATACACCTAATGGATTGGTTGTGCCGGTGATCAAGGATGCGGATAAAAAAGGGCTAAAGGCGATTGCTCAGGAAATGGACGAACTGGCAGAGAAAGCCCGTAATCGGAAGCTGACCCCTGCGGACATGAAGGGCGGGACTTTCAGTATTTCGTCTTTGGGGGGGATTGGCGGTACGGCGTTCACCCCGATTGTAAACTGGCCGGAAGTGGCGATTCTCGGCGTCAGCCGCTCCGATATGCAGCCGGTCTGGGATGGGAGTGAGTTCCAGCCGCGGTTAATACTGCCAATGAGCCTGTCTTACGATCATCGAGTCATTGATGGTGCAGCAGCCGCACGATTTACGACTTATTTGAGCCAGTTATTAACGGATATGCGCCAGGCATTGTTGTAATTGAGCTGGCAAACGTAGCCAAGAGGAATAAAAAAAGGCCTTCGTGTGAAGGCCTTTTTTAAAGTGCACTAAAAGCAAAGGGTTAACGTTTTTCCTTTTTTTCGCGGCGATCGTCGCCACGCTTTTCACGTTTTTCTTTCATCTGCTTGAGTTTTTCCTGCTGCTCTGGGGTGAGTAGAGCGTTGATCTTTTCTTGGGTTTCATCATGCAGGGCCTTCCTTTTTTCGCCCTGCTCTTTAAAGAGGGTGCTCAGTTCGGCACTTTGTGACTCGGTCAGTTCCAGTTTCTTGGTCATGTGTTCCACCATTTTTTCACCGCCCCGGTGACCGGGACCCATGGCAAAAGCGGATGTGGCAAAAATAGCTAGAACAACGATAGCGATCTTTTTCATGGGGCTTTCTCCTTGTGACTCTAATTGAGCCGTTGAATGTGATGGAAAGAGTATTGCGTAAAAAGGTGCAAGGAATATGCAGGAAAAAAGGAAGAAGCAGCTACACCCTCACGTTACGCTACAATACGATGATCAGTTTCATGATCACAACCACTGAGGCCTCGCCCAGAGTTGGGCGCGGCCTCAGTGTAGAAAAGTACAAAATCCAGGATGGGCGTTTTAACGTGCAGTTTGAGGTTCGAACCTTGGGGCCGTTATGGTGTTTCTAGCCGATACCCTACCCCGTATACACTGCCAATCCAGTCATGGGACTGCTCATCGCCGTCGCTGAGTTTACGGCGCAATTTACGAATATGGCTGTCGATGGTGCGGTCGGAAACCACGCGGTGATCGTTGTATATCTCGTCCATTAGCTGGTCTCGGGACCAGATACGGCCGGGCTGGCGAGAGAGAGTGCTCAGCAAGGCAAATTCAATAGCGGTAAGGCCAATGCGTTGCTGGCCCTGTGGCTGTTTGAGAATGGCTTCGTAGCGTTCCTCGTCCAGTTGCAAGCTGTGCTCTTGTTCGGGGGATTCGGGGTTGGCGCGTCGTAGCACCGCTTTCACCCGGGCCACCAGTTCGCGAGGGCTGAAGGGTTTGCAGATGTAATCATCTGCGCCCAGTTCTAGCCCCAGTAGCCGGTCCACTTCATCAACCCGGGCAGTGACCATAATAATCGGTACATTGCTGTGCTGGCGGATGGTCTTGCACACCTCCATGCCATCTCCGTCGGGTAGCATCAAGTCTAGTATGATCGCTTGAAAGGACTGCTCATGGGCCATGGCCATGGCAGCTTTGGCGCTGTCTGTTTGTTTTGTCTGAAAATGAGCGTGATGTAGATAATCTGCCACAAGTTGTGACAGGCGAGGCTCATCTTCTACGATCAGGATGTGGCTCATAGGGCATGTCCCGGTAACGAAATATGGATACGAACCCCACCCAGAGGGCTGTGCTCTGCATGAAGCACTCCGCCATGGGCTTGGACAATGCGTTGGCAAATGGCCAGTCCCAGGCCCGACCCGCCGGTGCGGCGATTGCGCGAGCTCTCAACTCGGTACAAGTGATCAAACAGTTTAGGTAGGGCATCGTCGGAGACGCCAGGTGCGCTGTCGTCCACCGTCAATTGCCAGGTATTGTCTTCCTGTTTGCTCAGGGACACCGATAGCTCGCCGCCGTCGGCGGTGTACTTGAGGCTGTTCTGGAACAGGTTATCCAGTAACTGACGTAGGCGCACAGGATCCTGCTGGATCAGAGCTTGGTCGGGTAAGTTGGTTTTACAGGTGATACCACGTTGTGCGAACGAACTTTGATAACTGTCGAGAACGTCTTCTATTAGGCTGCTCAGGTCTTCCAAACGGAACTGGTAGCGTAGATTGCCACCGTCGGCCAATGCCAGGTCGTGTAGGTCGTTAATCAGGTGGGTAAGTTGAGCGACCTCACTTTCTAATCCTTTCAGGCTTTCCTGATTCAATGGTCGTATGCCATCGCAAAGTGCTTCTAGCTCGCCTTGCAGAATGGCTACCGGAGTGCGCAGTTCATGGGCGATATCTGAGAACCAACGCTGACGCGCCTGTTGGCCCTGATCGAGCCGCTCGGCGAGCTGGTCGACCTGGCGGGTCAAGGTGCCGAGCTCATCCCGGCGATCACTGGCCAGGCGAGAGTCGTAATTACCTTCCTGTAATTCTCTTGTATGGCGTGAGAGCGCCAGAATTGGTGCCACCAGATGGCGGGCCAGCAGCCAGGAGACCAGTAGAGATAAGGCAAGCCCCACACAGAGCATCCACAGGGCAAAACGAAGTTGCCGGCCTATGAAGCGGCGGTCTAGTTTGTCGCGAATAGCTTCCTGATCTGGGTAGGTTAGATAGCCCACGATGCGGCTATTATCTTGGATAGGAACGTCAATACGGTATTTTTCCGGGGCAGGCGGGCCAAACAGCACACGCTTGTGGGCATCGAGCAATTGCAGGCGGCGGTGATCGCCGCGCTCGTCTTTTCCTTCCTCTCGATCCCCGGCTAGCCAGTAAAGCCGTTTGAGGCGACGGGGGTCATCGCGAAGAAATTGCCAAGAGCCCTGCTGTTGGTACAGGTTGCCCAGGTGATTGGCTAGACGTTCCACTTGGGATTGCTGGCGTTCGTCCAAGTAAGTGTCGAGGCTACGCACGAAAGACAGATAATAGAATCCGCTGGCGGCTAGGATAAGAACCAGAAAGGTGCCCAGGAAAATCAGAAACAGTTTATTGCGAATGCCCATGGCGCTACATCATCAGTCAGGGCATTCAGTGTAGCGCGCTAGCGTTAGAGGTGGGCCGGTTTGCACAATCTTTCCATAATACAAAGCCACACGCCTGAATCCAGGTAAAGAAACGCACAGGAATGGGCGCTCTTTTTTTCATGTTTGGCCTCAAGCATCGGGCATGTGGCACGCTGTTAGCGGTCCGCTTTGGGGACCCACAAAGTTTCAGGGTGCTCGTGGCGTAGGTTGATCAGCCGTGCCATGACAAAGAGCAGGTCGGAAAGCCGGTTGATCAGCGCCTGGCTTACGGGATTGACCGCGTCTTCGTCGGCGTCGCGCAGGGCTATCACGTGGCGTTCCAGTCGGCGTGCCACAGTGCGGCAGTGGTGGCACCAGGCGGCATCAGGGTGCCCACCAGGAAGGACAAACTCTTTCAGTGGTGGCAGTTCGGCATTAATAGTATCGGCTTGGGATTCCATCTCTACCAGGTCATGATCATCAATTACCCTGTGGCCGGGAATCGCCAGTTCGCTGCCGATGTCGAACAGCATTTGCTGTATTAAACCCAACAACGCATCCAAATCTGCATCTTGCGGGCGTGCGCGTAACACCCCAAGGGCGCTATTCAGTTCGTCGAGCTCGCCGAGAACCACAATGCGAGGGTCATGTTTGCTTACTCGAGAGCCGTCGGCCAGTCCGGTTTCGCCGGCATCGCCGGTGCGGGTTATAACCCGGTTGATGCGGGTTTTGTTGGTGTCACTCATTACAGCTCCATGCCCAGTGCAACTCGGTAATGGCGTTCTGGCAGCGGGTAGAGTACCGCGCTGCTGCTGGCCGGATTGTAGTTACCGTAGTCGGCGTTCACGTTATCTTCCAGATTGTAGACACCGGCTTTGAGATAGAGTTTGCGATAGCGGGCAGTCAGTTGCAGATCAGTGGTGCGATAGTGGTCCAACTTGCGGTATTCGTTGTCCAGGTCAGCATCGTAGTGTCGGTCGCCCACATAGCGGTGACTGATCTGGGCGGATAGCCAGGATAGCGCCTGCCAGTCGGCGATTAACTTCATGGTGTGTTCGGGTACCAGGGGCACATCGTTGCCGCTGAATGGTCCGCCATCAAAGCGGGCTTGTTGGGCGCTGGCATTAGCGGTGAAGGTGATATCTTTATCCAGCTGCCAATGGGAGTTGATACTAACGCCTTTATGAATGGTCCGATCATCCAGATTGCGGTTGGCGAAAGCGATGGGGTCGTAAACAATTTCGTTATCGATTTCGGCACGCCAGAAGGTGAGGGTGGAATGCTGACGTCCTTGCGACCAGCTGGCCCCGGTGGTGTAACTGTGGCCAGTTTGTGGATCAGCGGGCGGATTAAAGGGCGAAAGCTCATCCACGTTGGCGATTCGCACACTGCGCTGGGCGCCGGCGAAAAGGGCTAAGTTGCCAGTGAACGTATAACGGATGCCCCCCTCGTACATTTCACCGTCTTGTTCCTTGTCGGCACCTTCTCCGCTGAGCGTACTTTCCAGATGGCGGGCGCCGGCGCTGACAGACAGTTTCGGGGTTAGGCTAACCAGGTTATGCACGTACCAAGCACGCTGGCTCTGTTCTAGCTCACGATCGCCGAAATTGGTGCGGCTGGTGTAATCGTATTCGTGCAGATCGAAGCCTAAGGTCCAGTTATGGATAGCGCTGCCGGTGGCGGTCTGGCCTTCTAGCTTGGGGGTAAAGCTGTAGCTGTCGACCACGGATTCACCATTGAAACCGCCGGAGGGGTAGCGGTATTCCTGGGTTTGACGGCGGCGGCTGGCGTCCAGGGTTAGGGCAGTGTTGCCGGCCATGCCAATACGTATGCCAGGCATCAGCCAGTAACTTTCCTGTTCGGCCTCATCGTTGGGGGTATCGGCGCCTTGCGGGTCATTGTTGAATGCTCGTGGATCGCGGCCACCGGGTAGGTCCAGGGATTGTGTCTCGCCGTTGGCAGTGAAATACGCTTCAAAGCGGTCTTGATGGTAACGCAGATCGGCGAAGGCGCTGTCGTTGCGCAGGGCGTTGTTGTCCCGATAGCTGTCGCTGTCCTGCGTGCTCAGGGCCACGGCTCCACTCACGTTGTCATGGCTGCCGGTGGCATAAACATTTCCGCCCACGTTGCTGTAACTGCCGCTGTGGATTTCCACCCCGGCACTATTGCGGTAGTGGCGGCGGGTAACAATGTTAACCACCCCGCCTACAGCGCCGTTGCCGTACAGGGCGGCTCCGGCCCCAGGCAACACTTCGATGCGCTCAATGGCCGCAAGGGGGAGGCCGGTTAGTTGCGGCGGGGCTTGATCGATGTTGGATAGCCGACGACCGTTTAACAGAATCAGGGTGTTTTGGTTACCAGTGGCGCCGAAACCGAGCAGGTCTACACTGGTTCTGCTGCCGTTGATGCCATACAGGCGGCTGCTTTGCAGACCGCCAACGCTGTCCAGCACTTCCGCAAGGTTTGTTGCCGGTAGGCTGTCGATGGCTTCTCGGTCGATCACCACGGTGCCGGTGGGGAGTTCACCCGCCAAGCTGTTGTTGCTGGCGCCACTGACCTTTACGGTGCCCAGAGCATGGCGGCCGGGAGCGGTGTCCGATGTGCTGTCGGCTTCGTTGGCGATACCCGCAAGCGGGACAGTTAATAGCAAGCTGGCAGCTGCGGGTATAAAAAGCGCGCGTTGGTGAATAGAGCAGCGAGTGAACATTTATCCTCCGAACAATGAGACCTTCTCGCAGGGGAGCTTACCAGAGGTTGGCGCTCAGCAGGCTGTTGAAAAGCCCTTTGCACACTTGGCGCGTCCTGAAGACGGGGAGCGTGTGTGTTGCATCGCGCGTTGTGCCCTGAAGAAGTATAGATTGTGAGTCAATCTGAATGGCTGAGCATGCACATGCAAAGGGCTTTGCAATCGTCCGCTAGGGCGTGGATGTGAGCGCCTCAACTAGCCGGCGATGGCTGGGCAGGTCCATGCCCTGGTTTTTCGCTTGGCAGAGTAACCAGCCATTGATGGCCTCGATTTCCGTCGTGGCACCTCGTTGGTAATCTGCGCGCATGGAAGAGGTGTTGTCGGCTGTATCGCGGATCACCTCTAGCACGGCCGTGAATGAATCCCCAGGCCACTGCGAGTCTAGTATTGCCAGCAGGGCGTCGGCTTCGCTGCACAGGGTTCGGGCTTGGTCTAGCAGGGCGGGGTCGTTCATGAGTGCGCCGTTAGGTATATCGTAAAAGGCGGTGAGCGGATTGATCACCGCGTTAGCCACCAGTTTCCTCCATTGAACTAGGCGTATGTCCGCTTCCCAGTGCAGGTTGGGCCAGTGAATTTGAAGGCCTTCAAACCATTCAGGTGGTTGCGCAGTGCCGCCGATCCATGTGACATTTTCCGCCACGATGGTGTGCTGTGGCGATTGCCCTTTTACTGCACTGGTGGTAATTGCTTCCAGCATGACGGAGCCTGAAGGGAGCCGACCATCCAGCGCGCCTACCCCATTTTGGAAGCGCAGCACCTGTGTCTCGTTGTTGAGATGGCCTTTCACCCTCTGTAACGCCGAGTCCGTGTACGGTGTTTTACTGGCTACCAGCACATGTTTAATGGCGGGGGGCAGCTCGGCTGGGCTGACGCAGGGCAGGGTGAGCGACATGCGTTGATTAGCAAAGATAAGCTGCTTTTGCAGTGGTAATCGCGGGCTATTGGTGACCACGCTGACGGTATGCCCGGCACGGGTCAGATACCAAGCCGCTAGTGTGCCCATGTTGCCGGCACCGAGCAGATACCAGTGGGGAAGAGGTTCAGTCATGGAGAAATAGTAAGCCCTGTAGTGAAGGAAAAGGAGATTTTTCTCTGTGTCTAGCAAACGTGTTGCCCCGTACTGTAAGGGTAAACCGCTGATGGTTTCTAATGCGAAGCAAGCCGTAAGCTATTTGCGCTGGCCGCGATATGCTTTTCCGCCAGCGCCGCTTCAGTTCCAGGCGGGCCTGGTCGAGCATTATCTTCGGGTTTTTGATGCCTGTTGAGACGGCCATGGTGATGCTGGGGCTAATGGATGATCAGCGTAAAGTGATCTTTACTGCAGGCGACAGAGCAGCCCCATGGGCCGCAGGGTATCCTGGTGATTGCCGAGTCTTTTTATGGTGGGGTTAGTCCTTAAAGGCGCTATGTCGCTGGATCAGATAGATCAGGCCTAGCACTGGCACGCCCATCAGGCTGGCCAGTAGGAAAAAGCCCGGGTAGCCCAAATTGTCCACCATGCTGCCGGAATACCCGCCAATGGTTTTCGGTAACAAGGTCATCAATGAGCTGAAGATAGCGTACTGCACGGCAGTGAAGGACACATTTGTGAGCTGGGACAGGAAGGCCACAAAGGCGGCACTGGCCAGGCCCGCGGTTAGGTTGTCGGCGGAGATCACCGCATAGAGAATGCGGATATCGTGGCCTGCATAAGCCAGCCACAGAAACAGCAGGTTGGTGGCTACGGTGAGAAAGGCGCCGAGGTAAAGTACCCGAATGACACCGTGACGCATGGCCAGCAGGCCGCCCAGAAAACCACCGGCGATAGTCATGAACAAACCAAACGTTTTTACCACCCCGGCAATTTCGGTTTTGGTGAAACCCATGTCTTCAAAGAAGACGTTGGAAATAACGCCAAGGACAATATCGGAAACGCGATAAAACCCTACGAAAACCAGCAGCAACAGCGCCAAGCGTTTGCCATAACGCTGGAAAAAATCCTTCACTGGGTCGAGGTAACTTTCTTGCACCAGTTGTTTGTCATATAGCGGGGTTAGGGAGAGTGTCTTGAGTAATGCGGCCACCAGAGTGATTGCCAGAGCCAACCTAAGGGTTTCCACCACCAGGCCGGATAAGGCGCCGTTGTTCATCGCGTCAGTCAGCGTTTGCCGCAGTGCGGAGGCCGCTCCAGCGGTGAGCACGTACACCGTCACGAAGGCGGCGATGCCCGCCACAAACAGGGTTAAGAACTTGAGGTATTGGCGGCTGCTGTAGTGTGCGTTTGAAGGTCTGGGATTGGCCGGCTCACGAATGATCAGGGTAGTGATGACACCGACCAGCATGGTTAGCGCCATGAGGGCATAGGTGTTTTGCCAGGCGGCATAGCGGTAAGACTCACTGGTGGAGCCGAGCCAGCTGGCCAACACCAGTGAGCCGGCTCCGGAGGTGAGCATGCCGATGCGGTAGCCGGCGATATAGGACGAAGACATCATCGCCTGCAATTCCGCTCCGGCAGATTCAATCCGGTAAGCATCGATCACCACATCCTGGGTAGCGGCGGTGAAGCCCAGCAGCACTACCGCAAAGGCCATCAAATTCAGGGCGCCAGGTTGGGTTGGGTCGACCAGGGAAATGCTGAAAATAGCAGCGGCAACGGCCAGTTGTGCCACCAGCAACCAGGCCCGCCGTCGGCCTAGCCAGCGCGTAAGGGCTGGCACAGGCAAGCGGTCAATCAGTGGTGCCCAGAGAAACTTAAATGAATACGCCAGCGCTGCCCAGCTGAAGTAGGTGACAGTGGAACGGTCGATGCCGGCTTCGCGTAGCCATAGTGATAGCGAGGAAAAAATCAGTAGCAGAGGAATACCCGCTGAAAAACCATAAAAGAACATGGTCGCCACACGGGGGTGCAGGAAGGCCTTTAGGGATTGCTGCCAGCTAGAAGATTGTGAGGGCATAGGGCTCTTAGCGGGTATTGCTGATGAGGAAAAGACTCATCATAGACGCTTTGTTCCTGCGGAGCGATTTAGGTTCATTGTGGGACAAGAAAATAAGGCTTGGGCACGCGATCATTTATTACCGGAATATTTTCGTCACGTAACCGTTGTATTTGAATCTGCCCTGCGGGTGTGCCGACTAAGGCAATGTGTCTGTCGGAGCGCAACACCCGGTGCCAAGGCAGACGGGTATCCTCGGGTAACTGGCTCATCAACCGGCCGACAAAACGAGCATGGTGCGGAAAGCCTGCCTGGCGAGCCACGGCGCCATAACTGCTGACTTTGCCCGGTGGGATGGCCGCAATAATTTGGTAAACAGCCTCTCGGAATTCTGGATTCATGGGGCTATAGCCTCAAGCGACAAGCTTCAAGCTACAAGGGAAAACGGAAAAAATAAAAGGGCGGCCGCGAAGGCTTGCCCTTTTATTTAGCCAGAACAGCATGCTGGCTTGCCGCTCAGCGCAGACCGCCATCCATGTCGATGCAGCGACCGGTGAAATAGTCGGTCTCGAAAATGAAGGCCACACTGCGAGCAATGTGCTCCGCTTCACCCAAGCGCTTGAGCGGTACCGCCTGCACCAACCGATCGCGGGCTTCCGGTTTCATGGCTGCTAGCATGTCGGTATTGATGGTGCCCGGTGCTACCGCCCCGGTGCGGATGTTGTAGCGGGCCAGTTCTCTCGCCCACACCTCGGCCATGGCCGCTACCCCTGACTTGGCAGCAGAGTAGTTGCTTTGGCCAAAGCTGCCATGACGGGCCAGGGATGAAATGTTCACGATCACGCCTTCCTCGACGCCGGTTTCCACCATTTTGGCGGCGGCTTCCCGGCCACACAGGAACACCCCTGTCAGGTTCACGTCGATCACGGCTTGCCATTGTTGCAAGCTCATTTTACTGATCAATTCACCTTCTTTGGCTTTAATGAGTAGCCCATCGCGGGTTAT
Organism: Alcanivorax sp. NBRC 101098; assembly: GCF_001010505.1. Lineage (GTDB taxonomy): Bacteria > Pseudomonadota > Gammaproteobacteria > Pseudomonadales > Alcanivoracaceae > Alcanivorax > Alcanivorax borkumensis. The sequence goes on from NZ_AP014613.1 coordinate 699,275, forward strand.
GCCCGCGTTGTTGACCAGACCGTGCAGGGTGCCGAAATCGGCCACCACATTGTTGAACAGCGCTTCCACTTCTTCTTCTTTGGCCACATTGGCCAGGTAGGCGCGTGCTTCGCCACCGGCCGCTTCGCAGGCGGCTACGGTGGCATCCAAGTCTTCCTGGTTAAGATCCACACAGGCTAGCCGGGCGCCTTTACCAGCAAAAAAGGTGGCGATGCCACGGCCCAAGCCACGGCCGGCGCCGGTTACAACAATCACTTTCTGGTTCAATTCCATGGTGATTCCTTACAGTGTCGGTTCATGGTGCAACGGATTATGGTGAGGCGCAGGAGGCAGGCCAATGACCGGATTGCTCAGGCCTGCAGCAAAACGGGAAACGGATGAGCGGGCGTTGAATGCACCAGGAAGCAGAAGCCCGATTGTGTATTTATTGGCACGGCAGTGCGGTGGCGCCGTTGGTATGGAGGGCGGACAGCACAGTGGCTGGCAGAGCGCGGCATGATTGACGGTATCCGCCCGGTGCCGTGCGCAAGCGCAGTGTAGCCGTGGCGCGGGGATCTGTTCCGGGAGATTTTTTCCTCTCCAGCTCTTGAATCCCGCCGTGGCGACCCCATTCCACGGCCAACAGGCAGGCAAAGGGAATCATTGGTCAGTGCCGGTATTTCTTGTTGACTGTTCTGGTGTCCTTACTATGATTAGCACTCCACTCATGAGAGTGCTAATTCTGACTATTGAGTCCGGCCATTGTGCCGACTCGGGTGTCGAAGAACTAACTGGGAGTTTAAGGAAAAATGAGCATCCGTCCTTTGCATGATCGCGTGCTGGTTCGCCGTGAAGAGGAAGAAACCAAATCTGCTGGCGGTATTGTGCTGCCTGGTTCCGCTGCCGAGAAGCCGTCCCGTGGTGAAGTTATCGCCGTTGGCAATGGCAAAATCACCGAAAATGGCGATGTGCGTCCGCTGGACGTAAAAGCCGGTGATACGGTGATCTTCGGCCAATACTCCGGCAGCACCGTGAAGGTGGAAGGCGAAGAGCTGCTGATCATGAGCGAAGCTGAAATTCTGGCCGTCGTCGAAGACTAAGTTGCGAAGGCCAAGGGTTGCAAGGCTCAGCGCTTAAGGCGAATAGCCAGGGTAACCCAGTTCCGCTCCAGACAGACATCGAACGCCCGCAAGGGCATTCAGCCCATTACTGGGTACAGAATTGCAGAGGTATAGAAACATGGCTAAAGAAATTTTGTTCCGTGACGAAGCTCGTCAACGTATGGCTAAAGGCGTCAACATTCTGGCAGACGCCGTCAAAGTAACTTTGGGCCCGAAAGGCCGTAACGTGGTGCTGGAAAAATCCTTCGGCGCCCCGTCCATCACTAAAGATGGCGTTTCCGTTGCCCGCGAAATCGAACTGGAAGATAAGTTCGAGAACATGGGTGCGCAGATGGTCAAGGAAGTGGCTTCCAAGGCCAACGACGAAGCGGGTGACGGCACCACCACCGCCACCGTGCTGGCTCAGGCGTTCGTGAACGAAGGCCTGAAGTCCGTAACCGCGGGCATGAACCCCATGGACCTGAAGCGCGGCATCGATCAGGCCGTTGCGGCCGTAGTGGAAGAGCTGAAAAAGCTATCTACTCCGTGCGACAACACCAAGAGCATTGAGCAGGTAGGTACTATCTCTGCCAACGCCGACAAATCTGTTGGTGAGATCATCGCCCAGGCCATGGAAAAAGTGGGCCAGGAAGGGGTTATCACTGTTGAAGAAGGCCAGTCTCTGCAGAACGAGCTGGACGTGGTTGAAGGTATGCAGTTTGACCGCGGTTACCTGAGCCCTTACTTCATCAACAACCAGGAAAAGATGCAGGTCGAACTGGAAGACCCGTACATCCTGTTGGTGGACAAGAAGATTTCCAACATCCGTGAGCTGTTGCCAGCCCTGGAAAATGTGGCTAAAGCAGGCAAGCCGCTGCTGATTATCGCTGAAGACATTGAAGGCGAAGCGCTGGCTACCCTGGTAGTGAACAACATGCGCGGCATCATCAAGTGTGCCGCTGTGAAGGCGCCGGGCTTCGGTGATCGTCGCAAGGCCATGCTGCAAGATATCGCCATCCTCACCGGCGGCACCGTCATCAGCGAAGAAGTGGGCCTGAGCTTGGAAAATGCGTCCCTGGAAGATCTGGGTACCGCCAAGAAAGTGAACATCGACAAGGAAAACACCACCATTGTTGATGGCGCTGGCCAGCAGGCAGATATCGATGGCCGTGTGGAGCAAATCCGCAAGGAAATCGAAAACTCTTCCTCTGACTACGACAAAGAAAAACTGCAAGAGCGCGTGGCCAAGTTGGCCGGCGGTGTTGCGGTAATCAAGATCGGTGCTGCCACCGAAATTGAAATGAAAGAGAAGAAAGCTCGCGTTGACGATGCTCTGCACGCTACCCGTGCTGCGGTAGAAGAAGGTGTGGTACCGGGCGGTGGTGTTGCTCTGGTTCGCGCTCTAGCCAATGTTGGCACCATCAAAGGTGACAACGACGAGCAGAACGCCGGTATTGCCCTGACTTTCCGTGCGCTGGAAATGCCGCTTCGCCAGATCGCCTATAACGCCGGCGCGGAAGCATCCGTGATTGTGCAGGAAGTGCGTAATGGCAAAGGTAACTACGGCTACAACGCAGCCTCCGGTGAATACGGTGACATGTTGGAAATGGGTATTCTCGATCCCGCCAAAGTGACCCGTTCTGCTCTGCAGGCCGCGGCCTCCATTGCTGGCCTGATGATCACCACCGAAGCCATGGTGGCGGACAAGCCGGAAGAAAACGCCGGTGCCGGCGCCCCAGACATGGGCGGCATGGGTGGAATGGGCGGAATGGGCGGCATGATGTAAATCATCAGCGCTTAACACGCTCCAAAGAGAACCCCGCCTTGTGCGGGGTTTTCTTTTTTTAGGACATAGACAATTTTCAGGCTATAAGCTGCCGCCGGGTTCGATGTCGCGGTCATGCCGCTAACGGATGCGTTGTGCCGCTTATTTAGGTCCCGGGTTTCGCCCTGTCAGAATTTGTACACGTCCATCCTGCGGCTTGTATCTCATGCCTTGTGGCTTGTGGCTTAATACCCGTTCATCCTCGAGAGGCAATAGCATGCAACCCAGAGATAAAAAACTCCGTCCGCACTTCGCCTGGTTGGTGGTCGTGATGATTGTGCTGGGGCTGGCCTCTTCCTGGGTGAACCCCTGGCTGGCATTCGATCGCGTTGCGATTGAGCAGGGGCAGTGGTGGCGGATTCTTACGTGCCATCTTGTGCATCTGAATCATTGGCATTTGCTGCTGAATTTGAGCGGGCTGTTGCTATGTGGCTATTTTTTTGAAGATTTACTGGATCGTGCCCGCTTGTGGGCATGGCTGTTGTTCTGTGGCATTACCACTGGTGTCGCTTTGCTGATATTGGATCCGCAACTGCAACATTATGTGGGGCTGTCGGGTATCTTGCATGGGCTGCTGGTGCTCTGTTTGCTCATGGGGTGGAGGGGGAATCCGGTGCTGCACTCAGTCGTGTTGGCGGTCATTATCGGGCGCATTATCAGTGAGCACTTGCCGGGCTATGACGTGGATTACCTGCAAGGGTGGATTGATGGTCGGGTGTATGTGAACGCCCATCTTTATGGTGCGGTCAGTGGTGCGTTGCTTTGGGGTTTGATCACGGGGGGATCGTATTTTGTCGATAGAAGAGCAAAACGAGAATAAAAAAGCGGGCGTTGGCGGGTATCTGTTTGGCGGCATTTTTCTATTCGCTGGGCTAGCGGTGATGGTGTATGTGGGGCTGCTCCCTGTCGGTAAGTATCTGCTGTCTGGTCAGTGGGAGCGGGTGCCGGCCACGGTGCTTAGCAGTGAACTTCATCGTCATCGTTCTGATGGGTCTAGCACCTATAGCGTCACCGCCCGTTACCGGTATTCCTTCCAGGGGCAGACCTTCACCAGCGATCAGGTCGGGCTATATAGCGGCAGTGATAATGTGGGTGACTATTGGCAACAGCTTAGCAGCCGGCTGGATCGTGCCCGTGCCAGCAACCGTGCCTTGCAAGCCTGGGTGAACCCGTCCAACCCAACCCAGGCGTATCTGGATCGAACCTTTCGTTGGAGCACACTCATTTTCGGGCTGACCTTCGGCGGCGTTTTTGCCTTGGTGGGTGCAGGGGTGATGTACTTGATGCGTAGGGGAAGAGACCCTCAGACGGTCTCTGGGACGGGTCAATACAGCAGCCGAGAGAAATCGGGTCACTGGCTTATGGTGGGCTTTGGCGCCGTGTTTATTCTGTTGCCGTCTCCTGCCTATTTGGAGGTCTGGAAGGAAGTCAGCCGTGGCAATTATATGATTTTGCTGGTCCTTCTGTTTCCGCTTGCCGGGGCTGGAATCGCTTTGGCGGGCTTGAGAATGCGCAATAACTACCGGTTCTTTGGTCCAACCCCTCTGGCGCTGGATCCGCAACCGGGCCAGGCCGGCGGACAGGTTGGCGGGTCAATTCAGCTGGGTCGCGCCTTGTCCGCTGAGCAGTCGGTGACGGTCTGGCTTAGCTGTATCCGTTGTTATTACAGCGGTTCTGGAAAAGACCGCAAAACCCGTGAAAGCATCCGCTGGCAGAACCGGCAGCGGGCTTGGTGTCGCCCCGTTCAAAGTGGCACCGAGATCCAATTTTGTTTCGATGCACCAGCGGATCAGCCGGCCACGCGAGAGCGCGATCGGAGTGTGAGTGGGCGAAAGGACTGGATTCGTTGGCGTGTGGAGCTGGATGGCCAGGTTCAGGGACGGGCGCTTAAGCGGAGCTGGGACGTGCCCGTGGAAGCGGGCAGTGGCTCTAGCCGCTATGAACTGCCTGACTCTCATGTAGAAGCGGACCAGCGAGATCGTAAAATGGATGCGCTGGAGTCAGCCAACCAGCAAATTGAGGTAGAGCAGACGAGTGAGGGCCTGCACCTGATCAGTCGGGCTGGCCGCAACCTGGGCATGAAGCTGGGGCTGCTGGTGTTTGGCTGTGCCTTTGCTGCAGTGGGCACCTTCCTGTTTATTCAGGCCGCAGAAGAAGGCTTCATGCTGTATATCATGGGCAGTATTTTCGGTTTGATTGGTTACCCGATGGTGCTTGCTACCCTGTATACCCTGGCGCGTCGGTTGGATGCCTGGGTGCGTGGCGGGGAGGTGCGCAATCAACGGCGCTGGTTGGGTATTGTGTTGTTCCGCCGCGAAGGACAGCTGCTTAGCGCCGACCAGCTGGTGCTGGAAAGTGGCATGAGCAGCACCAGTAATGGCCGCAAGACCGAGTACATGACCCTGTATGCCAAGGTGGATGGCAAGAAGCTCCGGCTTGCGGAAGGTATTGCCGGACGTGAAGCGGGGGAAGCCCTGCGTGAAGCCGTGCTGCGCACCCTGCGGCTGGTGTAGAATGCGGACATATCTGAACCTGCTGTGAAAAGGGGCCAGCCATTAGCCCCGGACATTTGCGAGAGATCCAATGAGCAAAGATCGCCTGATTATTTTTGATACCACCCTGCGTGACGGTGAGCAGAGCCCCGGTGCCACCATGGACCAGGATGAAAAACTGCGCATCGCCCGGGCGCTGGAACGCATGCGGGTAGACGTCATCGAAGCCGGCTTCGCCATCGCCAGCCAAGGGGATTTCCGCTCGGTGAAAGCCATTGCAGACACCGTGCGCGAATCTACCATTTGCTCGCTGGCGCGGGCCAAGGCGGCGGATATCGACCGCGCGGCGGAAGCACTGGTCGGAGCTGAATCCGGGCGTATCCATACGTTTATCGCCACCAGCCCGATCCATATGCAGCATAAGCTGCGTTTGGAGCCGGATCAGGTGGTCGAACATGCGGTGGCCGCGGTGAAGCATGCCCGCAATCATATGGGTGATGTGGAGTTTTCCTGTGAAGATGCGGGCCGCTCCGAAATCGATTTCCTGTGCCGCATCATCGAAGCGGTGATTGATGCGGGTGCGCGTACCATCAACATCCCCGATACCGTGGGTTATGCCATTCCCGAGCAATTTGGCGATACCATTAGCCAGTTGCTCACGCGCATCCCCAATGCGGATAAGGCGGTGTTTTCCGTGCATTGCCATAACGATTTAGGGTTGGCGGTCGCCAACTCTCTGGCAGCGGTTCAGGCGGGTGCGCGGCAGGTGGAATGCACCATCAATGGCCTAGGTGAGCGGGCCGGCAATGCTTCTCTGGAAGAGATTGTTATGGCGGTGCAAACCCGTCAGGACCTGTTCAATGTGGATACCGGCATTAATGCTCGCGAGATCGTGCCCACCTCGAAAATGGTGTCGCAGATTACCGGCTTCCCGGTGCAACCGAACAAGGCCATCGTTGGCGCCAATGCTTTTGCCCACGAGTCGGGCATTCATCAGGACGGGGTGCTCAAACACCGCGAAACCTACGAAATCATGTCGGCCGAGGATGTGGGCTGGCACACTAACCGCATGGTGCTGGGCAAGCATTCCGGCCGTGCTGCTTTCCGTGCTCGGCTGGATGAACTGGGGATTGTGTTTGCCTCTGAGGCGGCCATGAACGAAGCCTTCTTGCGCTTCAAGGATCTGGCGGACAAGAAGCACGAAGTGTTTGATGAGGATCTTCAGGCATTGGTCAGCGATACCAAGCGAGCGGTGGAGCAGGAACGTTTCAAGCTGGTGTTGCTGGAGGCGACGGCGCGCACGGGTGAAACACCGCAGGCTCGCATTGTGATGGCTATTGACGGTGTTGAGCAGGACGCCACGGCCACTGGTGCCGGTCCCGTCGATGCTGCCTTCAAGGCCATTGAGCAGCTGGCAGACAGCCACAGCACCTTGCAGTTGTATTCGGTGAACGCGATTACCGCCGGTACTGATAGCCAGGGCGAGGTAACTGTGCGGTTAGAGAAAGGCGGTCGTATCGTCAACGGTCATGGTGCCGATGTTGATATTATTACTGCGTCAGCCAAAGCCTACCTGAATGCCCTTAATCACTTCGCCGCCGGCGTAGAAAAGGCGCATCCCCAGGCGCTAGAGGGAGTATGAAGGGGATGCTTGGTGTCGGATGTCTGAGGCCTGACGGTAAGGGAGCCGGCGGTGCTCTTCTTGCGTGGTGGGTGGTGCGTCCGGCGTCTGGCGGTACCGGAGGCACTTCATGAACGAAGCGCAGCGGCAGAGTTATTTGAAGGCCATGGGGTTGACGCCTTGGGTGGCCCGTGTGCCTTTGCCCGGTGCAGCGCCATCGCAGGCGTTGGATTGGCCGGAGGAAGAGCAGAATAGTGCAGCGGCCCCGGCGGGTCCTGCCGTTGATGTGTCCGTAACGACCGTGGCGCAGGGAGAGGCGCCCCTACAGCATTCTGCGTTAGTTTCCCATTCGGCTCCTGCTGATGAGAAGCAAGCACCCACAGGCTTCGCTGCCGATGCGTTGGCGAAGGCTTCCTCCTTCAAGCCTGCTGCTCCTTTAAAAGAGGAGCAGGTAACAACTGCGGCTCCGTCGCCGCCTAAAGAGAAAATCACAGGCCTGAGGTTCACTCTGGAAGCGCACCTGGGGGGCACTACCTGGTTGCTATGTGCCCAGGAAGACAGTCAGGCTCCAGGGCTGGGGCGGTTCGAAGCGCCACTGATGGCGAGTTTGTTGGCCTTGTTCCAGGGGCGCCCACAGCGTCCGCGTCGTTTCTTTTGCCCGCTGACCGAGCAGCCCATGCCGGCTGATGAAGCCGCTCAGGCGCTATCCGCTTTTGTGGCTGGGCTTAGTGAGCAGAGCGGTGGAGAGCGGGTGTTGTTGTGCTTGCCGGAAGCGGTGGCCGAAGCCTTGTTTAAACAACCTCGCTATCAGCCTTTTGAACTGGGCCAGCTACCGGCGCTGGTGATTAGCAGCCTGGCGGAAATGCTCGCTGATCCGGCCCAACACAAGAAAGCCAGCTGGCAAGCCATGCAGGCTCATGGTTACGATGGCGTTTGATGTTGTCGGCCCGATTCGGGCCATGCAGGAATCGGATTTGCCGGCGGTGCTGGAAATTGAACACGCCGCTCAGTTGACCCCTTGGACCCGTAACCACTTTCTCGATTGCCTCGGTAATGATCATTATCTGTGTCAGGTGGTGGAGGCGGCAGGGCAGCCGGTAGCATTTCTGATTTTGTCGCGGGTTCTTGATGAAACCCATGTGCTGAACATCGCTGTGGCGCCCGCCCGGCAGCGCCAGGGGCTGGCCCGAGGATTGCTGGAACAAGCCATTCAGGTTGCACAGCAAGACGCCATGAGTGTGATCTACCTGGAAGTGCGAGAAAGCAACAAAAGCGCCCGGGCACTGTACGAGTCTCTGGGTTTCACGGTATCTGGAATCCGCAAAAATTATTACCGCCGGGGTGAGGATCACGATGGTCACGAAGACGCGGTGTTGATGCAGTGCCTGCTGGCTTCGGGGCATAAATAATTGTTGCGAGCTACCGCATCGGTCTTTCTATAAAGCCTTGCAGGAATCAACGGGAGCGGACTTAAAGCACATAGTGCGGCTCGAAGGGTGAGCCAAGCGAATAAATCCAATCGAGGGAGCGAGCCCCGCGAAGCGAGGCGTCGTCGCTAAGATAATGTGCAGGAGGAATGGCGGGCGGGGTATTGCCGTATTGCCCCCCACTTTTCTGTTCCGCTGTTCACTTTTAACGGAATCTACCGGGCAGGGTGGTCGTTATGCGACGTCATTTACCCTGCCAGTGTTGCAGCATGAAGCGTGTTGCGGTTTTTTATTCCAACGGCATCCAGCCCTTTTCTGTATCCCGAAACTGGATCACCCGTTGGCGCTGGAAAGTATCGCCTTTTTTGAAGTTGCCGTGCTCTACACGCAGTGCGCTCAGGGCCATGATCATGGCGAACCGATCCAGGCCGGAGAGTTCTTCGTTGCCTTTAACCTGGCTGGTGTAAGTGCTCAGATCTTCCTCCGCTTCGAGGCTGTAACTGACTTCTATGGTGTATACGCCTTCACCATCTTCATAGCCATTAAGTTTTTCCACGTTGGTAATCGCCAGCAGACCGTCCAAATGGGCGTTGCGCATCTCCGCTTCAAGGGCTTTTTGGGCATCACCGGCCCCCGGAGCTCGGCTGCATGCGCTTAGCAGGGCAACAGCAAGAAGGACTGTTATAAAACGAAGATAATGAGCAGTGGCAGACATGACAAACTCCTGATTGGAGGAGGGAAGGAGGTTACTCTACATCAGCTTACCTGCTTACCCAATGACACAGGCGCAACTACATAAAAACTGGACAGCGAGTCAATCAATGACAACGATAGAGGTAACAGGAGTACTTACCAAGGAGAGTTACCCATGTCCGAAAGCCTGTTTCGCCGCTTGCTGATCATGGTGGCGTTGATCTTCTGTGGTGCCTTTGCGGTGCTGGTTATCCCGCCGCTGATGGCTAACCCGGATATTTTGGCTGCCGCTGCGGGCGGCTTCGTCAATCCTTATGCTGCTGGCTATTCCACAGATGTGATTCTGTGCTGGGTGATTTTGGCAATATGGGTGCTTTATGAGCGCCAGCGTTACCATGTGCGCGGGGGCTGGTTGGCACTTGTGCTGGGCGTGGTGCCGGGTGTGGCGCTAGGCTTTGCTTTGTACCTGCTGATGCGCCAGCGCCAACTGAAAGGGTCTGGGTTGGTCTGACGGGAAATCAGGCCGCGAAGGCTGTTATACTCGCGCCCTCGAAATATCCAGTCAGAGATTGAGCCCCATGAGCCTGCAAGACCAGGTGGCCACGCGCCGCACCTTCGCGATCATCTCGCACCCGGACGCCGGTAAAACCACCATTACCGAAAAATTGCTGTTGTACGGAAACCTGATCCAAAGTGCAGGCACCGTGAAAGGCAAGAAGTCTGGTAAGCACGCCACCTCCGACTGGATGGAGATGGAGAAGGAGCGGGGCATTTCCGTGACTACCTCGGTGATGCAGTTCCCTTACAAGGGTGCCACCGTCAATTTGCTGGATACCCCAGGCCACGCGGATTTCTCTGAAGATACCTATCGCACCCTCACTGCCGTGGATTCGGCATTAATGGTTATTGACGCTGCTAAGGGTGTGGAGCAGCGAACCGTAAAACTGATGGAAGTGTGTCGCCTGCGCGATACCCCGATTCTCACCTTTATTAACAAGTTGGATCGGGATGTGCGCGATGGCATCGACGTGCTGGACGAAATCGAGGACGTACTCAATATTGAGTGCGCCCCGATTACCTGGCCCATCGGCATGGGCAAGAGCTTCAAGGGTGTTTACAACCTGCTCACCGACACTACCGTGCTCTACAAGACTGGTCAGGGCCATACTGTGCAGGATGTGCGCGAGGTTAAGGGCCTCAACAATCCGGAGTTGGATGAGGCGGTGGGCACCGACTACGCTGAAGAACTGCGCGACACCCTGGAGCTGGTGCAGGGCGCCAGCCATGAATTCGACCTAGAGCGTTTTCTGGCCGGTAAGTTGACCCCGGTTTTCTTCGGTACGGCTCTGGGTAATTTCGGCGTGGATCATATGCTCGATGGCCTGGTGCAGTGGGCGCCGCCGCCCCAGCCCCGTGATGCTACCGCTCGCACGGTAGAGGCCGATGAGCCCAAAATGACCGGTTTCGTGTTCAAGATCCAGGCCAATATGGACCCTCGTCACCGAGACCGCATTGCCTTCATGCGTATTTGCTCGGGCACCTATCGAAAAGGTATCAAGCTCAAGCAGGTGCGTACCGGTAAAGATGTGCGTATTGCCGATGCCCTGACTTTTCTGGCCGGTGAGCGCGATAATGTGGAAGAAGCCTTTTCCGGTGACATTATCGGTTTGCACAACCATGGCACCATCCAAATCGGTGACACGTTCACCGAAGGCGAAGAGCTTGCCTTCACCGGCATTCCGCACTTCGCGCCGGAATTGTTCCAGCGGGTGGTGCTCAATGATCCGCTCAAGAGCAAGCAGCTACACAAGGGCCTGACTCAGCTGGCTGAAGAAGGCGCGACCCAGGTATTTTTCCCGCTGCGTAATAACGATGTGATTCTTGGTGCTGTGGGCTCGTTGCAGTTCGATGTGGTCGCCGCGCGCTTGAAAGGGGAATATGGCGTCGATTGCCGTTATGAACCGGTCAGTGTAGCGACAGCCCGGTGGGTTGAGGCCGATAGCGATAAAGAGTTGGCTGCCTTTGAACGCAAGGCCCATGACAATCTGTCCCGGGATGGCGCCGGGCATCTGACATACCTGGCGCCGACGCGGGTTAATCTGCAACTGGCACAGGAACGTCATCCGGATATCCGCTTCCGCGAAACCCGGGAAATCTGAGGGCAATTGTTGCCGTAACCTTATTGACGGCGCGTCTGGATAAAATCGGGTGATCGACATGGATGTTGATGTGGTACGAGATTATCTCTTGGGTAAGCCTGAAGCATTGGAAGACTTTCCTTTCGGCCCGGATGTGGCGGTGATGAAAGTGCGCGGCAAAATGTTTGCCACGCTGGGTGAGGAGAGCGGTGAAGGGCGCATGAACCTGAAGTGCGATCCGGACCAAGCGCTGGCACTTCGAGATATTTTTGCTGCGGTACTGCCTGGCTACCATATGAACAAGAAACACTGGAACACCATCAAGCTGGATGGCTCTATTCCTGAAGGAGAAATCCAGCGCATGATCGATCACTCTTTTGCGCTGGTGGTCGGCGGCTTGCCGAAAAAAGTGCGCGAAGGCATGGCCGTGCGCCATGGCCGTGAGTCACTCTATGGCGGCCAGCACTGAACAGGTAGGGAGAAGGCAATGGCGGTGGGTATCGGTGGCGTAATTATTATTTGGTTGGGCCTAACCATGGGCGCGGCGATGTTGCGGTGGTTGGGTGTGGCGCTGCATTACCCCGCTCGACTGGCGGCGCCGCTCTTGTTGGCGGTGCTAGAGACTGTGCTGTTCCTGTGGTTTGTTCCCGGTACAGAATTGCTGCCGCAAAGCTGGGGCTGGCCCATGGCCGGCGGTTTGGCTGCGGCGGCCTGGCTGATTAATGGTGTGGTCAGTGGGCTGGATTGGCACCGTAACCGGCCGGTGAAAGACGCTAGGGTAACGGATAACTGAGTTGTCGGCGCGTCGCTGGTGGCGCGATAGCCAAACGGTTAAAGCAAGCCTACAACAGAAGAGACAGAAATCACCGGGAAAAGAAAAACCATCCACGCGTGCTCTGTGCGCTCCATATGCTCTGTGGTGAAGTGCCCTTGATCTTGCTGCTTGATCGCGCCAGCGACGCGCTTACAGCGCGGGCTTTGCATTAAAAACTGCTCCACCCGGTAAATTCCATTCCCCGATACAGCCAGTACTTCCACTGCGAATCGTCCGCATACACCTCATAGTCCGTGCTGTGTTTTTCATGGAAGCGATTTTCCCAGCGCCGTTCGAAGGTGTCAGCGGCCTGTTGCATGATGGCCTGATCCGGTGCGGCGGTGAGACGAACGTTGCTTTCCAGATTCAGATTATCCAAATTGCGGCGAGTGTAGTTAGCGGAGCCAAGAATGAGCTCAGCGCTGTTGGTGTTGCGCCGTAGTAGCATCTTGGTGTGGCATTGTTCCCCTTGAGTATTACACCAGCGCACCGGTATCCCGGCTTTGTGTAATTCATGGGCCACCTGACGGTTGGGGATGCCGTTCTTCTCTCGCCCAAACGCATCCTTGTTAGGGTCGAGCAGTACGCGGAGCTGTACGCCTCGGTGGTGTGCGGCTAGCAGCGCGTTCACCAGTGGGCGATGGGATAGGTAGAACACGGAAATATCGACCTGATCTTCCGTTTGACTGTGCTCAAGGGTGGTGAGCAGGGCGTCGCGAATGGCCCCTTCGGTAAGCATTTGCAAATGTGTATCGGCCGCAGGATTGGCTGGTTGTGTGGGTAAAGTGGGTAACGTTGGCAAAGCGGTGTGGGCCAATTTTGCCACGGCCAGTTCACTGGCGAGTAGGTCGTTAACGGCATTGCCCTGAAATCGTAGCCCGATATTGCTGTGGGCGCTGCTGCCATCGTGGGCATTGGCGGAGGTTACCAGTGCGGTCCAGTGTGCGCCTTCATCCACCAGCAGGGTTTTACGGTGGTTGGCCTTGAAGTTAAGCAGCGTTAGGTAGCTGCGTAGCGTTACCTTGCCGGGCCCCATGGGGTTGGGCAGCCAGCCCTTGTTGGCGTTGTTGCTCAGCCACTGGCAGCATACTCGCCACAGTCCGGACCAGCTGGGGTTGGAATCGCGTAGGGTGGGGAGCGGGGTGGTAATGACGGTGATGTTGGCGTTTTTCAGGCGTGCCAAAGGCTTGTTGTGCAGCCCACCGTAAAGCGTGTTGATGGGATCGGTAATGACCACGATGGGCATATCTGGGTGCTTGTCGCGCTGGATTAGCAGGGCATCGATTAGCTCCCCGGACAGCGCGCGGTAACTTTCGCTGCCGGCGCCCTGAAAATCATTGAACAGGAACATGTCGACTACGATCATTTTTTCCGCCTGCCCAATCAGCCGGAAGAATTCGTCAAAAATATGCTGGCGGCTAAGCCGTTGGCTGCCCTCACCTTCATCGCTTTCCCAGGTATCGTCCACCAGCAGTTTCAACCCGTGTACCGCATGCAGGTCGCCCTTGAGCGACAACCCTGCGGGCATGGGTTTATAACGGTGCCACAAGGCGGTGCTGGCAATCAGGGCGAGGAGAATCAACAGGGCGAGTTTCAAGCGGGTCATGATTGGTCCATAGCATGCAGTGAGGCAACCTTATCAGGTAACCAAGCTAAACGCCGTAGGTCCAAAGTTGAAAAACCCTCCAGGGTCCCTTGCGGTCCATCTCTCATGTTATACCGTGCCTTATTCTGTAAAGAAGGCTGCCATTGGGCTGAGCATGGCGCTACCGCATCGCACCACCCGTGTTGGCAGCGCTGGGCCTGTGCGGCTTTTGAGGTGCCGGTTCGTTAAGGGGTTATCCTCGCGTTGACGGCAAGCGATGTGAGGCATCGCTTGCCGCATAAAGGCACAATTATCGATTGAGTTGGTAATCAGCGAGATTACTATCGTCATCAAACTCCATGATCGTGCCGCCGTTGAGCTGTACGGCTTCCCGGCTCAGTGTCACTGCCTCGTCGCCGAGCACGCCATCGTTGAATCGATAAATTGGCCGCGGCGTCTCGTTGAGGCAGTGGTTACGGAAGCGGCTTTTCGCTTCCAGCACGTTTTCCCGGCGGCTCTCCCAGCGGGCCATGGCTTGGGCTCCATGGCGCTGTTGCAGCATCTCCCGGGTTACTGACGGCGCCAGAGCCACGGCGGTGGCGTTGTTGCCGCCAAACCCTTTGGCGTTGATCAGGCTGGCCTGCAGGTTGTCGTGCTGGACATGATCCATGGCGAAATCTAGGTGCTGGCGGTGCACGTCATCGGCGATATGGTCGATGCTACGGATGCCGGGGATCTGGTTATGGGCAAAGCTGCCCAGGGCCGCGGCCAACTGATCACCACCGGAGCTGCCCAGAGAATGGCCAACAAACGCTTTGATGGCGGTCACTGGCCACTGTCGGATACCGAAGGCCTCCGCTACTCGGTCCAGGATGACCGATTCAGTTACCCGATTCTGTGGCGTGCCGGTGCCGTGAGCGTGTACGAAACTGTGTTCACGTAGCCCCTGCTCGCCGATGAGTTGGCGGGTGAGGGCTGCGGCTTTGCCCACGGTTAGGTAGTTGCCCACGCCGGGAGCGGAAATGGATTTCTTGGCGCCGTCGGCGTGAATGAATACATCGGGTACAGCGCCCAAGATGTCGACGCCGAGCTCCAGTGCCAGGGCATCATCCATCAGCACGGTGAATTGAGCGGACTCGGCCATGGTGAAGCCACAATTCCCGGAGAACGGCCGGCAGGCCCGGGTCAAGTCCGCCGTGGACGCGCCGTCCAAGGCGGCCAGTGCCTGGTCTTCCGCTAAGGCGCCCATGGCGCGGTAGCCTTCCATGATTTCCGGTACCAGCGGTGCTTCGCTAGTGCCGATAATGGCGACCCGCACTCGACCATTGCGAATGGCGTGGACGCCCTTTTCCAAGTTGTAGAGGAAGGTAGCACAGGCGCCCAGCATGCCACCGGTGGTGCCCACGGAATGCAACACATAGGCATTGAGGAAATCGGCGGTCATTTCCCCCAGCCCCAATGGCACTTGTTTGGAGGTGATGCGTTGGCCGTTGGGAGGAAAACGCATTACCCCGCCGAGGCCATTGTCATCCATCTGCGACATGGCATTGCTGGCGTACACGGCCACCTGATCGGGGCGTACATGGGCGGCTACGGTTGCCCAATCGAGGCCCAAATCGCCTAATGCATCGCTGATCCCGAAAATGGCCATTTGCAACGCGCGGGGGTGGCTGCGCGACGCGTACAGGGCGCCGGGGTCGAAACCGTCCGGCAACTGGCCAGCGGCACTGACCCGGCGGGGGGTATCGAGGGGCACGTGCAGCCCTAGCCCGGCAGGTAAGGTGACGTGGCTGCGGCGCTTGTCTATAGCATGGACCTGCCAGCCCGGCGCCAGGCTATCAGGCAGATCCATGTTGCGCATTTCCAGGGTGATAGGGGAATCGCTGGTGCCCGCGAGCGCGCCGTGGAGTTGGTGGCTATCGGGGAGCGCTCGGATCAGGGTGCGCGCCAGCACGCTATCCTGGTCTGCGCCGGTAAGCTGGTTCAGCGAATTCAGCGTGTCCTGCTGCTGAGAGGGATTCAGCGCGTCGAAAATAAGCCTTTGAAAGGCGAAATGCTGGGCGCTGCGGCCTGCCGCATTAATGCCGCCCATGGCGGTGATAACGGGTAATGCTGACATGGTGCTCCCGGGGCTCTGCTTCTAACATGATGACTAGTGAGTCAGAGTACAGTGGAAATCCGGGTTTGCGTATACGTGGCAGAGCGAATTCGGTCAGGAAAGTGCAACAGAGTTTGAAAGTGAAAGGGGATGTTTCGGGATGAGGCTCGGCAGTAATCGTTGTTGGGAGCGGTGGCTCGGGCGCGATTGCCGGTGACGCCGGCCCCGCTTTTCGCTATGGGGCATTGCTCCTGCGGTACGCCGGGTTATTTTTATATACATAAAAAAACGGGGCCTGAAGGCCCCGTTTGCGTCTGGCGTACTTACACCTTACACCAGCTCAATGGCCACTGCGGTGGCTTCACCGCCGCCAATGCACAGGCTGGCCACACCGCGTTTGCCGCCGGTGCGCTTGAGCGCGTGGATCAAGGTGAGAATGATGCGTGAACCGGTGGAACCCACCGGGTGGCCCAGGGCACAGGCGCCGCCGTGAATGTTCATCTTTTCGTGGGGAATGCCAAGATCCATCATTGGCAACATCGCTACCATGGCGAAGGCCTCGTTGATTTCGAAAAGGTCCACATCGTCCACACTCCAGCCCACTTTCTTCATTACCGCTTCGGTGGCACCAATCGGGGCAATGGTGAATTCGCTAGGATGCTTGCTGTTGGTGGCATGGGCGAGGATGCGCGCCAGTGGCTGCAGGCCACGCTCGTTGGCAACGGATTCGCTGGCCAGTACCAAAGCCGAACCGCCATCAGAGATGGAGCTGGCATTGGCGGCGGTGACGGTGCCGTCTTTGGCGAAGGCTGGACGCAGGCTAGGGATCTTGTCGATCCGGGCGTTAGCCGGCTGTTCGTCGGTATCGACCACTGTTTCACCCTTGCGGGTCTTCACGGTCACCGGCACGATTTCATCCTTGAACCAACCATTGTCGACTGCGGCATTGGCCCGGTTTAAGGATTCGATGGCGTAGTTGTCCATGTCTTCGCGGGTGATACTGCGCTTGTCGGCCACTTCCTGGGCAAAGGAGCCCATCAGACGGCCAGTTTCTGCATCTTCAAGGCCATCCAGGAACATGTGGTCCATAACTTGACCATGGCCCATGCGCATGCCGCCGCGCGCGTTCTCCAGCAGGTAAGGGGCGTTAGTCATGGACTCCATGCCGCCGGACACCACGATTTCGTTGGTGCCAGCCTTGATGGAGTCGTAGGCGAACATGGTGGCTTTCATGCCGGAGCCACACAGCTTGTTGATGGTGGTGGCACCGATGCTGTCTGGCAAGCCGGCCAGGCGCATGGCCTGGCGGGCTGGGCCTTGTTTCAGGCCAGCGGGGAGCACACAGCCCATGATGACTTCCTGCACGTCTTCAGGTTTCAGACCCGCACGGGCTACGGCTTCGCGGATAGACGCGGCGCCCAGTTCCGGGGCGCTGACAGCGGACAAGGCACCCTGGAAACCGCCCATGGCGGTACGGGCACCGTTTACAATCACTACGGCATCATCAGACATGTTTTTCTCCTGCCAAACAGTTGAAGGCGTTAACAGAACGCAAAAGAAACGTCCCGGAACGTAAAAATTGGGGCGCATTGTACTTGAAACAAGGGCATTGCGCCCCATTTGACAAAGACCCGCCGGTCACAGGTTGCTGGCAAATGATAGGCTCTGTCTATGATGACGAAAGGCAAAGCCATGCCAGAGTAGAGAACACGACCGGTAGCTTGTTATTATCGTTTGGCCGTAGACGACCGGCAGGTTGTCTGCGGGGAATTTCTGCCCGTTGTTGTGAGCAAGCAGCTGTGAGCAATGGGACAACATGATGTCAGGGGACAAATTATGGCTTTTGAATTACCGCCGCTTCCGTTCGAGAAAAATGCACTGGAACCGCATATTTCTGCCGAGACGCTTGAGTACCACCATGGCAAGCACCACAACGCTTACGTGACCAAGCTGAACGACATGGTTGCCGGCACAGACAATGAAGGCAAATCCCTGGAAGAAATCATCAAGAGCGCCGAAGGCGGTCTGTTCAACCAGGCAGCGCAGGTGTGGAACCACACGTTTTACTGGAACAGCCTGAGCCCCAATGGCGGCGGCGCTCCTAGTGGTGATCTGGGCGCAGCCATCGACAAGGCATTTGGCTCTTTCGACGAGTTCAAAGACCAATTTAATGCTAAAGCGACGGGCAATTTCGGTTCCGGCTGGACATGGCTGGTAAAAAACAGTGATGGCAGCTTGGAAATCGTTAACACTGACGACGCGGACACTCCCATTGCCCACGGCAAGGGCCAAACCCCGCTGTTCACCGTAGATGTTTGGGAACACGCGTATTACGTGGACTACCGCAATGCCCGTCCTAAGTATCTGGAGTCCATCTGGAACCTGATTAACTGGGATTTCGCCGCTAGCAACTTTGCTGCTTAAACCCGATAGGGTAAGCCTGATGGTGCTGTCAAAGGTACCATTTGAATTACAAAAAAGGCCGCTTTTGCGGCCTTTTTTGTGTCTGTATAGGTGGCCATTTAAGGGTAGGTTTGGTGGTGTCCTACCCGCTCGGGATGATTGTCGCTAAGTGATCGTCGGCCTCATGATAACGATGACAAAACGGGAGTTGTGTGCGTTTTATTGGATTGATAATGTTGCTCGCAGGCTGTGAACAATGCCGGCTATGGCTACCGAATCAGCCTGTGATAGGCAAGTACTGCAAACAATGAGCATTGGTCTTAATTAGGTGAAAACCTAAAATAATAGGCTATAGAGGTCCTTGCAGATGAATGGGCGCGGACACCGTTTGCAAAGCCTGTCATTGGCAATGGGGAGCGTGAAGTCGCATGATAGCGCTGTTTTTGCGTCTCCATAAAATCACCAACGCTAATGATGAAAAGGTAGTGGTTCTCGTGGTTTGGGTCATCGGTTCCGTTCGTCCTTAGGAGACTCTTCTGCCGTTAGTCAAAATGAAAAGGCAAATACGGGCTGAGAGTGAGGGCTTATTTCGCCACCAAGCCGCCATTGTTCGAAAAGTGGCAGAGTAAGAGTGGATGTTCGCTTGAAGCGTATCGAGTAAACGAAAAATAGAGGCCGTAAATGGTCTTTTTGTATGAGACTTGGAATATTTAGTCGAGGCTCTGATTAGGATTGTGGAATGACACGAGATCGTGAAGTGAATCTTGGTGACCTGGATGGTGTGACGGTTGATGCACCAGGGACAACCCCCTCCCTTTCGGCTTCTCCGGGTGGAAGGGACAAAAAAACGCCACCGGGAAGAAAAAAAACGGCCCCTAAGCCGCAAAAGCCGACCCCTTCAGGTGGTGGCAATGGCGGCTGGATGGCTGCTTGTCTAGTACTGATGGTGCTGATTGCGGTGCTTGGTGTTTGGTTCAGTAAGCAAGTGGCGGGTTTACAAGCGCAGTTGGATAGCCGGTTGACGGAGTCCAGTGAGAAGATGGGCAATCTCCAGTCCCGCTTATCGGCTACGGACGAAACGCTTAATCAGTCGTCCGGTAAATTGCTGGAGACGGTGCAGTCCTATGGCAAAAAGCTAGCAGCCAATGAGAATGAAATCCGCAAGCTGTGGGACGTGAGCAACACACTTAATAAAACCACGATTGCCAAGCAGCAAAAAGCATTGAACGCATTGTCTTTGTCGGTGAAAGAGGTGAAGAAAGGCCAGGCTGGAGTGGATGGAAAATTAAAAAGCATTAGCGTTGATGCGGCTGCGCTTAAAAAACAGATGGAAAGTGCCGTGGCAGCAGTCAACAAAAGCAGCGATCAATGGCAGAGTCAGATCGGACAAATGCAGACTCGAATGGAAGTGTTGGTTGACAGCATCAAGCAACTGGAGCGAGAGCAAATTAACCTGAAAAACGGGTTGGCCAAGGTGGAAAAGGCCCAGGGCAAGATTTCGGCGCTGGATGCCTCTGTCGATGATTTGGAAGCTGCAATTGCGGCATTTGATGCCTATCGATTGCAGGTCAACAGCCGGCTGGATTCATTGGAAGGTCGTTGATCGTTTAACCTGGCATGGACTGTTTCTCCGAGGGGTGGGCAGTCTGAGTGACAGATTTAAATTTAAAGAACCCTAGCCCAAAAAATGTTCTGCCATGGTCAGAATATAGCTCTGTTTATTTCTCTAGGCCGGCAAACTTGTTAGTCGTTTTGTAAGATGCCACTGCCAACCGTTTTTCAGGTAGAGGCCTGGATGGGACGGTGCCGGTGTAAGGGGGGCTTGTGCTCACTCAGCGTCAAGCTGCTCTCAGCTTGTCTTTTAGAAGACAGCACAAACAAGCGATTTTCCCCTGGGCAGGCAGCAAAATTGAGTGAGAAAAATCGACAAGGGTCTGCTGGCGCATTGCCGTATCCCGCGCAGCAGTTTAATAGGTTGCAAGAGGGCTGGTAATTGTCAGCGAGCCTGCTAGAATAGCCGCCCATTGCGCCAGTGGTGGAATTGGTAGACACGCCAGATTTAGGTTCTGGTGCCGAGAGGTGTGAAGGTTCAAGTCCTTCCTGGCGCACCATCACAAAGAAAGGCCGCAACAGCTTGCTGTTGCGGCCTTTTGCGTTATGGGGGATTGGCGGGCGTCTTGTCATCTATGATTTCTTTGTGCCTACGGGGTTTGAGCCGCTGTCAGATAAGCGGTCAGTTCTTGCCTTGTGCTTGTCTGGTTGGATGGGTACAACCATAGGAGATCCTGATGGAGGCATGATGCACGACAGCCGCGATGAAAAACTCAACCACAATTCTCACGGGGACGAATCTGACTCACCAAAACCGCGAGTATTGGAAAAAGAAAAAGTGCTGTTATTGGCTTTGGCCTTGCTGGTGTCGGGGGCTTTGATATTGGGGGTCTTTGCCCATTCGGAAGGCATTGAGGCACGCACAGCGTTAAAAGATATCCGCTCAACACTGACTGACGCGGCGAATTCCCTGTAATCCTATCGTTACCTCGCCTGCTGTGTTGGGCGCGTGTAAGTGCAACGCCGACTCCACCATTAAGGGGCCGAACGCGGTCAAATCTTACGCATTGGGGGCCAACCAATTATCACGTTCACAGCGCTGTCTGCCTGCAGGTTGGTTGTGCCTAAAATTTTCAACAGATGTCGTATTCCAGCGTGCCCCCACAAAAGGTTGATACGGTTAAAGTGTATCGATAAATGTTTTCTTTAGTTGTGACGGGGGAGTTCAGGTTGGCACAGGGGATTGTTTTCTTGGTAGTTGAAGTACATGCCTGCAGTTAGATCAGCCCTTTCTCCCGAGCGGCTTGCTCTGTGAGTTCGGCGACCAGGGTTACTGGGCGGGCATAGGCGCGGTCGTAATGGGCCTGAGATAGGGCATGACATTCTGCGCTGATCTGATCGTACAGCTGTCGCGGGGTCATCGTGTCGGTGGGGGGAAGGGCGCGCAAGCCAAAGTGCTCGTAGGAAATAAGTTTGGAGCCGGCAGCTTTGAGTAACTCCGGCACCCAGCCCTGAGGGGACAGTTGGGTTTGGTAGCGTAGATTTTGGAAATCCAGCTCGGCGGCTAGACGCTTCGCATCTGTTACTAAAAAATAGTTGTCCACGACTTGGCACAGCAACACATCCAGCCGTCGCCAAACAATGCTTTTTTGTTCGTTGGTGTAGCCATTCCAATGCACTACCTCGTGGCTGAAACGACGACAGCCACGGCAAACCGTATCACCGAAAACGGTGGAACAGACGCCTATGCAGGGGGTGTGGATTCGATTTGCTGCCATGAAGGAATGCTAACAGAAAACCCTGGTTCTGGGAGAGGCGTGCCGGTCGGTTGCTGGTAATTTGAGCGCTTGGCTGAGCATGGCGTAACGCCATGGCCTACATTCACTGTCTGACTATTCGCTGGGTAATATGTCTGCCCCGTGTTGTTGCTTATAGCTTACAGCGGGGCTTCTAGCCATTTTCCGTCAACCGTCGCTTGGTCTGCAGCAATAGTTTCCATTGCTCTACATATTCAGGCAAGGGCGGCGAGGTCAGATTCATTCCGGTCATTTCTTGTACGGTCTGAGGGCTGACGGATTTGCCACCATAAACGTTGGCCACACGCAGCAGGGCATGGGTGTGCAGTTTGCGCTGGGACTCGAAACGTTGATCGTAGTAAAGGTATTTTTCGTCCCAGCCAAGAACTTGGGTGTGAAGCTGGAAGTGCTGATAAGGGCGTAGTTCGCGGATGTAAGCAATTTCGGTATTGGCCACCACGCCGTTGCAGCGAGCTTCAAACATACGATTGAGTAGCCCAGTAACCACGGCGTGTTCCAGCCGGCTGCGATCCATGAACTTCAGGTATTTTGCATTGTTCAGATGCATGTTCAGGTCGATATCCAGCAGGCCAACCCGGAACTCCATGGTGACCACATCAAAAAGCTGGTGCGTAGGCGGCCGTTTACGGCGGCGCGCAGCGCTGATCAGTTCAAGCATCCGATTTCCCTATGCCACGGTTATCGCCGCAGCCCCTCTTATATTATCGTTGGAATACACGCACAGAAAAACGCGGTCCAGTATAACGATACTGGATCGGGTTCACACTATTAGCCTTGGTGGGGGGCTACAGCTTTTACGTTCAGGCCTGAGCAAGGTGCAGACTGAACAGGTTTTGTGGGTCGGTCCAGCAGTTTAATGGCTTAAAGCCGGCAGCGATCAACTCAGCACTGAAGCTTTGTTCTGTGAATTTGTAGGAATTCTCGGTATGGATGCGCGTGCCGCTATTCAGAATGAGGCTGCGTTCGCCGAGTTGGATGTGCTGGTCGCACAGGCACTCTAAGTGCATTTCGATGCGCTGATGGTCGCTATTATAGAAGGCGACATGGCGCATGTTGGCCGTGTCGAACTGGCAGTCCAATTTGCGGTTCAGGTGATGCAGTGCGTTCAGATTGAACGCCGCTGTGAGGCCTTCGGCATCATTATAAGCAGCATTCAGCTGTGTATTCGCTTTCTGTAAATCCGCACCAATCAGCAGCGCACCACCGGCTCCGGCCAGATTATGCAGCCCCTTAAGGAAATCGGCTCGGGCGGAGGGCTCGAAATTGCCAATGGTGGAACCGGGGAAAAACACCACCTGGCCCGATTGTTTCAACGCGTCGGGCATGGCTATGGTTTGACAGTAGTCAGCGCATACGGCGCTGATGTGTACATTGGGGAAGTCTCCGGCCAGTTGTCGTGAGGCATCAAGCAGGCATTCGCGGGAAATTTCCACCGGCATGTAGTGACGGGGTTGCCAAGCATCCAGCAGCAGGCGCACTTTTTCACAACTGCCGGCACCGGGTTCGGCGATGATTTGTGGCTGCCCAAGGCGCGCGTGGATTTCTTCGGCGTAGTCGGTAAGCAATCCGGTTTCCGTGCGGGTGGGGTAGTACTCGGGGCTACGCGTGATGCGGTCAAACAGGGCCGACCCGGTTTCATCGTAAAAATACTTGGGGTGCAGGGAAGGGTTAGCGCCCGACAAGGACTGGCTGACTTCGGCAAGCATGTCTTTGGTGGGGGGGTACAAATCATAAAAGGTCAAATTGGGACGAAGCTGTTGTTGGTTCAACGGGGTCTGTTGATGCTTCATCATCGCCTCGATAGAAAATGCAGTATGTTGTTCAGGCATGCTTCGTCCTCGGGTTGCTGGCGAGTCGAATCCCACTGAATTGCCAGCGCAAATGGGGGTAGAAAAAATTGCGGTAGCTGGCGCGCAGGTGGCTGGCGCTGCTGGCGCAGGAACCGCCGCGCAGTACCATTTGATTACACATAAACTTGCCGTTGTATTCGCCCACGGCCCCGCTTTCGGCTTGAAAGCCCGGATAGGGCAGGTAGGCGCTGGCGGTCCATTCCCAAACGTCGCCAAATAAGTGAGAAAGGGCTGAGTTACGGACCGTACCGGGCTGGAACAGGCCCTCGTCGGCAAAGTTGCCGGCGATCGCTTGGGCGCGGGCAGCATGCTCCCATTCCTGCTCTGTGGGCAGCCGCTTGCCTGCCCAGCGGGCGTAGGCGTCGGCCTCGTAGTAATTCACATGGGCAAGAATCTGGTTATCAGCAAGCGGTTGTTCACCGGCCAGAGTGAAGTGGTGGCTCAACGCTGCGTTCCAGTACAGCGGGCGTTCAATACCTTTCTGTTGCACCCAGCTCCAGCCATCGGAGAGCCACAGGTCTGAATTGCGATAGCCACCATCCTGAATAAAGGTGCGAAATTCTCCCTGGGTAACGGGCCGATTGGCTAATTGAAATGGTTCTAGCCAAGCCTTGTGCCGGGGAGTTTCATTATCGAACGCGAAGCCGCTATGGGCGCCAATGTCCACCAGTCCTCCTTCGAAGCACTGAAACGTTAGCGCTGGCGTGCTTTCGTTGGCCTGATTCGTGGTGTTGATGGGGCGGCTGATACGCGGTGATAGTGGGTTGAAAGAGAGGCTGTATTTCAGATCTGTGAGCAGCAGTTCCTGGTGTTGTTGTTCGTGGTTGATGCCTAGCTGCATTAGTCCATTGAGGTTATCGGTCTGCGTTAGCAACGTGTCTATGGCCGCGTCTACCAGATGGCGCCAGGCCATTACCTCGTCGTTGGTGGGCCGCGATAGCAGGTGTCGCTGGGGGCGAGGGTACTGTTCACCGATGCCGTTGTAATAACTGTTAAAGAGGTATTCGAACGCGGGGTTGTGTGGCCGATAACCTGGCAGGTGCGGTTTGAGCAGAAAAGTTTCAAAGAACCAGGTGGTATGTGCGAGATGCCAGCGTGGCGGGCTGGTCTCCGGGCAGGCTTGCAGGCCCATGTCTTCGGCGAGCAGGGGGGCACATAATTGCTCGCTGAATTGTCGGGTTCGCCGGTACGTGGCGGCGAGCCAGGAGGTATCGTCCTGTTTGGCGGTATCTGGCAAGGCTTTCCCTCCCATGCCGTGGGCCACTGTGCGGTCATAATGAATAATGACTGCAATGACGCAATCTCACCTTAAAGCAGTCCTGGTTTGAGCGAAAGTAACAATGAGTCGCTTGGCAGGGCTGGGTATACTCCGGGTAATGTTTTATAGATCCGTTACCTTTCTACCTTTCACAAGAAGGAGAGCATATGAATATTACCGATAAAGTGGCCGTGATTACTGGTGGTGCTTCAGGCCTGGGCCAGGCGACAGCAGAAGCGATTATTGCCAAGGGTGGCAAGGTCATGATTTTTGACCGTGACGACAAGCGCGGCCCGGAAGTCGCGGACCAGCTTGGTGATAATGCTGCCTTTACCCAGACTGACGTGACAGACGAAGCTTCCGTGAAAGCTGCCGTGGATGCCACGATGGCTAAATTCGGTGCCATTCATGTGTGCGTGAATTGCGCTGGTGTGGGCTCGGCCATGAAAGTTGTGGGCCGTGAGAACAAGCCCCATGACCTGGGTGTGTTCAACATGGTGGTGCAGATCAACCTGGTCGGCACTTTCAACGTGGCCCGTCTCGCGGCAGCTGCTATGGCTGAGAATGAGCCGGATGAAGACAATGAGCGCGGCCTGATTGTGAACACTGCGTCTGTGGCTGCATTCGATGGTCAGGTTGGCCAGGCCGCTTATGCGGCAACCAAAGGTGGCGTGGTCGGCATGACGCTTCCCATCGCTCGTGATTTGGCTCCGCTGGGCATTCGTTGTAACACTATCGCCCCAGGTATTTTTAATACCCCGTTGTTGAATGCGGCACCGGACAAGGTGAAACAGCCGCTGATCGAAATGACTCAGTTCCCGAAGCGCTTGGGACACCCTAAGGAATACGGTCAGCTAGTGTGTCACATGATCGAGAACACGTTCCTTAACGGTGAAACCATCCGTATCGATGGTGCTATCCGTATGCAGCCGCGGTAACAAAAGACGCAACATGCGTCATGGTACCCGCAACACAAAAAAGCCCCGCTTTGCGGGGCTTTTTTGTGTCAATGTAGCCGCTACCTGTTAGCTCACTAACTCATAGCATGGTTCGTAATGGCTGCCAGGCAGTTTCATGCGTTGTTGTTCTACAAAAGCTTTAAGTAGCTCGTCCAAATGAATCATTAGCGCGTTAGGGGCGTGAAGCTTGTAGGGGCCGTGTTTTTCTATGGCCTGAATTCCATGCTCTTTAACATTACCGGCGACGATGCCGGAGAAGGCACGGCGCAGGTTGGCGGCCAGTTCGTGAACCGGCTGATCGGTGCTAAGGTTCAACGCTGCCATGGCCTCGTGGGTGGGCAAGAAGGGGTGCTGAAATTCCAGCGGCACATTAAGGCGCCAATTAAAGTAAAAGGCATCATCATTATCCCGGCGGAATAAGGTTAAGCGGTCCATGCCGTGGCACATGTCCAAAGCCACCGCTTCCGGATCATCAATAATGATTTTATAACGTTCCGTTGCTTTTTCACCCAAGGTATAGCGAATAAAGGCATCGACTTGCCGGAAGTAGTCGGCGCTGCTGGCTGGGCCGGTGAGCACCATGGGCAGCGGTATATCCGCATTGTCTGGGTGCAGCAGTACGCCTAATAAATAAAGAATTTCTTCGGTGGTGCCAACCCCGCCGGGAAAGATAATGATGCCGTGGGCCAGTCGCAAAAACGCTTCCAGTCGCTTTTCGATATCCGGCATAATGACCAGCTCGTTAACGATGGGGTTGGGCGCTTCGGCGGCAATAATGCCGGGCTCGGAAATGCCCAGATAGCGGCCTTCTTTTTCCCGTTGTTTGGCATGAGCCACGTGCGCCCCTTTCATGGGGCCTTTCATGGCTCCAGGGCCGCAACCGGTGCAGATGTCTTTGTGCCGTAGCCCTAGCTGGTAGCCCACGCTCTTGCTGTAATCGTATTCGTGGCGTGAGATGCTGTGCCCGCCCCAGCAGACCACGATATTCGGCGATGACCCGGCTTTAAGTACCCCAGCGTTACGCAGAATATGGAACACTGCATTGGTAATTCCTTCGCTGCTGGTCAGGTTGAAACGGTCATTGTTTTGAATCTCGTTGGCCACGTAAACGATATCGCGCAACACCGCTGATAGGTGCTCGCGGATACCGCGAATCATGCGCCCGTCCACGAAGGCGCCAGCAGGCGCATTGTCCAGTTTTAGGCGTAGGCCACGATCTTCCTGAATCACTTCAATTTCAAAGTCGTGATAGGTTTCCAGCACCTGTCGGCTGTCGTCGGTGGGGGTGCCGCAGTTGAGCACGGCCAGGGCGCAGCGGCGCAGTAAATCGTGTAGCCCGCTACCGGAGGTGTCGCGCAGGCGCTCCACTTCATGCTGGCTAAGCACTTCCAGGCTGCCTTCCGGCGCCACAATGGTCGATACCGTTTCGGTCATAGGGTCGGTCCGTTGTAAATCGTCAGGTATTTTAAGACACACATAGCGTTCTTTTGGAGCGTCTCTTTCTGAGAGTCCCGAGAGAGTACCGTAGTCCGGGTGACAAAGGAGTAGTTGGGGTGGGAAACTCGGTTTCAACCAGGGGCAAACCTGGGCGGTTGCGTTTGTCGGTAGGCTGTGATTTTTACATTTCGGCCGGGAACGACGTGATGACACGTGCGTCGGATATAAATATCGAGGCTGATACGGGTTTTCAGAACTCTGTGTGCAAAGCTTTCCCGACACAAGCAGTACGATCGGTTACATTGATCTACGACAAGCCGTTGTCATCGAATTGTCGTCATTATCAATCAGGCTTGATCAGTTTCTAGGGCCGCTGAATAGGCCCTTGTAGAGAGTGAGACTTAGGAGCAAAGCATGTTGCTCAAATATTTGAACCAACTGGAACAGGCCGTTAGAGCGGCTTGCGAGCACCCAGACTCGGCTACGGTCACCTATTGCGCCGATTGTGTCGCTACGCTGGATGCCTATTTAGATGGGCAAATGGAGCCGGTACAGCGTCGTGGCCGAGAGTTGATGGATGGGCTGATCCCGGCGGATTTGCATGACAGGGTTTGTCTGCGGGTGCACTAAGGACGCAACACGAGGCGCCTATCTACACGCTTGGCCTTGCTGCCAGCCAAGGGCGTAGGGAGCTGCGCGTTGAGTTTATGAGCGCTTAATACAGAAGGCCTCTTAATACAGAAGGCTTTGTTTTCTGTAGGGCTGTGTGGTTGGTTCGTGTTTTGAACTTTTAATGGCTTCAAAGCTTATTACGTTGGTTGTGCATAGCCTTGTCCCTTTCTTCCGGGAACAGATCTGGTTGCTGGGGAGCTTTCAGGTCGCGTAGTCGAGCACCGATGCCCAGTAGCCTGGCGGGGCCTTCCCGACGTTCCCATAACTGGCAAAACAAGGCTTCGAAATGGGCCGGCTCCAAGTCGGTGCCGGCCTTGTCACAGCTCATGCTGATAAAATCCTGATACTTTACTTTGGCGGTTAGCCCGCTGATCAGGTAATGCTGGTCCAACTTGGCAAACCGCTCCTTTAACTTTTCAAGCAGCCCCTCCAGCTCTCTCAGCCAGTCGGTGAGGGTGGGCTGATCCTTTTCGTAAGTACGTTCCACAGAAACGGACTTGCGTCGCCGGCCTGTCTGGATCGGGCGGCTGTCTTCTCCCCGGCACAGATGGTAAAGGCGCTCTCCAAAACTACCGAAATGTTGACCTAATTCCAGACGGCTCAGCTGTTGCAGGTCGCCACAGGTTTTCAGGTTCAGTCCTTTCATGCGCTCGCCAGTGACCCGGCCCACCCCGGAAATTTTCCCAACAGGCAGGGCTGTCACAAAGGCTTCAACCTGGGCTGGAGGAATCACGAACAATCCGTCGGGTTTGCGCCAGTCGCTGGCCACCTTGGCCAGAAATTTATTAGGGCCGACGCCGGCAGAGACGGTAATCCCCACTTCCCGGCGAACATCTAAGCGTAATGCTTGAGCAATCCGTGTGGCGCTGTTCTCGAATTGTTCGCTGGTGCTTACATCTAGATACGCTTCATCCAGGGACAGGGGTTCAATCAGACTGGTATAACGACGGAAAATATCATGAATCTGGGTTGAAACTTTGCGGTATTTATCGAAATTCGGAGGCACAATAACCAGCTCTGGGCAGCGCCGTAGAGCCTGGGATGAGGCCATGGCCGAATGCACACCAAATTGCCGGGCCGGGTAATTGCAGGTGGCAATCACGCCGCGCCGGTGTGGGTCGCCGCCTACCGCCACGGGTCGGCCGCGCAACGCAGGATCATCGCGCATTTCCACGGCGGCATAGAAGCAGTCGCAGTCCACGTGGATAATTTTGCGCACCGTCGGTGTTGCAGGTTGTGCCATGATGAACTCGGGTCAAACGTTGCCGTGTTGGCGCGGCTGTTGCAGGCGCTACCCATGGGTGTGCCCAAGCGCGCCGTCGAACAAGCCGGATTGCCCCGGGGCCTTTATGCCAACCGGGAGTGACATAAGGAGAGTGTACCATCGCCGTTACCGAGAACCGCACAGCGCAGGTATTGATTGTTGGTGCCGGCCCTACTGGGTTGGCGCTGGGTATTGGTTTGCGCCGTCATGGCATTGATTGTTGCATTATTGACAGGCTGGATGCGCCATCGCCGTATTCGCGCGCCTTGGGGTTACATGCTCGAACGCTGGAGATTTTCGATGCGCTGGAGGTGCTGCCGTCGATTCGTAAGGTGTCGAGGCGGCTCAAGGCGGTATCAGTGTATGGCGATAAGGGTTTTCTCTTGGAGTTGGATCTCACCACTTTGAAAGCGCCATACCCGTGGGTGCTCAGTTGCCCGCAATCCGAGGTGGAAACCGTGCTGATTGATCGTTACCGGATGCTGGGGGGGGAATTGATCCGCAGCGCGGAGCTGCTGGATTTTCGTCAGGATGGTCGCGGCGTCGAGGCGCGTATTCGTCAGGGTTCGGATGTGCAGAAGCTGCAGTGCGAATTGCTGGTCGGTGCCGATGGTGTGGGTTCTATCGTCCGGGAACAGCTGGGCATTGGTTTCAATGGCGTGGATTATAAGGAACATTTCCTGTTGGCGGATGTGCTCTGGGAGGCCCCTTGGAGTAATGATCGCTCTCACGGGTTCCTGCAGGAAGAAGGCTTGTTATTGGCATTGCCGCTGCCGCAGGGCTGGCGGTTGATTATGGCCCGTCGCGAGCCGCCGACATTGCCGTTAAGTTTAGCTCTCTTCACTGAACGGCTCACGTCGATTCTGGGGGAGGCACCGAATCTGGGTGAACCCCGTTGGCTCAGCCAGTTTTCCGTGCAGCGCCGGCTGGCCCAGCATTTTCGCCGCAACCGGGTGTTTCTGGCCGGGGATGCGGCCCATGTGCAAAGCCCGCTGGGCGCACAAGGGATGAATACGGGCCTGGCTGATGCCTTCAACCTGAGCTGGAAACTGGCGTTTTATCTGAAAGGATTTGGGCAGGGCGCTTTGCTAGACAGTTATGAGCAGGAACGGCGCCCGGTGGCGGAGAAAATGTTGTACGGCGTGGACATGCTATCGCGGGCTTCATTGGTGAAGTTGCCGATGCTGCGACGCAGCCGGGATTCGCTGCTGAAACTGGCGGGTAGCCGTCGTAATATCTCCAGTCGTTTGTTGCGCACTGCCAGTCAGTTGAATGTGCACTATCGCAACTCGCCGCTGGTTACCTATGGCCCGGAAGCGGATGTTGGTTGGCGGCATCAAGGGCCGCTACCGGGGGATCGGCTACCGGATGCGGCGCTGAAATCCGTGCGGACCGGGCATCTGCATCAGTTGCATGGCTTGCTGCGTAAGCCCGTGCATCATTTGTTATTGCAGCTGAGTGAGAGTCCTGAGCATAACGAGCGGCTGGTGATGTATGCGCTGAGTGAGCGACTCGGGCAAGAGTATCGCGAAAGCGTGCATCTGACCGTGATTGCGGCGCGTGCCACCGCCGATGATGACGTGCCCCGTGAAGGCACCACCCGTATCTGGCGTGACCATGAGGGCGAGTTCGCTAGCGCCTTTGGCGATAAAGGCCGGCTTTGGTTGATGCGGCCGGATGGGCATTTAGCGTACCGGGCACCGGTGAGCAATGCGGATGATTTGCTGGGTTATCTGAGGAGAGTGGTTGGGAAGGCTAACAGCTGAAACGAAGAAGGAGCGAGGTATTTCTCGTTAGCCCCAAAGGCGTAATCGGACACCTCACTTTATCGAATACGAGAGCGACTACGCCACACGCCGCCAGCGTTGAATCACAAAATGCCCGTTCATGGGCTTGCCCGCGAGGGTGCCAATGCCAGCCTTAGCTTCGGGCCGTGCGCGCCAATGGTGAGGCGTCATAGCGAGCAAGTTGCGCAGTTCTTCTTCTGACTCGGGTATCCACTCGCAATGCAGGGTCTCGCTGGAAAGTAGCTCAAAGCGATTATCTAGAAACTTGCTCGCATCAAAGCCACTCTGGCGCACATCGTCATAGAGGGCTTCGCGTAACGGTAGCAGGTGCGTTTCACCGGTGCCCACAACCATTAACTCCCCGCCAGGTTGCAGCACCCGGGCGATATCATCCACAAACAGGCGAGTGAACAGTACAAACACTCGTTGCTGGCTGGCATCAAACAGAGGCAGGCGAGCGCCGCTCGCCACCAGCCAAGTGACTCGCTTGTTACGCTTAGCGGCGGCATCCACGGCGAACTTGGAAATATCCACGCCCACACCATTCACTGCCCCTAGTCGCTGGGCAAACTGATCGCTGTACCAGCCTTCACCGCAGCCAATATCTAGCCAAGCGGGCTCTTCATCTGGCAGGTGGGCCAGCAGGGCGTCTGCTAGCGGCTGATAACGGCCCAATTCAAGAAATGACGTGCGCGCCTGCACCATGGCTTTGTCGTCCCCAGGAGAACGGGAGCGGCGTTGCTGTGCTAGTAACAGATTGGTGTAGCCACGTTTGGCGCGGTCAAACTGGTGACCGTTATCGCAGCGCCAGCTGTTATCGGAAAGGCGAAGGGCTTGCTCGCAACTAGGGCATTTGAGTGTAGGCATAGCGTACCGTGTTCAGAAGCGTGATGCCGGCAGTGAACCACAGGGCGCAGGGAAAAGGTAGGGTGAATGGGTGAAGCGCGGCAACCCTAAACTAGGGTGGTGCGCAAACAGGGTGTTGTGGATATTCGAATTAGCGACCTTCGATTGCTCAGTTATATTTGTTTTTCAATTGCACGCTGTAGCTTTTCAAGTTCATCTAAAATCCCCATGAACTTTTCGCCAAATACAGTAACCTTGTACTCAACTCTAGGAGGTACTTCGTTATAAGAAACGCGCTCAAGAATGCCGAACTCTATATTTCTTTTTAAGCACTGATTAAGCACCTTTGTCGTTAAGCCTTCAACGCTACGGACCATTTCTCCCGGCCTATTAATACCTCTGGCAAGTAATTGGTATACGGTAAGAGACCATTTGCAGCCATAGATTGCCTCAACCATCTGGGCGCTTTTGTGTGGAGCCTCTGTTCTTGAGAATTTTTTTTCTTTATCTTTCATGAAGATATACCCAAAAGTGCCTACCTTACCCAAAGGTGCTTACTTTCTTATTGTCTCAATGATTGTCTAAATTGTCTCTATGAAATAACACCTCTAGGAGATATGACATGAAAAATTCTAGTATTGCTTTGATTATTGGTGGATCCAGTGGCATAGGCCTGGCAACCGCAAAGCAATTAGTCGCTCAGGGTATCAAGACGGTAATTTTGGGAAGAAATGAGGCGAAGCTGAAAGCGGCTAAAGCAGAGCTTGAGACCATTGCTAATAGCGATGCGGTAGAAACAATAAAGGCTAATCTCTATGATCAAAGTGATGTAGATGCCGTTAATAAAAAAATAAACAACGAAGACCGGCACATAAAATACCTTGTAAACGCTGCGGGATATTTTAACCCTAAGCCATTTGTTGAGCACACAGTAGATGACTATGATACTTATTCTGTAATAAACCGCGCTATGTTTTTTATCAGTCAATCCGTCACAAGGAACATGATCGATAACGGTGGTGGGGCTGTTGTGAATGTTGGTTCTATGTGGGCTAAGCAAGCGATTAAAGCAACACCTTCTTCTGCGTACTCAATGGCTAAAGCTGGTTTGCATGCTTTAACGCAACATATGGCAATGGAACTCGCTGAATACAACATTAGAGTTAACGCCGTCTCTCCTGCGGTGGTAAAAACGCCCATTTATGAAGCATTTATTGACCCCGCGGAAATGGATGATGCCTTAGCAGGATTTAATGACTTTCATCCGATCGGTCGAATAGGGTCACCCGATGATATTGCGAATAGCATTATGTTTCTCTTAAATTCTGGATCCAGCTGGGTAACTGGCGCTATTTGGGATGTAGATGGGGGCGTTATGGCGGGTAGGAACTAAAAAATAGGTTAGGCGCGCAACATGACGATACGAATAAATGCAGATTTTTCACAACGCATCGTGGTTCAACCTGGTGACTATCACTGGGTTGAATCCCCGATGCCGGGTGTGCAACGAATGATGCTCGATAGGGTGGGTGGCGAAACTGCACGTGCCACATCGATCGTTCGCTATGAGCCTTTTAGTGAGTTCTCGCCACATATTCATTCCGGTGGAGAAGAGTTTTTTGTGCTTGAAGGCGTGTTCTCTGATGAGCATCAACGCTATGGCAAAGGCAGTTATGTACGCAACCCTATTGGCTCATCACACACCCCTAAAATCGGTAAGGAGGGGGCGACTATTTTCGTTAAATTGCAGCAGTTCGACGAAAAAGATACAGAGCAAAAGGTGATCGATACTCAAACGCAACCATGGTTTCAGGGGCTAGTCGGTGGCCTAAAAGTGATGCCATTGCATGAATTTGAAAGTGAACGCGTCGCTTTGGTGAAGTGGGCGCCAAACACACAATTTACTGCTCATCAGCATTGGGGTGGAGAAGAAATTTTTGTGTTAGAGGGTACTTTCCATGATGAGCATGGACGCTATCCTAAAGGCTCATGGCTACGTAGCCCTCATCTAAGCCGGCATAGTCCCTTCACCAAAGAAGAGGGGGCTTTGATTTACGTAAAGACGGGGCATCTGTAACTATAATGCCGCCAATTTTTCGACTCATTGAAGCGGCGTATGTTTAGCCTGGGTAAAATAATGACACTTTATTGGTTGTTATTTCGCCGATAAATAAACGAGATTTGAGCCGAGAATTTTACTTTCACCGTTTCAGGATAGGATGAATTCCGTGATTCTTCAGTGATCGCTTGAGGGAAAGCTGTAAGGACATTTTGGCGTTGCCAAGCACGGCATTAGTATTAGGCTGGCCTGCGAGGTCTATCGCATCAAGTGAGGTTACCCCGGTGAGCTCAATGTGACCATGGCCCTGAACCGTCAATGTGATCGACGACTACAACCTCGAGGGATTGGGTATTGAGGCCGACTTGTCGCTACCGTCGGTTTGGTTAATATGGCCCCTTGCCCCGGCCATTGAATGGCGCGGTAAGCCCGCTGCCCTTTGCTGTGATAACGGCCCGGAGTACATACCACGGGCCTTGGTAGAGTGGGCAACGGAAAAGCGGATAACGCTGATTTAGTCCAGCCTGGGAAGCCAACACAACGCTTACATTGAACGATTCAATCGCTGAAGACTTGGGCGTGCCTACCGCCGCTTGGTTGGAGCATCTTGGGATCAATCCCGACAAATTCGTAAAACCCCAGATTACGATGCCTTGGCTTACTTTCCGGCAATTGGTGTTGGATGCAGGCCGTTTTAGCAATGACAAGACCTTAGGGCTGATGGTTGGAGAGCGGTTGCTCATCAATACTCACGGTATTGTTGGCTATGCTGCACTGAGTAGCGGATCTGTGCGGCAACTTGTTGATTTATTGCAGCACTATCTGGTTCTTCGAACCGACCTGCTCACCGTGGGAACTTCTGAACGAGACGGGGAGTTTAGGCTTGATTTTTTTGAGAACCGCCCCCTGGAAGATGTTCGGCGCTCGATAATAGAGGCCACTGTTTTGGCGATTCGCAACGTTCTGGATTTCACCACCATGGGCACGAGTGAAATCCGCGAAGTTACCTTTCCTTTTGACGGTGATGAAAGGCTGGCCGAAAGTGTGTTTCGCTGCCCCGTTGCTTATAACCGGGATCTGGCTGGTTTTACCCTTCCGTTAGCGGCCATCGACACTCCTCTTAAAATGGCCAATAAGATCAGTTTTCAGGAAGCCCTGAAAGTGTGCCAACAGGAGCTTGATCAGCTATCTACCGAGCAGACTTGGTCGGCCCGGGTGCGTCGGCTAATGTTGCAGAGCCGTCATGGTTTCCCTTCCCTCGAGATGACTGCTCGGCGTTTTCATATCACCCCAAGAACCCTACACCGTCGGCTGGTTGATGAAGGAACCTCTTATCGGGCAGTGCTAGAGGGGGTTCGTCATCAACTTGCCATTCAGTATCTGGAAAGTGGCCAGATGTCCATTCAGGAGATTTCGTTTGCCCTGGGTTACTCCGACATCGCCAATTTCCGTAAAGCATTCAAACGCTGGGAAATGCTTGCCCCCTCTGAATATCTGAATGCTCACCGACAGTAAAGTGCCCTCCTTTGTTTGCCCTTTTTATAGTGTCGTTGGTGTCCTGATTCATTAGACCGCTACTGCTTAGTTGAAACCGAGTGGCTCTGATGAATAAAGACACCGGCTCTAACTCGTCTTTGGGTTACACATCACCGTTTTATTGCTCCCAAACGTGGCGCTTCCCGCTGTGTCTGTGGGGGACGTGCTCTTGGCCTCGATGGGGGGCTGCATGACGATAAATCTCGGTTTGAACATCAGGATCAACGCCGGGATTAACACCAAGGCGGTGAGCGCAGACACGGCCATCCACAGCGCGATTAACAACCCCATTTCCGCTTGGAATCGCAAGGAAGAAAAAGCAAACCAGAACAGCATGCTGGTGATCATGGTCGCCGCGGTAATCAGCACTCCGCGGCCCGCGGTAGCGAGGGCGAATCGGACACTGTCGCGCAGATCACCAGACACCAGATACCGTTCGCGCACACGGTCGACGATGTAAAATCCGTAGTCTACGCCGAGCCCGATGCCGAGTGCTGCCACTGGCAGCGTGTTGATATTGAGGCCAATGCCGTAATGAGCCATGAATGCGAAGGTGCTGAGGTTGGATATCAACACAAGGGGTAGAAAAAACAAGCCCGCTTGAGGTGAGCGGTAGGCGAGGGCACAGAATAGGAAGAGCACCAACAGGGCGAGGGCGATGCTTTGTACTTGAGTCGACAGGATGACCTGATTCACCGCAGCAATGACCCCCACCACGCCTCCGGCAAGCTGATATTGCGCGCCCTCCAGAGGGTGATCGGTGATGTAGTCTTCCAGCCTAGCGATAGTGTTGCGAATGGTGTCGCCGCGTTTGTCTGTCAGCAGAAGATGGATGGCACCGTTACTGTAATCGGTGTCGGCGTAGCGCTCGATGTCACCGGGGTCGGAGCTGGCGAGATAGGTGTAGATCAACTCACTGTTGATCTCTGGCACTTTGCCAATGTCTGCGAACCTTGGATTGCCTTCATGCAGGCTGACGTTCACCTGGCGCACGATATCAGCGATTGAGACATTTGCGGCGACTTCCGGAAAGAGGCCTATCTCCCGCTGAAAATCCGACATGTGTTGCAACACTGCCGGTTGCTTGAGCGTGTCGGGCTCATCGCCTGCCACCGCGACGAACAGGTGGTCTGCGCCGAGGAAGCGCTGGGTAATCGCTGCTGCATCCTGGTTGTATTCCGAGTCCTGCCAAAATACTGTCGAGCCTGGGCTTGCATCCCCGATTTGAATGCCCTGAGCATAGTAAGCGGTGGCCAGCATTAGTAACACGCAAGCACCTAACACGACTGCGGGGCCACGGCGGTGGTTGACCATATCGGCGATTCGGCTCAAGCCACGCTCCATGAGCGCGTTGGTATCCCGGTTATAGACGCGTACTCGTGCCCGCTCCACCGGAGCGTTGACCCAGGACAGCAGTAAGGGAACCAGCGTTAGAACACAAAACAACATGACGCCGATCCAGATGGTGCCGATGAGCGCCACCTTCTGCAAGAAGGGGATGGGGGTGGCGGCAACCACCAGAATTGCCCCCGCATCGGTAGCAAGACCCAGCATACCGGGGCGAAACAGTTTGGAAAGTACGGCGACTGCAGCGGACTCTGGTTCCAGATTGCCTGCCAGTCGTTCCTGTTCGAAGGCAGAGGTGAATTGCACCGCGTGAGAGAGTGCTCGGGCAGAGACTACAAAGCTGATCACGATGGCTAATGGGTTCAAACTGAAACCCAGGAGCGACACAATGCCAAGCGCCCAAATGCCGGACACGAGGGCTGCGGTAAGGGGCAATAACATGCCCCGGTAGGTGCGCATTGCCAGCAACAGCAGCACCGCCACCGCGCCTACAATCGCCAACGAAATACGCATGGTTTCGGGCAGTTTCTGCAGCACCAGGCTATTGATCACGGGCTCTCCCACCACGCGCACCTGCAGCGTTGGGGAGCGGTAGGGCTCGGTGAGTTGCTGCACGTCGTTGGCCAGCGATTCGGTATCGATTAAGTGATCGAAGAAGTCGACGGTGATCAGCGCCGCCGTTAAATCCCGCGAGACATAACGTCCATGCACCAGTGGGTTGCCAATAACCTGGCTACGTAACTCGGCGATCTCCCGCGGCGTGGAGGGCAGGTCAGGCCACATCAGGGGCTGTGACTCGATGCCATAGGTGGAGGCGCGAATGGATTTCAGCTTCTTTGAGGCCAGGGAGGTGATTTGCAGGGGGTTCACCCCTGGTATCTTGCGCAGCCCGTCGGTAATCCCTTTTATGGCCGCGAGCACATCGGGTTCGAACAGGTCTCCTTCGTTGACCTCGAGCATAATGCTGACCAGGTTTTCACTGCCGAAGCCTGCTTTGAATCGATTGTTGGTGTCGATGTAAGAGTGACCGCTTGGCTGCAGGTCCGAGAACTCGGTGCCAATTTCCAGGCGTGTAGCGCTCCACAGGAAACCGATGGTCATCAACACGGTCAATGCCATTAGGATGCGGCGGTGACGAATGCTCCATTGCGCGAATGCGTTTATCATAGTCGGTTTTCCCAAGTAGTTTGGCTATCGCCGTGATATCAGAGAGGAGGTGTCTGGGATCGCGCTAACGATGGCGTCTCCAACCACCAGTAGCTTGTCGCCCGCCGCTTGTATGTCAGTGAACCAGGCTGCGCTCGATCCGGTTTCAAGCCGTTGGGTTTGCGCTAGGCCTGTGGTGGGCTCGGGTAAGTCAATTTGTATGAGCGCGCCGTGCTCGCCGGTGATCCACCAGCGGTTGTCCGCTGTGGCAACGGCGAACCAGTGGAGAGAAGCCGTCGCATCCTGCATCCCAGGCAGTTCAAAAGGTTGCCAGCGACCGTTGAATAGACGTAGCACCGTTCCCTGTAAACCAACCGCCAGGCCTTGGCATGCGTTGTCCAAGCCAATCGAGGTAAGGGTGATATCTGTGGCGCTCGGCATCGTCACCCAGGTGGTTCCAGCGTCGATGGAGGAGAGAATCTGACCGAACTCACCGACGACCATGAGCTGCCTGCCGTGATCACAGCTGCTTACCCCATGCCAGGTGATATCTTCCATCTCCACCATGGCTTCCCAGTGCTTGCCAACGTCAGCACTACGCAAAATGGCACCACCGGCGCCCACGGCCCAGGCCGTGCCGCTAGCATCCAGGTGGACTTGCAGTAGCTTGTTGTTCCACTGAGACTTTGGAACCTCCCTTACGGATGACCAGTTTAGGCCGCCATCCTCGCTGCGGATGATGTGGTTGTCATTGCCAACGGCAATGATTTGCTTGGCATCCCATGCCGCCACCGCCTGCAAGTCGGGGTGCCCATAGCCGCGTTGCACTGTCCAGTTGTCACCTCCGTCGATGGAGTGCAGCACCTTGCCGCCGTCGCCCACCACCCAGGTGTTGCCCTGGACAGCGGTGATGCCGTAGTAGCGATCGGTTGGCACTTGCGCGGGCTGGCTGATGGGCGGAGGAGCCACTTTGGGTTGATAAAAGGCAGCAACGGCGAGTAACCCGCCAGTCAGCCCCAAGGACACGCATAACTCGATTAGGCGTTGGGTTCGGGAGGTCATGGTCTATTCACTCAGGTAGCTGAGCACAACGCGATTGAAGCGCTCGGGTAGTTCGGTTTGCCAGTGGTGGGCGCCCTGTCCTTCGATAAACAACTGAGCGTTTGCAAACTGGTTGAGAAACATCAGGGGCACGTCCGGGCCGCCAAACCAGTCGTGCAGACCCCACAAGCAAAGGGTGGGTACAACATTGCGGTGCAAGTCACCGAGCAGCGATTCGGGCTGTCCCATGAAACCTGGAGTACGTGCGACTTCAAGCAGTTCCGGGTCTGTGCTGTTGGCAAAGCGATCGTTCACCGTCCAGTCAGTGAGCTTGCTGTCATCGTGCATTTCGTAATCGGCCAGTAAGCGTCGCATTTTTTCCGGGGTCGGGCCTTCGCCCCCGTAGTAGTCCAGGATAATGTTGGCGGCGTGTTTGCTCATCAGTTTCAATGGATCAATAACCCCGCCAAACATCGGCTGGGCGCCCATCAATACCAGTTTATTGACGCGCTCAGGGTGGTCGATCGCCAGTTTGATGGCCGCACAGCCGCCGAAGGACTGACAGACCAGGTGCGCTCGCGGGATGCCGACCAGGTCCATGAATTCAGCGAGCATGCTGGCGTGGAAGCTGTACATCGGCGCCTCAACCACTAACTTGCTGGATTGGCCGTAGCCGGGCATGTTGTAGAAGAAACACTGGTACTGTTCCAGGAACGCCGGTGCGTTGTAGTAGAAGTTGCCGAAGCTGGTGGCTCCGGGGCCACCACCGTGGAGGAAAATCAGCGGCTCGCCAGTACCCGCGCTTTGGTAGTGCAGCTGGTAGCCGGCTTCGGTAGTAACAAATTGGTCCTCAAGTTCAAGTGGTTCCATGCGTGACTCCTGCTGAAGAGTTGGAGTGTGGATACGAGTAACTATTGGTACTGCTGGGTGATTTCGATGGGGCGGCTACAGGTGTCGATGGCGCTACGGATCAGCACCTGAATCAAGCGGTAGCAATCGTCCAGGTGTACCCGATTCATCGGCAAGCTATCTTCCGGGTCCGGCTCCTGATGGCGGAAGGGCACGCCCAGGCGAGCTGCCGGAACGCCCCATTGGCGGATGACCGACAGATCGGTGTAACCACTCATATTCAGGAAGGGTTCGTGCGGGGTTTGCTCCACGTCTTCCCAGGCTCGGATCATCGATTGAATGATCCAGTTATCCGGCGAAGTGGTGGCCCCGGGAATCGCAAGGGTTGCCTCAAGCTCTGTGACCACGTCGGGGTGTTGCTGAGATAGCTCGGTCAACATGGCTTGTAATTCGCGTTTTACTTGTACCGGATCGGTGCGGGGGCTGGGTCTGATATCCACGTGCAATACCACATCGGCGGTGGTGATGATGGGCTTGTGTGGCCATCCACCCTCAATGGCGGAAATGCCTCCCTGGGGGGCGACCAGCCCTGACGTGTGCCGGGCAGTGTAGGTGGGAAACCAGGCTTCAAGGGCTTCGATGACCTTGGCCACCTGTGGGAAGGGGTTTTGATCCTGCGGCATCATATGGCGCACGCCAACGTAGCCCATGGCGCCTTTGACACGGATGGTGAAGTTGCAAATACCGACCTCTTCCCAGGCGACCGCGTACACCGGTTTGCACATGACGCAGTAGTCAGGCCGATAGCCACGCTGCAACATAAACATAACCCCGGCGCCGTGGCCGATATTGCGGCGACTGAATCCCGGTCTGGACAGCGCGGTCATGCCGCCCGCGCCCAACCCGACGGTGAGTTCGCCGGGTAATTCCAAGCCCGCCTTGGCGATGCAGGTGGCGGCGGTGGTCACACAGGCGGCGTAGGCTTTGGGGTTTTCTGCACCGAGCCCGCTGATCTCATCGCCTTCAAGGCGGGCTTGTGGGCGCAGCATGCTGGGCAAGGGCTGTCCTGCCCAGCGCTCCTCTTCGTCGGAGCCACCGAGGTGGGTATCAAAGGAGGCATACAGTAGAAGTTCCGGCCCTTGTTTGCTGCGAGAGGGCAGTTTCCCAATGGCATTCGCCTGTTGGTCGTCCAAGTATTGGGTTTGCCCCTGGAGGCCGTTGGCCGTCATATGGTCGGCCATGTAGCGGGCCAGCTCGGCTTCTTCCCCGGTGGGGCTTGGGATGTTAACCATGTCCATGAGGAGCTGTTTGAATTGCTCGCGATCGAATTGGGATTCGGCGGCGTGCACCATGTCTTGATACCCCTCGACGGGGGCTGGTGGCTGTTGTTGGCTCATGGGTTATATGCCCTCCTGGGCTGGAATGAAGGATTCGAAATGAATGTGGGCAGGGGGAATGCCGCGTGCTTCGAGCGAGCTGACGGCGGCGTCTACCATCGGCGGCGGGCCACATAGAAAGACCTCGGTGTCGGGTCCCAATGCCGCATCGGGCACCCCCTCGGTGGCGTACCCCAGCGCGCCTTGCCAATCGGTGTGGGGCTCTACTAGCGTGACCCGCAGATTCAGATTGGGTAGCCATTCAAGTCGCGCGGCTAGTTCGTCGAGATAAAACAGCTCGCTTAGCCGGTTCACCCCGAAATGCAAGTGGATGGGGTGCGCCCGCCAGCGCATTTCCGCAAGAGTGTCGAGGATCGACAGCACCGGCGCGAGGCCAGTGCCTCCGGCGATCAGCACCACGGGGCCTTGCGGCGGCTGCTGCATTTTGAATGCACCATGGGGGCCGTCGATCTCCAACTCCGCATCAATGGCGCATTCTTTCTCCAGGTAGGTCGACATCGCGCCGTCGTCGAGCAGCCGAATCAGAAAGCGCATGGATGGCAGCTGCTCCACGGTCGAGCTCATGGAATAGGGCCGCCAAATGTCGGTGTTGGGCACCCGCAACAGGTAGTACATCCCCGGAAGAAACTGAGCATCGCGTTCGGCTTCGTCGACCTCCAGGGTCAGCTCAACCACCGAGTCATTGAGCCGATGAATGTCTTCGACCCAAGCGCGGAAGCGCTGGGGTCGATACCGCTGTAGCTCATTGAACCCGTAGTCCATGCGGATATGCGCATCATTTTCTGGCTGCGCCAGGCAGGTGAGTACCTTGCGCTGCTCGATCTCGCGGGGAAGCAGTGCAATGCTGGTGTCGCTGCGCATGCGCACCACACCGTTCTCTACGGTGCCGACGCAGGAACCACAACTGCCGGTTTTGCACTGGTGAAACAGTTGCAGTCCGGCGTCAAGCGCAGCCTGCAGCACCGTCTGGTCTGGCGCTACTTCGATGCGCCGGGTGGTGTCGTCGGCGAACTGGATCAGCACTTGGGGGTTCGTCATCTTTTATCTCCGTCGCTTGGTCCCAAGCTCCATGGGGGGTGTTTGAATACCTCGTGCATGACGGGCCACTAGCTTTCTCCAGGCCACAATTACGGCATCCATCGCGCAGAGCTTTTCTTCAGCGAAGCCGACATCGTTTTCATAAAACGGCTGCATTGAATCCCGCGCCCACAGATCGTCGTCGTTGAAATCGTGAAAGACGGCGTCACGCAGGTAGTTTTCGTATTGGTCGGTAAATTCATCGCGCTCGGTTTTGGTCGGTGCGGTTTTGACCAATAGCTCCCAGTACTCGTAACTTTTGTCATCAATGGGAACGTACATTTCGTGGGCGGTGATCCCCGGAAATGGAAAGTTTTCCACTTTGAGCACGCCGGGCAGCCACATGGAGGTGCGTAGTCCGAGTGCTGGGGTCCCGCCGGAAGCCCGCACGTTGAGCATGGTGTTCTCGAAAATGGGTTCGTAGTGGGAGTGGCCGTCGGCATCGGGCGGGTACATGTTCATCATGCCCTTGGGGCCATCGGGGTCTTCGAATGCTTTGACGGCACCGTCTGAGGTGGGTTTGAATCCCAGCGGTATCGCCATGTCGTGGGCATAGACGAGCGGTGATTTCCAGTGGATGAGTACATGCCCGGGATCGAAACCGTTCTCGACCGCTAGGCGCCAGTTGGATTCGCCTTTGCGGCGAATACCGAGAACGATGGCGTCATCATCGGTGAGGTTAGGGCTGTAGTGGGCGTAGTCCTTGGACTCTTGTGGTGGCAGGTCGGATTCCAGCGGTGGAATGGGCGCATAGTCTGCATCGCCGACAAACACCCAGATGATCGAGTATTTCTCTACGATCGGGTAGGTTTTGATCGATGCGTTGCCGATCAGAGGGTCATCGGGTGCGGCGAGAATGGTCTTGAGCTCGCCATCGTTCAAGCCGTAGGTGTAGCCGTGGTACCAGCAGGTAACCATCCCTTCTTTAAAGCAGTAGGGTTTTTTCGACAGCGGCACACCACGGTGGCAGCAGCGGTCTTCGAGTGCGTAGAGCTGGTTATTCTCTCGTCGTAGCAGAATGGGTTCGCCGCAGATTTTGGTGGAACCGAAAGCGCCTTCTTCCAGCTCGTGGCTAAACAGTGCCGGATACCAGTGGTTCTTCAATCCCCACTTGGCATCGACATAGGGCTGGTAGCTCTTGGCAGCGGTTGCGCCTTGGGCTGGAGGGGTGACTTGGGATTGGGTTGGGTCGGGTGTGCTCATAGCATGTACTCCTGGGGTATGAACGTGATGGTTGTCACTGTGATGTTGTGTTATAGGGTGCGTGATTTACGTGGTCGAGAGAGCTCCTTGGGCGGGCTTTGGATGCCACGCGCGTAGCCTGCCACCAGCTTTCTCCAGCCAATGATGACGGCGTCGAGTGAGCACAATTGCTCAGCGGACCAGCCGGCATC
The DNA here is from genome assembly GCF_001010505.1 of Alcanivorax sp. NBRC 101098. Classification (GTDB taxonomy): domain Bacteria; phylum Pseudomonadota; class Gammaproteobacteria; order Pseudomonadales; family Alcanivoracaceae; genus Alcanivorax; species Alcanivorax borkumensis. Next base: position 742,737 of record NZ_AP014613.1, read on the forward strand.
CTGCGCGTAGAACGGTTGCATGGCGTCACGGGCAACCAGGTCCTGGTCGTTAAAATCATTAAACATGGCTTTTTTGAGGTAGTTTTCGTACTGGTCGACGAAGGCTGTCTCGTCTTCGGGGGTTGGCGTTTCGCAGGCGATGAGCTCCCAGTACTGGTAGGTCTGGTCATCAATGGGCACATACATCTCGTACATGGACATGCCTGGGTAGGGCGCGTTCTCTACCAGCAAGACGCCGGGAAGCCACATGGAGGTACGCAGCCCTGCGGGAACGTTTTGCCCCCCAAATGCTGAGACGTCGAGCATTTCGTTGTGCATCACCGGCTCGTAGTGGGCGACGCCATCGGCGCCAGGCACATACTCATTAAGGATGCCGCGCGGTGCGTTGTTCTCAACAAAGGTGGTGGTCGCGTGTTCGGTTACTGGTCGAAAACCAAGTGGCAGAGCCCAGTCCTGGGCGTACACCCAGGGAGAATCCTGATGTACCAGGACATGCCCCGGATCAAAACCATTCTCGGAGGCCAGGCGCCAGTTAGCGGCACCTTGGCGACGGATGCCACGTACGGTGGTATTGGGGTTAAGCAGGTGGGCGCAGTAGTGATCTTCTCCGGCTGCGCGTAGCTGCGGGGGCAAGTCGTGGGAAAGTGGTGGGGGCTCGCCAAAGTCGGCGTCTCCGACGAACACGAAGATCATGCCTGCCGCCTCAGTGACCGGATAAGTTTTGATGCTGGCATTGCCAATCAACGGGTCATCAGGGCTGCCGATGATGGTTTTCAGCTCGCCGTCACCGAGCCCGTAGGTGTAGCCGTGGTACCAGCAGGTGACCGTGCCTTCCTTGAAGCAGTAAGGTTTTTTTGACAGCGGCACGCCGCGGTGGCAACAGCGGTCCTCCAGCGCGTGTACCTGGCCCGCCTCGCGGCGCAGCAAAATGGGTTCACCACAGAGAGTGGTTGCATCGAACTCACCCTCTTTAAGCTCTTCGCTGAATAGCGCCGGAAACCAATGGTTTTTGAGCCCCCAGCGGGCCTTGATATAGGGCGCGTAACTGCTATGGCCTGTTGCGGCCGGCCTGTTGTTGGATATGGATGCGTTCATGTCATGACTCCCTTGGGTGTGTGACCGATTGACCCAGTGCGGTGGCTTGCTCAGTAAAGGCCCTGCTTGCCGGTGGCCAGTCGTTGCATGATCCGTGGAGAGAGCATTTCCTCTTTGAACTGAGGGTCGTTCTGCACCATGATGCCGGTGCCGTCGATGAACGTGGCGCGTTGGGCTTTCAGGTCGATGGCTTGTACGTAGTTGGCGGAGGGAATGGTGTAGCCATCCGGTGTTGTCGACTGGGTGATCCACAGCCGCCACATGCGCCACAGTTCGTCGTTCTTGTCGTAGAACTCACCGGCGTAGGGCTGCGGGTAGTCAGTGCCGACATAGAGAATTTTTCGGCCGTAGGGGTGCTCTGAAGGCGGGGTGCCTTCCAGTACGAAGACTTCGGTGGGACGCCAGACCACATGTTCGGGGTTTGGGTTGATCCAGGGCGCAGACTGCTCGATCAAGTCTTCGTAGTGCTTGGTCATCATGGGCTCGAGGTAGGAAACCGCGAGGATGGTGCGTTTGCCCAGTATGCGGAAATCGGAATACCACAAGGGGTAACTGTCTATCCCATTGTTGTCGTCATTGAGCATGTCCATCTGCGGTTGGTTATCCATCCAGACGGCGGCGCCTGCGGTGCGTTTGATGCGTCGGATGGACTTGACGTAAACGTAGGCTTCGTCTGCCTTCCCCTGCGCAGACTGCACGGTGTACACACCGAGACCAGCCAGATCATAGGGTGCGCTCAGTGCCACCACGGACTTTTGCTTGATGGTGCCATCGCCACGGTGTCCGGGCTGCTCATCGGTGTAGCGCCCAACCATGCGGAACTTGTAGTTGTCACCCACAAACTGGCGAACTATCCCTTTATCGAAGCCAGCGATGGTGATGGGGCCGCCCACTGCACTGTTGTCGGCATTGGTGGGAATCGCATAAAACAAATTCCATGCGAGCTTCCAGCCAGCGTGTGGGTCTGCCAGATCCAGTTTTGGAAACGGAATGCCCGCAACGTAACCTGTTGGGGTCTTGGTTTGGGTATCGAAGCCCACTTTTGGCGCGTAGGTTTTTGTGGCAGCAATATAGCGGGAGTCGGGCTGCATCGGCCTTGCCGGCGCGAGCTTTATGCGCAATCCGTGTTCGCGAATACGCATAATGAGGTGTTCGGTTAGCAGCTCCTTGAGTGGGGTGCCCTGATAATGATCGTCCAGGTGCTCGTCAAGGTTCTGCGCCGACAGCACAAACCCGGTTGGAACCTCCTCTGCCAGTGCTGGCAGAGCGGTTATCCCCAGTGAGAGGATCAGAGCGGCCTGAGCATTGCGCAGTGCGCGAAGAAATTGATAAATCATTGTGTGCTCCTGTCTACCGTTGTCATACCGCTGGGCAGCGGGGGTTGGGTTTAGATTCAGAACTGGTAGGTGATACGTGCCATGGCTTGGTCGCTGTTGTGAAACGCGCCGATCAAGCTTTGACCCTGTGGATCCGTGGGGTCGCTTTTGTAGCGCCCACCGTTGAAGAAATCGGCTTCGAACATCAGCCGCCAGTGATCTCCGAACGACAGGCTTACACCGGGTACGAGGATGGTGCCGTCGTATGCTAGGTCGTAGATCGCTGCGAAGGAGAGGTTCACCGAATCATGCCGAAATGGCATCATTATCAGAGCGGTCAGGATGCTGGAGTGCTCCTTTTTGGGAGAGCCGAAATCCACCACTTGTTCGCTGTCTTTGTGATCGATAATCCAGGTGTCGAACAGCTGCAGGCTGATCGACGTGGGCGCGCTGGTGCCGAGCCAACTCTGGGTGCGTAGGGGTTTGTCCAGGCCGATCATTGAGCGCAGAGTGTCTTTTTCAATGATGCCATTGCCTCCGGCAGACGGGGTGTTGGCGAAACCAAAGTTGTAAGGTTTGTCTGGTGTATAGGCCAGTTCCGCACGGAACGTGGCATTGATGTTTTCCAGGTAGCCATTGAGGGTGGCACCGAAGATGTCTATCTCTGGGTAGATAAACTCGGCAAATCCATTCTCCGGGGCGTCGCCATAAGCCTGAAACGCCGGGTTGAAGCCACCACTGAGGTCCGCGAAGTTCACCACAGGGTCCTGGCTCAAGGTGTGGTAATAGTTGAGGGTATAGCTGACACCTAAGGCTGTGCCCGACCAGCGAATGCCGTACGAGGGATCATCTGCATCCGCCTTGGAGTGATCGTAGTTCACCGGAATCAGCCCCGCGGTATTGAATCCGCGGCTGCCATTGAGGCTCCAACGCCCACCGAAGGTATCCAGGCTGTTGCCCATGGCGTCGTCATCATCGATCCCAGGCCGCAGCACAAGTTGTAAAGAATTGTCCGAATTGACCGAAAAGTATTGCAGGTTGGCCAACCATAGTGGCTTGCGCCACTCCTCGTTCTCCGGTTCCAGAAAAGCGCGCCAGGTCTGGTCGTAGCCGTGAATTACATCCATTGCCTGGAAGAAATCGGTTTCCCCCCACACCACCTGCTGTTTGCCGATGCGGGCTGAAAACTGCGAGCCCATTGGGATGTCCAAGTAGGCCTCGCGCAGTTCTTCGTCGCTGTAGTCGTTTTCAAAGTCTGAGCGAGGTAGAGGGGGGGTATTCATTGATCCAGTTACTGCAGTGAGGTCTTCCAAGCGATCGAGGTAGTTGGTCATGTATTCGCGGGTCAAGCGGCCTATTGCGACCCCATAGGCCCAGCCCAAATCGGCATCGACTTGCAGCAGTAAGGTGGTTCTAGCCATAGCCAGGTCGTACTTATCGTCTTCTTGAGTTTCCGGCACGTCGTTGAGATTAGTGGCGAGGTGCTGTCGCAGATAACCGGAGGTACGAATGTCTGCGGCGTGGACAATCGAGGGGGCAATGAGGGCGCTAGTGGTCACGGCACAAAGGAGGGGCACCATTGCGAACCTTAGAGGGTGACCTGTAGCGACTATGGGCGTTTTTTGCATTTTGTGAACTCCATACTATGAACTAGGCCACCGCGGGCATTATAAGGATCAACCAAACGTTTGTTTGGGAATGCGATAGGCGTGCCAATTGTTGTTGTTTCTAAAAAATAGACTTATAAAACAATCGGGTAGCAACACAGTTAGCGTTTGCCGAGAAATCGTGGGAACGTCATTGGTGCACCAAAATCAAACAAACGTTTGACGGGGGCACTGGAGTGGTGCAGCATCTGGGTGAGGCCTGCACTTTTGCAGCTACAGGGAGTTTTGCCTGATGACAGATCGATCCGCAGTGCCGGTTGATAGCCCGGCTGGAAGTACACGCACCGTAATTCTTGAAAAAGCGTTAGAGTTGTTCGCAGAGACCGGCTTCAACGGCGTATCAATGCGACGCATTGCGCAAGAGGTTGGCATCAATCCAGCGACGCTTTACCACCATTTTGTCCACAAAGAAGATTTGTATGAGCAGGTACTGCGTTTCGCCTACGCAGAGCAGGCTGCGCATTTTTCAGCATTGGTATCCATTGAAGGAACACCCCAGAGCCAGCTCGGTGAGTTCATTCGAGAGTTCGCGTTTTACATAGCTAAGGATCAGCATTTTTTTCGGCTGGTGAAGCGAGAGCAGCTGGAAGGTAACAGCGAACGTCTGAAGATGCTGGTGGATCTATTGTTTGGTAAACAGTACGAGGCGATGGTGCGAAGCGTTGGCCGAGTAACCCAGGCTTTCGATACCCACATGCTAGTGACGTCGCTTCTGGGCTTGGTGTTGCACCACTACGAAACTCGCCACATGCGCCAGTTTTTTGTTGAATATATGCCTTCACAAGATGACCCCGAGGTCGTTGCTGACCATTGCTGTCGGTTGTTCTTTTTTGGTATTCAGGGGGCGGGAGCGGCCCAAGAGGTGCCTTATCGTTCGGAGCAGAGTCTCCTATCCGCTGACGGCGAGCATTCGCGCGATGGGGCTGGTTGAGCGCGGATTTCTTGGGCGGCTACTTCAATCTTTCCTTGGTGCTAGCGGTACATCCTGTCGCTGGAAATCAAACCGCGGGTCGCATTAGCATGAGCCCGTGGTGCGGCTATACGGCCTGAATCGTGTAGGTTACTTTGTTGACGTGAATCTTCGGGTTTAACACCATTCATAGTGCCGGCGTTATGGGAGTATGCATTTTGTCTGTAAGCGTACCGTTTTCATTGCTGGAGCTAGCGTCGATCCGTGAGGGAGACTCCGTTGGGCAGACGTTGGCTAACAGTGTGGCTTATGCACGCCATGCAGAGTCGTTGGGGTTTCAGCGGTTTTGGCTGGCGGAGCACCATAATATGCTGGGGATCAGCAGTGCAGCTACCTCGGTGCTGGTTGGGCATATTGCCGGCGCCACCGAGTCCATTCGGGTCGGGTCTGGCGGGGTGATGTTGCCGAATCACCCGCCGTTAGTGATTGCGGAGCAATTTGGAACGCTGGAGATTTTGTACCCCGGTCGGATTGATTTGGGGTTGGGCCGCGCACCGGGAACCGACCCGATGACCAGCCGCGCCCTGCGCCGTGAAGGTCTTGGGGCTGAGCAGTTCCCCGATGATGTGGCCGAGCTACAGCGCTTGCTGGGGCCACTGGATACGTCACAGGGGGTTAATGCGATTCCCGGCGCTGGCACTCAGGTACCGATCTGGCTACTGGGCTCCAGTTTGTACAGCGCCAAGCTGGCAGCGCAGCGGGGGTTGCCCTATGCCTTTGCCGGGCATTTTGCGCCGCGACTGTACCGTGAGGCGCTGCGTATCTATCGGGATCAATTTCAGCCCTCTGCCCAGCTGAGCAAACCCTACGCCATGTTGGCGTTGCCTGCGGTGCCGGCGGACTCCGACGAAGAGGCTCATTACCTGACCACCACCAGTTACCAACGTATTCTTGCTTTGTTTCGTGGCCAGCCGTTATGGATGAAACCGCCGGTGCAAAGCATGGACGGCTTGTGGAATCCACAAGAGGAAGCAGGGGTAAAAGATTTCCTGGGCTTACAGTTGCTGGGAACGGCAGCCTCCATGCAGGGGCAGCTGGATCAGCTGCTGGACTCCGTGGAGGTGGATGAGTTGATGGTGACGGTGGATCTTTATGATCCGGTGAAGCGTCGTCATGCGTTGGATATTCTGGCGTCGTTGGCGCAGTTTCAGGCGGTGTGATGCGTTTTAGTTTTCACTAAGGGCGCTTGTGAGGTCGTATTACCCCTTTCGCGCTCTCGGTGCCCTTGGGTCAATCTGGCCTACGGTCTGCGGCTGCTGATCGAGCCCGGTTCGCGCATCGAGAGGTGTTCGTGCAAAAGTGGGTTATTTCTCCGATGAAGTTAACGGGTTGCCGAAGCGCTTCAGGTATTCCTGCCCGATTTCAATCCCGCCCACGTTATTTAAGTGACTTTCATCGCGGTAGAGTGGGATGCCGTTCAGGACGGTTTGGCAGCGGGTGGCATCACAGAGAACTTTGCGTGGATTGATCCACTGCACGTCCGGGTAACGCTGCTGTGCGTTCTGCTTGAAACGATAGAAATTGGCCAGTGATTTCTTCACATCCTCAGCGCTGATGGAGCAATCGTCCATGTTTTTCAGTAGACATTCCGCGTAAGAAGAAGAGGGCAGTTCTGGCACGTCTTCCATCACGATGACGGTGTGGCCGTGCGCTTTCAGCCAGCCGATGGTGCCCACAAAGTAGCGTTGGTAGTGTTCAGATTTGAGGTAAGCGCTCCACCAGGCACCGATGAAAACCGTCATGGGCGTTGGCTCAGGTAGTCGCTGAGGGCTTGGTTACGGGCCACTTTGGTCGGATCAGAGGCCTGGGCTTTTTCCGCAATGGCGGGGGGCAGGAACGGGGTTGAGGCTCGGGTGACCATCAGCACGGAATAGTCTGTGCCTTTGAGTGGTTGTTCAATAAACCCGATCTGGGCGATGGCGTGGGAGTCGCCAATCAACATGCTGTTGGGCTGTCCGTCGGCGGGTTTTGCTCCGAACAGGCAAGCGTCGCTCTGGTTAAATTCAACCGGTTTGCCTTTGAAGCAACGTTTGTAGAGATCCGCCGGGTTGTTGTTGGCGATGATTTTGTACAGTTCGCGGCGCTCTTCGGGGATGCGGAAGCTGGTGTCGTCGGCGATGCGGATGGTGGACTGGATCGCCCAGATGACGATCAGCGGGGCCAGAATAAAGATCAGGAACGATTTCGTGAAGCTCCAGTCCCGGTGGCGGTAGCGGTTTTCCACAAAACGAAAGCTGAACCAAGAGAGGGCCACGACACCCGCTATGAGCAATAATCGGTTCAGCCAGGTCAGCTCGATCAGCTGGTAATGCATCAAAGCTACTGGTGGCCAATGCCACAGGTACAGGGAATAGGAAATGCCTCCCAGAAAAACCATCACCGGTAGGCTCAGTAGGCGTGCGGTGAAGGTGGCCGGCTGATGCAGGCCGGCGTAGATGACCATGGCGGTGCCGAGGGTGGGCCACAGGGCGTTATAGCCGGGGAAGTGATCGTGTTTGGTGATCAGCAGGGCGGTGGCCACGATCATGGTCAATCCTACCAGTGCCAGCGTTTCTGCGCTGCTGCGGTTTAGGCGGGGCAGCTGTTGGCTGAACAGGGCGACACCGGTGCCGAGCATAAATTCAAACAGCCGGGCGGGCAGCAGATAATACGCGGCGGCCGGGTGGGCGCTGGCCATATACACGGATAATACAAAGGTGGCGACCAAGGTAATGCGAAACGGCCAGTGGGCCGTGCGTCCTTTACCGAAGCGATAGGCCAGGTACAGCGAAGCAGGCCAGAGCAGGTAGAACTGTTCTTCCACGGCCAGCGACCAGGTATGGAGCAGGGAAAGCGACAGGGTTTCCGGGGCGAAATATTGGCTCAGCTCGTTGAAATAATAGAGGTTACTCAGCCCGATCAGCGAGGCCAGCCAGCTTTTGGCAAAAATATAGTAGGCGTCACCGATATAGAATGGCGAGATCATCAAGAATGTGGCGGTGGATACCAGTAAAAATACCGGCACCAGGCGACGAATTCGGCGGGCATAGAAATCGCGAAAGCGGAATGTGTCTTTCTGGAAAGCCCGTTCCAGCAGCTGTGTGATCACGAAACCGGAGATCACAAAGAACACATCGACACCGATAAAGCCAGCCGCCACTGATGCCCGGTACCTGATAGTGATACAGAATCACCAGGATCACGGCCAGGGCGCGCAGGCCTTCGATGTCGGCGCGGTAACTCGGCTTGGCCTTCACGTGGATTCCCCCGGTGAGCATATTGGTAAACCGGCAAGAATAAAGGCGCAATGACAGGCAGACAAGTTAGTTGCGTTGTCGGCGCACTCCCAGCACCAGTGCGATTAGCCCCAGCCACAGTGAGGCCCCTCCTCCGCTGCCACCGCCAGCCGCTGAACTAACGGTGGCGTTGTACTTGTACTGCACGGTGACATCCACTTGCATGTCAGTGTCGCCAGGGATGTTGTTGTCTTCGGTGGGGAGCCCTTTAAAGGTAAAAAGTTGGCTGATGCCGGTGTCGGTGGCGAATTTCAGTGTCAAGGTGTGGCTTTGCTCGGTGCCCAAGCCACCAATGGGGCAATATATCGGGTTGCCTTGCTGGCAGCCGAGCTCGGGGCCGTTGAGCAGTTGGGTGTTGGTCGGGAGCGAGAAGCTGATGCCGGTGTTGGTGGCGGCGAACAAGGGCGAGTGGTTGCTCAATGTCACCGCGACGCTGGCCTGGGAGCGGCTGCTGGTCTGTTGGACGGCGGATAGGGCCAAATCAGGATTGTCGGAGAAGGCGATTTCATGAATCAGGCTATTGTTACGGCGGCGGTAGTCGTTTTCGTCTGCACTGGCGCTGAGTGTTAGCGTCACCAGCTGATCGGTTCCGCTGCTGTCAGTGACGTCAAGGTTGCCCGTGCGGGACGCACTAGCGGCCAAGCTGCTGGCCACGGTGCAGCGTGTCACGGAGGGCAAGGTGCTGCAGCCGGTCCAGTTAAAGCGGGCGCTGGTGGCTATGCTGCCGCTGAAAGAGCGACTTATAGCCGGGTTGGTAGCGGTGTTGTTGATACTATTATTGCGTAGGGTGATCGGGATGGCCTGGGTGCCGTTAATGCGCTGATAGTATCGTTTCGTCTCGCCGTTGATGGTCATGTCCACCAAGGGAGCATTGCCCTGCGTGGTCAGGCGCTCCACTTCTGCAATTTCAGCGGTGACATGGGTATAGCCGGCAGGAGCGCCGGTGGCACAGTCTTGCAGCCCGAAGCTGGTGAGCCCGATTAGCCAGGGGTTGCCCTCTTCGCCGATGAACAGAGGGCCACCGCTGTCACCGAAGCAGGTGTCCTGATTAATGCCATTGACCGGATTGAGCTCTGCCGCGCAGATGGTGGAATCGGGAATGCTCAAAGTGGATAGTTGCTTGCACTCCTCTCTGGGAATGAAGTCCAGTTGCACCTCGCGCAGCACAGTGCTTCGCTCACCGCTGCCCGTCTGGCCCCAACCCAGGGCGGTTACCGCTTCGTCACGTTGGCTTAACGGGCGGTTTTTCAGCTCATTAAAAACGTCGTCGTCTGCCAAGCTGGGCCATAGCCTGTTGCTGGTGGCAGGAATGCGCAGTAGGGCGAGGTCGTGGGCAAAGGAAAAATTGTCGAAGCGCTGTTGGTTCTTATAAATTCCCTCCACCGTGATGCGACCTTCTGGAGGTAATAGTAGTTTGTTCTCTGTTTCACCGATATAAACGAACAGCCGGTCAGCGGTGGCCGGGTCACCGTTCAGGTACTGGGTGCAGTGGTAGGCGGTAAGAACCCAGCGGGGGCTGAGATGGCTGGCGCCGCAGAAAGAGGGGCTGCCGGAAGGCTCTTTAATAATGATTTGTGCCATCCACGGCCAACGGTCGGCGGCCGGGCTGCCGCCAACAATGCGTGGGCTGGGGGCGTCGGCCGCCTGTGTGAGCATGCTTAAACCGAGCAGCGGGCTGGCGATGGCGAACAGGGTTAGAAAAACGGTGCGAATTGGCATAGGGGCTGCCTTGTCGTTGTTTGGTCCAGTGTAGCGCATTTGCCGACAAGGCAGTGTGACAAAGATCGCCTGATGAATTGGTGGTGTAATAGGCTCAATTTATCGGCGGTGCGTGGGCCAGCCAGTGATTGTCTTCTTCTGTGGTGCGGGCCATGGAGGCCTGCAGGTGAGAGAGTGCTTGCTCAAGGGCGGCGTCACCATTGGCCAGGGTCATCATGGCCGCACGCAGCCCCTGGTGCCGGGTGCGTAAATCATTGAGCAGTTGTTCCGCCGCCGCGGTGGCGGTGCAGGGCAGCAGTAGAGCCAGGTGTTGTTCATCGTAGCGAGCGGCCACATCGCTGCGGCGAATGCGCTGGGCTACTCGGTCGGCGAGTAACGGTAATTCATGGTGCCGCACTAATACTAAGGTTAATGGCGAGGAAATGCGGTCGTGCAGAGGCACCAGCCAGCCGGCGGTGCTTACCAAGGCTTCGCGGCTAATGAAATCAGTATCTGGGTCGCGCCAAGTGGCTTCTAGCGCCGCTCGGGATAGGTGTTGGTTACGCCAGATCATCAAGCCGAAATACAACATGCAGGCGCTGAGTGCCGCGACCAGAAGTAGGCTGGCAGAGGCGCTGGCCGCGTCGCTGTAACTCAAGCGGATAGGGAGCACGAAGGCCAATACGATTTCAGCTCCGGCAAGCATGATGAGAAAACGTTTGAGGCCATGCAGTAGGCCGTTACTGAGCACAGCAATGAACAGCAGCGCCATGGTGGGAGGCGGGTCACCAGCATCCAATAACAACACGATACCCAGAGTCAGCAGGTCTAGCGCGGAGGCGAAGGCGTCGGCATTGACTGGGCGCCAGATCAATAGCAGAAGTTGAATGCCCACGTAAGCACTGAATAACAGCCACGGGGTTGCTTGGGGCAAGTTAAAGAAAAAGTGGTCTGCATAGTGGAAATATATCACCGCAAGCCCAGCAAACAGGGTCCGCGCCAGATATTGCATCAGCACTACACCCTGATCCGAGGTAATACGGCGTGAGGTGTTCATCATTGAGTCGATCCCAAGTTTGTTAGGGGGTCTATGTTGCGGCACGGCGGCAGCGGAATAAAGGTGTCCAGCAGTGTAATCTTGTTAAAACTGCAATTTGAACAGCATTTGTTGGTTATGGCACCGACTTGAAGAGCGAGTATGGTAGGCGCCGGCAACGATTCCTGAACGGTAAGGAGGCACAGTGGATCACAATGTAAATGCACCATTGCGTGATGATGTCCGGTTATTGGGTGATTTGTTGGGCGAGTGCCTGCGCCAGCAGGCGGGCGATTCCATTTACGAGACGGTGGAAAAAATCCGCCAAGCCTCGGTGGCGACCCGCACCGAAGGGGGGGCGTCACTGGCCTCGTTGCGCGATTTATTATCGCCGCTGGATGATGCGACTCTGCTGGAGGTCGCGCGTGCGTTCAGTCAGTTTCTTAACTTGAGCAATATTGCCGAGCAACATCACCGGGAGCGGTTGCATCGTCAACACCAGCGCTATCCGGGGGATGCGGGTACTGATCAGGGGTTGCAGGAGGTGCTGCAGCGCCTGGCCGATAATGACATTGCCAAAGAGCAAATTTCGGAAACGCTTGAGCAGCTTTCTGTCGAGCTGGTGCTGACGGCCCACCCCACCGAGGTGACCCGCCGTACGTTGATTCGCAAGTATGACCAAATGGCCGATCTGCTCAGTGAGCTGGATCGCCCAGACTTCAATGAAGACGAGCGTGAGTTGCGCCGCGAACGTCTGCGCCGGGTGATTCTGGCGGCCTGGTGCACCGATGAAATTCGTCGTGAAAAGCCGACCCCGGTGGACGAAGCCAAATGGGGCTTTGCCACCATTGAACAATCCCTGTGGCAGGCGGTGCCCGATGTTCTGCGCCAACTGGAAGCACAGCTGGCCGACCGGGGGCTGCCTGCGCCCCCCTCCGACTGGACGCCGGTGAAGTTGGCGTCGTGGATGGGCGGTGACCGGGATGGTAACCCCAATGTGACCGCCCCGGTGACTCGGGAAGTGTTGCTGCTGGCCCGCTGGATGGCGGCAGACCTGTATCTTCGCGATGTGGAGAACTTGCTGGCGGACCTGTCGATGAAGTCGGCCAGTGAGGAATTACTGGCGGCCACTGGCCCAACCCATGAACCTTACCGTGTGCTGCTGCGCGAAGTGCGTAGCCGCTTACGCCTGACTCGTCGCCAGATGGAAGCACAAGTAGAAGGCTTACCGGTGCCGGAGGGCCAAGCCTATTTACGCCGTGAAGAGTTGATGGCGCCGTTACAGTTGCTCGACCGTTCATTGCGTGCCGTGGGCCTAAGTGACATTGCCGATGGCGATTTAAAAAATACTCTTCGCCGCCTGAACTGTTTCGGTATCACCCTGCTACGGCTGGATATTCGTCAGGAATCGACCCGTCACAGTGATGTGTTGGATGCCATCACCCGTTATCTGCAGTTGGGTCGTTACAACGATTGGGATGAGGCGGCGCGCCAAGCGTTTCTGGTTGATGAGCTGCAGGCACGTCGACCGCTGATTGATGCCGCTTTCCGCGACAGCGAACACTGCACTGCCGAAGTCGCAGAGGTATTGGCAACGTGTGAGGTGATTGCCGAGCAAGGCAGCGAAGGGCTAGGTGCCTATGTGATTTCCATGGCCACTACCCCGTCTGATGTGATGGCGGTGATGTTGTTGCAGAAGATAGCCGGGGTTCGTGAACCCATGCGCGTGGTGCCGCTGTTCGAGACCTTGGACGATTTGGATGGTGCCGAGCAAACCATGTCAGCGTTGTTAGCGCTGCCGTTCTATCGAGAGCGAGTGGCTGCCGGGCAGGAAATCATGATTGGCTATTCAGATTCCGCCAAGGACGCGGGCTTTCTCGGCGCGGCCTGGGCCCAATATCGGGCACAGGAAAAGCTCACGGCCCTGTTTGCCGATAACGGCATTCCGCTCACACTGTTTCATGGCCGAGGTGGCTCCATTTCCCGAGGCGGATCGCCCACCCGCATGGCGCTGTTATCACAGCCGCCGGGCTCGGTGGCCGGGCGTATACGGGTGACGGAGCAGGGGGAGGTGATTCGGTTTAAATACGGTCGCCCGTCGGTGGCGGTGTTTAACCTGGAGCAGTATGTGGCGGCCACTTTAGAAGCAACCTTGTTGCCACCCCAGGCGGCACGGCCGGAGTGGCGCCAACAGATGCAGGCCCTGACGGATACCTCCGTGGCGGGCTATCGCGGGGTGGTGCGCGATGAGCCTGAGCTGGTGCGCTACCTGCGTACCGTTACGCCAGAAACGGAGTTGTCGCGGCTAGCGCTGGGCAGCCGCCCTGCGCGGCGCAAGTCGGATCAAGGTATCAGCTCTCTGCGGGCGATCCCTTGGGTGTTTGCTTGGACCCAGATTCGGTTAATGCTGCCTGCCTGGTTAGGCACCGGCGCCGCTCTGGAAGATGCTCAGAACGATGCCGCGCAGCATGCTATGGTGCGGGAAATGGCTAGCGAGTGGCCTTTTTTCCAGGGCGTGGTGGATATGCTGGAGATGGTACTGGCGAAATCGGATTTGCGTGTGGCCGCTTGGTATGAAGAGCGTTTGGCGGGGGACGACCCTGGGCTAATGCGTCTGGGTGAAGTACTGCGCGAGCGCCTTACCGCCACGGTAAGTGCCTTGTCGGCACTCACTGGCCGGGAAGATCTACTGGATAACAATCCGGTGATGCGCTGGTCGATCCGGGTGCGCGACCCTTACACCGACCCGCTGCACCTGTTGCAGGCGGAGCTGATGGCAAGGCTGCGCCAACAGGATGGCGATGAGACCTTGGAGAGTGCACTGATGGTAACCATTGCGGGTATTGCAGCGGGCTTACGCAATACAGGATAGGTTGTCAGCACGGGTTCTCATCGGTGGCCGGTGCTTTTTCCTTTGAGCGCCACATGGCTGCCATCGCAGATCATCCCTGTGTTGCTGTGTTTACAGCCACAGAAAAACACAATTTGGTCTTTGTGTGCCGTGTAGGGCACCGGTGAGAAGCGGGTGTCCTTGTGGCTGCCATCACAATACGGTTGCGTCTGACTCAGGCCACAGGCACACCAGTACACCGTATCGCCTTTTTTGACGGGCAACGGAAACGGGACGGTGTCGGCAATGTGCGGGGCGTCCATGGCTCTCTCCTTCTCGTTTTTTATTTTTTAGGCTCTCTGGGTGTGTCGCGCAAATGTCACGCAAGTGTCACTGCCTTGCCATGGCCGCTGACGACACTGGCTGAAACTGCCAGTGGAGCACACTATGCTTGCGCAAGCCGCAGGAAAGATCAAAGCGTTGAGCCCGCAATGGAAAGGAGCGTTCGCTAAGCCGTTCGTTGCCACTGCCGAGATTCTTCGCTTTCCTCGGGAAATGACAACGGATAGAGAAGCCCAGGCGCAGGGTCGCTTCAGTGCTTACTTCACCCGTTCGCGTCGTGAAATTCTAAAAATTCAACGTTTACGCTATCGCATTTTCTCCCAGGAATACGGCGCGAGTTTCAGTGCGCCGTTCGGGCTGGATCGTGATCGTTTTGACCGCCACTGCTTGCACTTGGTGGTGCGCGACAATCGCAGCGGCGACATTGTTGGTTACACTCGGGTATTGCCCGGTGACAGGCTGCAACGTACTGGTGGATTCTATTCCAGTGGTGAGTTTGATCTCACCATGCTTGGGCGTCTGGAGGGCAAGCTGGCGGAGATCGGGCGCACCTGCATTCATCCGGATCACCGTAACGGGGCGGTGATAAGTGTGCTGTGGGCACGGCTGGCGCAATACATGCTGGAAAATGATGTGCGCTACCTGCTGGGCTGCGCCAGCATTGCCTTGAGTGAAGGCTATAACGTGGCGGCGGTCAACGAGCGCATTCAGGGGCGCCATTTAAGCCGGGCCGAGCATCGAGTGCAGCCTCACTTACGGTTGCAGGCATTGCCCGGCGATGCACAAGCGGAGGGTGTGAAGATGCCGCCGTTGCTGAAGGCTTATTTGCGCATGGGCGCGCAGGTATGTGGTGAGCCATGCTGGGACCCGGATTTTAATTGCTTGGACTTCTTTGTGCTGATGGCGGTGGAAAACCTGCCCGCTCGCTATGTGCAGCACTTCATGCAGCCCGCCCAGGCAGTGTAAACAATGGGTAGTGGATAATTGACAGCTAGCAGGCTGTATACAGGAGCGATATGAATCATAGCGTCAGTGTTGGTACCTATCCCGAGAGAGGGGTCTGGCCGCAACTGCGTCGAGTGTGGCGAGTTGCCGGTGTTGTGCTCTATCTATTGTGGGGCTTTGTGCTGGCGTTTTTTCTTGGCGCGTTCTGGTCACCCTATCGGCCCGTGATATTGAAGGCAAAGCAACGATGGTGCCGGCGATTTCTGCGTATCTTGGGTGTGGAATTGACCGTTACAGGTAGCAGGGTCGAGACGCCCGTATTTTTGGTGAGTAATCATGTTTCGTGGTTGGATATTCCTGTTATTGCCAGCCAGCGACATCTGTATTTTCTTTCCAAGGCTGAGGTCGGTGCCTGGCCGCTGATAGGCATGCTGGCTCGTGCCATGGGCACCCTGTTTATCAAGCGGGGTAGCGGTGAGTCCGTTCGCGTGGCTCAAGAAATTGCCGGTCGTCTAAAGCGCGGGCATACGGTGCTGGTGTTCCCGGAAGGCACCACGACGGATGGTACCGGGCTGCGTCGCTTTTTCCCGCAGTTGTTTGATGCGCCCTTGTTAGCGCAGGTGCCGGTTCAGCCACTGGCGATTCGCTACTTGGACAGCATGGGCGCGGCGGACCAAAGTTTGGCGTTTATTGGTGACGATGAGTTCCATCATCACATGTGGAGCATATTGTTACGCCGAAAAATTCGTGTTCGCCTGCATTTTTGTGAGCCTCTTGATGGGGAAGGCATGAACCGTAAGGTATTGTGTTCCCTGGCGTACGATCGGCTTGAGGGGCAGTTGAAAGTTAAACGTTAAAAGTTGAAAAGCAAACCCTTGGGAATTTCCCGGCTCTCTCTATCTATCTTTGCAGCTTGCAGCTTGCAGCGGCTCTTTGTTGTAGCATTGGCGCATCGACATTTCAGGAAGCCTTTTCCATGACCCGCGCCAGTGAGCTGAAAAAATCCGACGTTATTGAAGTTAACGGCACCTTGTATGCCATTCGCCAGATCGAGGTGCAGTCTCCCTCTGCCCGGGGGGCGGCCACATTGTACCGGGTGAAGGCCAGTGCGGTTGGTGGTGGCCCCAAGTTTGAAGAGCGCTTCAAGGGCGATGACGACGTGGCCACGGTGGCATTGCAGCGCCGTGCGGTGCAGTTCTCCTATGTGGATGGGGATGACTACATCTTTATGGATAACGAGGACTTTTCCCAGTATTTGCTCAAGCAGGACGATATCCGTGATGAGCTGGCGTTCATCACGGAAGAGACGCAAGGCGTGCTGGCTCTGAAAGTAGAAGAGTCGGTTATCGGCCTAGAGCTGCCAGCGTCGGTAGTGCTGGACGTGACTGAAACCACGCCGGCCATGAAGGCTGCTTCCTCCTCGGCTCGTACCAAACCTGCCACCTTGAATACCGGCTTGGTGGTGCAAGTGCCGGAATATATCGTAGCGGGTGAAAAGGTGCGGGTGAATACCGCCGAACGCAAGTTCATGTCTCGGGCCTGATGCCGACGCTGTTTCGTTTTTCCCTGTTATGTTTTTGGCTGCCATGGGTATTGGCAGGCTGCCAGCTGGGTTATTACAGCCAGGCCATTGGCGGTCATTGGTCGTTGATGGGTGAGCGCGAGCCGGTGGAGCAGGTGCTGGCAGATCCTGAAACACCGCAATCGTTGGTCGAGAAATTGCAATTCAGCCAGCAGCTGGTGAGCTGGGCGGGAATTCATTTGGGGCTGCCGGCTGATGATGTCTACCATCAATATGTGGCGTTGGAGCAGGATGCGGTGGTGTGGAATGTGCTGGCGGCACCGCCTTGGTCGCTGACGCAAAAAACCTGGTGTTATCCGTTGGTGGGTTGTGTCAGCTATCGCGGTTTTTTCCAGCGGCAACGGGCAGAAAAAGCAGCGGCGAAATTACAGGCTGACGGCATGGATACTTGGGTGGGGGGCGCTATAGCCTATTCCACCCTAGGCTGGTTTGCGGATCCCCTCACTACGCCCATGATCCAGCGGTCAAAGCCTTCACTGGCTGAGTTGCTGATTCACGAATTGGCTCACCGCAAGCTGTATATCAAGGGTGATACTCGCTTCAACGAATCTTTGGCAACCATGGTGGGGCGGGAGGGCGCAAAGCAGTACTTTTTGGCAACCGGAGAGCCACTGCCGAATGGCTACTGGGATCGTAGAGAGCAGGTGGAGGATGCTTTTCTAAGTATCATTGCTGATACTCGTAAGGCGCTAGCAAGGCTGTATGAGTCGACTTCGAAGTCCTCGCGATTGGCTCGCGAAAAGGCTCGCATTCAGCAACAGGCCCGAGACCGGTTCGCTGATGAAAGCCAGCGTTTGCCGGGCTTAAAAGGCTACAAACCTTTTTTCGATGGTCCGTTGAACAATGCCCAATTGAATACGGTCAGTGATTATAATGATTATGTGCCGGCTTTTAGCCGGCTTTTTTCACAGTGCCAGCAGCAATGGGGCTGTTTCTGGCAGCAGGTAGATAACTTGTCTGATTTGGATGATGTACAACGCAAGCAAGCCCTGGAGGCACTGGCATGGAACTGATTCGTACCCCCCAGGTAGAGCTGGCGAATCTGATCGAACGCACCCTGAAACGCAATGGTTTTCAGGTGCACCGTCATGAGGATGAAGGTCAGTTCGTGCTGAGTGTGCCTGATGCTGAGCAATATCCCCATGCGCGAACACTGACCGCAGAGCTGATTGCCGACCTGAAACGGGGGCAGGACCGACAAGCTGTGGAGCCTCTCACCGGCCAGCCACAGCCCTTGCTGTCTGGTGGCTGGCTGGCCAGCATGGGTTGGGTGACCAAGCTTGGGCTGGGGTTGTGTGTGGCCATCTTCTTGACGCCTTATCTAATGGGCGACGGGGTCTATCTTGCCCTGTTGTTTCCCGCGACCATGGAGGGGTTGACCAGCCAGCCATGGCGGTTGATCACTCCTATGCTGCTGCACTTCTCCCTTCTCCATATCATTTTCAACTTGCTGTGGTGGGCAGATCTGGGGCGTCTGATTGAACGCCATCAATCGTCTGCCCAGCTGTTGCTGGTCACCCTGGTGACCTCAGCGGTTTCCAATGTGGCTCAGTTCTTATACAGCGGGCCCATGTTCGGTGGCTTGTCCGGAGTGGTGTACGGTTTGTTGGGCTACCTATGGATCTTCGGGTGGCTGAATCCGGGTGCCGGGTTTGCCCTGCGTCGGCAGATTGTGGTTTTTATGCTGGTATGGATGGTGATTTGTTTCGTAGGGCTATCGGATGTGGTGGCGAATGCGGCACATCTGGCAGGGCTGGTAAGCGGTTGTTTGTTGGGCGGCATTTTCGGCATGGTGCGGCGCAGCCAGAAGCAAGGAGCAGTTTGAGTTACCCCCGGTGGACTGCTATAAAGACAGCCAAAACGATGACGTTACAACAATGAAAGGATGTCAGCGACCTATGCAGTGGCGCTCTGTACCCTATTGGGTACCTTCTCTATTTTTCGCAGCGGTGGTTGCCCTGCAAGGCTGTTCTCTGGCCCATGTTGACGACAACCTGCCCTATGGTGTCCTCAATAACAATGACCTGCAGCTGGTCGAAGACGGCCTGCCTACCTATTTGCTGATGGTCGATGGTCTGATCGAAAACTGGCCGAAAAGCGAATCGCTGTTGAGCAGTGGTGCGGACCTTTATGGCGCCTACGCAGGCCTGTTCGTGAAAGAGCCGGAACGTGCCCGCAAGCTCAGCATTAAGGCTCTGGATTACGGTTTCCGTGCCGCCTGTGCCCACGATAAGGATTACTGCGACTTACGTAGCTTGTCTGTCCCTGAATTCGAGGCCCTGCTGGAAGACGCGAACAAAGGTGATGTGCCCGTGTTGTTTTCCTTGGGTGGAGCCTGGGCGGGTTATATCCAGCAAAACACCAATGATTGGAACGCGGTGGCTGAACTGGGCCGGGTAGAAGCCATCATGGAGCGAATTGTTGCGCTGGATGAGCACTATCAGTATGGCCAGGCACACATGTATCTGGGCGTGCTAAACAGCATCTTACCGGCGTCGCTCGGTGGCAACCCTGAACTGGCGAAAACTCATTTTGAACAGGCGGTGCAGTTGGCCGACGGTAAAAACTTGTTGGCCCAGGTGCTTTACGCGGAAAAATATGCGCGTCTGTTGTTTGATCGGGAGCTGCATGACAGCTTGCTCAACGAGGTGCTGGCGGCGGATCCTGATGTCCACGGCCTGACCCTGCAAAATACCTATGCGCAGCAGCAGGCTGAAGCCCTGCTTGCCGACGCGGATGATTATTTCTAGGAGTGTTTATGCTGCGCCTTGCCACGATTCTGATCGTGTTGTTCCCGCTGGTTGCCACTGCTGCGACCACCCTGAAAATTTCCACTCTGTACCCGGATGGCACCACCATTGTTTCTGGGCTAAAAAAAGCCGGTAAAGATATTGCTGCGCAAACCGATGGCCGAGTGAAACTGAAAATTTATCCCGGCGGGGTGATGGGCGATGACCGCGCGGTTGAACGCAAAATCCGTATTGGCCAGCTCCACGGCCTGGTGGCCCAAGGCGGGGCTTTTTCCTCCGCGTACAAAGACAGCCAGATTCTCAATGTCCCGTTGGCTTTTAATAATTACGATGAAGTGGATGCGGTACGCAGTGAACTGGACCCGGTAATTCAAAAGGGCCTGGAAGACGGTGGCTGGGTCAGCTTCGGTTTGCTGGATGGCGGGTTTGCTTATGTGATGTCTGAGCAGCCGGTAAAAAGTATTGCCGATTTGCGTGAACAAAAACTGTGGTTGCCGGCGAATGATGAAGCCTCTGCTAAGGCGGCCAAGGCTTTCGAGCTGTCACCGATTATGCTCAATATTGGCTCTGTGCTGACCTCCCTGCAGACCGGTGCGGTGAATGCTTTTGCTGCGCCCCCTGTCGCGGCGCTGACTCTGCAGTGGTACTCCCGAGTAAACTATCTGACCGACATGCCGCTGCTCTATACCTTTGGCATGCTGGGTATCCACGAAAAGTACTTTAAACGCATCAGCGCGGAAGACCAGAAAGTGGTTCGCGCCATACTGGATGGCACCTTTGACACCCTGAATGCGAAAAGTCGCGAGGAAAACCTAAGCGCTTTTGCCGCTGTTCAACAACAGGGGTTGGAAGTGATCAAACCGAACGAAGAACAGCGCAAGGAATGGCACCGTTATGCCGAGCACGCCACCGCTGAACTGGTGGAAGAGGGCGAAATCAGCCAAGCCATGCTGGATCGGCTTAATGGCATTCTTGCCAAGCAACGCGACGGGCAATGATGGCTGCACTATTACGTAGGGTGCATCGCGCCCTTCATCATATCGAGGACGGCCTTATTGTGGCCGTTCTTTTGTTTATGATTCTGCTGGCTGTGGCGCAAATTGTGTTGCGTAACTTTT
This sequence comes from Alcanivorax sp. NBRC 101098, assembly GCF_001010505.1. GTDB lineage: Bacteria > Pseudomonadota > Gammaproteobacteria > Pseudomonadales > Alcanivoracaceae > Alcanivorax > Alcanivorax borkumensis. Next base: position 763,361 of record NZ_AP014613.1, read on the forward strand.
TTGGTACCAGCTTGGTATGGATTGAGCCCTTACTGCAGAACGCGGTGCTGTGGATTGGTTTGTTAGGAGCCATGATCGCTTCACGTAATGATGAGCACATTCGCATTGATGTGGCTTCATCGTTATTGCCAGAAAAATATCACCCGTTCCTGACTACATTTGTAGACCTGTTTACCGCCTTTATCTGTTTGTTGGTTGCTTGGTACAGCGTGCAATTCGTGATTGAAGAATATGAGTACGCCACGCCAGCGTTTGCCAGTGTGCCCAGCTGGTTGTTGCAAGCGATTATTCCAGTGGGCTTCTCGGTCATGGCCTTGCGCTATGTGGTGTTGTTTGCGATGGGGTTGATTGGTAAACGGCCGAAGATGCAGGAGCTGACGCCATGATTACAGCGGCGATTATCCTGCTGGTGGTATTGGCGTTAATGGGCGCGCCTTTGTTTGCCATTATTCTTGGCGCGGCAGCACTGGGGTTTTATACCCTAGAGATTGAGTTGGCAGTGCTGCACATCGATATCTATCAGCTCAGCAATTCTGTGGTGCTGATGGCATTGCCATTGTTTACGTTTGCGGGTTTTCTGCTGAGTGAATCGAAAACCGCTGATCGTATGTTGCGGCTAAGCCAAGCCGCCTTCGGCTGGATGCCCGGTGGCATGGCTTTTGTAGCGTTGATTGCCTGTGCCTTTTTTACCGCTTTAACCGGCGGCTCTGGCGTCACTATTGTGGCATTAGGGGCGCTGTTGCTGCCCGCGCTGGTGAAAGGCAATTACCCGGAAAAATTTAGCTTGGGTCTGGTGACCTCTTCAGGGAGTTTGGGCTTGCTATTGGTGCCGTCTGTGCCCCTCTTGATCTACGGCATTATTGCTCAGCAAATGTCTCAGCAATTGGACATGCCCACAGTGGAGATTGTCGATCTGTATCTGGCTGGTCTATTGCCCGCATTGCTGATGATCGTGCTACTTTACGGCTACTGTGTGTGGGCTACCCGCGGCACCGATGTACCCCGGCAGGCGTTTGATTTCCGTGAACTGGTGGATGCGTTATGGCAGGCTCGTTGGGAGCTGCCATTACCATTGGTGGTGCTGGGCGGAATCTTCTCCGGCTTTTTAGTCATTAGTGAGGCGGCGGCGGTGACGGCGCTGTATGTGCTGGTGGCGGAGGTGTTTCTGTATCGGGAAATTTCCCTGCGCAAGCTGCCGACAATTATGCGTGATTCCATGATCATGGTAGGCGGCATATTGTTGATTTTGGCGGTGGCGCAGGCGTTTTCTGACTACTTGGTGTATGCCGGTGTGCCAGAGGAGCTATTTGCTCTAATCCAAACGCATGTGGAAAGCAAAATCACCTTCCTGATCCTGCTTAATATTTTGCTGCTGTTATTGGGCGCGTTACTGGATATTTTTGCGGCGCTGGTGATCATGGTGCCACTGATTTTGCCGGTGGCGTTGCGCTACGGTATTGACCCTGTGCATCTGGGGATTATCTTCGTGGCGAACATGCAGATTGGCTATATCACCCCGCCGGTGGGTATGAATCTGTTTATTGCCAGTTACCGCTTCAAGAAGAAAGTTACGGAGCTGTTCGCGGCAACCATTCCTTTCATGCTGATATTGATTATCGCTTTGTTAATGATTACCTATGTACCGCAGTTGAGCTTGTGGCTGGTGCGCTGATTTAAGCGGCACGTTGAGAGTGAAAAGTTGAAACGCGATCAGATTTTTTGCTGAGGCAGAGGTCAAAGAGGCCGCGCTCATTCTCCGAGCGCGGCCTCTTGCGTTGTTTCTTTGCTGAAAGGCTAGCGGCGTTATTTGCGCAGGGTTTTGACCTGAATGCTTTTGCCTTGCCCTTTCTGGATTTGGAACCATTTGGGATAGGCGCGGATCATGTCACTGAGTTTTTTGTGGCCGAACAGACGGGTGTCAAAGTCGGGTTTACGCTTGCTCAAATGTTGGCCTAGGGTGCCAAGATTCGCCCAATCCTCTTCATCAGAAATATCATCGATAACGTTGGCGATAAGCTGAAGTGGTGGATCCTCTTTATTAACGGGTTCTTCGCAGGATTGGGGTTTGTCGGGCGTATGTTGCGGGGCATGGTCTGAGCGTAATACTTCGGTATAGATAAACTTATCACAAGCGGCCACAAACGGGCCGGGTGTTTTACGCTCCCCGAAACCGTACACGGTCAGTCCTTCTTCCCTTAACCTCGCCGCTAGGCGAGTAAAATCGCTGTCACTTGATACTAGGCAGAAACCAGATAGTTGCTTGCTATAGAGCAGATCCATGGCATCGATGATCATGCTGCAATCGGTAGCATTTTTCCCCTGGGTGTAGGCGAATTGCTGGATAGGCTGTATCGAATGTTTCAGTAGTACGCTTTTCCAACCTCCAAGGTTAGGTTTGGTCCAGTCGCCGTAGATGCGCTTGACACTGGCGGTGCCGAACTTGGCAATCTCTTCGAACAGGCCGTCGACAATCTTGGGCGGTGTGTTGTCTGCATCAATAAGCACGGCCAGAGACGTGGTGGTCAACTGAGAGGAGTGTGTTTCTATGTTTGTGCCTGTCATGGTTCATTCCTTTTGCCTGTTATACGACAACATGATGGATTCGGCACAGTGGTAATATCAAGGAATGATCAAGGCGACAGCGCGTTGGGTGGCAACTTCGCCAACACTAATAAGGTACGAGACCCTTGAGCCGCTACCTGCCTTTCAGTGGCTGATTGGGTGTGAAGCATAGGCTGTTATGTAGCGACAAAAAAACGGCCGTCGGGTAACGGCCTAAGGGGGAAAATACCGGATCTAACAAACCTAAGGTTTATAACCACAGAATGAGTGCAATATGATTGAGTGGCTAAAGAAAAGGACTTCAACGATAAAGTAACTATAGCGGGGGCTTTCTGAGCAAACCAGGGGGATGGCTCGACCGGTTTAATCAGATTATTTGATCGATAACATCCGGGATCAGATCAGAGGCTTGCGCATGGGGTAGCGGGCTAGGCTGACGCCGTTGCGTTCGGCTTCTTCTTGCCCTTCGCTGGTGAAGCCCATGAAATGGAAGAAGCCGTGGGCGGTGAGGCTGACGTGGGCGGCGAGTTCAGTGATGCCTTCCATCCGGGCGCCGTCTTCCAAGTGTTGGTAGAGTAGAGTGGCGATGCCCTCGCGGCCAGCATTCGGGTGTACGAACAGCATGTTGATGTAGTCGTTGATCCGGTGGGCAAAGCCCACCAGAACGTTATCCCATTCGGCCACTACCGCTTCGCCTTCACTGAGAGCGGAAATCAGGCTCTCATGGCTTTGTGCTCGGCTCCAGGCATCCCGTTGTTGTTGGTCGTATTGATCGGCGGCACTGACCTGAATGGCTTGGCGGAACACTCCCAGCAGTTCGCCCAAGTCGCCACTGTCCATGGGCCGAATCTGAAACGGTCGCAATAGGACCTGTGGGCCGTTACTAGTATTCGCTGTGTCCTGGGCCCTGATTTCGTCCGGAGTGTGCCGTGTCGCCGTGCGGGTAGGTGCAATAGGGTGTTGGTTACGACGGAGCAATTGCTCCAACCATTTTCGAATCATTATGGTGTGTCTTTGTGCGTGTAAGGAGTGGGGGTGTTTGCCTGTTTGATTGCCTTGATTTGAGCACGCAGGGCTTTCAGATATTGGTCTTGCTGGTCCAGCAGTTCGCGGGTGGTTTCTTGCTGGGCTTGCAGATCGTTGGTGCGGGCTTCCAGTTCCTGTTGTTCACGTAGGCGCGCATCGCGTTGTTCTGCGTTTAGCAAATCGGTGTCGTTGGTTGGTGGTTGGGCGATGGCATGGTGGCCTAGGTTGCTCAACGCGAAGATGAAAATCAGCAATACGATACGCACGGAGTTCCCCCGAAACTCAGTGTGGTGAAAAGCCAGCATAGCAAAAAACGGTCGGCAAACGCTACACGCGGTTCGCCTGCTCATGCGGGGCAGGCGCGCACTGCGTCGTTGTTTCGTTGCGTACGCAGGCTTCGCTAGGTAACAACGTAAGCGGCGTCGCTGAAGGTGAGGCGCGAGTGTCGGGTTCGCGTTCTCAGCCTGTCTGTGTCATTGGGTAAATGCGATCTACCATGGTTACAAAAATGCAGAAGGCCGCGCCCGGTGTTTGGATGCGGCCTTCTGGGTTTGGTGCATGCAGAACAGGTTGCCGGCACCATTGCATGCGGTGTGGAGCGTCTCTACTGCATCATCTGTCTCAACACGTAATGGAGGATGCCGCCATTCTTGTAATACTCCACTTCCGCTGCGGTATCCAGGCGAGAGATGGCCGCCACTTTCTGCTCCTTGCCATCGCGACGGAATATCACGGTGATGGTGTCGCCGGGTTTTAGGTTATTGTTCAGGTCTGGAATATCCACCTCTTCCGTGCCGTCCAGGTTGAGCGTTTTGCGGTCAGTACCTTCTGGGAATTGCAGCGGAAGCACGCCCATGCCAATCAGATTGGAGCGATGAATCCGTTCGTAGCTTTCAGCGATGACCGCTTTAGCGCCGAGCAGGTTGGTGCCCTTGGCAGCCCAGTCGCGGCTGGAACCCGTACCGTATTCTTTGCCCGCAACCACCACAGTGGGAATGCCGTCGTTCTGATAGCGCATGGCGGCGCCGTAGATAGAAATTTCCTCGCCTTGAGGAAGGTGTTTTGTAAAGCCACCTTCGATGTCGGGGGTCATTTCGTTGCGGATACGGATGTTGGCGAAGGTCCCGCGCATCATCACTTCGTGATTCCCTCGACGTGATCCGTAGGAGTTAAAGTCGATAGGTTCCACATCGTGCCCTTGCAGGTAATGCCCGGCGGGAGAATCCGCTTTGATAGCCCCAGCGGGGGAGATGTGGTCGGTGGTGATGGAATCACCTAACATCGCTAAGATGCGCGCGTTTTTCACTGGCTCTACATCGTCCATCTCGGCGGTGAGTCCGTCGAAGAAGGGCGGGTTCTGAATGTAGGTGGAGCTGCTGTCCCAGTCGTAGGTTTGAGAATCCGGGATAGGCAGGCTCTGCCAGATTTCATCACCTTCGAACACGCTGGCGTACTGGCTACGGAACATGTCGTCGTTGATCTTCACCAGTTCCGCTTGAATTTCATCGGAGCTGGGCCAGATGTCTTTCAGGTAAACCGCGTTACCCTCTTTGTCATTGCCGAGGGGGTCGGAAGCCAGGTCAATTTTTACGGTGCCGGCCAAGGCATAAGCCACCACCAATGGCGGAGAAGCTAGCCAGTTGGTGCGCACGCTCTGATGAACCCGGCCTTCGAAGTTACGGTTACCGGAGAGCACAGAGGCCACTACCAGGTCACCGTCGGAAATGGCCTTGTCGATTTCTAGTGGCAGTGGTCCGGAGTTGCCGATGCAGGTGGTGCAGCCGTAGCCCACCAAGTCGAAACCGATTTTGTTGAGTGGTTCTTGCAGGCCGGTGACATTTAGATAATCGGTCACGACCTTAGAGCCGGGGGCCAGTGAGGTTTTTACCCAGGGTTTGCGGTTCATGCCTTTCTCGGCGGCTTTTTTTGCTACTAGTCCGGCGGCTAGCATAACGCTGGGGTTGGAGGTGTTGGTACAGGAGGTGATGGCAGCAATCACCACATCGCCATGGCTTAAATGGTGCTTGTGGCCATCGATGGTGATGGGCACATCTCCGCCGCTGGGTTCGTGGTTGCCCACGGCGGTTTGGCCCCCTTCGCCTTCCAGCTTGCTGATTTCCTCGTCATTGAGTTTGAGCGTGTCGGTGACCACGTCGATGAAGGTGCGTTTGACTGAGGTGAGCGGCACTCGGTCCTGGGGGCGTTTGGGGCCGGCCAGGCTAGGAACCACATCGTTCAGGTCTAGCTCCAGTACGTCCGTGAACTCTGGGTCTGGATCGCTGCTGGAGCGCCACAGGCCTTGTGCCTTGCAGTAGGCCTGCACTAGCGCAATGGTGTCTTCGTCTCGGCCCGTCAGTTTCATGTACTCGATGGTGCGCTCGTCGATGGGGAAGAAGCCGCAGGTAGCGCCATATTCCGGGGCCATGTTGGCGATGGTGGCGCGGTCGGCCAAGGTTAGATCGGCCAGTCCGTCGCCAAAGAATTCCACGAATTTGCCTACTACACCACGCCGGCGCAGCATCTCGGTGACGGTAAGTACTAGGTCAGTAGCGGTGATGCCTTCACGGAGTTTGCCGCTGATTTTGAAGCCGATAACTTCGGGAATCAGCATGGCAATGGGCTGGCCTAGCATAGCGGCTTCAGCTTCGATGCCGCCCACGCCCCAGCCCAGCACGCCCAAGCCGTTGATCATGGTGGTATGGGAGTCGGTGCCCACTAGGGTGTCGGGGTAGGCATAGGTGTTGCCGTCCTCAGATTCGGACGACCACACTCCTTTGGCTAGGTATTCCAAGTTTACTTGGTGGCAGATGCCGGTGCCCGGTGGGACCACGCGGAAGTTGTTGAAGGCTTTCTGACCCCAGCGCAGGAACTGATAACGCTCCCGGTTGCGCTGATACTCGATCTCCACGTTTTCTTCGAAAGCCTGTGGGTTGCCGAACTTGTCTACCATCACCGAATGGTCGATGACCAGATCTACCGGTGTTAACGGGTTAATGCGGCCAGGGTCACCACCGGCCTTCTTAATGGCGTCACGCATGGCGGCTAGGTCCACAACACCGGGTACGCCGGTAAAGTCTTGCATCAGCACTCGGGCAGGCCGGTAATTGATTTCCTTGTCGGAGCGTTTCTGCTCCAGCCAGCGCATTACGGCTTCAATGTCGGCACCGGTGACGCTGTTACCGTCTTCAAAGCGGAGTAGATTCTCGAGAAGGACTTTGAGGGAAAAGGGGAGCTTGCTGAGATCACCCCAGCCTTTGTCGGCGACTGCATTGATATCGAAGTAATGATAAGTCTTGCCGTTGGCTTGCAGCGTTTTTTTGCTGTTAAGGGTGTCCTGGCCAATCCGTGTCACTACACACCTCCTGGGCTCTGATGGGAGTTCCGCGCTGGCGGATAGAGTGACCGCCAGAGGGAACACTGGCGCAGGATCAATACAGCATAGCCACAAACCGCGGCACTAGTGATCCTGCGTTATGACGTTAAGTCATTTCATACTACGCCCTTATGGCGGGGACATGAAACGGCTGAGATGAACGTTTCAGGGTTAAAGCCGCCTGTAATGTAAATGCTTGTTGAATAAAGAGGTTTTGGGATTGGCGCGGTCGTTAGCAGGAGCATGGGTAACGCTGAGGAGGCGGAATCGTCCTTCGCCGGAAAGACGGCTTTAGCTGTTGTCGGTATCTTGCCAGAGTAACCAGAGCCGGGTGTCCAGTTCCAGTTGATGGTAGTCCGGTTCCATATGTGAACACAGTTGATAGAACGCTTTGTTGTGCTCGGTTTCTTTGAAATGAGCCAGCTCGTGAATCACGATCATGCGTAAAAAAGCTTCCGGGGCCGTTTTGAATTGGCTCGCGATACGCAAGCTATTATGGCTGCGCAGTTTGTTACCGTGAATGCGGGTTTGCCGGGTATGCATCCCCAATGCTTGGCTAACCGTTTTCAGCTTGGCGTCGTAATAGGCCTTGCTCAGAGGCGGAGCTTTGCGAAGGTATTGCTGTTTAAGGTTAGTCGCGTATTGGAACAGTGCTTTGTCACCTTGAATATCATGTTTTTCTGGATAGCGTTGATGCAGATACGTTCCCAGTTTTCCCTGATCCAGAAGGACTTGTGCTTGCTGCTGAATTTGAGTGGGATAGCCTGTGATATAACGCAGGGAATTCATGGGCGGATCATCACTTTGTAAGAACGTTGGGCATACGTTGGGCATTAGTGCCAATGCAGTCTTTCAGTCGCGTGGGTATGATCGCTGCTCTTTTTGTAATGGACAATCCCATGTCATCACCCTCGGATTCTGATTACCCCCGTAGGGGCAATACGTTCTCTCGGTCTCTGGCGAGCGGTTTTCTGCGCCTAGCGGGGTGGCGGGTAACCAACCCCATGCCGGCGGTGCCCAAGGCGGTGATTATTGGTGGGCCGCATACCTCCAACTGGGATGGTATCTACACCTTAGCAGCGATGATGCAGCTGGGGTTAGATGCCCATGTGATGATCAAGGATAGCGCCTTCAAGGGGCCCTTTGGGACGATGCTGCGCTGGATGGGGGCGTTGCCCATTGCCCGGCATAAGGCGGGCAGTGTCGTTGAGCAGACCGTGGAGCAGTTTAATCGTCACGATAAGTTGGTGATGGTAGTGGCACCAGAGGGCACTCGAGGTGGTGCGGCACAGTGGAAAACTGGCTTTTACCGTATCGCTCAGAAGGCGGGCGTGCCCATTGTGGTAGCCACCGCGGATTATGCTAAAAAAGAAATTACCTTTGCCCGTGTTATCGAACCGTGCGGGGATGTGGAAAAAGACCTAACCGAAATTTTTGAATGCTATGCCGCTATTCACCCGCGTCATCCAGATAAGTTATCCGCGCCGTTGAAAGCCATTCGTGATAGAGAGAAGAGTGTTGGGCGCTAAAGGCTTGATGCCTGTATGTGTTGCCGGAGAGGAGGAGGGGATCGGTTACAGGCGCTAGCGTTGGTGTAGCGGCTGTCTGCCACATTGTTGATCCACTGATCTATCGCGGTGGCTTCGCCACTGTGCAACGTTGCGGGCGATGGGGTCCCATCATTTTCTGCGGATCATCTTTTGCAGCGAGGCGACAAGAGACGATGGAAGTGTCTGCGTCGCCGGGTACCAGTACATGCTGGCGACCACAGGCAGTGATTCCCTAGTCCGCAATTTGACGGCCTTGCCAGGCGGTTTTTTCAATCGCCTTGATGCAGCCTTCGACCACGGCAATCCAGGCCTTCGGCCCACTGTCTTGCTGTTTTCGTTCAGCAAAATCATTGAGCGGCTGCTAGTTTGACGCCTGACCAGATTGCGCTGGGAAGTGCATATTGTCGTTTTGCGCTGATGTGGCTCGCATGAGAACGAGCCCTCCACAGTATTTGTGTGTAAATGTTCACAAGATGCTGTGGATAAGGAAGCTCGGTAAGGAAAAACTGAACAAGCGTTCCTTTTTTTGACAATGCTCTTGTTTGGCCGCAAATTTGTTGCCTATGAAAGGGCTCTGACCAGCATGGGGACTAGTTCTGTCTGTTTTCGGTACCCGTTTTTGGATAGCAAATCTTTGATGTGCTGGCGAGCTGTGTGAATAGAGATGCCATTCTTATCTGCGATTTTAGTGGCATTGAGGCCGTGGATTAATTCGGCTGCAATGCTGGCTTCGTCCGGGGTGCAGTGGAACATGGATTGCAGCTTACGCAGATTCGGTTACATGTTGCTGTCGTAGCGGAACAGTTCGGCAAGCACGCCGTTACGCTCTATTGCTATCGTTTTGTTGGCATGACCAACATGTCAGCGCTGTCACCTATGCCCACGGATTCTGCCCAAGGGTGACTTTCTGCGCTGAGCATGTCGAGAATGTTCTTGTCGGGATCACCGTGGAGGAGGGAATCGAATTGTCAGGGTGGCAGCGCAGTGTAGCGAGCTAGAGCTTCATCCCGCTCTGGCAGGTCTCGGTGGATGAGCCTCCCCTCAAAACCTTCCGGATAGCCGAAGGTTCAGCCTACATCATCTGCCGAGGCTGGAATGCGGGCAGCCATAGAGCGTGCTCACTAACTGGTTGAAGCGGTGCAGCTCGTCGTGGCTAAGCGATGGTGCCTGTGGGGCCGATGGTTGCGATTTTTCCTGAGCATGGATCAGCTAATGGGTCTGGAAGACATGGGCTATTTCCCCTGAAAAAAGCCGATACTGGCGTCCGCCACGATGACAGGCTGTCTATGCCATTATCCGGGGCTATCGGGTCTATTTTATTGATCAAATAGTTGTTGGTTAGCTTGTTGTATTGCGAGGCTGCCCGCAAGTGCACTGGCCCGCAGAGAGGCAGCCGCTAGTCTTGTTCAGTTTGTGGGTTTAGCCTCCCAGCAAGCGGACTTCGGCGGCTTCCACAGCTTCCAGGGGGCCATAGAGAATCACTGTGTCTCCCTGCTCCAGCCGCAAGGTGTCGTCCGGTCTTTCCCGGGTTTGTTCATTGCGTTTTACTGCGCGGATTTCCACATCCCGCAAGGCGCAATCATGGATGCTCAAGCCAATGCTGCGGGCTTTATCGCTCAAGGTCACCGCGTGCAGTAGCCGGTAGGGTTTGCCGGCGCTGTCGCTGGTGGGAAAAGAGTCGCCATGGTAATAGCCCTGCAGCATGCGGTAACGATCACGGCGGGTTTTGCGCAGCATTGCAAGCACCCTTTCAAAAGGTACGTCTAGCATCATCAGGGCGTGGGCCACCAGCATCAGGGAGGCTTCCAGCACTTCGGGAACTACCTCGGCGGCGCCGGCGGCGGTGAGTGTGTCCAGGTGGGTGTCATCGCGGGTACGCACCAGAACCCGCACCTTGCTATTCAGGTCCCGGCAGCTATGGATGATACGCTCTGCCAGACGGGCATCATCAAAGGTCACCACCAACAGGCGGGCACGATGAATGCCGGCGCGCTCAAGGATATCCTTGCGGCTGGCGTCGCCGAACAGGATATGTTCCCCGGCGGCGCTGGCTTCCTGCAGGCGCACCAGATCCATGTCTACCGCCACGCCTTTGAGATGGAAACGGTTCAGGTAACGCATCAGATTCTGACCTACCCGGCCGTAGCCGCACAGGATGACATGGCCGGTGATATCGTCGGAGACCGGGCTGTCTTTGGGGATGTCCATCCAGGGGCGTAGCAGGCGGCGGCTCAGTTTGCCGCTGTGTTGCAGCAGCCCCGGGGTTACCGCCATGGTCAGCACGGTAATAGAAACCAGTAGACCGGCTTTCCCCGGTGACATAACCTGATGCGACACCGCCAGGGCCACCAGTACAAAGCCGAACTCGCCACACTGGGATAAAACCAGGCCACTACGAGTCGCGGTGTCGGTGGGTTCACCCAACAGGCGTAGCAAGGCAAAGATTAGCACCGCCTTGAACAGCATTAGGGACACGGCCGCGAGGATGATCCAGTGCCATTGCTCGGCGAACAGGTTTGGGTCTACCAGCATGCCCACACTGATAAAAAATAGCCCCAGCAGCAGATCGCGGAAGGGGCGCAGGTCTGCTTCGATCTGGTGGCGAAAATGGCTTTCCCCCAACATCATGCCAGCCAGAAAAGCGCCTAGCGCCATGGATAGACCCATCAAGTGAGTGACCCAGGCGGCCACCAGTGCCAGTAACAGGGCGGTCATCACAAAGACTTCATCGGAGCGGGTGCGGCCGGTTTCTTCCAGCAGTCGTGGCAGTATCCATTTGCCCACCACGTAAATGCCGGCAAACAGCAGAAGGGATTTTCCCAGGGTGATACCGGTCATGGTCCACAGGGCGTTGCCGTTGCTGGTGCTGATCACGGGGAGCATCACCAGCATGATCACCGCCGCCAGATCCTGAAACAGCAGGATGCCGGTGGAGGCTCGTCCGTAACCGGTATTTACGGCGCCACGGCCGATCAGGTCACGGATCACAATGGCGGTGGAGGACAGTGCCAGGGCCCCGGCGGTAATCCCGGCGGTCATGGGCTGAAAACCCAACAGGCGCATCACCGCGAATACCGCCGCTGCGGTCAGAACCACTTGCAGTGGCCCGGCGCCAAACACAATGCGGCGCAAGGTCAACAGGCGGGGGATGGAAAATTCCAGCCCCAGGGTGAACAGCAAAAAGACGATGCCGAATTCCGCCAGATGCTGAATGCCTTCCACATCGTTGATCCAGCCAAAGCCGAATGGCCCAGCGGCCAGACCGGACAGCAGGTAGGCAAGAATGGGCGGCATGCCCAGACGGCGAAAAAGCACCACGGCTACCACCGCGCTGCTGAGTAGGACCACAGTAAGTGTCAGGGTGTCATGCATAACACTGCATTCCGAATGGGCGAAATGGCAGTGTAGCAGCCCACGTTGCCGGGAGTAGTCTTAGTATCTGATGGTGTGTTTTGCGGGGCGAGTTAGTCGCAGCTAAAGCGGTAACTGTCGTCCAGCGCCACTGGCAGGGTCAGCGAGCGATAGCCCAAGCTGCCCATATGTTGACAATGGATGGCATGGCCATCGGGGTCTTGACTGTAGATATAGTCGATATGAAACACTGGTTTGCCGGCCTCCACGAATGGCAATAGCCGGTGGCATTCTTGCCATTCGTGACAGGATTCGTTCACTGCAAAATCTACATAGTCGATCAGGTCTGCGACCTGTTCCACGTCGTTTTTCAGTGATACCGCCAGGCCCATGGATTGAGCCTGGTTAAACAAGAAACGATTGTAATCCAGCTGGCTGTCATAGGTGAGGGGAAAGCCGGTTTGGTTGCTGTAACCATCAACGTTGTCTGGGTCTACTCCGTCGCAACCTTTCTCCGCCGCCAGTGTTAGGCGATCCACCATGATGCTGCGGACATTGGTAGAGCGGGTATTCAACCAGCGTTCGCCGGGCCAGTTGTCCAGCTGGCCTCCTTTGTCTGCCGCAGTGAAACGCCCTTCATCTTCTCGCCATTCTTCATAGGTGCCCGCCGAGAAGTAGCAGATTACCTTACGACCGCTGGCCTGCAGGTCAGTGATGACGGATTGCGGGGTGTCGAATAGATCGAGTATATACAGGTCGGCTTGGTAACCGGTATTGGTGGCGCCTTGCAGTTGGATTTGCCAGGTGGTTTCCACTGTTGGCTGGTAACGTGGCTGTGCCACTTCCTGCGGGTCCAGCAGGCTGGTAATCGCGCCTGTTAACAGGCCTAGAGATGTACTCATTTGATACCACACCCATACACGCCATAGTTTCTTGATTATAGGATGGGTTCAGGCAAAAGAATACGGCGTAATCACGTTATTTGTGTAAGTCAGTATGAAAAGATGAACATCCAGATGCCGTTTATGGAAAGCTGCGCCCTTCGAGCCTTTCAGGCTAGTTCTCTCATTGTTGCCTTTCTCCATAGGCAACCGGCATGCCCTCAAAAATGCGCCTTCTGTGCCCTGAATGAGCACCGATTGCGAATCGGTTTGAGAGACTGAGCATGCAAGGGATGTTCATAGGCTTGCTAAAACTCAATGTCTACGGTGATGGTATCCGTGTAATTACCCGGAGGGGTGGAGGGGGCGGCGGGAATGCGGCCAAATACACTCATCATGATACTGGTGCTAGTGCCAAGCCCCGTGGCCCCTTTGCGATTTGTGGTGCTGTCCCAGGGAATGCTTCTGGCGGCGTCCTGGAACAGACCGTAGCTGACGAACTGGCTGCCGTCGCGCATTCTTCGCGAGCCGCCGGAGGGGTTCAGTCCGTCGCTTAACCCGACCGTAAACGGGCTGGTATTGGTGCAGCGCACATCAATAAACGTGTCACTGTCCGTCTGTGGCAGAGGTGAACTTTGGGTGCCAAAATTTAGGTCATTGGCGGTTATGCTGCATTGGTTCTGGATGGCTAGATTTGCATTCAGAGTGTAGTTCGTCAGCGGTAAACCGCTAGTAGTGTTACATGACTGATTGGTGCCGATGCGGGTGACCTGTGAATTTACCATACTGGCTCTGTTTTCGCCTGCAAGGGCATTGCCGGGCAGTGGGCCGGGGACAATTCCGAAAATATTGACAGTGTCGCTGTCTGAATACTGGAAAGCTCTGGACATGTCTACTTGAACTTCAATGGCGTTTGTCGATGGCTGGATAATGGTACCGCCGACAAGCAAAGTGTAAACATTAAAAGGGATGGCCGGGCCAGGATTGGCCGGCCTGAGGTTGCGTGGAAGGATGCCGCCATCGTTGTCTGCAGCCACATAAATGCACATTTTAAAAGGGATGCTCTCAAGAACTCCAATCCCCCGAGAACATGACCACTGGATCTGGGTGTTGGCGTTGAGGGGGCCGGCCATGAACGGATCCGTAGCACCAAAATCAAGGGTTGGTGAGTTATCAATACTGCACTGAATAGCCGCGAGCAATTTAAGTGGTGCTATCAGGAAAAAGAGCGCCAACATTAACCGTTTCATTTCGGGCTATCCTTCACCAAGAGGGTGAATGGGGTTCCATTGATTGATGCTGAAAAAGAGGCAACGGTGCTCTCTGCTGGAACGGTTTCAATTGGGAGGAGCAATTCCCTGCCAGGCAGCACATAACCCACAAGGCCCTCTTGGATAGCAAACTTCTTATCTTGGTTGGGGGCTTGCCAGTAGGCATTTGATACTCGCGCGTGGGCGGTTCCTGTGTTGCGTATGCGTAGGGTGCCATCCTGGAGCGACACGCTAAGAGTATGATTTTGTTCTGGTGTGCCAACAAATAGCGGCAAGGACATGCGCAGCAGAACTTTGAGGTTGGCTCCTTGATCGGACTCGGTGTCCGGCACTTCACTGATGACCAGACGGTAGCTCTTCTCACTATCGGATGGTTGCGGGTTTTTCTGGATTACTCTGACTAGTTGCTCTTCGTTACCTGGAATAAGGGTCACCGGGGGAGTGATGATCAGATCGTCTTGTTGTAGCAAGCGGTTTTCTCCATCGTCTCCTTGTTCCCAAGCAAAAAGCTGGATTTGGTAAAAGCCGTCTTGGGACGAACCGTTCTTGAGTTTATAGGCGGCATTAGGCTGCGATGGAGACATCTTCATGATTAGGGGCGAAACGGTGAGCTGGCCACACAGCGCAGCAGAAGGTAACAGCGTGAATAGAGAGAGAAATAGCGCCTTGGTAAATATCTTCATGGTACACAGTCCTTTTTAACGCGCTGACGGTGGCAAACATTGATAAGGGCCAAGTCGAGGCAGGGTGCCCGGCTTTGCGGCGAAGTTGAATATCACCGTACATAATTCGCCGTTGCTAATGATGTCTATTTCATTTTTACCTTCGGTTATGCCCTGCAAGAATACCTCCCCATCATAGCCCACAACTGTGGCGTCTGCGTCTGCCAGCAGGGCTTTGGCTCCTGCCGGAACAGGTTTCCCCTGGGCGTTATGAATCACCACAATGGCACTGTTCTGCCGGGCAATGTCAAACCGGGCGGTTACCCCGGTAAGCTCTGCGGGTTTGATGGTTAGCGTCCTGGCACCACTTTGTGCATCCACCGGTAGGTCATCAATATCGATGGCGAGCTCGTTTTCAGTAAAGGGAATGATGTCAGGTAGTAGCAACCTGCCTTTGTGATTGGTTTTGCCGATCACGCGATTCGACTGGCGCACCGGTATGCCGGCATAGCCACCGGTATCGACGATGGCAAAGCTGTTGTTCATGGTGTTCGCGGCGAACAGGTCTTGGTAGTTGGAGACCAGTGAACCACTTAGGCTGGCAAAGCTATTGTTCTCGCCATCCTGACCATACACCCCAGCCTGAATGTCGCCATAGGGAGTCCACCAGCGGCCTCTTGCCTGGCGGGTACCGTTGGCGTCGGGACTATAGGCCAAGTCCCAGCCAAGATCCCAGAAATCCCGCACATGCTGGCGCAATGTGAGCAGTGTTTCGGTTTTTTCGGTTTTTTCGTTGTGGTTAATGCGCGCCCCGGCCTGAATCGGTCGGTCGCTGGGCTTGTCCAGGCGGTAGGTAAAGCCGGCCAGCCAGGTTCTGTCGCTGGAGGCTTCCAGGTTTTGGTTAACGCTCAAGGTCAGTGAAAGTTGCTGCCACAGGCTTCGGCTATGGCCCAGTACTAGAAACCGGGTGTCGGGGCCGTTGAAAAGTCGGGTTTCTAGGTAGCTTACGTTCAGGTTTCCTTGTTGCCCGAAGCTGACGCTGCCGTTCAATTGTGTGCTGCTCTTAATAGGTATGCGCAGGTCGATGCTGTTGGATAAATCTTTGTAGCCACGGGTGCGCTCGGTGTATTGGCCGCTGATACTGTAACGTTGTGTGCGAAATTCATGACCAGCAACCCACTGGTTTCCCTGATCGTCGTTATCGCTGCCGTGGGCAATAGATAGGTTTGATACCCCAAGCAAGCCGGAACGGATCACCATGCCGGCGCCGCCGTTAGTCAATGTGCCGCTGGCGTTCAGGGTGCTTTCCAGGGTCAGAGTGTTGTTGAAACCATAGCGCGCCACACCGGTTGCCACGACCTGGTTGTCATAGTCGTTGGCGCGCTGCCCGTAAAAGCGCCGGGGGGCGCCCAGGCTGGCGGAGTAATCCCAATAGCCCTTCTTCAAAAGTTTTGGGCTGACATAAAAAGGCACGGTTTGCGCGGTTTCTCTTCCTAGTGTATCGGTGGTCACCACTTGCACTTCGCCAAAGCCGGTGACCATAGGCGATGTTTCAACAACAAAAGGGCCTGGCTGCACGGTTTGGTCCGACAGGCGAAGGTCGTTGACGAACACCTCCAGTGCCGAGGGCAGCGTTGCAGAGCCATGGATCTGTGGCAGGGGGAAGGTGATCAAGTCCGGGCGAGAGGAAAAATTTCTGCCGATCTGTACCCCGCCCAAGCGAATTGAGGGCGACCAGGTTAGCGCGTCACTGATGGTGTCGCCCACCATGTAGGTGCGCATGTGGTTCGGGTCTGTATAGCGCCAGTAACTGTCTAGGCGGATGTAATCGCCGTTATCAGGGGCGCTATCACTCCAGCGCACCACCCCGCTGGAGCTGACCACTCCCCAATCATCGAAAGCGCGCAGCTCATGGGCAGCAGAGAGGGTTTGTTCACCGTTATCCAGCCAAGAGCTGTATGCATCGTAATTAATCAGTATACCTTGGCCACGTTGCACCGGTGAGTTAACCAGAGAAAACCCTACTTCCAGCGTTTGTTGGGGAAGCCAATTAGCAGGCACTACCAGGCTGATTTGCTGGGCGCTGTTGTCGTAGTGACCAGTAATATTAAGTTGCCCTAGCGTTTGCCATTGCTTGCTGCTTGCTTGGGCGGGAAAGGTGACTCCCTGAGAAGCCAGAGCTTGAGTATCAATGGTCAGCTCTTCACCGTATACCTGTACAGGGAGCATGTAAGCGGTGGGCCGACCGTTGAGGATTAACTGAGGGTAGGCCACATAGGTATTGCCTCCTTGGCCTCTGGCCTGGGCGCGTAATCGGACAATGTCGGATGGGGAGTACGCGCTGGAAAGGCGGACGACCTGCGATTCATTTGCTGCCCGCTCAAGGGGTGAGCTTTGGGCATGAATGACGGATGAGACGGATAATAGAGCCAGTAATGCCGCGGCCTTAAAGGCTGCGCTAAGCATACAGGCAGGCAGGGGGGAACAGATCCTGTCATCGCTGCTATTCACGGAGCGCCTTTCCTTTTTCCCCCGCCGCCAAGGGCAGCGGGGAAGAGGCATCAGTAAGTCAGCGTTACGGTGACGGTATCGGTGAGTGCTAGGCCCGTGGCATTGAAGGTGTCAGCGGCATCAATGGTCGGTGTCTGAGCCGGGATGCGACCATAAATATCAATGTTCTGGGAGGCGCCGGTGCCATTGAAAGCAACATCGTCCGTGTCGGTCCAGGCGGTGGTTCTGCCGGAGTCCTGGAAAATTTGATAGCTGACATAGGAGGCGTTGGCAGACTTCATGGCGCGCTCTGTGGCCACAGGGCCATCGCCGAAATTGGCGCCATTTGTCAGGCCGATGGTGAAGTCCGCACCATTGGAGCAAGTCACCGTCACGGAGTTGGCTGCATCAATGTTGCCTGCTACCACGTCGGCATCGGTTTGGTCGCCAAAATCCAGGTCAGTGGTGCTGTCTAGGGTGCAGGACGATTGCAGGTTGAGCAGTACATCAAAGCTATCTGTCAGTTCAGCGGCAGAGGTAATTACTGCGGTGCTCATTAAGGTGGAGCCGAGAGCCAGAGCGGTAAGTGTTTTTTTCATGTTTTTATCCATTGCCAATGAGTCGTTAAGTGACAAATTAATTTTGTGATATATGTCACGCTTTGGGTTTGGTGGTTCGACTTTATGAGCGAGGTTAAAAGCGGTAAATCAATTACAGGTAATGCGGCAGAAATTGGTGATGAATGGGATTCGTTTTCAGCTAAGGGCTTTCTGCAATGTTTCGGGTGCCCTTGCACGCATTGACTATAGGTGTGTTATGGATGGGGTGCCGGTGGTGTGAAAACGCTTGCTGAGCGGAAATCCCCGTGCCGCTTCCGGTTGAGTTAAGAGCCTTCTACTTGCCAGAAGTTGAGTGAGATTGAGCGGGTAGAGAAGAGGGGGATGGAGAAGACGGCAGGCCTGTGAATAGGCCTGCCGCTTTGAAATTTACGGTGCGGTACGAATCACCAGTAAACGCTCTTCAGTCATGTCATTGATGGCCCAGCGAATGCCTTCGCGGCCCAGGCCTGAGTCTTTCACGCCGCCGTAGGGCATGTTGTCCACGCGCCAGCTGGGCACATCGCCGATCACCACACCGCCCACTTCCAGTTCGTCCCAGGCTTTGTGGGCTTTGTACAGGTCACGGGTGAAGATGCCGGCTTGCAAGCCGAATTTGGACTCGTTAACGGTGTTCAGCGCTTCGTCGAAATTGGTGAAGCGGCTGATGACGGCAACAGGACCGAAGGCCTCTTCTTCCACGATGTTGCTGCCTTTAGGGGCGTTTTCCAGCAGGGTGGCTTCGAGCATGGCGCCTTCGCGCTTGCCGCCCACTAATAGGGTAGCGCCGGCGTCCACGGCTTCATTGATCCAGTTTTCCAATCGGGTAGCTTCGCCTTCCGAAATCACCGGGCCGATGAAGGTTTCTTCATCTTTAGGGTCCCCCATTGTCAGGCTGGCCGTTTTTTCTACCAAAAGGGTTTTTAGTTCGTCGTAAATGGCATCGTGAATCAATATGCGTTGTACGCCGATGCAACTTTGTCCGGACTGATAGAAGGCACCGAAAGTAATGCGCTCTACGGCATCGTCCAGATCGGCATCTTCATCCACGATCACCGCCGCGTTGCCGCCCAGTTCCAGAATGACTGGTTTCTTGCCGGCACGGGCTTTCAGGTCCCAGCCCACGTCTGGGCTGCCGGTGAAGCTGAGCAGCTTGAAACGCTCGTCGGTGGTGAACAGGTCGGCGCCTTCACGGTGACAGGGAAGGATGGAGAACGCCCCTTTCGGTAGGTCGGTTTCTGCCAGCACTTCACCAATGATGATGGCGCCAATGGGCGTGCGGCTGGCCGGTTTGAGGACAAAGGGACAGCCGGCAGCAATGGCCGGCGCCACTTTATGGGCGGCCAGGTTAAGTGGGAAATTGAACGGGGAAATAAAAGAGCACGGGCCAATGGGCACGCGCTTGACCATGCCCCGGTAGCCTTTGGCGCGGGCGGCAATTTCCAGGTTCGGCATTTCGCCATCGATGCGTACAGCTTCTTCGGCGGCGACTCGGAAAGTGTCGATCAGGCGGCCCACTTCACCACGGGCGTCCTTGATGGGTTTGCCCGCTTCGATGCACAGCGCTAGGGCCAGTTCTTCAAAGCGCTCTTCAAAGCGCTTAACGCAATGGTAGAGAATCGCCTGGCGTTCGTAAGGGGCCAGTTGTGCCATGGGCTTGGTGGCTTTGTCGGCCGCGTCGATGGCCTTGTCGATAGTGGCGGCATCCGCCATGGCGACACGGGTGGCGACGTTACCGCTGTATTTGTCGGTAACATCCAGATCTTGGTTGGCGAACACAGCTTCGTTGGCCAAGTAGTACGGGTAAGCGTCTTTTAACATGTTGGTTCCTTAATGGCGTTAGTGAGGCCATGAGGTTGGGGCAATCTATGATTCGCTAGCATGGGACACGCAACATACGGGCACGCAAAAGCTTATTGCGTGCTGCGTTGCTCACAACTTGCTGCTGAGTTCGCGGATTTCCCGGTTGAGGATACGGCTGTTGTCGCGGTAATCCACCATGCAGTCGATCACGTGTACGCCCCCCTGTTGGTAGCACTCTTCCACCAGCGGGCCCAGTCCGGCAGTGGACTCCACGCGGTGGCCGTTGGCGCCGTAGGCACGGGCATAGGCAACAAAATCCGGGTTCTGGAAGTCCAGGCCGAAGTCTTGGAAGTCCATGTCGTTCTGCTTCCACTTGATCATGCCGTAGCCATCGTCGCGTAAAATCAGCACTACGATGTCGAGCTTCAGGCGTACTGCAGTTTCCAGTTCTTGGCTATTCATCATGAAGCCGCCGTCGCCGACGATGGCCATCACGCGACGGTCCGGGTGTACCATTTTGGCGGCCATGCCAGAAGGAAGGCCGGCGCCCATGGTCGCCAAGGCGTTGTCGAGCAGTACCGTGTTGGGTTTGGTCGCTGGGTAGTTACGGGCAAACCAGATTTTGTACATGCCGTTATCTAGGGTCAGGATCCCGTCTTCCGGCATGATCTTGCGTATCTCGTCCACCAGGCGTTGCGGGCGGATCGGGAAGCTATCGTCCTGTATGCCTTCATGGATGTGTTTTTGCAGCGCATCGCGGATACGGTGGAAATCCGAGAAGCTCCAATGTTCTTGGGGGGCCAAGCGTTCTTTAAGCTGCCACAGGCTGTTGGCAATGTCGCCGACCACTTCAATTTGGGGAAAGTAGACCGGGTCTACCTGGGCGGAGTTGAAGTTGATGTGAACCACTTCGGCCCCGCCGGGGCGCATAAAGAAGGGCGGCTTTTCCACCACGTCGTGGCCCACGTTGATGATCAGGTCGGCCTGGTCGATGGCGCGATGCACGAAGTCGCCGGAGGACAAGGCTGTGTTACCCAGGAAGTGTGGGCCGGTTTCATCAACCACGCCTTTACCCATCTGGGTGGTGATCACCGGGATGCCCAGCTTCTCCACGAACTGGCGCAGCATTTTACTGGTCAGCTTACGGTTGGCACCGGCCCCGGCCAGCAGCAGCGGTTTGCGAGCACCCTTAATTGCCTCGATGGCCTTGCAGATGGCCTTGTCTTCAGCGATAGGCCGGCGGGTAGCACTGGGTTCCGTTACCGGCATGGTGGAGTGTTCGCGGGCAATATCTTCCGGCAGTTCCAGGTGAGTAGCCCCAGGGCGCTCTTCTTGGGCCAGGCGGAACGATTCGCGGATACGGGTGGGGATGGAGTCGCCACTGACAACTTGTTTAGTGAACTTGGTGAGTGGGCGCATCATGTCGACCACGTCGATGATTTGGAACTGGCCTTGCTTGCTGGTTTTGATCGGCTTTTGGCCAGTGATCATGACCATGGGCATGGCTCCGAGCTGGGCGTAGGCGGCAGCAGTAACCAAGTTAGTGGCACCGGGACCCAAGGTGGACATACAAACCCCGGCTTTGCCGGTGAGTCGACCGTAGGTGGATGCCATGAAGCCGGCGGCCTGTTCGTGGCGGGTGATCACCAGCTCAATGTTGGAGCCGCGCAGGGACTCCAGCAAATCGAGGTTCTCTTCACCGGGAATGGCAAACACATGTTCAACCCCTTCTGCTTCCAGGGCGCGAACGAACAAATCCGATGCTTTCATGACTCTTTGTCTCCAGTTTGTCCCGTTTTTGGCTTGCGGCCTTGCCGGGTTCCACGATGCGTGGCGATAAAATTATTACCGCGTGTGATGCAAAGATGATGCCGCTTTTTCTTTGTTATGGTGCATATATAATGCACATAAAAGGTGCGGCGGCTCTAGGTTCGGCTTCACTATAGCGCGCTGAAGAGGCAAGCCGGTATGGGGTTAACGAATCTGTCTGATTGAAAAAGGTGATGAAAGCAGAAGGGGTTTTGGCCTTAGAGACAGCAAGCTTGTTCTCCGCGGTGGAGAAGGGCAGAGTCTGCCCTTAATGAGTGAAGGCTTGTGGGTGGCTAAATGCACCGGCCAGCATTGAGAGAGAGAGCGATGAAGAAAGCTGGGTTGTGGGTTGTGGTGGTGGTGATCGCCTTGCTGATCTTAACCGCGGTAGGGGTTCATCGTTGGTTTAATCCGCCGGCGCCGGCGGCCCAACTGTTCTTCAATGGTACGGTGCTGACCATGGACCCGCAGCAGCCAGTAGCAGACGCGATGCTAGTTAAGCATGGTGAAATCGTTGCGTTGGGTGAGGCCGAAGTGTTGCGTCAGCAGGTCAGCCGCGATGTGATGGTGATCGATTTGGAGGGCGGCACGCTAATGCCCGGGTTTATTGAAGCGCATGGATATTTCCCCGGTGAAGGGTTATCGGCAGTGGCGGTGGATGCTAACAGTCCTCCCATTGGCGATTTACACAGCATAGACACTTTGCTGGAGCGCTTGAGTCTTTTGGCGCAGCGTCGCTCAGAAGGGGTGCTGCTTGCCTACGGTTTTGACCACACGGCTATCGGTGAGCAACGTTACCCCACCCGCTCGGAGTTGGATTCAGTAAGCGAGACGCGACCGATTGTGGTGATGCATCGCTCCGGGCATTTTGGGGTCGTTAATTCCGCCGCGCTGAGCAGTATGGGGATCAAGGAAGATGTCACAGATCCTACCGGTGGTTTTTATGGGCGCGATGAAACCGGGCGGCTCAATGGCTTGCTAGCAGAAGCGGCGTTTTATCCAGTGCGTAGCAAGGCATTGGCGTTGGCAAGCATGGACCTTTTGAAGGTGTTGTCCCGGGCATCGCATATCTATCTGTCCCGTGGCATTACTTTTGCGCAGAATGGATTGGCAGACCCGGCAGCGATTCGAGCTTTGGAACCGGCGCTACAGTTCGGGCTGATTCCGCTGCGCTTGAGTCTCTGGCCTAACACGGAAGCGGAACAACAGCGACAGTCTGGGAAACTCGACATTCCGGAGGGCGATCGTATTCACCTGGGGCCGGTGAAACTGGTCAGCGAGGGTTCGCTGCAAGGCTACAGTGGTTTTTTCGGCTCGCCGTATTATTCGTTGCCGGATGATTCCCCAGAGGACGATTTGGGGGGGGGCGCGTTATCTCAGCAGGCGCTTAATGATCAGGTGCAACAGTTTCATTGCCAGGGCCGGCAGGTGGCCGTGCATGCCAATGGCCATGCCTCCATTGATCAGAGCTTGAATGCTATCGCCGGTGCACGATCGGCCTGCCCGCAGGTGCGAGTGCGGCCGGTGTTGATTCATGTGCAAATGGCCACCCCGGAGCAGCTGCAAAGAATGGTGGCGCTGGATGTGATTCCTTCTTTCTTCAATGTCGATATGTCTTACTGGGGCGATCGCCACCAGGATATTTTCCCGGGGCAGGAGCCGGCACGGCAGGTAAGTCCGCTGGCACAAGCGGCACAAGCCGGCTTGCGCTTTACCCTGCATGCAGATTCCCCAATGGTACCGTTTGAGCCGTTGCAGCTGGTGTGGAACGCGGTTGAACGCAAGACCGCCTCTGGCGCTTTGTTGGGCCCGGCACAGGCAGTAGGCGTGGAGCGGGCGTTGCAAGCGGTGACAGTGGATGCGGCTAAACAGCTTGGGGTGGCCGATCAGGTGGGGCAGTTGCGCCCAGGAATGCGTGCGGACTTGGTTTGGATGGACCGGGATCCACGGGAAGCCATTGGTGACTGGAGGGAGATTCAGGTGCTAGGCACGTGGGTGGGAGGGGTGCGCCGCTACCCGAGCGGGCAGGCGGAGCGGCCAAGGTCAGCCATGTAGCCCCCGTTTGCGCAGAGCGCGGGGTCGGCGCTCTGCGCAAAGCGCGTTGAATTAGCGCTAGTGCCAAGTTCCTTCTAAATTTTCACATTGATCGAGGAATTCCTCGGCGCTCATTTCTATCGTGTTCGGGTCTAGGTGTGATGCCACTTGCTCTTTCAGTTGCCCGACCACTTTAGACATGACTGTCAGGGTTTCTTCCACCTGCTCAATCGTCTCCAACAGATCTTCGGCTTCTTGCTGGTAATCATCTCTGTCGTCGTAATCGCTCATGCGAAGCCTCCTGCGGTTGGAATGAGCCTTGGTACGGGCTCGTCTCCATGTTGCCAATG
This sequence comes from Alcanivorax sp. NBRC 101098, assembly GCF_001010505.1. GTDB lineage: Bacteria > Pseudomonadota > Gammaproteobacteria > Pseudomonadales > Alcanivoracaceae > Alcanivorax > Alcanivorax borkumensis. The sequence continues at coordinate 787,119 of NZ_AP014613.1, forward strand.
ATGATCACGTAAAACAAACGGCATTTCCCCGAAACTGCTGAAATTTTGAGCGCTTGTGATGAAAGGTCTCGGGATCTTCGCAGGCGACGCTGCGTTCTTTGGTGGTTGCTTACCTGGGGCTACACCTTCTGCCGTCGTTTGAATTACCACGAGTTTCCGAGGCTCCGTTCAGGCAACAAAATGGCAATCACCACGGTATTTGAGTAGCAAGGGTTAGCTTGAAGAGTTCAAGGTTGAGTCCGTCTTTCAGGCTGCGGATCGTGGACATAGGGGCCTATCACCGTATTTACAGAATGGAATGTATTTAGTTTTAATATTAAGAAAAGTGATCAATTTTTCGCTATCTGTAAATCGACCCACAGAAGCATTCCTGCTGTTAGAACGCTAAAGCCACTTGGCTTTAATGCGCACCAGCGTGAAAGGGGGAATGCTGGTTGGTGAGATGAAAAACGCCTGGCACATTGAGCCAAGAGCGATCAAATGAAGGACAAAGCCGACACCACTATTGACGCGTTCAGACATGAGCCACACGTCGATATACGCAAGAATGGCCATCCTCCAAAGCAACGGGGAGGAAATCGATCAGTAGCATGAACGGCTTGGAGTTAACTCAGTGCCATTCAGGCCAGCCCCCTTAAATTACCGCAGGCCAGGTCAGGGAAGCGGACGCTCCAGAGTAAAGGCACCGCGTAACTCACCGGTCTGGTACCCCCGGGCTTGGTCCTGCGGATAATGGGTATCCAGTGCCTGCGTCACCTCGGCGGACAGCTGACTGCCATGGCAGGCGAGGCAGGGCCCTTGAACCATGATCGGTTTCATGTATCGCTGCACTGGCTTACCGTCACGGTATTCAGTCTGCAGCACCTCCAGGGAATCCGGCGAGGCTCCGGCATCCAGTTGTGCCTGGAAGGCTTCAAGCTGTTCGCGCTCCCAGGCATCCGGGGCATTATCCGGGTTGCGAATCTTCAGACTGGTGCGGGCCACAGCCCACTGGCTCTGTTCACTCACCTGTTCGGTAATCGGCATGGCGGACAGATTGCACACGTCAATGGCCGCCAGCGGTCCCCCTTCCTTCATGGACGCTATCAATGCCTGTTTGAGTGCCCCGCCCAGAGCCATGCTGGCCTGGCGCGCCTCTTCCCTGTCCGTGAGCGCATCAGCAACGCAAGGGCCAGCCATGAGCATTAACGCCAACCCCGTTACCCGTGTCCGTTTCATCACTGACTCCTTTTTCCTGTTGTCGTCTCGCTTGATTGTTGCCTTGCTGGTGTCGGCCTACATTCAGATTAAAAGTGAGCGACAGGGTTTATATATCTAAACCATATAAGAATATATATTTCAGGAATACGGTCTCCCTTTTATGCTTTTTCTGCAAGCCCGGTCCCCCGCTTTTAATGCAAGGAGAGAGACCAATGGAAGCCCCAGTACAGCAAACCCGCGGCCTGCCGCAGATCAATGAACCGGCCCCCAATTTCAACGCACTGACCACCGATGGCCAGAGAACCCTGGCAGATTATCGTGGTAAGTGGTTGGTGCTATTTTCCCGCCCGGCGGACTTTACCCCGGTGTGCACCACCGAATTCATGGCCTTTGCCAAGGCCGCCCCAGAATTTGCCAAGCGCAACGGTGAACTGCTTGGCTTGTCTATCGGCAGCATCCACTCGCACATTGCCTGGATACGCAATATCAAACAGAACTTCGGTGTGGAGATCCCTTTCCCGATCATTGAAGACCTGAAGATGGAAGTGGCCAATGCTTACGGAATGATCCATCCGGGCGCAGCGGATACCTCTGCCGTGCGCGCCACCTTTATCATCGACCCTAATGGCATCCTGCGTGCCATGGTTTATTACCCGATGAGTAATGGTCGCTCCATTCCCGAATTCCTGCGCCTGCTAGAAGCACTGCAAACCAGTGATGAAAACGGCATCGCCACCCCGGAAGGTTGGCAGCCAGGAGACAAGGTCATCGTCCCGCCGGCCAAGACCGCGCAAGCGGCCAACGCCCGTGTAGAGTCAGGTGAATACGACTGCAAGGATTTCTACTTCTGCACCAAATCTTTGTAAGCTGAGCAAAACGCCCAGCGCCACCATCCGGTGGCGCTCCTCTTTCTCCTTCTTGCCCTTCATTCAAGCTGAATCGCCAGAATCTGGCTGTCGGAAAATCGAGACTTCTTCATTATTCGCTCCTTGTGCGATCAAAGTAAAATTCTCTACTCAAAACCTTGATTAATTTTCGGGGGGGGGTTACAGCTAATCGTGGACACAGGCAGTAATGAAGGGGCAAGAGGTGCGCTGTGTAGATTGTGGCGGAGCGTTGCTGAGGTGAAGTGTGAGGGCGTTTAGTTGCGCGTTTGCGGCTGCGAACGATCCTCTAATGGCAAGAAATCTGTAAGTTACTGATATAAAAAGAGGGCACGTTACCGTCTAATGGCAAACGTGCCCTCTCTAATGGCAACTCACACACTTGTGAGTTGCCATTAGAGGTATCACTCCACCTCTAGTAAAAACAATAACTTAGCGATTTCTTGCCATAGGTAAATCGCAGTTCTTGCCATAATAAAAAGCACAGATCGCGCAACTACTTGAATTAGATAGCATAATTCAGAACTTCCAAAACGCTGAATAGCTGCGAATAGCACGCTTTGCTTGCGTATGAATATATAGTTTTCAGTATATTTATGGACTATAGCGCGCTTATCTGTGCCTATGGAAGAGTCGAAAGGAGAATTCAGAAATGGGGCCCAGTGAGTAAATTGGGCAATGCTCTGGCCTTGGGTAAAGTATAACCTTGATCTAGCACCAAGCGGGCTTGAACTCAGGAGTAAAGGAACGTCATTTCCTGGTCATCTGACACCTCGCTTAAGGTGATAATTTTACTACCTAAGTTGGTGTCCGGATTCATTAGATCACTACACTTATTGGCTTTCAGGGGGATCTGTATTGAGGCTGATTCCAAACCGTTTTGCTCGAAGTGCATTTAGTTTGCTCTCTTTTGCTATTCTGGTTAGAGCTTGGCGGGCATTTTGGGCTATCACTTTCTCGTTATCACCAATGTTAGCGATTCGCTCAAAGCGAAGGCAGGCTCGGATATAGCTTGGTAATTTCTCGCCTTTTGTTTTTTTAAAAATTTTGTAGTACTGCTCGGCCGTTGCCCGTGATAAAAGTATTATGTCTTCTCTTTTCCAAGCGTTGTTATTTACGAAAGTATCAAGGACTTGATCTGGATCTCTGTCATCGTTGATTTTCTCGTGTTCCTCTTTGAATCTTTGAAGCAGGGTCTTGTCATTTACCCTTTCTGAAAAAGGGGTCGTGTCTAGATCGAAGGTTTCTCTTTTGTCTTGAAATTCGGCTATGTATAGCTCGATGATTTCGTTGGCTTCTTTGTTGTAGCCAAGGTCTCTAAGTAAATCAACGGTTCCGTTAAGGTTTAATACGCTTATATGCTGGGGGTTCGTCTTAAAGCTGTTAAGTAAGGAGTCGATCAAATCTGATTCATTGTCTTCGAATGTGAAGTGATATTTATTCCAGGCTTTTGATATTGAGGCTTCTGATTTTCGGGCTATAAATTTTTCGTTAATTTTTTCTGCTTCTTTTTTTAGGGTAGGCTTGTTGAAAACTCCCTTTTCAACAGCTTTGGCTATTTCAAGATCGAATGCATCTATATCTTTTAACGAGTAGCCTGACAGAAAGTCATTCCATGCGACTTCTTCTGCTGTCGCTTTGTCGTTCCCGATGCCCCAGAGTTTTCCGCCTATATTCTTTATGTAGTCGAATGGAGGAACGTCGGGGTTCCCTCCTTGGTAATATGAATATGAAAATAATATTAAGCTGTGAAGCCCCTGATTTATTACCCCCGGTTCATAGTCGGAAAGTATTGAGGGAAGCTTTTCTGCTAGCCTGAGGATCTTTCTGATAATTCGTATGTTGTTTATGTTCAGTTTTGTTGTGAGTTCTGATATTTGTTCGCTGTTTGGTATGGATTCAGGTATGGCGATTTGGGCAGACTCTTTCGCTGAAGGGGAAAAAACGAGATCAATGTCGATAACCTTTTCTCGATATTTGTTAAGCTCGTTTTCTTCGTTATCACATAACGATTTGTTGTTTAATATCAAAACTATTTTGCAGTCTTTTTGTTCTTTGAGTAAAGAGACTAAGCCTAGTATGTCCTTTATTTTTAATGAATCACCTTTTCTTTCAATGTCATCAATGCAAATAAGTGTTTTTCTTAAAGATAGAAAGGATATGGCCTCAAAAACAGGGGAAAGGTCTTTGGCATAAGGGAGGCCTTGAATTGTGCGAACGGCCTTCCTTCCCAGTGATTTACTGATTTTTTCCGTGCTTTTCCTGAAGGATTCTAGGCTTGGTTTATGGTTTATTTCCTTAACATCAACTACCTGTTCGAAAATTGAAAACTTAAAATTTTCAAGTGAATTGATGCCAAACAAGGATACGTATGAGTAGTTGTCAAGTGAGACAGACTGTGATTCTGCGGCAGCAGTAAGAAAGGTATTCCAAGTAAAGGTTTTACCTACTCCCCAGTCTCCACGAATTGCCAGCACCTCGGGCGTGTCATCCGCCAAAAATTCTTGAATTTGTTCTTTTACTAATGCGATTGACATTTGCGGCTCCTCTTTTCACTGGCTGGATGTTGAGGCGAAGGGTGGTGCGAGGCTGCTAAAGATCCTCTAATGGCAAGAAATCTGTAAGTTATTGATATAAAAAGAGGGCACGTTACCGTCTAATGGCAAACGTGCCCTCTCTAATGGCAACTCACAACACTCACACTGTTATTCCCAGGAGAGTGCGCCGCCCACCTGGTATTCGGTGACCCGGGTTTCGAAGAAGTTTTTCTCTTTACGCAGGTCCATGATTTCGCTCATCCACGGGAACGGGTTGTTCACGCCTTTGAACTGTTCTGGCAGGCCCAGTTGGGCCAGGCGGCGGTTGGCGATGAACTGCAGGTATTCTTCCATCATCGCGGCATTCATGCCGAGTACTCCGCGTGGCATTGTGTCGCGGGCGTATTGAATTTCCAGTTCGGTGCCTTCCAGAATCATCTGGGTGGCTTTGTCGCGCATCTGGGCATCCCATAGATGTGGGTTTTCCAGTTTGATCTGGTTGATCACGTCGATGCCGAAGTTCACGTGCATGGATTCGTCACGAAGGATGTATTGAAACTGTTCGGCCACGCCGGTCATTTTGTTGCGGCGACCCATGGACAGAATTTGGGTGAAGCCGCAGTAGAAGAAGATGCCTTCCAGTACGCAGTAGAACGCGATCAGGTTTTCCAGCAGTGCTTTGTCGGTTTCCGGGGTGCCGGTAGTGAACTCCGGGTCGGATAGGTCTCGGGTATACTGGATGCCCCACTGGGCCTTCTTGGCTACGGACGGAATCTCCTGGTACATGTTGAAGATTTCGCCTTCATCCATGCCCAGTGATTCGATGCAGTACTGGTAAGCGTGGGTGTGGATGGCTTCTTCAAAAGACTGACGCAGGATGTACTGGCGACATTCTGGATTGGTGATTAGGCGGTAGATGGCCAGCACCAAGTTGTTGGCCACCAGGGAGTCGGCAGTGGCAAAGAAACCCAGGTTACGCTTGACGATGCGACGCTCGTCGTCGGTGAGGCCGTCGGCCTTTTTCCACAACGCCAGGTCGGCGTTCATGTTCACTTCCTGAGGCATCCAGTGGTTGGCGCAGCCATCCAAGTATTTCTGCCAGGCCCAGTCATATTTGAAGGGAACTAATTGGTTCAGGTCGGCGCGGCAGTTGATCATGCGCTTGTCGTCAACTTCTACGCGGCCAGCGGCCCCTTCCAGTTCGGCAACGCCGTCTTCTATGTCCATCTTTGCCACGGAGGCCTGGGCGCGGGCTACCGCGTCTGAGGCGGCTCGGGCGGCGGCGGTGTTGTCTCGTCGCTGCTGCTCGATTCCATCATCCGCAGTACTTCCCGTTCCCGGTGCTTTAGCTTCAGGTGACGCTTGGTCAGATACCGCCTTAGGTTCCGGCGGCGTTGCGGGTGTGGGCTGCGGTTTGGCGACAGGCGTCTCTTGCGCATTGAATTCGTCCCAGCTCAGCATGTGTTCTCTCCATATTCCATTACAAGTTTGGTGGTGTTGATTCACCGCTTGCGTATTCTTTATGCCAGCGTGCACGCTTCACGTTTCATGTGGGTACGCAGGAAAATGCGTGCTGCATGGCGCGTGATAGCGTGCGAGCGTCTCTTATTGGCAGGCTTCGCAGTCAGGTTCGTCGATGGAGCAAGCTTTGGGTACGTCGGCGGCCTGATTGAATTCAGCCGGCGTTTCTGGCCCGGAGGAAACCTGGTTCAATTTGCCATCACTGATGGTGGACTTTTCGGTCTGGGTGGCACCGATGGCGCGCAGGTAATAGGTGGTTTTCAAACCCAGCAACCAGGCCATTTTGTAGGTCACGTCCAGCTTCTTGCCGTTCGCTTCGGCAATGTACAGGTTCAGGGATTGAGCCTGATCGATCCATTTCTGGCGCCGGCTTGCTGCTTCTACCAACCAGCGCGGTTCCACTTCGAAGGCGGTACGGAACTGTTCTTTCAGGTCCGCCGGAATACGTTCGATGGGTTGTGCGGAGCCATCGTAGTATTTCAGGTCGTTGACCATGACGTTGTCCCACAGGCCGCGTTCTTTAAGCGCCTTAACCAAGTAAGGGTTGACCACGGTGAATTCGCCGGACAGGTTCGATTTCACGTATAGGTTTTGGTACGTGGGCTCAATGGACTGAGAAACCCCGGTGATGTTGGCGATGGTTGCTGTCGGTGCAATGGCCATCACGTTGGAGTTGCGCATGCCTTTCTTGGCCATGGCGCGCACGCTGTCCCAGTCCAGGGTCTGGCTGCGGTCCACCTTGCAGTAATCTTCGCCACGTTGCTTGACCAGAATATCGATGGAGTCGATGGGCAATATGCCCTGGCTCCATAGGGAGCCGTCGAAGGTCTGGTAGGCACCGCGTTCTTCCGCCAGTTTGGCGGAGGCTTGGATGGCGTAGTAGCTCACCGCTTCCATGGAGGTATCGGCGAAGGTCACCGCATCGCTGGAAGCATAGCTGATGCCCTGCTTATACAGTGCGTCCTGGAAGCCCATGATGCCCAGGCCCACCGGGCGGTGCTTCATGTTGGAACGCTTCGCTTGGGGCACGCTGTAGTAGTTGATGTCGATCACGTTATCGAGCATGCGCACGGCGGTGTTAATGGTGCTTTGCAGTTTTTCGATATTCAGACCGTTTTCGTCCACGTGCTGGGCCAGGTTTACGGAGCCCAGGTTACATACGGCGATTTCTTCTTGGTTGGTGTTCAGGGTGATTTCGGTGCACAGGTTGGAGGAGTGCACTACGCCCACGTGCTGCTGCGGGCTGCGCAGGTTGCACGGATCTTTAAAGGTGAACCAAGGGTGGCCTGTTTCAAACAGCATGGAGAGCATCTTGCGCCACAGGTTGATGGCGGGCAGTCGCTTGAACAGTTTCAGTTCGCCGCTGCGGGTTTTGGCTTCGTATTCTGTATACGCTTTTTCGAATGCCTCACCGTACAGGTCGTGCAGGTCTGGCGTGTCGTTGGGGCTGAACAGAGTCCAGTCTTCCTCGTTAATCACGCGTTTCATGAACAGGTCGGGAATCCAGTTGGCGCTGTTCATATCGTGGGTACGACGACGGTCATCACCGGTGTTTTTACGCAGCTCCAGAAACTCTTCGATGTCCATGTGCCAGGTTTCTAGGTAGGCACAGACGGCGCCTTTGCGCTTGCCGCCTTGGTTAACGGCCACGGCGGTATCGTTGACCACTTTAAGGAAAGGAACCACGCCCTGTGAGCGGCCGTTGGTGCCTTTAATGTAAGCGCCCAGTGCGCGCACGGGGGTCCAGTCGTTACCCAGCCCGCCGGCAAACTTGGAGAGCATGGCGTTATCTTGAATGGCGCCGTAGATGCCGTGTAGATCATCCGGCACGGTGGTCAAGTAGCAGCTGGATAGCTGCGGGCGCAGGGTGCCGGCGTTGAACAGGGTCGGCGTGGAGCTCATGTAATCGAAGCTGGATAGCAGGTTATAGAACTCGATGGCGCGCGCTTCACGGTTATCTTCTTCCGCTGCCAGGCCCATGGCCACACGCATAAAGAAGCACTGGGGTAGTTCGATGCGGGTGTCGTTATGGTGAATGAAGTAGCGGTCATACAGGGTTTGCAGGCCCAGGTAGGAAAACTGCAGATCGCGATTGCCATCTAGGGCCGCGCCTAGCGCGTCTAGGTCGTACTCGGCTAGTTGCGGAGACAGCAGTTCCAGCTCGATGCCTTTGCTGATGTAGGCTTTCAATGCATCACTATAGAGGGCATTCATTTCATCGTGGCTGGCACGTTCGGCCACGCGCAAAAACTGCAGTGCTTCGGCGCGGATTTTGTCCATCAGCAGGCGAGCGGTCACCTGGGAATAGTTCGGCTCCACTTCGATCATGGTGCGGGCGGTGATCACCATGGAGGTGTTCACGTCGTGGATGGAGACGCCGTCGTACAGGTTCTTCACGGTTTCAGTGATGATCTTGTCGGCGTTCACGTCTTCCAGGCCGGAACAGGCTGCGCGGATCAGGTGCTCAAGGCGTGCCATGTCCAGCGGTGCTTTGCTTCCGTCTTCCATGGTGACAGACATATCCACTTGGTGAGTCGGTGCGGGCAGGTCTGTGCTTTTCTGTTCGGCAGCGCGTTTGGAGGCTCGCTGTTCGCGATACAGCACGTAATCACGGGCGACTTTCTGTTCGCCGTTGCGCATTAGGGCTAGTTCAACTTGATCTTGAATTTCTTCGATGTGGATGGTGCCGCCGGAAGGCATGCGACGTTTGAAGGTGGCGGAGACCTGCTCGGTAAGGCGAGCTACGGTTTCATGGATGCGGGACGATGCAGCGGCGGTGCCGCCTTCGACAGCAAGGAAAGCTTTGCTAATGGCAACGGTGATCTTGTCGTCATCGTAGCCCACGACCTTGCCATTGCGCTTGATGACGCGTAGCTGGCCGGGCGCTGTGCTGGCAATGCTCTGGTCCTGATCGTTGCTGTCGCTGGCAGGGGAGCCAGCGTTCTGTGGGTTCTGGCTCATATCCGTCTGCATGGTGCCCTCTCCATTGTTTGTGCTTTAGCTGTCTGTGTTTGTGTGCTGTGAACCTGGCGGCTTCACTACGCAAAACGCCATGGCCGTACGGCCATGGCGCGTTAAATCGTGTTTTAGGTAATGCATGGTGGGGTCGTGAGCGCACGAACCACAAGATGTTGTGTCTTATTCATGACGTAATTTTCCCCCTTGCTTGTCAGGAAAGTGCTAAATCGCTGATGAGATTGCACTTTCCGGTGCGATAGACTGCTTTGTCTTGGGGAGGCGTTAGCTTTATAAAAACCCAACATGTTGGGGTGCGCGCCTGACTCTGGTACAAGGTATAGTTGTGCTTGCTTATTTGCAAGCACTTCACCTGGGGAAATCTTGTGGATAACTTGTGGGGCAATGTGAGTGCATTGAGAAGGCTTTTTTTTGGGGCATGCCACACTAGATATAGTGTTTGTTAATGGGGGTGCTCTTGCAGATTGTTGTATATAAGGCGTCTATATTGGGAGAAGTATGGGAAAACCACAGGGGCGTTGTTGTCTGTATGATGAGCCGCCTGAGAGGTTGCCGTGTACAACGCGTATGCGTATAAACATACGATAGAGATACGTTTGTTACAGTTTGCCGGGTTGGCGTTGGAACAAAACGACAATAACGATACAAATTTCAAGAAGGATAAGGACGGGATGACAACTGTGCAGGATAACCCGCCAGCCATCATGATCGTAGAAGACGATGAGCGTCTTGCCGATTTAACCTGTGAATACCTGCAAAGCAATGGCCTTGGTGTGACGGTAGTCAGCGACGGTGAAGAAGCTATTCGCCGTATTCGTGCGGATCAGCCGGATCTGGTGGTGCTAGATTTGATGCTGCCCGGTGCCGACGGCCTGACGGTATGTCGTGAAGTGCGCAGTGCCTATAAGAATCCCATTCTCATGCTTACCGCTCGCACCGATGATATGGATCAGGTGCTGGGCTTGGAAATGGGCGCCGATGATTACGTGGCCAAGCCGGTTAAACCCCGGGTGTTGTTGGCGCGGATCCGTGCCTTGTTACGTCGAGTGGAAACGGATAGTGAGCGTGATAATTCACCGGCACGCTTGGAATTCGGTGCCTTAGTGATCGATAACTCTGCCCGCGAAGTGACTTTGGCCGGCGATTCGGTGGATCTTACCAGTGCGGAATACGATTTGCTTTGGCTGCTAGCGTCCAACGCGGGCACGGTGCTGTCACGGGAAACAATTTTCGAGAAACTGCGGGGCATTCAATATGACGGGCAAGACCGCTCTATTGATGTGCGTATTTCCAGGATTCGCCCTAAAGTAGGGGACGATCCAGAAAACCCCAAGCGCATCAAAACGGTACGCTCCAAGGGGTATCTGTTCGTCAAGGAAATCGGCGCAATATAACGGCTGAGTTGGTCGTTGCGGCGCAGGGATGACGCTGGGTGATGTTTGAATAGTATTTTCCTGAGGCTCTACGGGGGCTTGTTGCTGGCGCTGTGTTTGATCGGCGCCATCACCTATGGTGCGGTGGAGCTGGTGAACAGTTACCGATCCGACCTGTACCGTGAAAAGATGGCCCGGGGCACCTTCTTTCTGATGGCGGAAGGCTACCAGCATTATGAGGTTGGCGACCGCGATCGCTGGAGTCAGGTGCTTAGCAAGCTGTTCAGTGCCGAGATCGCGCTGCTCTCCAGTGATGATCTGGCGCTGGGGTATCGGGAACGTTTGCACCTTGAAGACGGCCTTGTGGTGATGCGTCTGAATGACGATGCGGGCTACGCCGATGTCTTGTTTCAGCTTCCTGGCGAAGATGTCTATATCAACACGCGGATGACCAAGGTGTCTGAACAACAGGCGCGGGCTACGGCTGTGTTGATCCTTCATTATTTGTCCCATTTCCAAGAATCAGAGTGGGATCAGGCGTTGACTACTTTGCAGCGTCAGTTCGGTTACCCTCTGACGTTGCTGCAGCGCGATGATGTCTCTCTGGATGATGAGCAAGAACAGCGACTCGGGCGCCGTGAGGTGGTTATTGCTCTTGACGACAGTACTCGCAATGATTCCAGTATCCGGATTTATGCGCCGGTGGCACAAACCGATAAATTGTTGGTGCTTGGCCCGCTGAGCTTGTTTGACCGGTTTCCTATTGAGTTGCTGTTGATTGCTGGTATTACCAGCTTGTTGGCGGTGGCGCTGGCCACTTATCTACAGGTGAGCCCCCTGCAGCGGCGACTCAAGAGGCTTGATAAGGCGGTGAGTCAGTTGGGCAGTGGGGACCTGGGAGCCTATGCCAATATCGAAGGCAGTGATGCCATTGGGCAGGTGGCAGCAACCTTTAATGGTATGACGGCACATATTCGTCGTTTGATTGAGTCACAGCGAGAGATGACTCGCGCAGTGAGCCATGAATTACGCACCCCGGTGGCGCGGTTGCGTTTTGGGCTGGAGATGCTTGCCGATATTGAGTCGGCGGAGCGTCGCCGTGAAAAGCTCAATGCTATGGATCAAGATATCGAACAGCTGGATCAGCTGATTGACGAAATCCTTACCTATGCTCGCTTGGAGCAAGGCACTCCTAATATTGAATTCAAACCGGTGGTGATTGGCGAATTGTGCGAACAGCTGCGCGATGAGTTGGAAACCATTCGTGATGAAACGGTCATCACCGTGAACAACGCTTGCCCGACCCTCAAAGTGGAAGCGGAGGAACGCTATCTGCATCGGGTGCTTCAGAACTTGGTGACCAATGCCTTGCGCTACGCTAAATCCCATATTGTTATGCGGGTTGAGGAGAGTGATGATCTGGTGTTCATTCATGTGGATGACGACGGCCCGGGGATTCCAGAGCACGAACGCGAGCGGGTGTTTAAACCCTTTGCCCGTTTGGATAAGAGCCGCCACCGGGCCAGCGGTGGGTACGGTTTGGGTTTGTCCATTGTGAAACGTATTGTGGATTGGCACGGAGGCGGGATTTGCGTGGATGAAAGCCCGCAAGGTGGTGCCCGCTTTACCGTGACCTTGCCCAAGGATCAGCAGGGCCAGCATGTGCTAGGGCGGGTGAACGAACTTCATTGAATAGGGAAAGCTTAAATGTTCCTCTATTTAGGCCTTTGCACAAAGCCGCTGGTAGCCGATAAGGTCTATTGGGTTGGCCGTTATTGTGCAATGTGTCATCCGGTCTTCATTTAAAATACGCTTTCCATGCTATCTCGTGGCATTTGTTTGATTTCTACCCCCATATGCATAACAAGGTTAGACGAGCCATGCCTTATATCCTTTCCATCGACCAGGGCACTACCAGTTCAAGGGCGATTGTGTTCGACGCCAATGGGCACGCTTGCGGGCAGGCTCAGAAAGAGTTTCGCCAGTATTTTCCCGAGGATGGCTGGGTGGAACACGACGCCATGGAAATCTGGAATGATACCTTGGCCATGTGTCAGCAAGCCTTGCGCAATGCCCGGGTAGAAGCGCAGCAATTGGTGGCCATTGGTATTACCAATCAGCGTGAAACTACGGTGTTGTGGGATCGCGAGACCGGTGACCCGTTGGCCCGGGCAATTGTTTGGCAGGATCGTCGTACGGCGTCTACCTGTGAAGCGTTGCGTGATCAGGGTCATGAAAATCAGGTGCGTAGCAAAACAGGTTTGTTGCTGGATCCATACTTCTCCGCTACCAAGTTGGCCTGGTTGCTGGATAACGTCCCCAATGCGCGTCAGCGTGCAGAAGCCGGAGAGTTGGCTTTTGGCACTATCGATAGCTGGCTGTTGTGGCAACTGACCCGTGGCAAGGTGCACGCTACTGACGCCACCAATGCGTCGCGTACCTTATTGTTCAATATTCATGAGCAATGCTGGGATGAAGAGCTGCTGACATTATTCAATGTGCCTGCATCGGTATTGCCCGACGTGCGCGACAGTGCCGCTGATTTCGGTACCACCTGCCCGGAATTGTTGGGCGCGGCGGTGCCGGTGACCGGTATTGCCGGTGATCAGCAGGCGGCGTTGGTGGGGCAGGCTTGTTTTGCTCCGGGGATGGTGAAAAGCACCTATGGCACCGGCTGCTTTATGGTCATGAATACGGGTGAGGCGGTGGAATCCCATAACCGCTTACTGACCACCGTGGGCTATCGCCTCAATGGCAAAACCACCTATGCACTGGAGGGCTCTATTTTTGTGGCTGGAGCGGCGATTCAGTGGCTACGAGATGGCTTGCATTTAATTCGGGATGCCAGAGAAACCGAAGCCCTGGCCCGCCGCGTCGGTTCTGCCGGAGGCGTGTATCTGGTGCCGGCCTTTACTGGCTTGGGCGCACCGTGGTGGGACCCCCATGCTCGGGGAGCCTTAATGGGGTTGACCCGTGATACTGGGATTGCCGAGGTGGTCACCGCGGGGCTGGAGGCCGTGTGTTATCAATCGCGGGATTTGCTGGATGCTATGGCGGCGGATTGTGGCACCCGGCCGACCACCCTGCGGGTGGATGGTGGAATGGTGGTGAATAACTGGCTGAGCCAGACCTTGTCGGATGTGCTGGGCGTCTGTGTGGACCGACCGGTAGTCACCGAAACCACGGCCTTGGGGGCTGCCTATCTGGCTGGCCTGGGGGTCGGGTTGTATGCATCACTGGAATCCATAGCAGAGCAATGGCGTTGTGAACGGGGCTTTTCCCCCGCGCTGGCTGAGCCGGAGCGGCAGAAGCGCTATCAAGGGTGGCGGGATGCGGTGGCTCGAGTTTGTCAGACCTCACGGGGTGCTAATTGATGGCTAACTTGCATAAACGTTAAGGATTTCGCTGGCAGTAAAGAGCGCTTTATAACGATGGACGGTTCGGTTTTGGGGATGATCAAACTGTGACGTAGTCGACATTCAGTATTATTATTAGCACATCAATAATAATATTATGCTACCAGTTGGTGCGATTGCTAATGGGGAGGGTTGCACCAACTCAGGAATCCGGCATGGATCAAACGTTAACGCTTCACCCTGTGGCTTTGCAGTCCCAACAGCTGCGCCGCGTGCGGTTTGCGATCCTAGCGGGTGGCGGTGCCCATACTCTACTTTGTTGGATCGCTTTACAGCTGGATTTTTTCCGGGGTGGAGAGTTCCTTTTCTATTCTCTTTTTGCCGGCATTTGGGCGGGTCATCTTCTCTTTATTCTATTCATGCTGATGGGGCTGAATCGCCGTTTGGCGGAGCCTTCCATGATTATGCCGTTAATGGTGTGGTCGACCACCGGGTTGCTAATAACGGCGTTATTCGTGGATCAGGTACGCCTGTGTGTCATGCTGCTTTTCTTCGCCATTGTTCAGCTTGGGGTGTTTCAGGCGTCGTTGCGGCAGTTCATGGCGCTGGCCAGTTATTGCGTGTTGGGCTACGCAATTGTGCTGGGGGTTATTTGTGTGTACTGGCCGGAAGCGATTGATGCCCGGGGCGAGTGGATTCAGTGGGGGTTGTTTAGTGTCATGGTGGTGGCGGCCATGTTGTTGGCGTCTGAAATTTCCACTATTCGGTTCCAATTGGGCAGGCGTAATCAGCAGTTAGCAGAAATTGTCGAGCGCATTCACGAGATGGCAGTGAAAGATGAATTGACCGGTTTCTATCGTCGCCGCCATGCCATGGAGCTATTAAATAATGCGTGCGGACAGTCTGCCCGCGGGGCGTACCAGTTGGCGGTGGTATACCTGGATTTGGATCACTTCAAGAGAACCAATGACCAGTATGGCCACCGTATGGGCGATGCGGTCTTGCAGCGTTTTGCGGATGTGGCCCGTCGCCACCTGACCAAGCAGGATTTGGCCGCCCGGCTGGGGGGGGAGGAATTCATGTTGGTGCTACCAGTGACTGACCAGGAGGAGGCACGTAACTTAGTGGAAGGTATTCTGATGAGCATGCGCAGCCAGCGTTTTAAGGATGCACCGGGGCTGATGGTGACGGTGTCCGGGGGGCTGGCCATGCGGGCGGATGGTGAAACTCCTGCACAATTGATTAAACGAGCCGATCTCGCCTTGTATCGGGCCAAGGAAACCGGACGCGATAAACTGATTATCGGGGAGACCGAATGAAGCATGCTTTGCATCAGGCGGAAAAGCTGAGATTGAGCGAGAAACGCTTGATGCAAAGGCATAGTCGTTCTGCCATGGTAATCATCGCTATGCACACCCTATTGTGCGTGGTTTATTTTCAGCTTGGCTACATGGATATCTCGCTGACGGAGGCGTTGGTGCTGGCTTTGCTGGTCTGGGGCTCTCTGTTGGCTTACCAGCTGCTGATGGCAACAGGCATCACCTTTAGGCTGGGTGAGCCGAGCTTATCGTTACCGTTAATCCTGTATTTTATCGGCGTGTTCATGGTGTCGGGCTATTACGTGGATGAGTTTCGGCTCAGCGTGGTAACGCTATTTTTTGCCGCGTTATTGTTAGTGTCGTTTCGGCTCAGTGGCAAAGTCATGGTGGCAGTGGCGTTTATGGCCAGTGCGGCCTATGCGTTGATGCTGTGGCTGGCTCTGCAGGATCGTTGGGTACACTTGAGTCTGTCAGTGGAGCTGTTGCAATGGTTGGTATTTGCCATGATTTCGGTGAGTTTTGCCGTCACCGGTGGCAGTATTAATCGCCTTCGCGACGCTCTGGTCGATAAAAATCGTGACCTCGCCAATGCAGTGAAAAAGGTACGGGAAATGGCCATTCGTGATGACCTCACTGGCCTGTTTAACCGCCGCCACTTACTGGAAATTCTGGAGCGCCAGAGGGCTTTGTTCAGCAGTAAGAGCGTGCCGTTTGCGGTGTGTTACGTGGATCTTGACCACTTTAAGAAAATTAATGATCGTCATGGCCATGACTGGGGCGATCGAGTGCTGCGTCAGTTTTCCGAGATGGCGTTGTCGGGAATGCGTGATGGCGATCACTTTGGCCGCTTGGGTGGCGAAGAGTTTCTGCTGGTGTTGCCGCAGAGTGACGCCCAAGGTGCTTTACTGGTGGCAGAACGCTTGCGCTTGCGTTGGCGCGAACAACGCTTCGATGCTCAAGGTGGGCCGGCGATAGTCAGCCTGTCTGTGGGCGTGGCGGCTTACCAGGAGGGAGAGCGCGTGGACGAGTTGCTTAACCGGGCGGATCAGGGCTTATATAGGGCAAAGGCCGGGGGGCGGGACCAGAGCCGAGTTGCATGAGTTGAAAGTCGAACAATGCGATCAGCGGGCTCCGCTAGACGATAAACTCCTGTGCCGCAGAGCAAGTCATTTACGATGGAAAGGGTCTCATTGTTGTAGCGCAGGCCAATATGCACTTTGCATGGTTAGCACTTCAACGTTCAATGCGTTTCGAACGCTACCAGATGCTTGGTTCCCAGCCGGACATGAAGATTGTCGCCTTCTACCACATTGGTGTGGCTGTCTGTTTGGCAGAGCAGGGTTTCGTTGGCGCCGACTCTTAGGTGGTAGAGGATGCTTGCACCGGTGAATTGGCGGCGGGTGACGGGTAGGGCCAGAGGAGCGGATTCGTCGGCGATCACATCTTCCGGTCGTAGCAGAACTTCCACCTCGGTGCCGGGTTGCAGGGGTGCGCGGCTGCGCCCGGTCACATCGCCAAGGCTTGTGTGAACGGTGTTACCGTCGTGCACCGTGCCGTGCAGGAAGGTGCCGTAACCGGCGAATTCTGCCACGAAACGATTCGCCGGGGCGTGGTAGATATTGTAGGGGGTATCCCATTGTTCTAGCCGGCCTTGCTGCATGACCCCCACCCGATCGGCCAACGCAAAGGCTTCTTCTTGGTCATGGGTTACCAGCAAGGTGGTGACTTTTTCCTGACGGAGAATATCGCCTAATTCTTGGGCCAGCGACCGGCGTAGATCCAAGTCCAGGCTAGCAAAGGGTTCGTCCAGCAACAGCAGGGCTGGCTGGGGGGCCAGTGCTCGGGCTAGGGCGACGCGCTGTTGTTGCCCGCCGGAAAGTTCGTGAGGGTAGCGTTGATCAAGGCCGCCAAGGCGCACTCGTTGCAGGCAGGCTTGCACGCGTTCCTGGCGTTGCGAGCGGCTTTGGTGCCGCAGGCCGAAGGCTACGTTGTCGGCCACGGTAAGGTGGGGGAAAAGGGCATGTTCCTGAAACACCATGCCCAGGCCACGCTGGTTGGGTGGTAGTTGTTGGTGGGGGCCGGAGACGGTTTTACCCAGAATGCTGATGGAGCCGGAGGTTACTGGTTCCAGCCCGGCAATGGCGCGCAGGGTGGTGGTTTTTCCGCAACCACTTGGGCCGAGCAGGCACGCGATTTCCCCGGCGGCCAGCGTCAGGCTCAGGTCATTGACGACGGTCTGCTGGTGGTAGCCGCAGGCCAGATGATTGAGGCTAAGCAGTGGTTCTTTCATGATTGCGCAGCTCTAGGCTGCACGCAACACGCAAACGTATGCGTGTGAGGCGTGCAGCGTTGCCATCAATGTTGGCCAGTGAGCAGAAATTCCAGCAAGGCTTTCTGCGCGTGCAGGCGGTTTTCGGCTTCGTCCCAGACCACGGCGCGGGGGTCGTCCATCATTTCGTGGCTGACTTCTTCGCCACGGTGGGCGGGCAGGCAGTGCATGAACAGCGCATCCGGATCGGCTTTGTCCATTAGTTCAGGGGTGACTTGATAACCCTCAAACGCGTTAAGGCGGGTTTGCTGTTCATCTTCCTGGCCCATGGAAGCCCACACATCGGTCACTACCAGATGAGCGCCTTGCACGGCGGTGGCCACGTCCGCTTCTAAGCTGACCCGCTCCGGATAGCGGCCCAGCAGGTCGTTATCTGGGGTGAAGCCGTCTGGGCAGCTGATGACCAATTCGAAATCAAACTGGTTGGCAGCGTTAATGTAACTGGCACACATGTTGTTGCCATCACCGACCCACACCACTTTCTTGCCTTGGATGCTGCCGCGATGCTCTACAAACGTCTGCATGTCGGCGAGTAGCTGGCAGGGGTGGAAGTCATCCGTGAGGGCGTTTATCACGGGTACCGCCGAGTGGTCGGCAAAGGTTTGCAGGGTGGCGTGGTCAAAGGTGCGGATCATTACCGCATCGACCATGCGTGACAGTACCCGTGCTGAATCTTCAATCGGTTCACCCCGGCCCAGCTGAGTGTCTCGGGGCGAGAGAAAGATGCTGGAGCCACCAAAATGGGTCATCGCTACTTCAAAGGATACCCGGGTGCGGGTGGATGATTTTTCGAAAATCATGCCCAGCGTTTTGCCTTTCAATGGCTCATGGTTCTGGCCGTTGCGCAGCATGGTTTTCAGCTCAATGGCGCGCTGAATCAGGTAGCCGAGTTCATCTGGAGTTAGATCGGTCAGGGTCAGGAAATGACGGGTCATGCGACCTCCTGCTCATCGGCAAAACGGTGGATCAGGGCAGACAGAGTGTCCACTAGATGCTGCATTTCAGTTTGGTTGATCACTAGCGGCGGCAGTAGCCGTACCACGGATCCGGCGGTGACATTGATTAGTAGGCCGGCGTCGCGGGCGCGGTTGACCAGCTCGGGACAAGGGCGATCGA
The DNA here is from genome assembly GCF_001010505.1 of Alcanivorax sp. NBRC 101098. Taxonomy (GTDB): domain Bacteria; phylum Pseudomonadota; class Gammaproteobacteria; order Pseudomonadales; family Alcanivoracaceae; genus Alcanivorax; species Alcanivorax borkumensis. The sequence goes on from NZ_AP014613.1 coordinate 805,730, forward strand.
GCTGGATACCTAGCATCAGGCCCCGCTGACGAATTTCGGTGACCATGGGCAGGTCTGAAAACGCCTGAGTAAAGGCATCTTTCAGCCAGGCGCCTTTGTCGGCCACACCATCAATGACATCATCGGTGAGCGCATTGACGACGGTCAGGGCAGTAGCGCAACCCAACGGGTTGCCGCCGTAGGTGCTGCCGTGATTACCGGGGCCGAACACACCTTCGGCTTTGCCGGCAACCAGGCAGGCGCCAATCGGAAAGCCGTTGCCTAGGCCTTTGGCCGTGGTCAGCACATCCGGAGTGACATTGGCACCCAGGCAGGCAAAGTAATCCCCGGTGCGGCCGTTGCCGGACTGTATTTCATCGAGCATCAGTAGCCAGTCGTTGCGATCGCACAGGGCGCGCAGGCCAGCCAAGTAGTCGTCCGCAGGAATGTGGATGCCACCTTCGCCCTGCACCGGTTCTACCAGTACAGCGACGATGTCGCGGTTCTCTGCTAATGCTTCTACTGCCGCCAAGTCATTGAACGGGACGCGAACAAAGCCGTCCAGCAAGGGTGCAAAACCTTCCTGCACCTTGGCGTTGGCAGTGGCCGACAAGGTGGCCATGGTGCGGCCGTGAAAGCTGCCTTCCATCACCACCACGGTGGGGCAGGTGATCTGTTTGCGAGAGCCGTACAGGCGGGCAATCTTGATGGCCGCTTCGTTGGCTTCTGCACCAGAATTGGAGAAAAACACGTTTGCCATGCCGCTCAACTCACACAGACGCTGCGCCAGCGATTCTTGGGCGGGAATGCGGTACAGGTTGGACGTGTGCACTAATTGCCTGGCCTGTTCAGCCAGGGTTCGGGTCACCGCCGGGTGGCAGTGGCCTAGGTTACACACACCAATTCCGGAGATGGCATCCATGTATTTGTGGTCGTTTTCGTCATATAACCACACGCCTTCGCCCCGCACGAAAGCCACTGGCTGGCGCGCGTAGGTGGGGATCAAATATTGCGACATAGCAGGCAATTGATAATTGGCAATGAATAATTGATAACGAGCCAGTGCGCTCTTATCCGCGTCTGGTTCCCGTCCCAAAACAAAAAACGGCAGCCGAGGGCTGCCGGAACCGCCGATAATAGCGCAGTTATTGGCCAATAGTTAATAGTTGATGCAAGACAATGAACAAGGGCAGACTGCTCTGCATTAGATTTTCGCTATCAACTATTCATTATTGACTGCCTATTGCCCTATGAATCCTGTCCAGCTGAGTATTTTTGCCAACCGCCTTGGCGGTATCTGTGAGGAAATGGGTGCGGTATTGCGCCTGAGTGCGCTGTCCCCGAACATCAAGGACCGACTCGACTTTTCCTGTGCTATTTTTGATGCCCAAGGTCGGCTGTGCGCCCAGGCGGCCCATATCCCGGTGCATCTTGGGTCCATGGCTTATGCCATGGCGGATCTGGTCACGGGCAGAGAGTGGCAGGCAGAAGATCTGATGGTGGTGAATGATCCCTATTTGGGTGGCACGCATTTGCCGGATGTAACGGTGGTTGCGCCGGTATTTCAGTCGCAGACCCTAATGGGCTTCACTGTGACCCGGGCCCACCATGCGAATATTGGTGCCCACAGCCCTGGATCCATGCCGGTATCTACCCATCTGGAGCAAGAAGGGATTGTTATTGCTCCCAGTTGGCTAAAACGCGCAGGGCAATGGCAGGTGCCTTTGTGCCGGCGCCTAGCCGGGCTGGAGGAGCACGGGACGTTGCCGGTAGAGACTCCGCGTTTTGCCGACTTTTCTGCCCAGGCTAGTGCCTGTGAGGCGGGTGCCCGGCGTTTGGCGGAGCTGGCCGATCAGCAATTTGATCTGGTGGCGGCCTTTGATGCCCTCAATGCGTATGGTGAAAAGCGTGCTCGCGCTCGCATCGCGACCCTGCCGGATGGTTGTTACCGGTTCCAGGATTACATGGACGACGATGGCCAAGGCCAGCAGGGCATCCTCATTACCGTCAGCCTCACGATTTGCGGAGATCAGGCCTCTCTGGATTTTAGTGGCACGGCAGATCAGGTGGCGGGAAATATCAATTGCCCGTTGTCCGTGGCAGCCGCAGCGGTCTATTACTGCTTTCGCTGCTTGATGGACGATGACGTGCCTGCCTGCGATGGTCTCTTTCGGCCTATAAAGCTGTCCGCTCCGCCAGGCTCGTTGCTCAATGCCCGCCGCCCGGCGGCGGTGGCTGCCGGCAATGTGGAAACCAGTTCACGGGTGGTGGATGTGGTGCTGGGTGCGCTGGCTCAGGCGGCGCCGGAGGCAATTCCCGCAGCCAGTCAGGGAACCATGAATAATGTGGCTATGGGCGCTGGCGGTGACAATGGCTGGGATTATTACGAAACCATGGCCGGTGGTACGGGCGCTCATGCTGGTGGCCCTGGGCTGTCGGCGGTGCACAGTCATATGACTAATACTCTTAATACGCCAGTCGAAAGCCTTGAGTCTCACTATCCGCTGAGGGTGCACCGTTATCAATTGCGCAGGGGCAGTGGGGGGAGTGGGCAGTTTATGGGGGGCGAGGGCTTGGTCCGTGAGTTGGAGTTCTTGGCTGATGCCCAGGTCACCCTGCTTACTGAGCGTCGCCTTTTCGCTCCCTGGGGGCTGGCCGGCGGGCAGAGTGGAGCGGTGGGGGAAAACCGCCATAACGGCCGGTTGTTGCCACCGAAAGCTAGCTTCACCGCTCGCCCCGGTGATCGGTTGTTAGTGGCTTCACCCGGCGGTGGCGGGTATCGCGGCAGGGAATGCAAATGAGAACTATAGCATATTGATATTGATTCTTTTTCGTTATATCTTCTGCGCGCTTACATTATTTACATTTGCGTCGGGAAGGGAAAAGTCATGTATTTGCAGCGCCGCTTGCTTTGCTGTGCCATCGCCTCCGCTATGGCCGCTCCAGCTTTTGCTGATCAAGCCAATGAGCTGAAACCGGTACAGATTATTGGGGATCGTCAGAGCACTTTTAGCATCAGTGGCTCTGCCCACGTGCTTTCTAACGAAGATTTGGAAGAAAAGGAAAACACCGATGTGCACCGCATGCTGCGCGACGTGCCCGGCGTGTATTTCCAGGAAGAAGATGGATACGGCCTGCGCCCAAATATCGGTATCCGTGGTTCCGGCCGAGATCGCTCCAGTAAAATCTCTTTGATGGAAGATGGTGTGCTGATTGCGCCGGCCCCCTATGCTGCTCCGGCCGCTTATTATTTCCCTAGTGCCGGTCGTTTCTACGGTGTTGAGGTGTTGAAAGGGCCGGATACCTTGCGTTATGGGCCCTTCACCGTGGGCGGGTCCATTAACTTCCTGTCCACCCCGATTCCTGCCCGTGCGTCTGGCATGGTGAATGTGGAGGGTGGTGAAGATGGATCGCAGCGTGCCCATGCCTATTATGGGGCCACCGAAGGTCAGTTTGGTTTCATGCTGGAAACCCATCAACAACGAGCTCAAGGCTTCAAGGATATCGACCGTTCCAACCGCGATAGTGGTTTTGATAAGCGTGATTATGTCGCCAAGCTGCGCTGGCAGGCCCCGGAAACCGCGGATATTCAACAGGCATTTGAGTTGAAGCTGGAGCATTCCAGTGAGGTTTCTGATGAAACCTACCTGGGCCTGACCGACCGGGATTTCGAGAATGATGCCAACCGTCGCTACGGTATGAGCGATATCGATCAGATGGATAATGATCGAGACGCGGTATCTTTGCGCCATACCTTAGTGTTTGACGAGAACACCCAGTTGAACTCCGTGGTGTATCGTAACGAGTTCAACCGTAACTGGTACAAATTGGCCAGTATTGGTGGCCAGAGCATTGGTGGCTTTGTGGCGGATGCTAACGCTAATGGTGGTACTAAGCAGGCCGTGTTGAGTGGTGCTGCTGATGCCACGGATTTGGTATTCAAGAACAATAATCGGGAGTACATCTCTGAAGGTGTGCAGACTGAATTGAATCACCGTTTCCAGACCGGTTCTGTGGACAATGATCTGATTGTCGGGGCTCGTTACCATCAGGATGAAGTGGATCGTTATCAGCCCACGGACACGTTTGATCAGGTCAATGGCAGCTTGGTGTACCAGTCGTCCACCTTGCCCACGGGGGGGGATAACCGTCTGGAAAATGCGGATGCTGTGTCTGCCTGGATTATAGATCACGCTTATGTTGGTGATTTTATTGTCACCGGCTCATTGCGCTACGAGAACGTGGAAAGCAAGAGCAAGCGTTGGGGCGATCCGGCACGTAACACGGTGAGCTCACGCACTGAAAATCGTAACGAAGAACTGATGGCGGGGCTGGGGGCTACTTGGCTGCTCAATGACAATTGGTCGTTGTTAGCGGGCGTTCACCAGGGCTTTGCGCCGGCAGGTGCGTCTTCCCAGAAAGGCACTGATGCGGAAAAAAGCGTTAACTACGAAACCGGTTTCCGCTACTGGCAGGAAAACTTCAGTGCGGATGTGATTGCGTTCTACAGCGATTATGAAAATACCATTCAGAACTGTTCTATTGCTAATCCATGCCCCAATGGCAATGACTTTGGCACCCAGAGCTTTGGTGAGTCGGAAGTACGGGGTCTGGAAGTGGGCTTGAGCAGTGTGATTTGGGAAGGTGATACTGGCCTGCGAGCGCCGGTACGGCTGGCTTATACCTACACCGACGGTGAAATCACCAAGGATGCGGATGACCTGTCGGTGCTGGAGGGCGATGTGTTGCCTTACCTGCCTGAGCATTTGGCTAGCCTGACGTTTGGTTTGGAGAAGCCGGCGGCTTGGTCTGCGCTGATGTCAGTCAGTCACACCGATGGCATGTGTATCGATAATAGCTGTGACCGCCCGGGAGAAGTCACCACGTTCAAACGCACCAGCGATTACGTGATTGCCGATATCGTGGCGACTTATCAGGTGAACAGTGATATGGAAGTGTATGTCAAAGTGGATAACGTGTTTGACGATCAAGAAATCGTTTCTCGTGACCCTGCCGGTGCTCGCCCCAACAAGCCGCGTACTGGCTACGTGGGCATGAAAGTGCATTTCTGAGGTTGCTCTTTGTGGTAAGAAGAAAAGGGGGCTTTAAGCCCCCTTTTCTGTTTCGTGCCTCTTGAAGCTGCGCCTCTGTGACCCCATCTGGGATGGGCAGGGCCATCAGTGGTAGAATAGTGGCCAACCACAGCCAATACACCCCACAACCGCCAGGTAGTCAGTATGGATGTTATCCAGGTCATCAAAGACCAGATCGAAAAGAACCCGGTGATCCTCTACATGAAAGGGTCCCCCCAGTTTCCCCAGTGTGGGTTTTCCGCACAGGTGGTGGAAGCGATGACCGCCGTTGGCAAGCCGTTTGCCTATGTGAATATTCTGGAAGCCCCAGAAATTCGTCAGAATCTGAAAGAATATGCTAACTGGCCGACTTACCCGCAGTTGTGGGTGGGCGGCGAATTGGTTGGCGGCTGCGACATCATTATGGATATGTACCGCTCCGGTCAGCTTAAAGAGATGGTTGACGGCGTTGCCGTGGAATCGGATGACGACGCTTGAATAGGGCGTTAGTATTACGTAAAACCCGGCCTTAGCGCCGGGTTTTTTTGTCTATAGCGTCTTTTTTTGTGGCATTCTTGTTGATCTGCTGCAGTTGATTAATACGTGCCCTAGCCCTGAATTGACGGCGTTTTGCGCAAACGATGCAGATTCCTGCTAAAGAACGCCTTTTGCCTGTTGAAAGCCGGGACACAATCCCCATGATTGTCCAATGCGGCACTAGCCCAATGCAGTATTGCCATGGGCGTTGTATGATCTGCTGCACTGATTGCAAGCGGCCAGAGAGATGGCACTGCTCTGGCTATATCGTATAAATGGAAACAATGGAGAGAAACAATGGGCGTTCTGGTAGGTAAACCTGCACCGGATTTTACTGTTCCTGCTGTATTGGGCGATGGCAGCATCGTTGATGAGTTCACCCTGTCTGAAGCCATTAAAGGCAAGTATGGCCTGGTGTTCTTCTACCCGCTGGACTTCACCTTCGTGTGCCCGTCCGAGCTAATTGCTCTGGATCATCGCATGGACGCGTTCAAAGAACGCAACGTGGAAGTGATTGGCGTTTCCATCGATAGTCATTTTACTCACAACGCATGGCGCAACACGCCGGTTAACGATGGCGGCATCGGCCCAGTGAAATACACCCTGGCCGCAGACATGAACCACGGTATTGCCCAGTCCTATGACGTTGAGTCCGAAGGCGGTATGGCTTTCCGTGGTGTGTTCCTGATCGATCAAAACGGTGTCGTGCGCAGCCAGATCGTTAACGATCTGCCACTGGGTCGTAACATGGACGAGCTGATTCGTCTGGTTGATGCCCTGCAGTTCCACGAAGAGCACGGTGAAGTGTGCCCGGCGGGCTGGCAGAAAGGCGATTCCGGTATGAAGGACACCCCGGACGGCGTGGCCGAGTACCTGTCTGGTAATGCCGACAAACTGTAATAATAAGCCGCACAAAGAAAAGGGGGCGCTAGAAATAGCGCCCCTTTTTTTATGCTGTTTTCTGGATGCTTGAAGCTGGATGACTGGCGTTAAAATCTAGATCAAAAACGCGGCGTATCGTCAGCTGTTCAACTCAATCCAGTTCTCTCGCCAGAGTTGGCGGGATGGTTTTTGCGGGTGGAGGCGGCCAGCCGCCCAAAGTCTTAAAGCGATTGACCATTGAGCAGAATAGTTCTGCAGTGCGAGTAGCGTCATACAGTGCGGAGTGGGCCTCGCGCTGGCTGAAGCGGATACCGGCAGCTTCACAGGCTTTCGCCAGCACCGTCTGCCCGTAGACTAGGCCGGCCAGAGTGGCGGTATCGAAGCTGGAGAACGGGTGGAACGGGTTACGCTTAATGTCGGTACGGTCGGTGGCGGCGTTCAGGAAGCCCTGATCGAAGAAACTGTTATGTCCCACCAATACCGCACGGCTGCAGGCGTGTTGCTTTATCGCCTTACGCACAGGGTCGAATACACCCTTGAGGGCGGTTTCTTCCGGTACCGCACCGCGCAACGGGTTGTTTGGGTCGATACCGGTAAAGTCCAGTGCAGCTTGTTCCAGATTGGCTCCGGGGAACGGGTCCACATGAAATTGGATACGAGTGGACGGGCGCAGGTTGCCCTGGGCGTCCATTTCAATCAAAACGGCGGCGATTTCCAGCAGCGCGTCGGTTTGGGAATTAAATCCCCCTGTTTCCACGTCGATTACAACGGGTAAAAAGCCGCGGAAACGTAGCGCCAGGCTAGGATGCTGATCGCTCATGATCACTCCATCAAACATAAAGACCCCGCAGGAACGCTAAGCGTAACGGCGAGGGGGGCTTATGCTACCGGAATAGCTACGCAGGCAACAGACGAAACCGCACGCGCGGCCGTCATGGAGGTGACGGGCAAGGGGGCAGGCGGGTACAATACGCCCCCTCTATATGCCTCACGATTCATCGGGCGCTGGCTCATGCGCTGCCGGCGACCCATTTGCGGAGTCTTTTCAATGTCCAAGATCAACAAGGTGGTACTGGCTTATTCCGGTGGCCTGGATACCTCGGTTATCGTCAAATGGCTGCAAGATACCTATGACTGTGAAGTGGTGACGTTCACCGCGGATATCGGTCAGGGTGAGGAAGTGGAGCCAGCCCGGGCCAAGGCAGAAGCCATGGGCGTGAAAGAGATCTACATTGAAGACCTGCGCGAAGAGTTCGTCCGTGATTATGTCTTCCCTATGTTCCGCGCCAATGCCATCTACGAAGGTGAATATCTGCTGGGTACGTCTATTGCGCGCCCATTGATCGCTAAGCGCCTGGTGGAAATCGCCGAAGAAACGGGCGCCGATGCTATTTCTCATGGCGCCACCGGCAAAGGTAACGACCAGGTGCGTTTCGAGCTGGGCGCCTACGCCTTAGCCCCCGGCATCCAGGTAATTGCTCCCTGGCGCGAGTGGGACTTGAACTCCCGCGAAAAGCTGATGGCGTATTGTGAAGAGCGCAATATTCCGGTGGATTTCTCCAACAAGAAGAAAAAATCCCCGTACTCCATGGATGCCAACCTGCTGCACATCTCCTATGAAGGCGGCAACCTTGAAGACCCGTGGTGGGAAGCGGAAGAAGACATGTGGCGTTGGAGCGTTAGCCCGGAAGCAGCGCCGGATCAGGCGACTTACATTACTCTGGGCTTCGAAAAAGGCGATATCGTTTCTATCGATGGTGAAACCCTGAGCCCGGCCGATGTGCTGACCAAGCTGAACAAGCTGGGTGGAGATAACGGCATTGGCCGCCTGGATATCGTGGAAAACCGCTATGTGGGCATGAAGTCCCGTGGCTGCTACGAAACACCCGGTGGCACTATTATGTTGCCGGCTCACCGTGCCATCGAGTCTCTGACACTGGATCGTGAATCTGCACACTTGAAAGATTCGGTAATGCCCAAGTACGCGGAGCTGCTGTACAACGGTTACTGGTGGAGCCCGGAACGTCTGGCTCTGCAGAAGCTGATTGATGCCACCCAGGAACACGTGAACGGTGAAGTACGCCTGAAGCTCTATAAAGGCAGCGTGACTGTGGTGGGTCGTCGTTCCGACAATGACAGCTTGTTCGACGCCTCCATTGCTACTTTTGAAGACGATGCCGGTGCTTATGATCAGAAGGACGCGGAAGGCTTTATTAAGCTAAATGCTCTGCGCTTACGTATTGCGGCTAAAACCGGCCGTAAGCTTAGCTAAGAAACGCGGCACGTTGCATGTGCACGGAAACCGCCGCGAACCCTGGGTTCGCGGCGGTTTTTTTTGGCTGTTTTTCAGCCCCATAGGTCACATGGACATCTGCAAATCGCATTTCGATCGTAGGATCTTTGCCTCGGTAGACGGTAACTATTTGCATTTGCCCTACACGGCATCGCTGTGAGCGCAGCTGACAGCACGTTTCTGCCTGCTCGTTTGGTCTGGGTGAATGTGAATACTCACCTGCAACGTATACATGACGACCGTAGGCCGAAAAGCAGATGTAGATTACCAGGATTCTGTGTTGCTGCTTTGGATCATGTTGCCGAATGCTAGGCTCAGATAGTTCTCTGGCCTTGGCGGGCGTGGGACCTTACGCGTTAGCTTTACGGTTTTTTTCTTGTTAATTCACCAAACTGACACCACACTCCGCCCTGATAGGGCAGGGCCTGTACAAGCCTTGTAGCGTTCTAATATCGTTGGGAGCCATTCTTGCATGCGAATCCTGCATACCATGTTGCGTGTGGGCGACCTTGAGGCGTCCGTTGCTTTCTATACTCAGGTGCTGGGAATGACCGAATTGCGTCGTAAAGAGTATCCGGAAGGCCGCTTTACCAATGTTTTTGTGGGCTTCCAGCCAGAATCTGAGGGTGCGGTGCTGGAGTTGACCTACAACTGGGATCAGAGCGCCTATGATCTGGGCGACGGTTATGGTCATGTGGCTCTTGCCGTGGACGACGTGTACGCTGCTTGTGAGCGTATTCGGGAAAAAGGTGGCCGTATTACCCGTGAGCCGGGGCCCATGAAACACGGCACTACGGTACTGGCCTTTGCCCAAGACCCGGATGGCTACAAAGTCGAATTGCTGGGACGCGATTGATGGTATCGAATGATTCGCAGGCACTTAGCAAGGTGACGGTAGGGTGGCGCGAGTGGGCTACTTTGCCGGAGCTGGGTATTGATGCCATCAAGATGAAGGTGGATACCGGTGCTCGTACCTCGGCGTTGCATGCCTATGAGGTAGAAACCTTTGAGCGCGGCGGTAACGAATGGGTACGTTTTTGTATTCATCCGATTCAAGATCAGAACACCATTCGTGAATGTGAAGCCCCTGTGCTGGATCGCCGAGTGGTCACTGACTCCGGTGGGCACAAGGAAGAGCGGCCCGTGATTCGCACAGAGATCGCGTTAGGTGGGCGCCAATGGCCCATAGAAATCACCCTCACTGACCGTGAAAATATGAAATTCCGCATGCTGCTGGGACGAACCGCCATGGATTTGATAACTGTGGACCCGACAGCCTCATTCCTACTGGGCGGCACAAAAGAGCAACCATGAAAATTGCGATTCTTTCCCGAAACAAGCGTTTGTACTCTACGCGTCGCCTGGTCGAAGCCGGCGAAGCAGCGGGCCATGAAATGCACGTAATTGACACTCTGCGTTGCTATATGAGCATGGTGGCCCACAAGCCGGAGATTCACTACAAAGGTGAAGTGCTGGAAGGCTTTGATGCGGTGATCCCCCGTATTGGCGCCTCGATTACCCAGTACGGCACGGCGGTGGTGCGCCAGTTTGAAATGATGGGCGTGTTTCCGGTGAATGAATCGGTGGCGATCTCCCGTTCCCGGGACAAACTTCGCTCCTTGCAGCTATTGTCCCGTAAAGGGGTTGGCCTGCCGATTACCGGTTTTGCTCATTCTCCGGATGACATTCCTGATCTGATCAACATGGTTCGCGGTGCGCCGCTGGTGATCAAAATGTTGGAAGGCACCCAGGGAATCGGTGTGGTGCTGGCGGAAACACGCAAGGCGGCAGAGTCGGTGATCGAAGCCTTTATGGGTTTGAACGTCTCGGTGATGGTGCAGGAGTACATCAAGGAGGCCGGCGGTGCGGATATCCGCTGTTTTGTGGTGGGCGGCAAGGTGATTGCGGCCATGAAGCGCCAGGCCGCCCCGGGTGAATTTCGCTCCAACCTGCACCGCGGTGGCAGTGCTAGCCTGATCCGTATTACCCCGGAAGAGCGCGCCACTGCGGTGCGTGCTGCGCGCATCATGGGCCTCAACGTGGCCGGTGTGGATATCCTGCGTTCACACCATGGCCCTGTGGTTATGGAAGTGAATTCCTCGCCGGGCCTCGAAGGCATCGAAACAGCCACCAATAAGGATGTGGCCGGTTTGCTGATCAAATTTATCGAAAAGGATGCGCGGCCTTATAGAACCCAGACAAAAGGATCCAAAGGCTGACGGAGGTCACCGTAGGAGCCCCTTGAGGGACGAAATGGGTAGGCGCCATTGGCCTCTTAAGGGCTCCTGCAGGGAGATCTTTAGCACAACGGTTTTTCTCTAAGGTATTGAATAAAAAATGAAAAATAGTAGAGAGCCTAAAAATACCCCCTTCGAGATCAACGGCATTACGGTTCAGCCCGGCACTCGGGCGAAAGTGGAATTGCCGTTAGCGCAGCTTTATACCCAAACACCGTTAAACGTACCGATCCATGTGATTCATGGGCGTAAGCCGGGACCGGTATTTATGGTCAGCGCGGCTATCCATGGAGACGAACTGAACGGCGTGGAAATCATTCGCCGCCTGTTGCGCCACTCCGCATTAAAGAACCTTAGCGGTACCGTGCTGGCGGTGCCGGTGGTGAATGTGTTCGGCTTTATCCATAAATCCCGTTACCTGCCGGATCGCCGGGACTTGAATCGCTGTTTTCCCGGTTCTGAAACCGGCAGCTTGGGCGCGCGAATGGCGTGGCAGTTCAAGACTCAAGTGCTGGACCGGGTTAGCTATGCGGTGGACTTGCATACCGGCGCTATTCATCGCGATAACCTGCCACAAATTCGGGCTAATCTGTCCAACGAAGATACCGGTGCCATGGCTAACGCCTTTGGCGTGCCGGTGGTGATTAACTCGGTACTGGGCGAAGGCACCTTGCGCGAAGTGGCAGAAGCTCAAGGCATTCCGGTGATTACCTATGAAGCTGGCGAAGCGTTGCGCTTTGATGAATCCTGTATTCGTGCCGGCGTCAAAGGCGTGCTCAATGTCATGCATCACCTAGGAATGACCGGTAGCCGCCGTACCAAAGCCCCGCGTGAGCCTTATATTGCTCGTTCTTCAAGCTGGGTCCGTGCGGAACGCGACGGTGTGTTCTTGTCACTGGTGGCGCTGGGTGCGTGGATTAAAAGCGGCGATTTGATCGGTCGCATTTCCAGCCCGTTTGGTGGCGACGACGTGGATATTATTTCTCCCGCATCGGGCATTCTGGTGGGTCGCAATAACTTGCCGCTGGTGAATGAAGGCGAAGCCTTGTATCACATTGCTCGTTTCGAGGAAGTCAGTGAAGTGGCGGAGTCACTGGAAGTCTTTACCTCGGATATCGAAGACGGGCCGACGCAATCCGGGCAGCTGCCGATTGTATAGAGCATAGAGCATGGCGCGTTGAATTGAGTCAGGAAAGAATGGGGCTCGCTGTTCGTGGTAACGGCTTAACGCTTTACAAGGCTCCTTATGCCGGTTTGCGTTTGTCTTATGCCTCATTGTTGGGCCGACCTGACACTCGTCTTTTGTTATACTGCGCCGCTATATGGATGCCTCGTTGATTGAGTATTTGGAGTAACTAGATGGTCGCTTTGGTCAAGCCGCATGGTGCGGATGAATTAACCCCCCTTTACGTCGCCGATGAAGACGCCCGCGTTGCCTTGCAGCGTGAAGCGGAGACTCTGCCTTCGGTGGTGATCAGTTCCTCGGCCGCCGCCAATGCGGTGATGATGGCGGCTGGTTATTTTACCCCGCTCACGGGTTATATGAATAAGGCCGATATGTTGTCGGTGGCTGATAACCTGACGACCGCCGATGGCCTGTTCTGGCCTGTGCCGATCCTCAATATGTTGAAGGATGTTAGCGCTATTGCCGGGGCCAAACGTATTGCTTTGCGCGATCCCAATGTGGAGGGTGAGCCGGTAATTGCGGTGATGGACGTGGCGGCCATTGAGGAAGCAACTGACGCTGAGTTGGAAGCCGTTGCGGAGAAGGTTTTTTCCACCACAGACAAGCAACATCCGGGCGTGGCCAACTTCCTTGCTGCGGGTAACTTTATTGTTTCCGGCGACATCCAGGTGTTGAATTACTCCTACTTTGCTGACGACTTCCCTGACACCTTCCGCACCGCGGTGTCCATCCGTAATGAATTTGTTGAACGCGGCTGGAATAATGTGGTTGCTTTCCAGACCCGTAATCCGATGCACCGTGCCCACGAAGAACTGTGCCGCATGGCCCAAGAAGCGCTGAACGCCGATGGCATCCTGATTCACATGCTGCTGGGCAAGCTGAAAGCCGGCGATATTCCGGCTGACGTGCGCGATGCCTCCATTCGCAAGATGGTAGACGTCTATTTTCCGCCCAATACCGTGATGATTACCGGCTACGGCTTTGACATGCTATACGCTGGCCCCCGTGAAGCGGTACTACACGCGGTATTCCGCCAGAACTGTGGTTGCAGTCATTTGATCGTTGGTCGTGATCATGCCGGAGTGGGTGATTATTACGGTGCCTTCGACGCACAAACCATCTTCCAGGAGAAAGTGCCAGCGGGTGCACTGGAAATTAAAATCTTCGAAGCCGACCACACCGCCTATTCGAAAAAACTCGATCGCGTGGTGATGATGCGCGATGTGCCTGATCACACCAAAGACGATTTTGTACTCCTGTCAGGTACCAAGGTGCGTGAGATGTTGGGCCAAGGCATTGCGCCGCCGCCGGAATTTTCGCGCCCGGAAGTGGCACAGATTCTGATGGATTATTATCAGGCGCTGGATGCCGGAAAGTAATCGGCCCCAAGAGCCGTTGCGCTTGATCGACATTGAGTAAAAGGAAAAAGCCTCTGGAAAGAGGCTTTTTTTTGTTTATGGATGGTCGACGTTGGACAGGAAAAAATAAGCAACTATAAGCAACTAAGGAGAGCGGCTGGCCATCGTCGCGTTTTTAGCCGTGTTATTGTGGCTGGTTCGGTCCCGTGCATTGGAAGGTGGCATTGACGGTCCAGCCGATGCAATTTCCATCCTGGGTTTCATTGTTGCAGGTCCGCTTCGGTTTGCCGCTGGGAATCGCACCGTTATAACCCCAGCCTTGGCATTGGGTGCTGGCTTTCTGCAGGCCCTGTTGCCAATCTATCTGTGGGTTTTGCATCAGGCTGTAGTCGGTGGCCAGGGTCACGGAGCCTTCGGCTTGGTTGCCATCGGCGACGCGAATCGGCGAGGCGGGGGTTACGCAGGCGGTCAGCGAAGCAAAGGCAAGAACGGCAATCAATCGAGTGAGCATAAAGCGCTCCAGTCAGTTTGTGAGCATTAACCGGCAAGTTTACGGGCTGGCTTGACGGACTCAAGCGGCAATCTGTAAAGAAAGCAAAATGGTGATAACGGTAGTGTCTGTATTCCCGCAAAAGAGGCAACAGACCAGTGGAGCCGTTTGACAGAGCAATGGCGCTGATTGGCAGGTATTATGCTGATTTTACGGGGTGGTTTTTAAGATCCCGTCCGTCGATTTTTCGGGCAGTAGGTCTGCCCAGAACCCAGGGAAAAGCTGATGACAGTGATTCTGGCCTGCCTGCTAATTTATGCCGGCTGTATTCTTTTTATCCGGATGCGTAATCGCGAGCCGTTTGGCTTGAAGCGCCAGTTGTCGGATTTTTCCACCTTTATGGTGCCGTTCAATATCCCCGCCTATTTGCTGTCCAAAGTGCCAACCACACCGCGTATCGATTTGTCGTATCTGCCGGAGCTGCAACTGATTGAAGATAACTGGGAAACCATCCGTGATGAGGCGGTGGCGCTGTACCAAGGTGGTTTAATTACGGCAAAGGATGACCTGCCCGCTAGCAGCTTCTATAAGGATAACCGTTGGACCAGCTTCTACTTGAAGGTGTACGACAATAAGCTTCCCTCCGCCTACAATTTAGCGCCTAAAACCATGGCGCTGCTGGAGCAAATCCCGACGCTGAATATCGCCTTGTTCGCGGTGTTGATGCCGGGCAAGAAGCTCAATCGGCACCATGATCCTTTTGCCTACACCTTGCGATACTCCATTGGGTTGAGTACACCCAACGATGAAGGCTGCGGATTGACGGTGGATGAAGAGGATTATATCTGGCGTGATGGCGACAGTATTATCTTTGATGAAACCTATATTCATTCCGCTTGGAACCGTACCGAGACGCCTCGTATTATTTTGATGACAGACGTGGACCGGCCCATGAAAATTAAATGGGTGCAGAAGAGCTATTGGTTTTTTGGCTGGTTCTTTAATCGTTTGTTCATGATCGATAACGTGGATAGCAGCCATACGGGTATTGGCAACAAATTGGGCAAGGGGGTGTTGGCTTACAAAGCGTTCCTTAAGTCCGTAAAAAGAAAGAACAAGCCGTTCTATGTGACAGCCAAATGGATAGTGGTGCTGGCGGTGCTGGGCAGTATCGGTTACCGGTTGGTGTAAGGAGGGGGCGCTGCCTGCACCCGGTGAGGGTCTGATTTAGCTGCAGCATACCCTCCGACTGCAAGCCTCTTTCTCCTTCTCGGCTTGCCAACAAACGTGTGTCTTTATTTATGATGTGAACCCCGCAGCATCTGGGGCCGGAGGGTATTTGAGTACCGCGCATGGCTTGTGATGCCAGCAAACAGAAGCATTGCGCAGGCTGCTGGGGCCGGCATCACTGGTGTGGCACGGCGTTGGAGCAGGCAAACGGGTGTGGATCGGCAGCTCGAGAGTCGGCTACACATGACGCCCGTTAGCCCCATATACGTATAGCCTTTGTTATTCCGGCCTGATCGGCGTTTCCCCTGCGCCCATGGCACCGTTATTATGGCCAACTTGATCGGCCGCCCATTAGGTGGCCTGGGCACACAGACCTGTAAAGCAAGGATCTAACAATGAAAAACGTGGTGGCGATTCCAGCAAACCCGGCGCTGGTGAACAGCACAGAAGATTTTATTCATGCGGTTGAAAACGACCGTAAAGATAGCGCAGAAAAGTTTATTGAGATGGTGGACCACCTGACCGATCGTGTTATTAGCCTGCTTCTTTTGGAACCGGCCAACAGGACCGAGCTTTCTGGCGGCCAGAAAAAAGTGATCGATTTTGCCGTTTCAACGGGGAGTAAGGCGTCCAGCATGCTGACTCGCCAGATTTTCAAAAAAATCACGAGCAAAGAGTTTTCGCGGGTATTGGCCAATGTAAAGGAGATGTACTGGCCGGCCGGTGACGATAACGATAACCAGGCGTATATGGCGTTTGCGGTGGATGACGATTTTGCCGAGCGCTTCCATAAGGCCACTGAATTGT
The DNA here is from genome assembly GCF_001010505.1 of Alcanivorax sp. NBRC 101098. GTDB lineage: Bacteria > Pseudomonadota > Gammaproteobacteria > Pseudomonadales > Alcanivoracaceae > Alcanivorax > Alcanivorax borkumensis. Next base: position 821,801 of record NZ_AP014613.1, read on the forward strand.
GTGCAGCGGGTAAAGGAACCGAAGAGGTGTCGCTGGTAATCCGTGCAATGAATGATGTGTCGGACAAAGTGATTGATGAGGTTTTTGTCGCCAATACCAAGGAAGTGAAGGTGGGGTTTGTGTCCCAGAAAGCCTTGAATGTAGGGGTGGACGGTAGCCGCAAAGCGATGCATGCGGTGAACAACAAGGTTTTGAAAGACCTGAGTGATGCCGATCTAAAGGCCTATATGGAGCAGTATCAGAGCCTGTTGCGCCAGCGTTAAGGTTTTGGCGTGAGTACAAAAAACGGGGCCTGTAGGCCCCGTTTTTTGTTCGCCATCAGTTGCCGGGCGTTATGCGTCTCGCCACGGCATTTAGGCTTTGTTGCCATTGGCGGGGTGGTTGCCTGGGGGACGACGGCGGCGTTGTCCATTTCCGGCAGGTTTGGCGCCATGGCTACTATTGCCGCCATTACCACTCTGGTTTCCCTTGCTGCCCTGTTGGGCGCGCTGGCCGTTACCCGAGGGCTGGCCGTTGCGGTTCCTGCCTGCGGAGGCAGGTTTAGGCTTCTTGGGGCGCTTGCTCTTGGGGGGAAGGGGCGCGCGGCCGGTAGGTAAGGGTTCGCTAGGCTCAAAGCCCGCTACAATTTTGCGTTCCAGCTGCTGTTGGGTCAGGCGTTCAATGTCTTTGAGCTGCTGGAATTCGTCGGCACTGACCAGAGAGATGGCTTGGCCAGTGGCGCCGGCCCGGCCAGTACGGCCGATGCGGTGCACGTAATCTTCGGGAACATTGGGCAGGTCCACATTGACGACCTGAGGCAGCTGCTCGATATCCAAGCCACGGGCGGCGATATCCGTGGCGACCAGGGCGCGGACTTTACCATTCTTGAAATCAGCCAGTGCCCGGGTGCGAGCATTCTGGCTTTTGTTGCCGTGGATGGCCGCCGCTTCGATACCGTTGGCTTCCAATTGCTTGGCCAGTTTATTGGCCCCATGTTTGGTGCGGCTGAATACCAACACTTGGAACCAACCGTTTTCTTGAATCAAATGGGTAAGCAAAGCGGGTTTGCGCTTTTTGTCCACCGGGGCAATCCACTGTGTCACCAGTTCGGTAGTGGTATTGCGTGGGCTAATATCCACTTCCACCGGGTCGTTGACCAGGCCTTTGGCCAGCGCGCGAATTTCCGGCGAGAAGGTGGCAGAGAACATCAGGTTCTGCCGCTTGGGCGGCAGTTTCGCAAGAATTTTGCGGATGTCGTGGATAAAGCCCATATCCAACATACGGTCGGCTTCATCCAGAATAAGCACTTCCAAGTGATCAAACTTCACCGCGTTCTGCTGGTATAGGTCCAGCAGGCGCCCCGGAGTTGCCACCAGCACATCGCAACCGCCACGCAAGCGTTGCATTTGTGGATTGATCTTCACTCCACCGAATACCACGGTGGACGTTAGGGGCAGGTTCTTGCCGTAGGTGGCCACACTCTCTGCTACTTGGGCGGCCAATTCGCGGGTCGGCGTGAGCACCAGAGCCCGGACTTGGTTATTGCGGGCGGGTGAGCCCGTGCGCAGGCGCTCCAGAAGCGGCAACGTAAAGCCGGCGGTTTTGCCGGTACCGGTCTGGGCTGCGGCCATCACATCACGGCCAGAGAGTACGGCGGGAATGGCCTGAGCCTGAATAGGAGAAGGGGTGTCGTAGCCACGTTCAGCGACGGCCGCTTGCAGGGCATCACACAGCCCGAGATCTGAAAAATGCATGAAGTTGGGAGGATCAGCTGGAAAAGGGCGGCAAGCCTAACTGATCCGGGCGGTGAACACGAGTAATGCTTGGTAAAGCCGATGACCGGTTTAGGCCGTTAAGAGGTTGGCATGTTCCCCTGTATAGATTCTTCCTGTTCCTTTTTTTCCTCCTCCCGCTGTTTGTTTTTTGTACTTGCGTTAGCCTAATCCAGTAGTGGATTTTGTTGTATCGGTATAATTTTTTGCTTACATCGGCGTCATCATTACCGTGCCGAAGTTGAGTATGGCCTGCCGGTGGTCTACAGCCGCTACGAGATTGGCTTAGTACATCGTTGATCAAACTTCCTGACACTGTAGTTTCCGCGTTCGTTTAAGAGAGGCACGGAAAAAGAGTGAAATAACCAGTTTAGGGCAGATGGTTAGCTGCCAGGATTCAGAGATCACTGAGGAAAAGACGGTGTTTCTGCGCAGGGAGGTTTAGCACTGCGCCAAAATGGCTTGACGTACACAATGAAGAACGCCTGTGGGCCAGTCATCGGCTAGTTGTTCTTTGATCTGGCGGTAGCTGAACGTGTCTTCGGCCAAGTTAGCTTGGCTAAGCAAGGCATCTTGAATAATACCGATTTCTACGTGGCTAAGGCCCAACGCTTGTTCCAGTGACAACTTACCGCTCACGATTAGTTTGCTCAATGCTCGGTAGATGGTCTGTTCGTTCACGTTCTGTTGTCGGGCGATAGCGGGTGGATCCATGTTGGCCAGGGCCAGAGTAAGAATGTCGTTGCTGTCGGGGCCGGCAGCGTCTGCCTCGTCGTTGTCATTACCCTCTGCGTGGCCATTCAGGACAGCTAAAAAGTCGTCACTGTAACGGTCCAGTTTGCGATCGCCCACCCCGCTTACGGCGGAAAATTCCCGATGGTTACGTGGCCGAATGGCGAGCATGTCCATCAGGGTGGCGTCGTGGAACACTACGTAGGGTGGCACGCCTTCTTCTTCTGCCAACCGTTTGCGACAGGCGCGCAGCGCTTCCCAGAGTGTGCGGTCGGCCTCTGCCACGTTGGATTGGCTTTTGCGCAGGCCCGCTTTCTTCGCTTTGGCGATTTCCTTGCGCAGGAGCAGGGGCTGCTCGCCGCGCAAATAAGGGCGGCAAGCATCGGTGAGCTGGAGAGCCCCGTAACCATTCATGTCCACGGTGAGAAGCCCACGGGCTACCAGTTGACGGTAAATGCTGCGCCACTGGGTAGCGCTGAATTCGTTACCGATGTTCCAGGTGGACACATGGTCGTGGCCGGCGCTGGCGACTTTGTCCGAGCGGTTGCCGGTAAGGACGTCGATTAAATGGTTGACGCCAAAGCGTTGTCCGGTGCGATACACACAGCTTAGGGCTTTTTGAGCTGCCTCGGTGGCGTCGAAGGTTTCCGGTGGGTGCAGGCAGGTGTCGCAGTTGCCGCAGGGTTTTTCCAGGGTTTCGCCAAAATAATGTAGCAGGGCCTGACGGCGGCAGTGGGTGATTTCACATAGCCCTAGCATGCTTTCCAAACGCTGGTTTTCATTGCGCTTGTGTTGCTCGTTGCCGCTGCCCTGGGCGAGCATCTGTTTTAATTTGATGGCATCTTCCAGTCCATAGGCCATCCAGGCGGTGGCCGGATTACCGTCGCGGCCGGCACGGCCAGTTTCTTGATAGTAGGACTCGATGCTTTTAGGTAAATCCAGGTGTGCCACAAAGCGTACATCGGGCTTGTCGATACCCATGCCAAAAGCAATCGTTGCCACCATGACGATGCCGTCTTCGCGTAAAAACCGCTGCTGATGTTTTTCCCGCATGGGACCAGACAGCCCGGCGTGGTAGGGCAGGGCATTGATGCCTTGCTGGCATAACCATTCAGCCACCCGGTCCACCTTGTTACGTGACAGGCAGTAGACGATGCCGGCTTCGCCGGCGTGTTCTGCGCGCAGCAGGCGCAGTAGTTGGTTGCGGGCGCCGTCCTTGCGTTCGATGCGGTACTGGATATTGGGGCGATCAAAGCTGGAGACAAAATGCCGTGCCTGAGTTAGGTCGAGTCGCTCGGCGATTTCCGTGCGGGTGCGCTGGTCCGCGGTGGCGGTTAGCGCAATGCGCGGCACATCCGGAAATTCCCGGTGCAGCAAGGATAGCTGCAGATAGTCGTTGCGGAAGTCATGGCCCCATTGGGAAACGCAGTGGGCTTCATCAATGGCGAACAGGGCAATCTCAGCCTGTTTCAGCAGCGCCAGGGTGCGCGGTTGTATGAGCCGTTCGGGGGCGATGTAGAGCATGTCCAGCTCACCCTGCAGCAGGGCGCTTTCCAGCGCCCGGGCCTGATCGTGCGCCAGGGTGGAGTTAAGAAAGGCCGCTCTCACCCCTAACGCTTTAAGGGCGTCCACTTGGTCTTGCATCAGTGCAATCAATGGGCTGATCACTACACCGGTACCTGTGCGCACCAGTGCGGGAATCTGGTAGCAAAGAGATTTACCGCCCCCGGTGGGCATGAGCACTAAGGCGTCGTCACCTTGTATCAGGGTATCGATAACGGTCTGTTGTTCACCACGGAATTGATGATAGCCGAAGACATGTTCGAGCACGGAGTGGGCATTGGATTGCATGGTCGGGAGTATACCTGCAGGGCGGAAACGATGACATCCGTCTGACACTACGGTGTGGTAGCGTTTTGGGTACAACTGATAATAGGTGTGAGTGCAGTTAATGACCGATATTTTTCGGCAGTTTTTGTTGTTGGGTTTGATCAGCTTTGGCGGGCCGGCGGCGCACGTGGGCTATTTCCATCAGCGTTTCGTGGTGCAACTGCAATGGCTGAATGACGAGGATTTTGCGCGCTTGTTGGCGCTTACCCAGTTTCTACCGGGGCCGGCATCCAGCCAGTTGGGCTTTGCTATCGGTCGGTTACGGGGTGGGGTGGCTGGCGCTTTTGTGGCGTTTATAGGCTTTACTCTCCCGTCTTTTCTCTTGATGGGGTTGCTGGCCCTTTATGCCAACGCATTGCCGCTCTGGCTGCAGGGGGGAGTGATCAGCGGGCTTAAGTGGCTGGCGGTGGTCGTGGTTGCTGATGCGGTATGGAATATGGGGCGGCGCTTCTGTACCCATAAATTGACCCGGTGTTTGGCAATGGTGGTGGCGTTACTGTTAATCGGTTGGCCTACCCTCTACGGGCAAGTGATCGCGTTGCTGTTAGCGGCGATTGTGGGGTGGCGTTGGTTGCGCCCAGTGCTAGCCGGCCCAGCTGTGGGCAAGCCCGTGCTACGGCGGCGTCCTTTGGTGCTGTTTGGGCTATTAGTGGTGGCGGCGCTGTTAACTGACGGACCGTTGCTGGCGCTGTGGAATGATTTCTTCACCGCCGGCGCCTTGGTTTTCGGCGGCGGCCATGTGGTTCTCCCCTTGCTGCAGGAATTGGTGGGCTCACGGCTGAGCCCGGATGCCTTCCTCACCGGCTACGCCGCCGCGCAAGCGGTGCCCGGGCCGATGTTCTCATTGGCCTCCTACTTAGGGGCTGTGTTATTGCCGGCTAGCCCGTGGTGGGGCGCATTGATTGCCACCCTGGCCATTTTTTTGCCCGGTTTCTTACTGGTGTTGGGGTTGATGGACGCTTGGCAGTGGTTGTCTTCTCGTCCTGCACTAGCCGGGGCGGTGGCGGGCATCAATGCGGCAGTGGTTGGGTTGCTGTTGGCGGCGCTTTATCAGCCTGTGTTTGTTTCCGCGGTGCATGATGTTTGGGATCTGTTGGCGGTGTTGACTGGTTTATTGTTGCTGTACAGCGGCAAGGTGCCGCTATGGGGGATGGTGCTGTGCATGACGATGCTGGGCGTGCTGGCACAGACCATGCTGAACTAAGCTTTTTTCTGGCGCCACATTGGTGCCCTTGGGACTTGTCCTCGGGGCTACCAAGTAAGGAGAGGTTCGCCTCTCACGAAAAGCCCCCCCGCCTAGAGAAACTATAATTTCAATTTTCCGACAATCTCGAACCACATGGCGCGAAAAGCTTGGGCGCTTGGGGTGTAGGGGGCAAACTCGCCTACTGGGGCTCTGTGGTCGCCCATCTGCTCCACGTGAGTGGAATAGGGAATCCAGGTTTTTAGCCCGCCTTTCATTGCCTTGGGGCGCTTCACCAGCATTTCCACGTGTAGATCCCGGTGGCGATCCACCATGTTGAAAAACGGCACTACGGTTAGGTTCTTGTAGTTTTTGCTGTCCAGCCAGTCGAGAACCTGCTGGAAAGCACGCACTGACAGGTGAGTGGGAATCACTGGGACAAACAGATAATCAACCGCAGCGAAGATGCTTTCGGCCATCGGGCTTAAGGTGGGAGGGCAATCCAGAATAACCAGCTCGTAGCTTTCCCCCAGCGGAGCAATCAATTGTTTCAGGCGGTTTTTGGCGCCGCCATTTTCGATTAGCTTGATGTCCGCATTACGCATGGAAAGATCGGCAGGGATAGCATCCAGGTTGCTCCAGCGGGTTTCCCGTTTTAGTCGGCCGATCGGTTGTTTGCCTTTGATCAAGTTGCCTGCTTTGTAGCCATCGCCATCATCTACGCCCAAGTAGAAGCTGGCGGCACCTTGTGGGTCTAGGTCCCAAAGCAGAGTGCGGTGTTTCCAGCGAGCAGCATGCCAGGCAATGTTCACTGCTGTTGAGGTCTTACCTACACCCCCTTTCAGGTTGTAAAAGGCAATGGTTTGCATGGCGTTCCTTTCCTGTAAACTTTGAAAGTGTATTGCGGGCAAGTTGTTGAAAAGCCCCATAGGGCAAGGGGAAGGGCTTTTCAAAGCCTGCGTGGGCTTCCTTTGCCGCCGGTGCAATCAGCCATTATAGCGGCCTTGGCCGCGTTATAGACTGGGCTCAGGCTAGCATGAACCAGTTAAATGTCCATGTCGGGTGTATGCTGGGCTTTCAGGCTACCAGGCTGGCTTGTGATCGGGGCAGTCAGGCGTTTTAATAACCATCCGCCGACCGAACCCAATGGGCCGGAATTACAAAGAATGAGGTCATGATCAGGGTGAGCGCGACAGCCAACAAATGCTATCAAGCCTTTATCAGCGCCACGTTTCCCGATATGCGGGGAGCGCGCCAGGCGTTGATGCCGCCCATGTTGGCTAGTGGCCTGATTCCCACCGGATTGGACAGTGCTGCTGCAGAATGTAATACGCTGTTGCCGGTCATCCAGACGCTGATTGATAGCAGTGATTATTTCATTCTGATTGTGGGAGGTCGTTACGGAACGCTCTCTCCTATGGGCTTGAGTGAGATACATCGCGAGTACATTTTCGCCGCGACTAAACGCAAACCTATCATCGCGTTTATTCATGATAATCCTTCTGAGCTGTCGGAAGCACAACGCGAGCCCACCCGTGAAGGGCAGGTGCGACGAGACGATTTTGTTCGCCTGCTAGAAGAAAAAGTGGTCTGTTATCGGTGGAGTACCGAAGCGGGCTTGAATGCGCTTGCTGGTAAGGTTATCCCTAACTTTATTCGGGATCACCAAGCGGTGGGGTGGGTACGTGCCGATCAGGTTGGTGAGGGCCTCGGCGCCTCGAGTGAAGCGCTGAAGGCGCGTATTGAAATGCTCGAAAAAGAGCGGGAAGAGGCCTTTAACCAAGCACGCCCACCATTGAGGACTCTAGCCCGAGGTGGGGACCGGGTGGCACTGGATTATTCTTGTAATGTTTATGAGGGCGGTGACTGTAAGCTGGCCACGGTGACTACTAAAATTAGCTGGGACCAGGCGTTTTCTTGTGTGGCGCCACTAATGCTGAACCCGGTGGCTGAGTCGGTGTTGCAGAAGGCCCTGGAAGGTTTTATTGGCCGTAAAGCATTGGGGGATGTGCAGGCAGATTTTCCGCGAGCTCATGCGGTACGCAACGTGGTGCTGGCAACGCATGCTTTTAATCAGGTGAAAATTCATCTGCGAGCACTGGGGCTGATTAACCGCTCCGCGGAAAAAGATAGCCGAGGCCTACCGCTCTGGCAATTGACGGCCCACGGCGACAATACCATGAGCCAAGTGATGGCGGTAAAGCGGAGCGTTAAGGTCTAGCTGATAATTGATAACGGCGCGAATGGGCCGTTGGTGATTCTCAAAAGTAAAGAGGCCGCGCCCATTCTATGGGCGCGGCCTCTTGCATTTCGAGGAATGACTTACTGTCTTACGACAGCTACCTATTCTTAATGATCAATTCATTCCCATCTTCTCTTTCAGGAACGCCACAATCTCGTCCATGGCCACCTCGGTCTTGTCCGCATCTCGGCGGCCCTTGTACTCAAGCACGCCGTTGTCCATGCCACGTTCAGCGATCACGATGCGATGGGGGATGCCCAGCAGTTCGGTGTCGGCCAGTTTCACGCCCAAGCGTTCTTTTTCCCGATCATCGAACAATACTTCAATACCCATGGCGGTGAGTTCTGCGTAGAGCTTTTCCGCTAGCTCTCTCTCACGGGGGCTCTTTTTGATGTTCACCGGCACTAGGGCCACCTGGAACGGTGCAATGGCTTCTGGCCAGATGATGCCCCGGTCGTCGTTGTTCTGTTCAATGGCAGCGGCGACTACGCGGGTGACGCCAATGCCGTAGCAGCCCATAGGCATGACCACCGATTTACCATTCTCATCCAGTACGGTGGCACCCAAGGCTTCGGAGTATTTGGTGCCCAGCTGGAAAATATGGCCAACCTCAATACCGCGTTTGATGGTCAGCGTGCCGCTACCATCTGGGCTTGGGTCGCCGTCCACCACATTGCGGAGGTCAGCAATTTGCGGCAGCGCCACGTCGCGCTCCCAGTTGATATTGAAGTAGTGTTTGCCGTCTTCGTTGGCGCCGGCGCCGAAGTCGCTCATCACTGCCACGCTGCGATCAGCGATAACCGTAAATGGTAGGTCTACGGGGCCGAGGGAACCGGGGCCTGCACCTACTGCTTTGCGAATCTCCTCTTCGCTGGCAAATTCCAGCGGTGTGGCGACGGCATCCAGTTTCTCGGCTTTAATATCGTTCAGTTCGTGATCGCCACGCACCAGTAATGCTACCAGCTGGCCTTCTTCTGCCCCTTTAACAACCAATGTCTTGATGGTTTTTTCAATGGGCAGGTTGAATTGAGTCACCAGCTCTTCAATGGTTTTAGCGTTGGGGGTGTCTACCTTTTCTATGGCCGCGCCTGGGGCCGGGCGTTCGCTGGTGGGTGCCAACGCCTCCGCCAGTTCTACATTGGCCGCGTAATCGGAACCATCGGAAAAGGCGATATCATCCTCACCCGACTCGGCCAGCACATGGAATTCATGGCTGGCGGCCCCGCCGATGGCACCGGTATCGGCTTCTACCGGGCGGTAATCTAGGCCCAGGCGATCAAAGATGGCGCAGTAGGCGCGGTGCATGATCTGGTAGGTGTCTGCCAGGGAGTCCATATTAGTGTGGAAGGAGTAGGCGTCCTTCATGATGAATTCGCGAGAGCGCATGATGCCGAAACGCGGGCGAATTTCGTCACGGAATTTGGTTTGAATCTGGTAGAAATTGGCGGGGAGCTGTTTGTAGCTGTGCAGCTCATTGCGCACCATGTCGGTGATCACTTCTTCATGGGTGGGGCCCAGGCAGAAGGGATTGTTGTGCCGATCGGTAATACGCAGCAGTTCAGGGCCATAGGCCGGAGCGCGGCCGGACTCTTCCCACAGCTCCATGGGTTGAACCACTGGCATCAGCACTTCCTGAGCGCCGGCCCGGTCCATTTCTTCCCGGATCACCTGCTCCACTTTGCGTAATACCCGTAACCCGGATGGCAGCCAAGTATAAAGACCGGAAGCCAGTTTGCGGACCATGCCGGCACGCAGCATTAGCTGGTGGCTGGTTACAACGGCGTCTGCAGGAGTTTCTTTAACGGTAGCAAGCAAATACTGGGAGGTGCGCATAAAAGGAGTCTTCGGCCAATTGATTCGATAAGCCCTCCATTCTATGGGCAAAGGGCACGGCTAACCAGTCATCCGCGTTTTCCTGCACTGTGTTTATTTGTTCGGCTTTCGTATGCTTGGGCTCTCTGAGTTAATTGAGAAATAGATATGCTGAATGCACAACAAGTGCAGGATCTGATTTACCAAGGTTTGCCGGCGGCTTCGCAAGAGGGGCTGCAGATCGAAGCGGTAGGGGAGCAAAGGGCGCGATTGCGCTCTCCGTTTCGACCTTCGACCCTGCGCCCCGGCGGTAGTATCTCAGGGCCAACCATGATGGGACTGGCCGATGCGGCCATGTACGCGGCAATCTTGGCTGAGTTGGGCCAGGTGGAGATGGCCGTAACGCAGAACCTGAACATCAATTTTTTGTCACGCCCGGCGCCAGCGGATCTGATTGCTGAAGCGGTGATCTTGCGGTTGGGCCGGCGCGCTGCGGTATTGGAAGTACAGCTGTTCAGTGAGGGTAATGATGAAATGGTGGCTCACGTCACCGGGACCTACGCGCTGCCGCATTGAGTTACACGCTACGAAAAAAGATAGGGAAAGGCGGAAAAGTGCGTGCTTTCTACAGGAGGCTTTATGCTACCTGGCGGCTAGTAGCTCAGCGCTAGTCGCTGCTGTTACCTCAGTTCTTTCTCCCAGATCACATCAATGCTGTTAGCTTCGCTGCTAGAGCGTGCTTCCAGGTGCAAGCTTCGTGTCAGGGTGTAGCGCAGGATGACGGTGGAAATGGCGTCGAACAAGCCTACCGCATAGGTCAGATATAAGCGTTCTGAGAGTTGTTTGCCGAGCATCAGGGCAGCGTCATCGCTTTCCCAGTCGCTGCCGACGCTGATCTCATCTACCCCCAGTTTGTCGCCGATTTTCTCGGTGACACCACTGCCTCTTTCCAGCCCGTACAATGCCAATGCCTGGGCGATTTTATTACCCTCGCTCTTGGAGCCGCTTTCTAATGGTCGTCCGGTGAGCAGATAAGACATGGCCTGGCTTTGTTCCATGCTGGGGTCAGAAAACAGTGATGCATTCGGTTCTTGCAAGGTGCCACTCAATTGCACACCCGCCACGACCCCTTCGCTGGGAATTTTGCGGATGGCGCGAATATCTAGGCCGGGGTTCTCCGGCGGCCCTTGGAAAATCAGCTGGCCGTCGCTGATGGCCAGGTTCTGACCGTAGGCTCGGTAGCGCCCTTCGAGGATGATTAGCTCGCCATTGAGTTGTGGTGGACGCTGGGGTTTCTGTTCCACTTGCAGAGCGCCTCCGAGCATGGCATCGAGCCCGAACCCATTAAAATGCACCTTATCTCCCAGGGTCAGGGTTACATCCATGGCCAGCGGAAGAGGAGTGGTGCTGTCCGCCTGTTGGTGCACCAGTACTTGGTCTTTGCTGACGGTGATGGCGCCTTCTGGAATTTCCACTGGGCTAATTTCGGCTTCAGGTATGGTCAAGGAGCCGCTTAGGGTCAGCCCTTCCAGTGAGCCTGTCAGAGTCAGATCCGGTGTTAACAAAATGCGAGCATCGGGCCGGTCGGCGGCGAGAAGACGGTCGCCGCTGAGGGTAAGTTGCATGGGGATATTCGGCTGGCTGGGATCCACAGCACCATTAAGTGCCACGGTGTTCGATCCCATTTGCGCAGAACCGATGATATCCAGCTGGCCCTGGGGGTTACCCTGAATGGCTACCTGTACATCGGCTATATCCACTCCGAGGAAGGGAATCAATGTTTGCCCATTCTGCAGCGTGATAGCACCGTTCATGATGGGTTGGCGGAGACTGCCGGCCAGGGAAAAGTCGCCGTTGATGCTCCCTTTAACTTCACGGAGGTCGGCGGTGAACAGTTCCACGAAGGCTAGGCTGCTCAGATCAAAATTCACGTCGCCTTGCAACGTGGCGTCGAGCCCCAGCCCATGTTCCAGTTGTGCATGGGCATTGCCTAGCGCGGTGGTCAGGGTTAGCGCGCTGTTGACTCGTTGATTGGCCAGGTTGCCGTGCAGGCTTAGTTGTTTGATTTCCAGCGGAGGGGGCGCATCCGCCGTATTGATGGTGATATTGGCCTCTCGGCTTTGCAGGGCAAACTGACCTTTCGGGTTGTCCAGCGGACCCTGCACTGAAAGGTTCGCATCGACGGTGCCCTCCATCGATAGAGTGGGGCCAAGCAGAGTATTGATCAGGGCCAGTGGCAGGTCGGCCAAGCGGGCTTGAGCTTCTAGGGTATTGGCGGCGTGATTACCTTGCAGACACAGGCGGCTGGGGGCCTGAACCAGGCAGAACGGACTCAAAGATTGTGACTGGGCCGATAGGCGCAGGGTGCTGTCGGTATCCTGTTGCCAGATGCCGAGCTGAAGGTGTTGTAGCCGGGTGTCGGCAAGAGTGCCTTGCCATGTGTTACCTGCGGTATTCATGCCCCCCTGCAAACGGGTGTTCAGTTCCACCGTATCGCGGCGGGCGCTAGCGGTGAGTTGGTGCTCGGCCCAAGTGCCGTCGGCGCTGAGGGCAAAAGTGCCGACGTGCTCGGTGTTGGCCTGCGTTAGCTGGTGACCGTTCAAGGTGAGTGACATCGATCCTGGTTGGGATGTCTGTGGTAGCCGTAATTGCGAAAAACGGCTTTGCATTTGACCCAGAGACCAGTCTTGCCAACTTAGGTTATTGACAGTGAGCTGGCCGCTGAGGGCGGGGTCGTTGTAACGGCCGTTAAGTTGAATTTGCCCTGCCACGCTGCCTGCCAGGCCGGGGTAGAGTTGTTCTAATCGTGTGAGGTTCAGCTTGCTGCGTAGTTGCCACTGTGGCCATACCTGGCCATTGGCTTGAAGCCAGTTATCGCCCCAGCGTCCTTGGCTGCGTAACTGCAGTTGTTGTTTGCCATTGGCCGTCTGGCTTTGCACTGTACTGGTCACGGATAAAGGTTGTTGGCGAACGTCCCCGCGCAGGCTGAGCTCACTGGGAGACAGGGACCAGCGGTCGCCGTCCCACTGTCCTTTGCTGTGGCCGTCGATGGCCAACTGGCCGGGCAAAAGTGGATGCAGCAGGGCGGTATCCAGGTCGCCGCTTAGATCCAGATCCCAACTTAACGGACTGAACAGGACTTGCCCGCGGCTGCCCAGCGTTTGCTCGCCGTCCTTGACGGTTAGGTCGTGCAGAGTAATGCCGCCGGGTATCAGGGCGCTATCCAGAGTGATTGCTACCTTGCGCTCCCCACTGGCGAGGCCAGTGTGTCCTTTCAGCTGCAGTGCGTCGAGTGGCCCATGGGTGCCTAGCTCCCCTTTGCCCAGCGCCAACGGTTGCGGCAGGGTTAGCGGCAATGCTTGAGCGGGCCAGTGGTGCTGTAAAGCGATTTGCCACTGGCCATCTTTTAGCAGCCATTGCCCCTGGCTTTGCAGTTTCACCGGGCCGCTAAGCTGGTGATGGATCTGGAGCTGACTCAATGGGCCGGTCAGGGTGAGCTGGCCATTGGCATGGCTAGCTTGCAGGGTGTCGCTTTCGGGTAGCGGCAGAGCCCAGCTGGCGGTGCCCTGCACATCAAAGGGGGCGGTGAGTTTGCCCTGGGCGGTGGCTTGTACGTTGGCGCCGGCTAAGGTGAGGGTTTGCAGGCGGGCGATCTGGAAGCGCCGCCAGGCGGCCAGGTTGTCTGCTTCCAGCTGGCGAATCAGAACAGTGTCGTTTAGCTGGAAGGTACCCACGGTGAGTGCGTCGATGCGGATACCGAAAGGCAGTAGCAGGCTATCGGGCAGGGAGTCCGGTTGTGGCGGGGTATCATCGGCGGGCGGCAAGGTAACGTGCAAGGTCCCCAGTGAGAGCGACGTCAGTTCCAGCCAGCCTTTCAGTAGGGCGTGCGGTGCCAGCTCAGCGCTGAGCTGGTCCAGGCGGATATTGAGTTCCTGATAGCGGTAGTCGATATGGTTCAGGGTGATCCCGCTGAGCAGGCTGCCATGCCACTCACCCACAGTAAGTTCGCCGGGGATAAAGGGGGTAGCTTGTTCCAGTATCCAGCGGTTGCCGGTGGCGGTGCCCAGCAGCAACGCCAGGGCCAGGAGGCAGACCAATAACAGGCTGAGCAACACCAGCAAGCCGCGGGTCAGTATTTGCCCCATGGCAAAGCCGTACAGGCGTTGGCGGCTGATCATAAGTCTGGCCCCATGCTCAGGTGCACCCGCCAGTCGCGATGCTCATCCACAGCTCGGGCCATGTCCAACCGGATGGGGCCCAGTGGCGAGCGCCAGCGAATACCCAGGCCGGCACTGTGGCGGGCTTCAAATTCATCGAATTCATTGAAGGCATTGCCGGCATCGGTGAACACGGCCAAGTGCCATTTTTCAGTAAGTGAGTGGTCGTACTCCAGGCTGCCAGTGGCCTGGTTGCGCCCGCCGATGACCTCGCCATTGCTGTCTTCAGGGCCGAGAGAGTCATAAGCGAAACCACGCACACTGGAGTCGCCGCCGGCGAAGAAGCGAATAGAGGCGGGGAGTTCGGTCACATCAGTAACTTCGGTATAACCCAGGTCGGTACGCATCAATACGCGCCCGCCCAGTAAGGGAAAAAGAATTTTTGCGCCACTGGTGAACTGAAAAAAGTCCGCGGTGGATGACAGGCTCTGGGTAGCAAAACGCATGGCGGTGCTGAGACGCCAGCCGAAGGTAGGGTAGACCGGGTCGTCGGCTTTGACGCGGCTTAACTGGAAACCGGGTATCAACAATTCGGCTTGATCTACTTGGTCTGCGATTTGATAAGTCTCACGCAGGAACTCCAGGGAGGTGGTCGCTACCCAGTGATTTTCCAGCTCGACGATATAATCGGCCCCAGTGCTCCAGCGTTCGTTTTCGTTGCTGTCGGTGTTTTCGTTGATAAAACTGGTGTGCAGATCGAGCCGTTCATGGAGCGGGTCTTTGAGCGGAATTTGGTAGCTCGCCCCGGCGCCCTGTTGCACTTTAGACAGTTCGGTTTCTGCCCGGAAGCGGTGCCCCGCTTCGTTCACCCGGCGGTTTTCCACGCCCAGCCTCACCCGCGGCCCGGTATCGGTACTGACACCTATGCCCGTGAGTAGCGACCAACGGTTGTTGTCGGTGAGCGTAATGCTGACGGGAATCCGGCGGGTGGTGTCGTTGGGCTTCCCTTTTTGAACCTGCACCGCGCTGAAATAGCCGGCGCCCAAAAAAGCCTGCTGGGTTTGTAACATGCGACCACTGTCGTAGGGCTCGCCTTCCTGAAAACTTACATAGGCGTTGACCAGCGAACGCTCAAGCACGCTGCCGGTTAGGCTGATCCCGCCGAAGTGATAGCGCGGCCCGCTGTCCACATGAAGGGTGATGCTGGCGCGGTGTTGTTTGGTATCCACCTCGAGGGTGTGCACGGTCAGTTCGCCTTGAACATAGCCGCGGCTGATCAGGTGCTGTTGCAGGCTTTTCTTCAGGTTGCTGTAGCGATCATGCTGAAGCCGTTGGCCGATGGCCAACTGGGTTTTTTCCAGCAGCGTGGAGAACGCCGGATCCTGGGCTGCATCGCCAGTAATTTCCACTTTTAGGTGCGTGAGTATCACCGGGGGGCCAGTGTTCACATCCAGGGTGAAGCTGACGCAATTGCTGTTTTCATCGGTGGACAGGTTTAGCTGGCTATCGTAATAACCCATAGCCTGTAATGCACCGGTGCTGTTGGCAATGATCTGCCGGCGAATCAGCCCATATTGGGCCTGGGGGGGGTGGCAAGGGTAGCGTGAGAGATCGATCAGGGCCTGTATATTATGAGTCACCGCTTCGCTGGCGTTGCCGGTAATTTCTAGGCTCGGCGCGGTTTTGCTGAACGCGAGAGCAGGCAATAGCATCAGTAGTATTAGGGCGATCGCCCTGCTCTGCCATTTGTGGTGTCGATGGTGCGCCAAGCTCTGCATCCCTGTTCGTGTCAGCCCACAGTGTAAGCCAAGGGGAAGGGGAACGAGAACCTTAACGGTGAAGGTGGTTAGCCTTGTGGGGTGGGTTTGTTGGCTGTAGGGCTAACGTGCTGCTCTGTTTGTTTTTCTTGTGGAGCCTCTCTCTGAGAGTCACGTAAATAGTCGCTGGCGCTGGGACGCTTTTTCAACCGACGCTGCAGCGTGCGGCGGTGAATACCAAGGGCCTCTGCCGCACGCGAGATATTGCCGTTGTGGGCATCCAGAGTACGCTGGATGTGTTCCCACTCTAGCCGTTGCAGTGATGGAGGGCTGTCGGGTAGAGGTAAGGTCTGGCTGGCAGGGTCTGCATTAAGCGATTGCAGAATGTCGTTGGCACTCGCGGGTTTGGTCAAATAATTGTGGGCGCCACGGTGGGTGGCGGCGACGGCGGCGGCAATGCTGCCGTAGCCTGTGAGCAGAATTACCCGACAGCGGGGAAACTGTTGCCGAATCGGTTCGATCAGATCAAGACCGTTATCGTTTCCCAGATTTTGATCGAGAATGGCGCCATCGGGTGGGGTGCCCTGTGCGTTGAGTTCAGCGATCACGAGTAAGGCCTGTTCGCGACTGTGAGCGACATGAACTTGGATGCCATGACGACCCAGAGCCCGTGCGGTTTGCTCAGCCAGTAGGTCATCGTCTTCTACTAGCATCAGGTGGCGGATGGAAATGGCGTTGCTCATGATCCAGCTCCAGGGCTATCGGTGTGGGCCCAGTGGATTCGGGCTTGGGTCCAGCTATGACCAAAGTCCATTTCCAGTTCAGCGCCAATGTGTGCCAAGGCGGAATGCACTAAGGTCAACCCCATGCCAAGACCTTCGCGTTCTGAATCCGGGTGGGCTGGGCCATCGTCACTGAGTTGCAGCCGGTATTGCGATGCATGGTCGCTGACGATGATATCCAAGCGGGTGGCGCCTGCATCCATGGCGTTATAACCCAGATTACACAGTACTCGGTACCAGCTCTGACTATCGACCACAATGGGGTCTGCTTTCAACGTATGCGTCACGCTGAGCGTAGGGGCCAGATGACGCAGGTGCTGTTGTAATCGCTGTATCAGTATGCTCAGCGGCAGCCCGGATTCTAGCTGAGCTTCATTGCCTTGTTTAAGACGGTTGGCCACGTTGCGGGCCAGGTGATCCATTTGTTCCACTTCTGGACGCAGGGAGTCGGGCATCTCGGGAGCATGGATAAGGTTATCGGCCAGCATCACCAAAGTGCCTAACGGGGTGTTCAGTTCATGGGCCTGATCGGCCAAGGTCGCAGCTACTTGGTACATGTGCTCACGGCGACCGGCTAGATCCAAAGCCTGTTCTTGTTGCTTTTGTTGTTGCTGTATTAGCCGTTGAATTACTTGTCCGAGCACACTGAGCATGACTAGTAGGGCGATAAAAACAGCCGCCATTCCGGTGCTGTGAAGACCGCTGAGTTGATGAGTGAGAGCGTGTAGCGGGCTGTTCATGGCGGGCATTTGGTACCAGCTTAATGACACCATGTATCCTGCTAAAGCCAATAGCGCCACCAGTATGCCGTTGGCCATGGGTAAAGTCAGGGAGGCCATCAAGGCGGGCACTAATAAATAAAAGGAAAGGGGGTTGCCGGCACCACCGAAGCCTTGAATCAAACCAGCAAACAAAATCGCGTCCATGGCCAATTCCAACGTCAGCAATTGGCTGTGGCGCTGGGAAGGGGCTTTGCGAGTGAGTAGGGTGACAAGGTTTGGTAATAACAGCGCGCCCAGCCAGCCTAGTTCAGCCAGCTGATAGCCACTGTGGCCGAAACGTTGCAGCACGATTAGGGCGAGTGTGATGGCCAGTACTAGCAGGCTGCGCAGCCAGATGAGGCGCAGGCGCCAGTTTAATAAGGGGGGGCGGTTATCCATGGCCGCTATTGTAACGGTAAATTGGGGTGCAGAGGTGTGGCAGTTTGTCCCGCTGAGTAGGGCGCGAGTTAAAAGTTGAAACCCGAATTAACGCGCGTTCCAACTTTTAACGTTGAGCTTTTTTGTTGCGCCTCTTCAGGGCCGCAGCAATCGCCCTTCGTATAGCTCGCCAGCAAAGGCGGGCAGTTTGGGGTGGCGATGCTGGCGGGCAGTATCGGCCTGGAAGCCCGCGCGCTGGAAAATGCGCGCGGTATCACGGGTGAGCTGGCAGCCGCAAGCTAACGGTTTCCAGGCCGGATTCAAGGTTTTCTGTAGGCGCTGTATCCAAGGACGTTCGCTGAGAACATGCTCTAGCGATAGCAGACTGCCGCCTGGCTTAAGGACGCGGAACGCTTCCTGCGCGGCCTGATTCGGATCCGGGATGGTGCAGAACACTAGGCAGGCAATCACGGTATCAAAATGTTGATCAGGATAAGGCAGCTGTTGAGCGTCGCCTTCCTGGATGTGAAAGCGTTCGGGTGCGACGCACTGTTGCGCACTGTCGTGGGCCAAAGCAAGCAGCCCGCCGGCGGGTTCGATGCCGTGAATTTCCGTGGCGGCAGGGCTGTAAAAAGGGAAATTGGCGCCGGTGCCGACGCCCAGTTCCAGAACCCGACCCGTGGCTTGGGCGAGTAAACGTTGGCGGTCCCGGTAAACTGGGCGGGTAGCCCAGTTCAGTAATACTGGGAACAGCTTGTCTTCATAAAGAGACATGGGGTTGCCTGTTAGTTGCGTTTTGGGAGGATGTATTTTTCCGGGTTATTGAGCATCTCCATGCTCAGCGGATCGCTGATGATGCTGGTCAGGTTCCGATCCGTCTTCTTGCTGTACTTGCGACGCAGTTTCTCGAATTTGCGAAAACTACGGAAGTTCAGCGCATACAGCCTTACTTCCTGTAAACGTTTGTAGGAATACATGACGTCCAGCGCATCCATGGAAAATTCCGGGCGAATTTTCATGGCTTTTTCCAAATAACTGATTGCTTCATTTAGATCGCGTTTGCGATTCATGTAGATCAGCGCATTAGCGTATTCGTAATTGACGATGGGAATATCCGGGGCGAGTTTGAGCGCGTCAGCAAAAGATTCTTGCACCGTGGTGGTTCGTGCGCCGTAAGTCATGCGGCCGGTGAATTTGCCCACCCGGCGCATGATGCCGGCGTCCACACCGGCACGGAAGGCATGACCCAACGGCTGATCGGGCATGATCTCAACCACTTCTTCCGCACTGTTCTTGATCTTGCCGATATAGCGTCGGGCGACAACGATCGGTACCGGTGACTCTTCGGCGATACGAGCGATGGCGTAGGCGTATCCCAGCTTAATAGAGGCAACAATGGGGGCAACGGCCGGATCGTCAGCCGCCTCCTCCATGTCGTCGAAGTATTCCTTTGCTTGGTTGGCCACGTCCTGGAGCATCATGTACTTGGTACTCTGGCGGTCAGCCAAGTAGATAGCGTACATCAGCTGGGAAAACAGGGCGGGAATCTTACCGATGGGGCCTAGTTGTAAGCCCTCTTCGCGGGCTTCCTGAAAGTCACCGGCAAAGAATTTACGCCAGACTCGCAGACTACGTGCTTCAAGTGCCTGGTAATCGCCATCCCAACCTATGATGCCTTCTTTCATGAAGGGATACTTCGTGAACTGTTCTTCCATGTAGGCAGCAGAAGGGTAAGGTACCTTCAGGCCGCGTACCAAGTATTCCCACTTGTCACGTATCTGCTTGTCTGTGTAGGTGAAATAGCTTTTCTTGTAAGGCACTTCGTTCCATTTTTCGACGAAAATACGCTCATCCACCGGGATGTCCTGCATTTGCAGTTCTTCTGGAGAGACGTCGTCTATGTCATCTTCGGCCTTATCATCGCTGGCCGCATGGAGTTGCAAGCTGATCGCGCAGAATGCGATTAGGCACAGGGAGCGCCAAAAGGGTGCAGAATATGCTGCCATGGTGTTTTACAGCTCTTGTTGTTGTGTTTGTTGGCGAACAAATTTGCCGGGCATAGATCGCCCGTAATTGAATAACAATGCCACGCAGGCGGGATGTGGACAAGCTCTACCCAGTATGGGTTGGTGTGCAGGGACGTCGCGTTATTGTGCCGGCCCGGTTTGTGCCGGCCCGGCAGAGGGAGAAGGGAGGAAACTCAGGCGGTGGCGCCAGCGTCGCGCAGAGCCTGCGCGTATTTCGCCCCTTTCGGGTGTTGGTCAATCAGGGATAGTAGGGTGCGGCCTTGTGGATCGCGAGCATCCAAGTCCCGGTTCTGGTCCTTGAAAAATGCCAAGAAGCGGGTGAAATCCTCGGCGCGAAGGGCGCGGTAAGCTTTTTCCAGTACGTGGAAGTCCCCGTTTACACCCTCCTCGGGAGAGAAATCCAGGAACACTGCGATCTGCTCATCGGTCATCGGCTCGCCGATCACCTTCTGTTTGTCTTTACGTTCAGCCATGGGGTTCTCCTCCGTGTGCGGCGCGCATTATAGAGGGTTGCGGGCTTTGGGGGCCAGTGTAGGGCGACAAGTTGGAGTGAGGATAAACGGAATCAATGCCCACCGGGCACCGGGCACCCGGTGGTAGAGCTTGAATTTAGGCGGTCATGTCTTTCAGTTTCTTTAGCGGACGAACCTTGACCATGGTTCGGGCAGGTTTGGCTGCGAAGGTAGTCGCTTCCCCGGTAAAAGGGTTGATGCCTTTACGTGCTTTGGTGGCAGGTTTTTTCTGGGTCACGATTTTCAGCAACCCCGGTAGCGTGAACTGGCCGGCACCACGCTTTTTCAGGTGGCCTTCCATAATGTCGTTGAGTTGGTCGAAAACAGCGTTCACGTCTTTCTTGGTCAGGCCGGTGGTTTCGCTAATCTGATTGATAATCTGAGTCTTATTCATCGGTTCGGTGATGGTTTTCACCTTGCGAGCTGCTGTAGCACTGGACGCTTTAGCCGCTGTCTTTTTTTTTGCAGCCATGAATTACTTACCCCTTTTTAGTGTCTTTTTGATGTCGTATTGGCCCCGTAATGCTACGGATGACCGGCGATGCTGCCTCGTTAGCTTCGCCCCTGGATTGCGCAACGCAGAGGGTCTTTAACTAAGGTTCGCATCTTTTATATGCCATGGGTTTTCAGGGCACAAGGCGTAGATACACTCTTTTTAAAGGTATTTTGTGAAATTAGGTAGGCTTGTGCCCCGTTCGGCAGTGAATCGCCGTCTGGCATGGCTCGGGGGCCGTTGAATCGCTATACTATGGCGCCTTTTTCAGTGGTCCGGCTTCGGGGTGGCTTCAGCCAGCCTTTGATCGCCGGGCGGCGTAATCAGAATACAAGCGGATTTTAAGCATGCGAAGCCATTATTGCGGTGATTTGCGAGCCTCCCACGACGGAGAAACAGTAGAGCTTTGCGGTTGGGTCAGTCGCCGCCGTGACCACGGTGGGGTGATCTTCCTCGACCTGCGTGACCGTAATGGTCTGGTGCAGGTGGTGTTTGATCCGGACACTGTGGATGCCTTCGCGCTGGCTGACAAAGTACGCAGTGAATATGTGGTTCGCTTGAGCGGCCGGGTACGCATGCGTGACGAATCAGTGCGTAACAACAAGATGGCCACTGGTGATATCGAAGTCTTGGGTAAAGAGCTGACGATTCTTAATGAAGCGGAGACCCCGCCATTTGAGTTGGATGCCCACTCCGCCGCCGGTGAAGAGGTGCGTCTCAAGTACCGTTATATGGATCTGCGTCGTCCGGACGTGTTGAAAAACTTCCAGTTCCGTTCGCGCCTGACTCATGTTGTGCGCGCCTTCCTGGAAGGCGAGGGTTTCATGGATGTGGAAACGCCGATTCTGACCCGAGCGACGCCGGAAGGTGCACGGGATTACTTGGTGCCCAGCCGAACGCATCCGGGTAGCTTTTTTGCGTTGCCGCAGTCTCCGCAGTTGTTCAAACAGCTATTGATGGTGGCGGGCTTTGATCGCTACTACCAGATTGCTAAGTGTTTCCGTGACGAAGACCTGCGAGCCGATCGCCAGCCAGAATTTACCCAGATTGATTTGGAAGCTTCCTTTGTAGAGGAAGAAGACATTATGGGCATTACCGAACGGATGGTGCGTTCGGTGTTTAAAGAATTGCTCAGTGTAGACTTACCGGATTTCCCGCGCATGCCATTCTCCGAGGCCATGCAGCGTTTCGGGTCCGACAAGCCTGACCTGCGTATTGCATTGGAGCTGATTGATATTGCCGACCTGCTTGCTGGCGTGGACTTTAAAGTGTTCTCCGGCCCGGCCAACGACCCGAAAGGTCGTGTGGCAGCCATGCGAGTGCCCGGTGGATGCAGCCTGTCGCGCAAGGATATCGATGGCTACACCAAGTTTGTCAGCATCTATGGTGCCAAGGGTTTGGCTTACATCAAAGTCAACGACTTGGCAGCCGGCGCTGAAGGTCTGCAGTCTCCGATCCTGAAGTTCCTGACCGAAGATGCCATTAAAGGCATCCTTGAGCGCACTGGCGCCGAGACCGGCGATCTGATTTTCTTCGGTGCTGATAAGGCCAAGATCGTTAACGAAGCGCTGGGTGCTCTGCGCGTCAAAGTGGGCCATGACTTGAATTTGGTCGAGGGAGAATGGGCGCCATTGTGGGTAGTGGACTTCCCCATGTTCGAGGAAGACGAAGGGCAATACCATGCGTTGCATCATCCCTTCACCATGCCCAGCTGTAGCGCGGAAGAGCTTAAGAGTAATCCGGGCGAGGCGTTATCGCGGGCCTATGACATGGTGCTTAACGGTACTGAGCTGGGTGGCGGTTCCATCCGTATCCATAGCCCAGCCATGCAACGCACTGTATTTGAAGCGCTGGGCATTTCTGATGAGGAAGCCGAGGAAAAATTCGGCTTCCTGCTAGACGGTCTGAAATACGGCGCCCCGCCCCACGGTGGCCTGGCGTTTGGGTTGGATCGCATGGTGATGTTGATGACTGGTTGTGAATCAATTCGTGATGTGATCGCTTTCCCGAAGACGCAAACGGCGGCGTGCACTATGACCAATGCACCGTCACCGGTGGACAACAAGCAGCTGCGTGAAGTTGGCGTACAGGTACGTAAAGAAGAAGGTTGATATAGGAGAAACGCAGGCAGGTATCACGCATCACGCGAAGAGGCGTGCCAGAGACGTGTTGCGTGACGCGTGCTGCGTGCTGGCGGAGGTAACATGGCAGGACATAGCAAGTGGGCCAACATCAAGCACCGTAAGGCGGCTCAGGATGCCAAGCGTGGCAAGATCTTTACCAAACTGATTCGCGAGCTCACGGTAGCGGCCAAGATGGGTGGGGGCGAGCCCAACGATAACCCGCGCTTGCGGGCCGCGATTGATAAAGCACTTGGCCAGAACATGACCCGTGACACCATCGACCGTGCGGTTAAGCGTGGCGCCGGCGGTGATGATGACGGCAGCATGGATGAAATCACCTATGAAGGTTACGGTAAGGGTGGTGTAGCGGTTCTGGTAGAAACCATGACGGACAATGTGAACCGTACCGTGGCTGAGGTGCGTCACGCGTTTTCCAAGTTCGGTGGTAATCTGGGCACGAGTGGTTCCGTGGCTTTTTTATTCACTAAACGTGGTGAGATTTTTTTCGAGCCCGGTGTGGATGAAGAAAAGCTGATGGAAGTCGCCCTGGAAGCCGGTGCCGAAGATGTGGAAGAGATGGGAGATGATGGTTTTTTGGTCATTACCACTCCGGATAAGAGCTTTGGTGAAGTGGTGGACTCCCTGCGTGCAGCTGGGTTGGAATTCGCTGAGGCGGAAGTCACCATGCACCCGTCTACAGAAGCGGAAATGGACACGGATACAGCTGAAACCGTGCAAAAGATGATCGACATGCTGGAAGATTTGGACGACGTGCAGAACGTCTACACCAATGCCAGTTGGCCGGCACCGCAAGAAGAGGAATAGCAGCGAGGTTCACGTTACAAAACAAGCTGCAAGCAAAATTAAAAGCCCCGAATCGTTTGGGGCTTTTTGCTGTCTGGGTTTCTGGGCGTGGCGGTAATCCGCCTGCGGCTTTAGGACGTGTCGCATCAGCCGTTTAACCTGAAGCGTTTCTTTGTTGGCTGGACATTTGGACAGTGCTCGGGTAGAACGGAGGCACCTACTAAGAGCTGGGCTGGGTGCCTGTCTTCTTTATTATTGGTCTGTGAAATATGGCGCTTATTCTGGGTATTGATCCCGGTTCTCGACGCACCGGTTACGGCGTAGTGGATGTGGTGGGAAATCGTTCCCGCGCGGTGGCTTTCGGTACTATTACGACTTCCCACAAGGAGATCCCGCCGCGGTTGGGTGAGATATTCGCGGGAATTGATCAGGTGGTGAAGGAATACGGGCCGGCTGAAGTGAGCATCGAAAAAGTGTTTATGGCTCGCAATGCGGATTCTGCCCTGAAATTGGGCCAGGCTCGCGGTGCAGCTATTGCGGCAGTGATGCAGGCCTGTGTGCCAGTGTTTGAATATTCGGCTCGCCAAGTAAAACAGGCCGTTGTGGGCAAAGGTGGGGCGGAAAAAAATCAGGTCGGGGAAATGGTGAAGTATCTGCTTAAACTGGATCAACGCCCGCAGGAGGACGCCGCTGATGCCCTGGCTATCGCGCTTTGTCATGCTCATATGCGTCTCTCCCTGGCTAGAATGGCTGGTGCCACATCGGTAAGGCGCGGCCGGGTTCGTTAGTGTGGTGTCTGTATTCGTTGATTGCTTCAGTGATTGATTGTGAGCATCGAATATTCGCCCTGTATTTTCTACGCGATACTTTTGTTGTGTACGGGTAAATGGAAAAATGATGATCGGACAACTTCGTGGCACCCTGTTGGAAAAACGCCCCCCGGTGCTGCTGCTGGACGTAAATGGCGTTGGCTATGAAGTCGAGGCACCGATGACGGTGTTCTACGATTTGCCCGAGGCGGGTGCGGAGCTCACCTTGCACACGCATTTTGTGGTCCGTGAAGATGCTCAGTTGCTGTATGGTTTCGCCGATCGTTATGAGCGTGAGCTGTTTCGCGCTTTGATCAAGGTGAATGGGGTGGGGCCAAAAATGGCGTTGGCTATTCTTTCTGGCATAGAGGCTGATCGTCTGGCGCGCTGTATTCAGGATCAGGACACCACGTCACTTGTGAAGGTGCCGGGCATTGGGAAAAAAACCGCCGAGCGTTTGGTTATCGAGATGAGAGACCGACTCGATAAGATTGATGGTGGGCCAGTGAGTGTGCCGGGCCGGGTCGATACGGATCAACCTGATGATGCTCGCAGTGACGCCATTGCGGCCCTGGAGGCGCTGGGCTACCGCAACAAGGATGCCGCTGTTGCGGTGGGTAAAGCGGCAGATCAAGAAGGCATGAGCAGCGAGCAACTGATCCGTAAGGCGCTTAAAAGTCTGGCCCGCTAGTGCTTTGAGCCAGAGTTGCATAACACTTTGTGATAACAGTAATGGCAGTACGGTATCAGGGTACGATACGCTAGCGACTCCCACGATATAGAGGCAAGCCCGCTGCAGGCATGGATAACGAACGAGTCATTACCGCGGTTGCCGTTGGTAGCCAAGAAGAACAGCAAGACAGGGCGATTCGCCCGGCCAGCTTGGCGGATTATCATGGGCAGCCGAAAGTCAGCGAGCGCATGGAAATCTTTATTGATGCCGCCCGCGGACGCAATGAGGCCCTTGATCATACTTTAATTTTCGGCCCGCCCGGTCTCGGCAAGACGACGCTTGCCCATATCATTGCCCGAGAAATGGGCTGCGATCTCAAGTCCACCTCTGGTCCGGTGCTGGAAAAGGCAGGCGATTTGGCGGCCATCCTGACCAACCTGGAAGAGGGCGATGTGCTTTTTGTGGATGAAATTCACCGCCTGTCTCCGGTGGTAGAGGAAATCCTTTATCCGGCTATGGAAGATTACCAGTTGGATATCATGATCGGTGAAGGGCCGGCCGCCCGTTCCATCAAACTGGATCTTCCGCCGTTTACTCTTGTCGGTGCGACCACCCGAGCCGGTTTGCTTACCGCTCCGTTGCGTGATCGTTTTGGTATTGTGCAGCGCCTCGAATTCTATTCTGTAGATGACTTGTCCGGCATTGTTAGCCGCGCCTGCGATATTCTTGCTATTCCTATCGAAGCGGCCGGTGCCATGGAAGTGGCGCGCCGCGCACGTGGTACCCCGCGTATTGCCAATCGCCTGCTGCGCCGCGTGCGCGATTACGCCGAAGTGAAGGGCGATGGGCGGATTACTGAAGAGATCGCCCAGCGAGCCTTGGACATGCTGGAGGTGGACAGTTGTGGTCTGGACGGCACTGACCGGCGCCTGCTGGATATGATCATGCACAAATTTGATGGTGGGCCGGTGGGACTGGAATCCTTGGCAGCAGCACTCAATGAAGACTCCGGAACCTTGGAAGAGGTGGTGGAGCCTTACCTGATACAGCAAGGCTTTATTCAACGCACCCCGCGTGGGCGGGCAGTGACTAACCATGCTTGGCGTCATTTTGGTTTGCAGCGCCCGCGTCAAGACGGTGATTTGTTTAATGATTGAAAAAAATCAACAAAACGGGGAATTTACCCTGCCTGTGCGCGTCTACATCGAAGACACTGATGCAGGTGGCATAGTCTATTACGTGAATTACCTGAAATTCATGGAGCGGGCGCGTACTGAATTTCTACGTACGCTGGGTTATCAGCACTATGCACTGGCGGATGACAATTTTCAGTTTGTCGTTCACTCGGCCAATGTGCAGTATCGCCAGCCGGCACGTATTGATGATGCGCTGACCGTGTCAGCCACACTGAAAAAAATGGGTAAGGCCACGCTGGTGTTTGATCAGCAGGTGCGTAAAGCCGGCGCATTAATTTGTCAGGCAGACATTAAGGTGGCTTGCGTGAGAGCCGATACCCTCAAGCCGGCGGCTATCCCGACGGCACTGTATAAAAAATTTAGCGCGGCCAGCAAAGGAGAAGGGCTACATGGTTGAGGCATCCAGCATGTCTGTCGTCAGTTTGATCAGCAACGCCACCGTGGTGGTGCAGCTGGTGATGGCGCTATTGATTCTGGCGTCGCTGACGTCCTGGTACATGATTGTTGGCCGTTTCCGGGTGCTTGGGCGTGCTCAACGGGCGGGCCGTGCCTTTGAGGGAAAATTCTGGTCCAGCGATGACCTGGCCTCCCTCTATAACCAGAGCCGCAAGGAGCCGGATCTAGATTCCGGCAGCGAGGCGATTTTTCGCGCGGGCTTTCAGGAGTTTGTCCGGCTTTCTAAAAGCGCACGTGGCGGAGAGGCGGTGATGGATGGCGCCCAGCGTGCCATGCGGGTTGCCTTGCAGCGCGAACAGACCCGCCTTACCAAGCATTTACCTTTTCTTGCCACAGTTGGTTCTACCAGCCCTTACGTTGGGTTGTTCGGCACAGTTTGGGGCATCATGAATTCTTTTATGGCGTTGGCGAACGTGAAACAGGCTACGCTCAGCGTGGTTGCCCCGGGTATTGCCGAGGCGCTGATCGCCACCGCCATTGGCTTGTTTGCCGCGATTCCGGCGGTCATGGCTTATAACCGTTTCTCGGCTCAGAGTGATGCGTTACTGACGGAAAATGAAATGTTCGCGGAAGAGTTTTCTTCCGTACTTCACCGTCAAGCCCATGGGCGCGGAGCATAATTATGAGCGGCGTAAAGATACGGGTGCCGCGCAAGCTCGTCGCCGAGATGAACGTGGTGCCTTACATCGATGTGATGCTGGTACTGCTGGTGATCTTCATGGCCACGGCTCCGATGATGACCCAGGGTATTAATGTGGACCTGCCGGACAGCAACAGCGACCCTATTGATACCACTAAGAGCGAGCCTGTGATCATTTCGGTGACTGCGGATGGCCGTTATTTCATTGATGTGGGCGGTGACAGCCAGAAATCTTCTAGCCTGGAAACCGTCAAAGGTCATGTTCTGCGTATTCATAAGCATAAGCCGTCCACCCTGTTTTTGGTGGAAGGTGATGGCAATGTGGCCTATGCCCGGGTGGTGTCATTGATGGGCGCGTTGCAGGAAGCCGGCATTAGCCAACTTGGGTTGGTGACTGAGCCGCAGGGACGCAATGAGTGATCGCCGTGTTGCGTTGTTGTTTACGCTGCTTATTCACTTGCTGGTGTTTGGTTTGTTGGTGTTTAGCTGGAGCACGGATCCGTCATTGCATAAGGCCCCAGTGGTGCCGCCCCATGTGAAGGCGACCATGGTGGAGCGCTCCAAGCAGCAGAAAGCGCCGGTAGCGAAACCCAAGAAGGAAGTAAAACCGACCCCCAAGCCGACAGCAAAACCTAAGCCTAAGCCCAAAACGGAACCTAAACCTAAACCGACGCCCAAGCCCGATCCGAAGCCTGCGCCGGCAAAAAAGCCGGAGCCTAAACCTAAACCCAAATCGGCGCCTAAACCCAAGGCCGAGAAGAAGCTGGTGGTACCGGAGATCGATACCCCGAGCTTGGAAGAGATGTTGGCCGAGGAAGAGCTGGAAATGGACAGGCAGAACAAAGCCTCTGCCCAGCCAGATAAGGAAATGGCTAGTAACGCGGATCAGGCAAATGCACAGGTGGCCAGTTTTACCGATGCCATTGCCTCCCATGTGGGTCAGCAATGGCGGATTCCCGGCAATTATCGTAACCGAGATGACATCCGCACACGGGTAAGAATAAAGATGATCCCTGGTGGTGAAGTGGTGAATGTCTCTGTGGCGCAAAGTAGCGGCTACCCGGATTTTGACGACTCGGTGTTGAATGCAGTCAAGCTAGCCAGCCCACTACCGGTACCTGATGGATCGCTTTTTAACGAACAGTTTCGCTCACTGGTGATCGAATTCGATCCTGGAGTTGCACAATGATAGGTGTGTTAAGGATGCAGCAAACCTGTAAACGAAAGATATGGATGCAAATCAGCGTCGCTTTGGTGACATCTTTGTGGATGATCAGTGCGCAGGCTGAGTTGCTCATCAAGGTAACTGAGGGCCGTGTGGATGCGGTGCCGATCGCTGTAGTGCCTTTTGATGGTGCAAAAAATGCAGAGGAAGATGTCTCCGCGATCGTTCAGGCGGACCTGCACCGCAGCGGTCAGTTTAAACCGCTGCCGCCGCAAGACATGCTCAGCCGCCCCCGTAATGAGCAAGAGATGATTTATCGGGATTTCAAAGTGCTGGGCACAGAGTATGTGATCACCGGCAGCATGAAGCGTCAGGAAACCGGCGGTTACGAGGTCGGTTATGCACTGTTTGATGTGGCGCGGCAAAAGAAATTGATGTCGGAAACCTATCGCCCGCCGGCGTCCCAGCTACGTGATGTGGCCCATGCCATCAGCGATCGTATCTATGAGCAGCTCACTGGGATCCCTGGAGCGTTCTCTACGAAAATTCTTTATGTGACCCATAATCGCCATGATGCCAATCCGTATCAGCTGCAATATGCCGATGCGGATGGCCACCGAGTAACGACCATCTTGCGTAGTAACGAACCGATAATGAGCCCTACCTGGTCGCCAGATGGCAGGAAAATTGCTTACGTTTCCTTTGAAGATCAGGGGCGGCCAGGTATTTATATTCACAACCTGGCCACCACTGAACGGGAGAAGGTGTCCAGCTTTAGCGGCATTAACGGTGCACCAGACTGGTCGCCAGATGGTCAGCACTTGGCGTTGACCTTGTCCCGTGACGGCAATCCCGAAATTTATATGTTGAATCTGTCGACCAAGGTGTTGACCCGGTTAACGAACAATTACGGCATTGATACCGAGCCGCGTTGGTTGCCCGATGGCGAACACTTGGTGTTCACTTCCAGCCGTTCCGGGGGGCCACAGATTTACAAACTGAACATAAATGATAAGTCGGTTCGGCGGGTTTCGTTCCAGGGCGGCTATAATGCGCGCTCGGATGTAACCCCAGACGGCCGCTATCTCGTTTATGTGCATCGACGAAATGGAAATTACAATGTCGGTGTGCAGGACCTCCAGCGTGGCACATTTAATATTGTGACCCGTACCGATATGGATGAATCGCCCAGTGTTGCGCCCAATGGAAGTATGGTAATTTACGGGACGCAACATGGGGGAGCGGGGGTTCTGGAAGCCGTATCCATTGATGGCAGAGTCAAAGTTGAGCTGCCGTCGAAGGAAGGGGAAGTCAGAGAGCCGGCATGGTCGCCGTTCCTCTGAGTGGTGCTCGAGTCCAATACTAGGAAATTATAGGAGTTTTTCGCATGCGTTCATTACTAAACCCGCTGTTTGCTCTGGTTCTGGCAGCTGCATTGGCAGCTTGTTCCAGTACACCGACTGAAGATGATACCTCTGCTACCGATAGCATGTCTCAGACTGATACCTCTCCAGTAACATCTGTTGAGCGGTCAGAGCCGGTTAAGCCCGACACTAGCAGCATTCCGCTAACTGCTGACAACTTCTACAACCATCCGTCCAACTATGACGGTACCACCGATTCACGTGTTATTTACTTCGCATTCGACAGCAACACCATTCCGGCTGCGGCGTTTGAAACCCTGCGAGCCCACGCGACCTACTTGAAGAACAACGCTAACGCGAAAATTCGTCTGGAAGGCCACGCTGATGAGCGCGGTACTCGTGAATACAACGTTGCACTGTCCGAGCGTCGCTCTAAAGCGGTAGAGAAGTTCCTGCGCGTACAGGGTGTTGCTTCTTCTCAGCTTGAAATCGTGTCCTATGGCGAAGAGAAGCCGGCAGCATTTGGTCACTCTGAAATGGATTGGGCCAAAAACCGCCGTGTAGAAATTAACTATCTGTCTGGCCGTCCGTAAGGCATGAAGGTATTGATGAGAGCGCGCCTGATTGTAGGCGCGATGCTCGGCACCTTGGTGTTCTGTGCACATGCACAGAGCACTGGGCCGCTGGCCGTAGAAGAGCGCAGCCTAGCCCAGGCGCAATCAAAAATGCGCAGTGCCTCCACACCGTCTGCTGCGGTGAATGAGGATGGGTTGATGGTATTAATGCAGCAGCAGCAACAGTTTGAAGAGCAGATTCAACAGCTGCAGGGGCAGCTGGAAGAGTTGCGTCATGAACTTTCCACTCTCAAAAAAGCTGAACGTGAGCGTTATCTGGATCTTGATGCCCGAATTAATACGTTAGCCGAACGGGGAAGCACTGCGAAGGAAGAGGCTGCAGTCGCGGGTAACAATGACCCGGAAGCGGATCGAGCTGCCTATAACGCCGCTAAAGACAAGTTGGTGGCTGGTGACTTCAGCGGTGCCATTGCCGGTTTCGAGGCGTACCTGAAGGATTTCCCGCAAGGGCTATCCCGGGCGGATGCCCATTTCTGGGCGGGTAAGCTGTACAGTGACCAGAAAGAGCCGGATTTGCAGAAGGCGCAAGGTCATTTCCAAGCTGTGGCGGACAACTACCCGGACCATAGCAAGGCGTCGAAAAGCCTCTATATCTTGGCGGTCATGCAGGCCAACGCCGGAGAAATTTCGCCTGCCAAGGTCAATCTGCACAAGCTTATCAAGCAATATCAGGATAGTAGAGAAGCCAAGCAAGCTCAGGGTCTTCTCGAGCAGCTCAACGAGTAAGCCGCGCCTATCACCTTTATCTGCGTCACAGATGCGGGCAAAGGTGGTAGAATCCGCGCATTTCCCCCCTCTTTCAGGGCTTTCAGGAGATGTTGTGGAACTCCGCCTCACCGAAATATTCCATTCGTTACAAGGTGAATCCCGCACTGTGGGCCGCCCAACGGTATTCGTGCGCCTAACGGGTTGCCCGCAACGCTGTGTTTGGTGTGATACAGAATATGCGTTCTCCGGGGGAGAAAAATGGAGTTTGGCCGCTATTCTTGAGGAGGTGGCGGCTCTCGGTGCTCAGTATGTGACGGTGACGGGAGGAGAGCCCTTAGCGCAACCAAGCTGCCTGCCATTGCTTAAGACGCTCTGTGATGAGGGTTATCAAGTAAGCCTGGAAACAGGCGGCGCCATGGATATTGCCGGTGTGGACGAGCGGGTGTCTGTGGTGATGGATCTTAAAGCGCCGGGTTCAGGTGAACAGCACAATAATCGGCTGAGCAATATCGCTCTACTCAAGGCTCACCACCAGGTGAAGTTCGTGCTGGCGGACCGCAAGGATTACGATTGGGCACGCTTTATGCTGGATCAGTACCAGTTACACCAGCGGGTCAGTGATGTGCTGTTCTCACCTGTGCAAGGGACTTTAGCCCCGGGAGACTTGGCGAATTGGATTGTCGAAGACCGTTTGCCGGTACGTTTCCAATTGCAGCTACATAAGCTTCTTTGGAATGATGCTCGCGGACGCTGATTAAGGTCAGACGCAAGATCTCTATGCGCCAAACGTGAAGTCTCACAACCCTAAAGCAAAGAGTAATGAAGGAACCTGCCATGAAAAAAGCCGTGGTGCTGTTGTCCGGTGGCTTGGATTCAGCCACTTGCTTGGCGATCGCCCGTGATCAGGGCTATGCCTGCCATACCATTGCATTCGATTATGGCCAACGCACTCGGTCAGAGTTGGATGCGGCGGAGCGTGTGTCTGGCGTGTTGGGGGCGTTGAGTCACCGTGTCATTGAGCTGGGTATGGGGAATATCGGCGGCTCTGCGTTGACGGATCATTCCATTGAGGTGCCGGAAAACGGGGGTGACGGTATTCCTGTGACCTATGTGCCGGCCCGTAACACGGTATTCCTGTCTCTGGCGCTAGGTTTGGCGGAAGTGATTGATGCGCAAGCTATTTTTATTGGAGTGAATGCGGTGGACTATTCAGGCTATCCAGATTGCCGGCCGGCGTTTATCGAGGCGTTTCAGTCCATGGCCACTTTAGCCACCAAGGCAGGGGTAGAAGGGAGGCCCATGCAGATTGAGACTCCGTTAATGCATTTGAGTAAAGCGCAGATTATTCAGCGGGGGGTGGCGTTGGGTTTGGATTACGGTCTTACCGTCTCTTGTTATCAGGCTGACGATCATGGAAATGCTTGTGGGAAATGCGACAGTTGCCGTCTGCGCAGCCAAGGCTTCGAGGATGCATTGGTTAAAGATCCAACAAACTATCAATAAAGCAGAAAAAAAATGGGTTAACCCCTTGTCACCAAGAAATAAATCCGTATTATTTGCGCCTCCTTCGGGAGCGGGTCGTTAGCTCAGTTGGTAGAGCAGTTGGCTTTTAACCAATTGGTCGCTGGTTCGAATCCAGCACGACCCACCATATTTAAAAGGGCTCGCCTACGGCGGGCCCTTTTTCGTTCCAGCTTCCTTTCTATTTTCGGGTATACGGATTTAATGGTTGATGGGGCACCTTCACCCCATCAATCTGATACCACCCTCAGATGGTTGATAGATCGACTCCGTAGTTGAGTTCCTCTGCGAAGTCCGGCAGTCCGTAACCGATGGTTTTCTTGTAGAAAGGAGAGACCTTCGCAGTCGGTGCCTTCTTCTTGTGCTTCGTGGTGTAGAGCATTCGTGCCCGCATCACCTCGAAGGAGTAACCGCGCCCTTCACGGTTCTTGTCCTTGGCCAGTCGGTTGATGGACTCCGTGTAAGCGTTGGTGACGGGCATGTCCGTCTCGAAGTAGGTCATGGTCTCTTCGCGCCAGTTTCCCACTGCCCTGACCAGATCGCTCCAGACTTCCTTTTGGCCCTTCGGGATGGTGGCTATCCACTCGTCCAGGGCGGCTTCTGCCTGGAGCCGTGTGGTGGCGTCCCAGATGCCGTAGAAGCGCTCCTTGTGCTCGTAGGCGGCCAGCAGTTGCGGGAACGCGCCTGTCCAGGTCTCCATGATGAGGCGCTCCCGGTCTGAGACTTCGTGAGCGCGTTTCAGCAGGATTTTCCGGTCTCCCTTGAGAGTCCGGCTCTGGGACGGTTTCAGCTCCTTTCTGAGGCCCTTGCGCACTCTCTCTAGGGCATCGTTGGCCATGCGCACCACATGGAACTTATCGACCACGATACGGGCCTGGGGCAGCACAGCCTTGACCGCTGCCCGGTAGGGGTTCCACATGTCCATGCTGACGATCTCGACCTTCTGCCGGTCTTTCAGCTTCATCAGGTAGTTGGTCACCACGTCCTGGCGGCGGGTGGCCAGCAGGTCGAGCAGGGTTCGCTCCTCAATGTTGGTCAGAATGCAGCGGTAGCGCTTGTTCAGGTATAGCTCGTCAATGCCCAGGATGCGGGGCGTCTCGAAGCGGTGCCAGCGCCCCAGGAACTCGGCGCGGGCGTTGAAGATGTCGCGCACCGTCTTCTCGTCCAGGCCGGTCTGTGCCGCCACAAAGGTGTAGGGGTGGTTGAAGGATTCCTTCTCCACGTACTCATGCAGCCGCAGTGTCATACGGAATCCGTCCACCATCTCCGGTAGCTGGGGCCTGAATGTTGTCTTGCAGGCCCGGCAGGTGTATCGGCGGCGGACCACCCAGAGAGTGACCCGCTTGCCGTGGATGGGCAGATCACGATAGGGAACGTCACGCTTGCCGAACCGTACGAACTCACCCTGCACGCCGCATTCCTCGCAGGCGATGGGATCGGGCACGTCCACCTGGAAGTGCATTTCGTCGTCGGTTGATTTGCAGCCCAGTACTTGGTATTGCGGCAGGTGAAGGATGTTGTCGGGAAGTTCGGTCATGGTGTTGTATAGGCGTAGGTGTCAGTCAGATCCATCCGGCTCGGCATTGGTGTTTGCTTTTTTACCCAACAAGCTGCTGGAAACGAAAAGTAAGGCACCGAGGACAATTGCAATATCAGCCAGGTTGAAGGCCGGCCAATGCCAGTCTCGCCAATAGAAATCAAAGGAATCCACAACATAGCCGCGAAAGACCCGGTCAATCAGGTTGCCCATGGCGCCACCGAGGATAAGACTGTAAGCGATGGCTTCTCCTTTATGACGATTTTCAAGGATCAGCTTGATCAGAAAAATCGAGACCACTACCGCGATTCCGATAAAAAAGTAGCGCTGCCAGCCTCCACCATTCGCAAAAAGACTGAATGCGGCACCGGTGTTCCATAGGTGCACCCAGTTAAAGAACGGGGTCACTGAAATAGACTCGCCATAGGCCATTGATTGCTGCACCAGCCACTTTACAGCCTGATCAGACGCTGCCAGCAGGCCCGATATGGACAATAGGGCATACGGCGAGAGCTTTTTGCCAATAATGAGCATTATTTAACCCTTCAACGCCAAAATGCGTCTGGCACCGTTAAGTACAATGCCCCCCGCGATGGTGCCGATAATCAGATCCGGATAATTGGAACCGGTCCACGCGACCAGGGCGCCGGCGGTGATGACCCCCAGGTTGATCACCACGTCGTTGGCCGAGAATATCCAGCTTGCCTTCATGTGCGCCCCGCCTTCCCGATGTTTGGATATGAGCAGCAGACAACTGGTATTGGCAATCAATGCGACGAATGCGATAGCCATCATCACCAGCGATTCAGGCTCACTACCGAATACAAAGCGCCTCACGACCTCTACGAGTACGCCAACAGCCAAAACCAGTTGGACCACACCAGCAACGTGCGCAACACGGACCTGCCTTTTCACGCTATGTCCAACCGCATAAAGGGCAAGCCCGTACACCGCCGCATCGGCAAAATTGTCCAGGGATTCTCCAATCAGGCCGGTGGACTGGGCGATCAGACCGGCAGTCATTTCCACCACGAACAGAAGTGCATTGATGCCGAGCAACCAGCGCAGGGTCCCGGATTCTTGCTTAGCAGAAGCTGCCGAAAACTCGGCGGCCTTGATGGTCTCCGGATTTGCAGCGACGGTTTCCTGAAGCGAGGCGCCTAGCCCCAAGGTCTTCAGTTTCGAGGTGACGGGCTCGACCTCGCCGTCATGCACGACCTTCAGCCGGCGGTTCGACAAGTCGAAGGACAGCGCCCGAATCTCCTCAAAGCCGTTCAGGGCTAGGCGAATCATTCGCTCTTCTGATGGACAGTCCATCTTCGGCACGGCATAAACGCTGACCCATCTCCCCGGCGCTTCGGAGGAGGCCTGTATATCGGTATCCGCCGCGGACGTTGCATCACCGCCACAGGCGCCACCACAGGATTTGCTCATGATACGACTCCACTTGAACAATGTTGTGGTACCATTTAAAACTATAAAGCTACTATAAGGTCAATAGAGTAAAGAATCCGTTGGGGAGGAGGCTGATGCGCATTGGTCAGTTGGCGCAGTTGGTAGGGGTCGAAACACAGACGATCCGCTTCTATGAACAGCAGGGCTTGTTGCCGCCGCCTGATCGGCAGGACAACGGTTACCGTGTCTATACCGAGAAGTATGGTGAGGGGCTGGCCTTCATCCGTCGCTGCAGAATCCTGGGCCTGTCACTGGCTGAGATTCACGAACTACAGAGCTATCAGGACGACCCTCATCAGCCTTGTACCGCCGTCAACGCCTTGCTCGATGATCACATCTCTCATGTGCGGTCGCAGATAACCGCTCTGCAAGCGCTTGAGAAACAACTCGTTTCACTGAGAGCGAGTTGCAACGATGACCGGGAAGTTGAGGCGTGTGGGGTTCTTGCTGGAATTAGCGAAGGAAACATGCACCAGCAGTAGGTGAAGCATCAACCAGATAATCCGATGAGATGCCGGTCTGTCTCACTCTCATGCAAAGGTAAGATCAACCATTTAATCCGCTTACCCAAAATATTTACGTATTATCTTTATCCACTCAGGTTTATAGTCTTGAATTTCATCGACCAGTATTGTGTGAAATTTTTCTTCAATTTCACAATTTTCAAAAATGTTTTCATTTGAGTAATACTCCGAATCTAGGTAAGCACTGACCCTTTTCTTATCATTTTGTATTTCTTCAGGAACACTTACGTCTATTCCATATTGACTGAGTGCTGCACTCATAAACCTATGGTAGTTAATAATGCCAAAAGCCCCCCAGGAAAAATCACTTCTCACTTCATTTATTTTGTCTTTAATGTACATCCGAAGAGTAAGATTAAACGTGAGTATAAGAACGTTACCACCATGTCTCGAATGTGCATTTACCGCCCTTTTCGCCAGCACGGTAGTTTTTCCTGATCCTGCAACCCCTTTAATTTTTTCTCGCTTGCCCTGCTCACTGGTTACGAGCCTTTCTTGCACCTTAGTGTATTCAATTTCTTTCCCTTCATTGAGATAATGATAAGGAGGCTGCAAATACCTTAAGAAAGCTTCGTGGATTGATGCAGGATATATGTCACTCTTCTTGGAAAGTGGAAATTTTATTTTCATTAACTGATCTTTGGTAACTGCATGCTGATACAGATCCCTTTCAAACTTTTTTATTTTTGAGTTCAGCCATTCTCTCTTTCGCTCATATTTGTCATGGTCTA
This sequence comes from Alcanivorax sp. NBRC 101098, assembly GCF_001010505.1. Taxonomy (GTDB): domain Bacteria; phylum Pseudomonadota; class Gammaproteobacteria; order Pseudomonadales; family Alcanivoracaceae; genus Alcanivorax; species Alcanivorax borkumensis. Next base: position 858,619 of record NZ_AP014613.1, read on the forward strand.
TTGGGTTTTCAGCATATGCATTATTATGCTCTCTGAGCATGTTCTTCAATTCGTCCATTCTGGGAGAAAAAAATCTTTGAATTGAATCTTTATTCTCGCTATGGAAATAAACGTAACAAGATATCACCTTGTAAAAATTCTTATTATTTAAGTTATTTTCTAAAAGCCCATTAATATGAAGATCAAACATATTTTTTTTGTAGCCAAAAACTTGGGCGAACGGTGATCGTATTACCGACCCATTGTTATTTACATGCCATTTGTTGTTTTCATCCAAATTATAAAAGGACAAATCCCAGTCTTTTACTTCGATTATGATTACACCCATTATCGGGTGAATAATTATAATGTCAGGTCTTTCACCGTTAAAAAATGGCTGAAAGTATATCTCCACTTCCGTATCGAAATTCTGCGACAGCTCATTTAGAAGAAATAACTCACCCTCAGTCGGCTTCTGCTTGCTTTTCTTGATGACTTCAATGCTTGGGAATATCTTAGCCATACAACCTCAGTTTGACTGAACTACTTTGAGCATAACGCCTGAGTTCAGCGGCGTTTGAGGCGCGGGCCATTTTGCGGCAGCAAAATGGGCTGCGGGTCAAACGTCCGCTGCAACGAATTGTTAGGCGCCGGCCGCGACAACGCTTGGCTCCTCGATCTCTGACAGGAAACGCTCGGTAGCAGCCAACACCACGCCTGGGTTTTCCTTGTGCGGTACGTGCCCGAAACCCTCCAGAACTAGGGCCTGGGAACGGCCCAATGATTCTTCGGCAATAAGTTTCGGAAATGCCACGGAACCGTATTCATCCGTATCCCCGTGAATGGCAAGAACTGGACAACTTACATTCTTGAGGTGAGACCTGAGGCTCCAATCTGCAAAGTTCGGATGCAGCCATGTTTCCGTCCATGCCTCCAAGACCCAACGAGCTTTCTCACCGTGATATTTCGAAAGCTTGTCCAAATGGCCAGGCTGGTTGAAGAATTTCTTTGCAGCTTCGATACCCTGCCGTGTTCGTTCTTCAACGAAAGCCTGAGCCGATTCTGTTACGACGCTGGCACAGAGGTTCGATTGCGAATGAATGCTAGCAATTGCAATGGCCATACCGCCACCGACACTGTGACCAAAAGGAACGACGGCTTCTAACCCCAGCGAGGAACACAATGCCGGGAACACTGACTCTGCTTCTTCATCGATAAATCGAAGCGATGGTGGCTCCGGAACTACAGATGACCGCCCAAAGCCGAGCCGATCATAGGCTACGACCTCGCGCCCAAGTTTCTCTGCGAGTTGAGCCGGGAAATCCCGCCAAAGTGCCACACAACCAAGCGAATCGTGCAACAGCACAATGGCTGGCTTGTCGGATGATTCGGTCGGCCACCAACGACTGACGAAGATTTGTCCGCCCGGAACTTCGATGTGCTTTTCTTCTGACTTCATAGTTTGCATAAATGTTTTTCTAGGCGCCTAACGCCAGCCAGCATGCGCGGCTACGGAATGGAGGCGAAGCCGAAATGTAGTAGACGTCGCCGTGCCTGGCCTTGTTAAATCGTCACTTCCCACGACAATGCCTCTCGTAGAAATCTAACAAGAAAATGTCAGTTTCCTGGTTGGTTGCAAACCAATCATACCCATACCAATTGTCCCAACCAGACTCGATCACCAACTTTCCCCGATGAAAACGTGGATGAACTGCCTCGTCGGTTAACGGAGGAACATATGGCCCCCAACGGTAGAACCCATAGCGCAGCATGAGTAGCAAGCTGACTTTCCATGAACGCCAAAACGAGAAGGTCGAAATGGTAACCCTCCCACTTGGGTTATCTCTGACTTCGAATCCCTTATTCATAGCTTGTGGTGACATTTAACGCCAAGCTAACCGGCGCGTTTACGCGTCCGTGTTCAGCGCCTTGTTAGAGACCGATAACGCATGCGCTGAGATAGTCTGCTTAACTATTTTTCTAACTTCTGGGCTCTGATCATCAGCATCACTGGTTACGGCAATGTCTATCTTTTCAAGCTGCCTACAAATGTAAGTATACAATTGAGCAACATAGACAAAGTCAATCCTCATTGCTGCACAACTATTTAAAATTTGTTCGATATTTGCAGTGGCATGACCATTCTCGATGCGAGACCATGAAGCCTGAGTAATCCCCAAGAAATGGGCCATCTGTCGCTGATCTAGCCCTGCCTGCTGCCTAAGCCAAGCTAGGATGCACCCTATCACCAATGACTGAGTTGCAGAATGTGGAAGTTTTTTTATCATAGCACTTGTATTCGTTAAACGTATATAATATACTTGGCTCGTTGGTATTTGTTTAAAGTATAACTTATACATTATTTGTATACGAGATCTCGCGCATGAAACAAAAAATGGCTCGCTATGAGATGCATAAATACTGGGGAAAGAAGCCCTCAAAAGATTTACTTCACTTAATAGAAAAGTATTCGCAGGTAGGAGATATCCTTCTAGATCCGTTTGCTGGATATGGAGTGTTTGTTTCTGAAGCTTACCTTAATGGCAGAAATGCAATTGGGAACGATCTCAACCCCTCATCAACTTTTATTCAGAAACAGCTTTTAGATGGAAAGGTAGATCTAGATTTATTTGAATGTGAGATCAAAAGAGTATTAGCAGAGAACAAAGACCTAAACAATAAGTGGTATTCAGCAATTTGTCCGAAATGCAATAAAAAGTCGGTGGTGCTGTCTACATTGAGGTCTAAATCTGACTTCCCATTAATGAACAAGGTTAAATGTAGCTGCACCAAATCGGCCTTTGAATATGAATTATCAGAAATAGAAGCCGGCCACATTCTTGATCTTGAAGATAGACTTGCTTTAAACGAGCATCCGACAGCCCCTCTAATTAGAAATGGAAGAATAAGTGCGTTTGATGACATGACGACAGATGACTTATTCACCAAGCGTGCTTTGCACTGTCATGCTGGCTTATGGAAATCAATAGATTCAATCAAAGATTCAGCTATACGTGATCTGGCTAAATTTGCGTTCACATCAAATCTAGCCAATTGTTCTCGTCTCGTGCCACCAATTAAATCTCGCGGCCCAATGGCTCCAGGAGCATGGATGACAGGATTTTATGTTGGTGAAACCTATTTAGAGAACAATGTTTATCACTATTTTAAGAATAGAGTGGCAAAAATTATTTCGGGGAAAAAAGATTTTTTTGATCAAAACTCTAGACTAGATAATCTGGTTGATAAGGGTCGGGTGGAGGATATTAGTTCATTCAACTCCGAAAGTAGAGGATATTTAATCACCAACTATGATACAAAAAACTTAAATTTTCCCGACAACTCAATTGACTATATTTTTACAGACCCTCCGTACGGTGACTCAGTACCATACTTTGAGCAAAGTGCCATTTGGAACACTTGGCTAGGATTTACTGTAGACTACGACAATGAAGTCGTTATTAGTGATAGTAAAAGCAGGCAAAAACGTCTAGAAAATTTTGCGTCAGAGATATCTCATTGCGTGCATGAGATATACAGAGTATTAAAATCCGGCAGTTACTTTAGCATTACGTTTCATTCAATTTCTGGTAGCGAATGGTATGCCCTTACAAAAGCGTGCCTAGAAGCAGGTTTTTTACTAGACGATATACACTGGTTAACACAAAAGACATTCGCACCAAGGCAATTAAACAGGAAAAAAACTGTCAAAGGAGATGTCCTAATAACATTTAAGAAGAGCATCAATCAGCCTAAAATCCGGAGGCTAAATAAACTTGAGACAGAAGATCTAATTCGATCAGAGGCAGATAGGGCTCTAAAAATTAAACGTTGCAACACTAATGATATTTATATGACGATCTTAAACAAGGTGTTTTCCGAACATATAGTAATTGCAGAAGTTAATTTTATCGATGTTCTTATGAGCTATTACGTTATTGATATCGATGGTTTTTGGAGTGCCGACCACAATGCAGCGTAGCTGCATTGTGGCGCTGGAATTTAGTTGGTAACTAATACAGATGTAGAGTTCACTACATAAGCACCTTCAAGACCTTTATCTTTTTGATAATAATACTTGATATTATTTAAGTCTCCAGAGGCGATTAAACTTAGTTTTTCTTCCACCTTTTCAGTTATAGCTTCGAGACTTCCCTTTAGGGGGCGAGCATCTTCAAAAAGATCTTTATAGGCTAAAAAAACGAAGAATCGGTTATTGTTTTTAAAAAGCCTTTCACCCTGAAATTTATAATTCCACCACTCAACAGATTTTAAATCTTGCTCTATAACTGATACCGCTCTAGTTCTCTCAGATAATATTTCTTTAAGAAAATTTTGCGTATTAAGATCTCCGCTATTTCTAAGAATTTCGATCATTTCGATTTTTTTTAGTCCACCATAATTTGGCAGGCCTAGAGTTTTTTTAATACTTTTGTAGTGCTCTTTGATTTTCTCTATTTCCGATCTTCCATTGCCAACTGAATAGGCGTCATCCCCATTTTCTGTATAGGTCAATCCCTTTTCAAATAAATCAAAGTAATCGTCAGATATATGAGTTATCTTCAAATCAAAAGGTATTATGCTATCCCCAACCTTAATCATAAAATCAACGTATTTGATCTTCCTTAGTGTGGGGATTACATTTTCATGATCATTAAATATGTGCTCTATTAAATCATTGGTTACTTGATTGTAGTATTGCCATAAAATGTATCCACGAATAGTGCCATTTAAAAGCTCGTCTACTTTCTCTTCTAATTCGGATTTGTTAGTTATGCTTTTATCCCTGACCAGATCTTTTGCCGTATCATTTAGATTGTCATTTCGAATACCGCATTTAACATCACCAAATTCTTTAATGATTGCGGGTAAATGTACTTCCTGTTCTTTTCTTTGTTCCCTAACATCGGGATATTTAGTTTTAATATATTCTATGATTTCATCTTCAGTAATGCAGGAAGTATAAAGCTGTTCATATAACTCCTCAGCTTTACCCTTGTCTGTATTTTCTCCAGTTTTAAGCTCAAAAAGCTCTTTTAAATGCTCATTAGCTAAGGATCTTATCAAGATATATCTGGAAAAACCTTCGTTCTGCTGTAATTCATACAAGTCAGTTTCTTTTCGTTCAAACTGTTTATGTATTTCTTTAAACATTAATCTTCCTTCTACTGGTGGTCGATCTAGGTCTCTAACAGTTAATTCAACGACATTTGCCGCATATCCCTCTTTCGTATATCCCCAGCCTGCTGGTCACTCAAAATACCGGGGTTCTTTATTGGAATCAGCAGCCTGCAGATATTCTCTCGCTTCTCTCGCCAGAACTTTTGCGACATTTGTCGTTGAACCCGTTTCGTATATCACAGGCTTCTGTCTGCAGAGCGTTTTAATATGTCATATTTTTCACGGGCTTGACCACCCTGACGGTAATTCTGACCGGACTATTACGACACTTGTCGTTGAACTCCGGCTTTGACATGCCCCCTCCAAACAAATACTGTTCTTTTGAGCAGTAGAAGGAGATGCAATATGGCCATGGATGTGCCCCCGGCATTGCCTGCAACACCGACTCGGTTAATGGATCGTTTTCGCGCCTTTATCCGCAGTCGCAATATGGCTTACCGAACCGAAAAAACCTATGTGCACTGGGTGCTTCGCTATATTCGTTTTCACGGCCGGCTGCACCCTGAGCAGCTGAAAGCCCGGGATGTGGATGCCTTTCTTACTCATCTTGCGGTGCATAAACATTGCAGCCCGGCCACCCAGAAAACCGCGCTCAACGCGCTGGTGTTTCTCTATCGGGAGTTTCTTGGCCAGCCGCTGGACGCTCTGAATTTTTCTTATTCTCGCAAACCCCAACGGGTGCCGGTGGTGTTCAGCCATGCAGAGGCCCAAGCGTTAATCGGCCACCTTGCCGGGACGAACCAGTTGGTGGCACGGCTGATTTACGGTTCCGGGTTGCGTATCAACGAGGCGTTGCGATTGCGGGTGAAGGATGTGGATTTTGCCATGCAACAGATCACGGTGCGTGGCGGTAAGGGCAACAAGGACAGAACGACCTTGTTGCCTGATAGTTTGATAACACCACTGAAATTGCAAATCGATACGGCGCTGGCCACGCACCGTCAGGATATGGCTGATGGGCTTGGGGAGGTCTATATGCCCTTTGCCCTAGCCCGCAAGTATCCGGGACAGGCTCGCTCACCGGCCTGGCAGTATGTGTTCCCTGCCGCGCAGCTGTCTGTTGACCCTCGCGCTACCCATGACGACGGCAGCCCGGTGCGACGGCGCCACCATGTGCTGGATCGTACGGTTCAGCGGGCCATTATGCTGGCCATGCGCAAGGCGCAGATTCACAAGCACGGTAACAGCCATACCTTGCGACACAGTTTTGCCACCAGGTTGCTTGAGAACGGTTATGACATTCGCACGATTCAGAAGCTGCTGGGCCATGCCGATGTGAAAACCACCGAGATTTATACCCATGTGGTGAAGAAAGGCGGCTTTGGGGTAAGGAGTCCGGTGGATATGTGAGGAGCGGCGGCGGAGATCGGCTTACGCCGATTTCCGCCCTACGGTGCGACGGAGTTATTCGCTCCACGGGGATGTTGGAGTCAGGAGGTCTTGCGCCGTGCGTCAAACACCCCATAAAGACTCGGCAACACCAACAACGTCAACGCCGTCGCCGACACCAACCCACCCACAATCACCACCGCTAACGGCCGCTGCACCTCACTGCCCACGCCGGTGGCCAGCAACATGGGAATCAACCCCAGCATGGAAGTGAGCGCGGTCATCAGTACTGGGCGCAGGCGTGATACCGCCCCTTCGAAGATCGCCGCCTCCAGGTCTTCGCCATCGCGCAGGCGATGATTGATGGCTTCCACCATCACCACGCCATTGAGCACCGCCACCCCGAACAGGGTGATAAAGCCCACGGAGCTAGGCACGGACAGGTACTGGCCGCTGAGGGCTAATGCGAGGATGCCGCCGATGAGGGCCAGAGGGACGTTGACCAAGATCAGGGCGGCCTGAGCCACAGAGCCGAAGGCGAAGTAGAGCAGCAGGGTGATCAACCCCACAGCGGGGCATTGAGGGTCAAAAGGGTCAGGTCATGCCCCGTGCGTATTCATTACCAATATTCAGGCTTCATCACGGGCTTTTTGCCCGTTGCAACCACCTCAGGAAGATGGCTTTCCCTCAGCTCAATATCTGTAATGTGTGATCGAGTCCAATCACAATACTGGCTCAACTGTTTATTTGGGGGTCTGCCACTACCTGATCCACGAACCGGTATCACTGTACCCAAAACCAGAGACGTACCAAAATCATCTCTGATTGCCTTTAGCGCTGGCGCCAAATCCGTATCGTTCGACACAAAGACCAACTGTTTAGCCAGACCTTTGGAAGCATCTCGATATGCTTCCAGCGCGATATTCACATCTGTCTGCTTTTCTTCAAGCCGCCACACATCGACACGATCCGTTTTATCTGGCGGCTGCTTGAATGTGAGCAACCGCGCCTTCTCAAGACTGTAGTAGCCTTTGATGATATCGATTTCGTCGGGATAACGGACAGAGAGAGCCCGGTGATAAGCCTGCTGCGCGTGCTGAGCGGCAGCGCCATTGGATGCGACTTTGGATTTAATATCCGCAGTGAAGAACTTGATTTTCACCAGTTCGGAGTGAGGGTTCTGGACATGAAGTATCTGGTCTGCCAGTAGCGCTTTCAGATCCAGCCATTTATCCCCTGAATGTTTCAGACAGCCGTAGAACAGGTTATACCCATCCACGTAAATCATTGTTTTCAAAGCATATCCTTATGCCAAAAATGAAAAAACCGCCAATAAGGCGGTTTTTCCGCCCCAAGCAAACATCAACTTAATAATGCCTGCGAGGGGTGAGTCGTGGCTTTATTATCGGACTGACATTCCAGGCCGTCAAGTCAGTAACTGACTCTCTATCCTTTCAACTCCTCCACCTTCCACCTCGAAAACACTCCATAAAGACTCGGCAACACCAACAACGTCAACGCCGTGGCCGACACCAGTCCACCCACAATCACCACCGCCAACGGCCGCTGCACTTCACTGCCCACCCCAGTCGCCAGCAACATGGGAATCAGCCCCAGCATGGAGGTGAGCGCGGTCATCAGTACCGGGCGCAGGCGGGAGACGGCCCCTTCGAAGATGGCGGTGTCCAGGGCCTCGCCATCGCGCAGGCGATGATTGATGGCTTCCACCATGACCACCCCATTGAGCACCGCCACGCCGAACAGGGTGATAAAGCCCACGGAGCTAGGCACGGACAGGTACTGGCCGCTGAGGGCTAATGCGAGGATGCCGCCGATGAGGGCCAGGGGCACGTTGACCAGAATGAGGGCAGCCTGGGCTACGGAGCCGAAGGCGAAGTAGAGCAACAGGGCGATCAGGCCCACGGCCACGGGAACCACCATGGCCAGGCGTTGCTGGGCGCGCTGCTGGTTTTCGTACTGGCCGCCGATATCCACGCTGTAGCCGGCGGGCAGGTCGACTTCGCTGTCGATGGCCTGCTGGATGTCGGCCACCACTGAGCCCATGTCACGACCGGCCACATTGGCCTGGATGACCACCCGACGTTGCACGTCGTCGCGGCTGATCTGGGGCGGGCCGGAGACCAGGGATACCTCTGCCACATCCATAAGCCGCACCCAGGCACCGTCCGCCGCTTTGAGGCGCAGATTGCGGATGGCTTCGGCATCCTTGCGGGCGTCTTGCTCCAGGCGCACATAGATGTCGTAGCGCTCGTTGCCATTGATCACCTGCCCGGCGCTGCCGCCGCCCAGGCCGTTGCTGACCAGATCCATGACCTGATCCACACTCAGGCCGTAGCGGCTAAGGGCATTGCGGTCCGGGGTGACCACCAGCTGGGCTTCCCCGGCGATCTGTTCCAGTTGCACGTCGGTGGCACCGTCCACGGCTTTGACGGCCTGGGTGATGGCTTCGCCTTTTTCCTGCAGCACGTCGAGATCCGGGCCGAACAGCTTGATGGCGAGCTGGGCTTTTACCCCGGAGAGCAGTTCGTCCACGCGCATGGCGATGGGTTGGGAAAAGTTGAGCAGCAGGCCGGGATGTTTTTCCAGTTTCTGCTGAATTTTCTCCTGTAGCTCTAGGCGATTGCTGGCGCTTTCCCATTCATCTACAGGCTTGAGACCGATATAGATTTCCACGTTGCTCACCGGTTCCGGGTCGCCACCGATTTCGGCACGCCCTACCCGGCTAAGCGCATAGGTCACTTCCGGGAAGGTCATGATTTCCTTCTCCAGTTTTTTACCCACGTCCAACGCAGTATCGAGACTGGAGGACGGCGCCAGCGTCACCCGCAGCGCCAACGTTCCCTCTTCCAGCACCGGCACGAATTCAGTGCCAATAAACGGCGTGGTAGCCAGCGCCAGGGCAAACAAACCCACCGCGCCACCGACCACCACTTTTCGGGCCTGCATGGCTTTGCCCAGCAGGGTGCGATAGCGGGCTTCCAGCCAGCGCATCAGCTTGTTGGGCTTTTCTTCCACGCCATTGCGGAACAGGAACCCGGCCAGTGCTGGCACCACGATCAGCGCCACCAATACCGCGGCGGTCATGGCGAGCATGATGCTGATGGCCATGGGCACGAACATCTTGGCTTCCACCCCCTCGAAGGCAAACAGGGGCAGGAACACCACCAGAATAATACTGGCGGCAAAGAACACCGGGCGTGCCACTTCCTGGGCGGCGTCTTTTACCCTCAAGGCGATGCCGCCCCGTGAGTCGTGACTGCCCTCTTTCTGGCTCAGGTGTTTAAAGATGTTTTCCACCATCACCACGGAGCCATCCACCAGCATGCCGATGGCCACGGCCAGGCCACCCAGTGACATCAGGTTGGCGGACATGCCCAGGCTGGCCATCGCCAACAAGGCCAGGCCAATGGAAAGCGGAATGGACAGCAAAACCAAGGCCGTGGCACGCAGGTTCATGAGGAACAGGGCCAGCACGATGACGATAAACACGAAGGCCAGCAGCAAGGCGGTGACCACTGTGCTGACGGCTTTTTCCACCAGATCTGCCTGGTCGTAGAACACCTCAAACTGCACACCGTCCGGCAGGGCCTGCTGGATGCGCGCTTCGCGTTCCTTGATGCCATCGATGGTGGCCTTTGTATTGGCGCCCATGCGTTTGAGCACGATGCCGGCTACCACTTCGCCCAAGGCTTCCGGTTCGCCGTTAGCATCGCGGCGGGTCATGGTGAGGGCGCCCTGACGAATTTCGCCGCCGAACTCCACCTTCGCCACATCACTGACGCGCACCTGGGTGCCATCCACTTCCTTGAGGGGAATGGCGGCAATGTCGCCGAGCCCTTGCTCGCCGCTGCCGACCCAGCCCATGCCACGAATTACCAATTGCTCGGCACCGCGATCCAGATACCAGCCACCGGCGTTGCGGTTGTTGGCGGCGATGGCATCCATGACCTGTTGCAGGCTCAGGTCGTAGGCCAGCAAACGGGTAGGGTTCACGTTGACCTGATACTGGCGCACTTCACCGCCATAGCTGAGCACATCGGTGACGCCGCCCACGGGCATGAGTAGCAGTTTCACCACCCAGTCGTTGAGGCTGCGCAGTTGCATGGCATCCACATTGGAGCCCGGCTCGGCGGTGAGCAGGTATTGATACACCTGGCCCAGGCCGGAGGTGTTGGGGCCCATTTCCGGGGTGCCGACGCCGTCGGGAATATCTTCCCGTGCGGCCTGCAATCGCTCGAACACCAGCTGGCGGGCGAAATAGATATCGGTGCCTTCCTCGAACACCACGGTGACGATGGACAGGCCGGTCTTGGAGATGGAACGCACCTCGGCCACCTGCGGCAATGCATACATCACTGCCTCGATGGGATAGGTGATCAGCTGCTCCACTTCTTCCGCTGCCAGGCCTTCGGCTTCGGTGTTCACCTGTACCTGGACGTTGGTCACGTCCGGGAAGGCATCCAGTTTCAGGTTGGGCAATTGCCAGCCGATCACGCCAATGGTGATGACCAGTAACAGCAACACAATGAGGCGGTTGTTCACCGCCCAATCGACAAGTCGATTAAACATGACGGTGATCCTCAGTGATTGTGAATATCGAAACCGGACTTGGCCATTTCACTGGCCAGGAAGAACGCGCCGCGAGTGACCACGCGTGTGCCCGGTTCCATGCCGGTGACGATCCGGCGGTTTGCCAACTGGCCATTGAGCTGAATTTCCACGGGTTTGTAGTGGCCCGGTTCTTCTTCCACAAACAACTGCCAGTCACCATCGGCACTGCGGGTGAGCGCCTCTTCCGGCACAGTGAGTGCGTTTTCCGGGGCGGACAGCGACAACGCCACATCGGCGAACATGCCCGGATGCAACAGATGCCCGGCATTGGGAACGGCGACTCGCACAGACAATGTTCGAGTGACAGGATTGAGGCGATGGCCGGATTGAATTACCTGACCCTCCACTGAGGTATCACCCACAATCACCCGCGCCGGGGTGCCGGTGGCAATTTGCAAACCGGGGCTCGGCGGCAACGCTGCTTCGGCCCACAATTCGGATTCATCCACCAGCGTTACCAGGGCACTGCCCGCCGTTAACCACTGCCCCTGCTGGAAAGCATCTTCCAGCACCAGGCCTTCGTCGGGCGCGGTGAGGGTGTAAATGCCTTTCTCGCTTTTGCCTGCTTCGATGTCAGTTATGGCGTCGTCACTCAGACCGTAGCCCCTGGCGCGGGCACGCAGTGACTGGTACTGACTTTGTGCGTCCAGGTAGCGCTGGTTGCCCACCGCCCGGCGGCCCAGATTCCGGACCCGCCGCCAGCCATCCGCCGCCACTTGCAGTTCGCTTTGCAGTTGCGCCATGGCCGGGCTGAACAAGGTAGCGATGGCATCCCCTTTTTCCATGTGCTGACCCAGCGTGGCACTGCGTGATTGCACCTGGGAATCGATACGGACCGGCACTACCCAGGTGCGGTACTGGTTGCTGATAATTTCCGCCGGCACGGTGAGGGTCCGGGTAGCGTCGGCATCAGGCTGCAGGGTAATGACCTGCAGGTTGAGCATCTTTTGTTGTTCTGCGGTCAGCTCCAGTGCCGCTTCTTCACTATGGGACGCTGCGCCCCCAACCTCCTTCCCATGAGCGTGCTCATCATGGTCACCGCTATTATCCGGGGCAGCCTGCTGTGCATGCTGTTCGGCTTCGTTGCTTTCGTTGTGGGCATGGTCATGATTTCCTTCCGCCCAGGCCGGGTTCGCCAGGGTTGCCAGCAGCGCAATGGCCAGTGGCGATTTTTGAAATGTCATTTTCGTTTTCATAAAAAATTTTCCATTTTTTGTAGGAGCGCCGTTCAGAACGCGAAGAAGTTGGCACCGCGTGTCGCAGAAACCATTCGCGCCTCAAGTGGCACTCCTACAGTAATTTTTCGCTTAATTTCTCGTTCCAAGCGGTGTTATTCGCTTCGCTCACCCTTCGGGCCAGCCTGCGGCTGTTACCTCGCAAGCTCGGTTCCTACAGAACAATCATTCGTTGGCTAACTGGTTCAGCCAGTCGTTGAGTTGGGCGCTTTCGTAGAGCCACTGCACCCAGGCTTTCTGCATGGCATCGCGCAGGGCGATACCGGCCAGCCGGGTATCGAGCCGCTGGTTCAGGGCTTGCAGATAGTTCTGGGTGGTCAGCTCGCCCTGTTGCCAGACGCGCTGGAGTAATGCATCGCCGCCGGCCAGGCTATCGCCGGTGAGCTGCTGCCAGGTTTCCCATCGCTGGCGCCGCTGCCGGTAATCGCTCAACGCGCCGTCCAGGCTGGCCTGAATATCGTTGCGGGTTTTCTCCAGCAGCGCACGGCGCGCCTCACTGTCCGCCAGGGCGGCTTCATAACCTGGCTTGCCGGTATTGAAGAACTTCAATGGCAGGCTGAAATTCACGCCCCACAAATTTTCGCCATCTTCCTGACCCACCCGCAGGCCCAGGGTCGGGTCGGTGTTGCGTTGTTTATCCGCCACCGACACGCCGCGCTCTGCCAACGCCAGCTGCTGCTCCGCCAGTTGCAGATCGAAGTTCGCGGGCAGCCGCTGTGAAGCGGTATCAGTAAGCGCAGACGCTTGCCAGCGATCGGCCGCCGGTAAGGCCTCCGCCGGTTGCTGGCTGGCCAACTGCTGGCGTAGTTCCGTGGCGGCACGGGTGGCGGCGCTTTCTGCATCGGCCAGGGCCTGCTGGGCCTGGCCCAGCGACAGGTAGGCCAGCTGTGCATCCACCTGGCCCACATCCCCGGCTTGTTCGCGGCGACGAATCAGATCGGTGAGATCGCGCAGCTGCTGCGCCTGCTCACGGGCCGCCGCCAGTTGCTCGCGGGCAGCAGCATGGGCCACCAGCGCATTGAGGCTGTCCGCCAACAGGCGGGCGCGGGCCTTGTCGCCACGCAGCTGCGCCAGCTGATCACGCACCGCCACGGCATCGCGCCTGGCGCGGGCCTTGCCGGACCAGTCCAGGGTCTGACTCAGGCCCACGGTCTGGGTGATATCGAGGCTGTCTTCGTAGTCGATGTTCAGCGAAGGGTTATACAGCGGCTGGGACTGTGCCCGGCTTTGCGCCAACAACCGTTCCTGCTCAGCAGTAATCGCTCGGCTGGCGGGCAGCTGACTCACTTGCCGCTGCACCCATTGCGCCCATTGCGAGGGCGAGGAAGAAGTATCGGCCGACGCGCTGGCATACGCGCACCCGGCCAGTAACAGTGCGGCCACGCGCACTGCGGTCTGGATTCCCATAGGGAGACTCCTGATGTTTCAAAACGTCACGTCAAGAACAATGCCGGGCCACGTTTACGGCGCACATTCACCGGTGGACGGGGCAGCAAAGTCGGAAAAACGAGGAAACAATCAGGCTATCGGAGGACGGAAAGGGTTATCGGCCGGGGCATCCGGCAAGAAGGGGCGTAACGCCATTTGACCCGCAGAGGGCGGGGCCAGGCGTAGCGGTTCACTATCGGTGGAGGCCATGAAGCCATGACACTGGCAGCAATGGTCGCCGCCCTTGTCCAGCACATCGGCACTGGCCAGATCCTGCTGGATCTGTTCCATGGACACCCGGTCATCATGCTCATGGTGCACAGCATCCAGCACCAGCACATGAGTACTGATGATAAGCAGCAATGTGTAGACCAGTGCTTTCATGGGATGCCCGCAAATCAGGGAAGAGTCGCAACCTTGCGATACCCATAGACCGCCGTCAAGGCTGACGGTTCCCCGGAACCGGGCGGAACAGCCTGCCATCCCGTTTTTCCGGTAGACGCCGTATAGTGACGGCGCCATAAAAATGATTCTGACAGGAGGAACCATGAGCCACATCGATCAGGTCAAAGACGACGTGCTCGCCCACCCGCTGCACCGGGCCTGTGAGCTGGAACTGGTCAGCGCGGTGGATGGCCGCAGCGAAGTCCGCTTTCCGGTGAACGACTTCACCACCAATCCCCAGGGCGCGCTGCACGGCGGTATCGTTTATGCCTTGATGGATGTGGCCTGCTTTTTTGCGGCCATCTCCAAACTGCCATCGGACCAGCACGCGGTGACCATCGAAACCCACAGCAGCGTGCTGCGCGCCGCCAGCCAGGGCGAGCAGATCATTATCCGTGCCCATGTGGATCGGCTGGGCCGCACACTCGCTGCCATGCGTGCAGAAGCCTATGCGCTAAACGCACAACAACAGGAACGACTGATCGCCACCGGGTCGGTCACCAAGGCCATTATTCACACTGCTTAGCCCCCTGTTTTGTTGCGTTTCTTGCGCTTTGCGCTCCCTCACAGACAAACGGCAAAACGGGCTGCATGACCGGCCCCCTCTGGCCGGCGGCGTCAATTGTCAGCCCCTAGAGCGGGGCGTATTGTAAAACCGGGTATCCCCCTGGCCCGTCAGGGGGAGCGCAACGTTGTTGAACGCATGCAGTCGCCGGCAGGATGCCAGCGTAGTAGCACGCCGTGAGTGAGGGATTCAGCATGTATCAGATCATGGTCGTGGACGACGAGGAATACATCCTCAAAGCCTTGAAACGCACCATCAACACCTACACCGACTGGGAGGTGGAAACCTACCAGAACCCGCACGAAGCCCTGCGCCGGGCGCGCACCACCGTGTTCGATGCAGTGATCACCGACTATATGATGCCGGAGATGAATGGCCTGGAGCTGCTGCAGGAATTGCGCGATCTGCAGCCCGATACCATTCGCATTGTGCTGACCGGGGTGATCGACATCGAAACGGTCATGTCCGCCATTAACAAAGCCGGCGCCTTCCGCTTTATCCCCAAACCCTGGGACGACGAGCAGCTGCTGGACAATATCCGCGAAGGCCTGAAGTTTCGCGATATTCTGCTGGAAAATCGTATTCTGGCGGAAACCGTGCGGGAACAACGCGAGACCCTGCGCAGCATGGGTTACGAGGGCTAGGACGCCCTTTAACGCTTCAAACAACAACTAACGGCGCGGCGCATGAATAGCTTGCTGGACAAAACGGAGATCGGCTTTGGCATGGAGGCCCAGGGGTTATTCCTGGTGTGCTCCACCGTGATTCTGCTGATCATTATGGGTATACGGATTTAATGGTTGATGGGGCACCTTCACCCCATCAATCTGATACCACCCTCAGATGGTTGATAGATCGACTCCGTAGTTGAGTTCCTCTGCGAAGTCCGGCAGTCCGTAACCGATGGTTTTCTTGTAGAAAGGAGAGACCTTCGCAGTCGGTGCCTTCTTCTTGTGCTTCGTGGTGTAGAGCATTCGTGCCCGCATCACGGTAATCCCCCCGCTTTTAGCGGACCCCAAAAGTGGAGCTACGCGGCAAGGGCCAGTTTTTGCATGGGTGTGATGCCGCCGAGTGCCATGTTCGGGCGCTCGTGGTTGTAAGTCCATAGCCAGCTGGTGGCCTTATCCTGCACCTGCTCGATGGTGTCGAACAGGGTTCGGGCCAGCCAGGCGTAGCGCACGGTGCGGTTGTAGCGTTCGACGTAGGCGTTCTGCTGCGGCTTGCCCGGTTGGATGTGTTCGATCCGGATACCTTGCCGTTCTGCCCAGGCCAGCAGCGCGCCGCTGATGTACTCGGGGCCATTGTCGCAACGGATCACGCGTGGCTTGCCGCGCCACTCGATGATCTGCTCCAGCGACCGGATCACGCGGGCCGCGGGCAGGGATAGGTCGACCTCGATGCCCAGCCCTTCGCGATTGAAGTCGTCCAGCACGTTGAACAGCCGGAAGTTGCGCCCGTCGCTGAGCTGGTCGTGCATGAAGTCCATCGACCAGACCTGGTTGATCGCCTCGGGCACCGCCAGCGGCTCCGGACGCTCGCGCACGAGCCGCTTCTTCGGCTTGATCCGCAGGTTCAACTCCAGCTCCCGGTAGATGCGGTAGACCCGCTTGTGGTTCCAGCCAAAGCCCTTGACGTTGCGCAGGTGCAGGAAACACAGGCCGAAGCCCCAATCCTTGTAGGCCGTGGTCAGCCGGACCAGCCAGTCGGCGATCCTGGCGTTCTCTTCACAGGCCTTCGCCTGATAGCGGTAGCAGGTCTCGCTGACCTCGAAGGTCAGGCAGGCGTGCCGTATGCTCGCATGTCCGCCCTCAACCGCTGCTCGGGCCATCTCCCGGCGTTGAGATGGCCTCACCATTTTTTTGACAACGCTTCCTTCAGCAGGTCCGCACTGAGCTGGGCGTCAGCGTACATCTTCTTCAGGCGCCGGTTCTCGTCCTGCAACTCCTTGAGCTGGGACATCAGCGACGCGTCCATGCCGCCGAACTTGCTGCGCCACTTGTAGAACGTCGCCGAGCTGATGCCGTGCTCGCGGCACAGCTCCGGAACGGGTGTACCAGCCTGAGCTTGCTTGAGTACGGCGATGATCTGGCTGTCGGTGAAGCGGGACTTCTTCATGGAACCTCCTCGGGTCAGACTACGAGAAAATTCCACTTCTGACGTCAACTACTGGGCGGGGGGATTACCGTGATGCGGGCACGAATGCTCTACACCACGAAGCACAAGAAGAAGGCACCGACTGCGAAGGTCTCTCCTTTCTACAAGAAAACCATCGGTTACGGACTGCCGGACTTCGCAGAGGAACTCAACTACGGAGTCGATCTATCAACCATCTGAGGGTGGTATCAGATTGATGGGGTGAAGGTGCCCCATCAACCATTTAATCCGCTTACCCCTATTTTCTTCCTTGATGATCTTTGCGCGGTAGGTGAATTAGCGCTGTAACTCCCCAATACCTTGAAACCCGCAGGCTTCCTGTTCTTCTGCAGGCCTCCACACCGGCAAACCCGCTTGCTCTGCAAGCGCGACCATATGTGCTGTGCCGCGTCCGCCGGGAAAGGCAATCACTGCCTGCGGACGGCCGTGGTGCAGCATTCGGCGGTTGCGCATGGGGCCAGCAGCTCGACCATGGGCTTTCCAGTTGGCAGGGTAGCTCACCTGATCAATACCGTGGTCATGGGCCCACTGCCCAGCCAGACGGTCCGCACCGCTGGCATTGCCATGGATGAGGAGGGATAGGGTGTTATCCCGATGTAGACGGTTCAGGGTGCGTGCCAGTAGAGCCTGGTTGTCAAAATCACGGCCACCGCAGACAAGAATACGCATTTTGCTGTCCATAAGGTCAGTGTTTTGAGGAGTATAAGCATAGACTTCAACGATTGCACCTTTGTGATCACTGTCTTGCTGAAGTGTGATGGAACACCTTCACAATGCGTTGACAGGTCGCTGGGGTAAGGTTGTACAGATTTCTACTTTTGTATAACCCTGAGGTGCCGGCGGAACTGCTTGCCAGCCTCTACTGCCACTGAGGTCACTCCATGGACGCGGTTAAATCTGAGAAAAAGGACATTCTGGCGCGTATTCCGGTTGGTATCAGCGCCTGTTTGCTGGGCTTGGAGGTGCGCCACGATAAAGGCCACAAGCATTCGCGTTACTGTACCGAGGTTCTGTCGCAGTACTTTGAGTTTCGCTCCCAGTGTCCAGAAATGGGGGCAGGAATGTCGGCACCGCGCAAAGCAATGCATTTGGTGGACGATGGGGAAAACCATCCGGTGAATAATGACGCAGGCGAAGGCTCTGAAGCGTCGCTGCGGCTGCTAACCACGGATGGTAAGCGAGATTGCACCGGGATGATGATGGATTTCATCGACCGGACGTTGCCGTCACTAGCGCCGTTGCGTGGCTATATTCTGATGGCCAAGTCTCCCAGCTGCGGGATGGAAAGAATCCGTGTCTACAACGAGGCGGGCAATGTACAACGTCGGGATGCCAGCGGGCTGTTCGCTGCGGCCCTGGCACGCCGTTATCCGCTAATGCCACTGGAAGAAGAAGGGCGCCTGAATGATGCCGCTCTGCGTGAAAACTTTATCGAGCGCGTGTTCCTGTATGACGACTGGTGTCAGATGATGGAACAAGGCCTGACCGCGAAAAAGCTGATTGTGTTCCATAGCCGTCACAAATTTCAGCTGTTGGCTCATTGCCAGAAAACCTACCGTGAAGTGGGCCCCATGCTGGCGGACCTTCAAGCGCGCCCGCTGCAAGACATTGCCGGGGATTATATTCATGCGGTGATGTCCGCCATGAAGAAGCGTGTATCCCGGGGCGCCCATGTGAATACCCTGCAACATCTGGCCGGGTTTTTGCGCCAGGATCTAGGTGGAGACGACAGGGCGTTGATCAACGAACAGATAGACGCTTATCTGCGTGAAGAGGTGCCGCTGGTTGTGCCGATGACCCTGTTGCGTGGTGCCCTGCGTAAAACCGATCAGCCTTACTTGGCCCAGCAGCGCTATCTTTCCCCGTACCCGGACCCGCTAGGCCTGAGAAATCGGGTATGAGCGAGTCTACAAGCAGGGTTCAAGTTGCGGACCGACAAGCCGGTAGCATCAGCATTCAGCACGTGAGCATGCATTGCGGTATCCCCGCAGTGACTTTGCGTGCCTGGGAGCGTCGTTATGGTTTGTTGACGCCCGCACGCACGGACAAAGGGCATCGGCGTTATAGCGAAGTGGATATCGCTCGTATCGAGCAGATTCAGCATTGGCTGGAGCGAGGGGTGCCGATCAGTCAGGTGGCGGGGCTACTGGCTGATTCAGCAGCGGCTAACGGGGCGGTGTGGGAACAGGGTGCCGAACAGCAAGGGCCTTGGCGCGGGGCAGTAACAGACGCGATCTGCGCGCTGGAGTCGCTCAACACCCGCCGTCTGGAACAGTTGCTCAATGGGCTGCTGAATGATTATAGCCATGCTCTGGTACTGGATCACTTTTGTGATCCCGTGCGGGCACGTTTGGCTGACACTTCAGCCCTGGGTGGATGGCTCACCCTGTTTGACGGTGTGCTGCAGGCCAAGTGGTCGTCGCGGGCATTATCGCTGGCGCCACGGGGTGGGGAGGCCGGCTGGTTGCTGGTGCCGGTGGGTAGAGCCTTGCCGGCACTGGAACTGGCGATGGTATTGAACCGCCCGCTCTGGTGTCTGGGGGCTCCTTTGGTGACGGTAGAACTGCGCAGTGTACTCAAAAGCCTGGCGCAACGGGCCGGTGGTGTGCTCTGGGTGGTGGATCGCTGGCCAACGGCGGGCCAGCGTCAGCAAATCGGTATCGCTTCTGGTTGTGGCCTCAGTGAGGCGTGCTGGGGGCTGGATCTATCGCAAATGACACTGCCGCAAGAGGTAGCCCAGCTTGGCGGGCGTCGGCAGGGGCTGGCGAGCGAACTGGATCGACTTCAACAATCCTGGAGTACGCCATGAATCTGGTCTGGTACCGCAACGACCTGCGTGTCGCGGCACACTCGCCTCTGCACGCTGCGTTGACAGAGTCATCGATAAGCGCGGGTGAGACGAGGCCACAGGCGCTGGCGGTGTATTGTCTGTGTCAGGGGCAATGGGATCGTCATCAGGTGGCGCCGTTGCGCCGCTGGTATGTGTTGGAAAGCTTGCGTGAGCTGGGCGAGTCCCTGGCTAACCGCGGCATTGATCTGCATGTGCTGGATGTGGACACCTTCGAGAAGGTGCCGGAGGCGTTAGCAGAATTTGCCCAGAGCCAAGGTGTGACTCACCTGTATTGCAATCGTGAGTATCCGCTCAATGAAAAGCAGCGAGACACACTGGTGGCTGAACGCCTGCGTGAGCAAGGGATTATCCTGCGCGGTTTCGACGATGGCGTGTTAGTTCCACCCGCGGCACTGCGCACCGGTAAAGGAACACCGTATACGGTGTTTGGGGCTTATAAGAAACGTTGGGATGTATGGATGGCCGATCATCACCCGGCGATGACACCGGTGCCATCACAATGCAGGGCTGAAGGTACGTTTATGGGGGCTAAGGTTGTGGCGAAGGCCCTTGAAATGCTGGACGTGCCTGAGGCGCTAACGCAGCAATGGGCGCCTGGAGAAGAGGCCGCCTGGCAACAACTTGATCAATTTATGGAGCGGTCGCTGGCCGACTATCGCCGCAACCGTGATTTTCCTGATTTGTCTGGCACCAGCGGCTTATCGGTGGCGCTATCGGCGGGAACCCTGTCGGTGGCCAGTTGTTTCCGGGCCGCAACCCAGGCCATGGCGGATGCGGGTAGCCGTGATGGTGCTGCCTGCTGGATCGGCGAGTTGGCCTGGCGGGATTTTTACCGCCAGATCATGGCGCAGTTTCCTCGCGTTAGCCGCGGACAAGGCTTCCGGCCGGAAACGGATTTGCTGGAATGGAAAAATGATGACGAGCTATTCGCCGCTTGGTGTGAAGGGCGTACGGGGTACCCGCTGGTGGATGCAGCCATGCGGCAGCTGGTTGCCACCGGCTGGATGCATAACCGGCTACGCATGGTGACAGCCATGTTTCTCAGTAAGCATCTTTGGCTGGATTGGCGCCGCGGTGAAGCGTTCTTTATGACACATTTGATCGATGGGGACTTTGCCGCCAATAACGGTGGCTGGCAGTGGAGTGCCTCATCTGGCACCGATGCGGTGCCTTATTTTCGGGTGTTTAATCCGGTTCGTCAGGGGCAACGTTTTGATAGCGAAGGCCGTTTTATTGCTCATTGGGTGCCGCAATTGCGCGACTTGGATAGCAAGCAAATCCATGAGCCCTGGAAGCAGCCGCTACTGGCCCGGGATTATCCACCACCGGTGGTGCCCCATGCGGGAGTGCGTGAGCGGGTGACGGTAGCGTTCAAGGCGGCTAAAAGCCGGTTTGATAAAACCTCTTAGGATCAGCAACACCCCGTGTCGCCGCCGGCCATGGGCAATAGTAGGAAGGGAAAGACATGAGTCAGCGTATTGCTATTGTTGGAGCCGGTATTAGTGGGCTTAGCACCGCTTGGTATCTGTCAAAAGCGGGTCATCAGGTCGAGGTATTTGAAGCCAATGATTATCTGGGTGGGCATACCTGTACGATTCCGGTATCTCGACCCCATGGTGATTACGCTATTGATGTAGGTTTTATTGTATTCAACGATCGAACCTACCCGAATTACCTTCGTTTGTTGGAGGAGCTTGGCTTGCAGGGCCAACCCACTCCTATGGGGTTTGCGGTCAGTGATGAGAAGAACGGGCTGGAATACTGCGGCGATGGGCTGGGGGGCATGTTTGCCCAGAAACGCAATCTGCTGAGCTTTTCACACTGGCGTTTCATTCGTGACATCTTGCGCTTCAATAAGCAGGCACCGGCTTTGCTTCATAGCGCCAAGGGAGACCTTCCTTTGGGGCAGTATCTGCGTGAGCAGGGTTACAGTGAACGCTTTGCCCGGGATTATATTCTCGCCATGGGCGGGGCTATCTGGTCTTGCTCGCTGGAGCAGATGGAAGTTTTTCCTGCCCGGTTTTTTATCCAGTTTTTTCAGAATCATGGTTTATTGTCGTTGAATGATCGGCCCCAGTGGTTCGTGGTGCCTGGTGGTTCCAATCAATACGTGAAGCCCCTGGTGGAGGGTTGCAACGCTACCTTTCATACCTGCACCCCGGTGCAGTCGATACGACGGGGCTCAGCGGGAGTGGGTGTAGAGGGCGGTGCCGGTGTCACCGTCACCGTAGGCGGGGCAGAGCAGCATTACGATCAGGTTGTGCTGGCCTGCCACAGCGACCAGGCGCTAGCGTTACTCAGTGATCCAGACGAACGGGAAGAAGCCAACCTGTCGCAATTGGGTTACCAGGATAATGAAGTGGTCCTGCATACGGATACAGCGTTGCTACCGCGTCGGGAACGGGTATGGTCCAGCTGGAATGCCATGTTGTATGCGCAGGATCAGGAACGGGTTCAAGTGACCTATAACATGAATATTCTGCAGGGTATTGCTGCCCCGGAAACCTTCTGTGTCACGCTGAATGCCAGTGACCGAATTGACACCAAAAAGGTACTCGCCCGTTACCATTTTGCGCATCCGTTATTCACACCGCAGACGGTGGCGGCCCGGGAACAATTACTGAAAGACAATGGCAAAAATGCCACCTGGTTTGCTGGTGCCTGGTGCCGCAATGGTTTCCATGAAGATGGTGTGGTGTCTGCGTTGAACGTGGTGGCAGGGATCACTGGCAAGGCGCAGGCAGGGAGCGTTGCGTGATGGAGGCTTCGGTCAATGACCCGTTGACACCCTATGCTATTGCGCGCGGGCGCGTCTGGCATCAACGGTTGCAACCGTTTACCCACAGCTTTGATTACCCGCTGTGGATGGTTTGGTGCGATCTGGAAAAAATTGATGCCATGCTCGGGCGGCACTGGGCCTGGGGCAGGAGGTGGCGACCGGTCACTTTTCGTGATCAGGATTACCTGGATACTCGTGCCGTGCCGTTAGCGGAAAAAGTTCGCGGAAAAGCGCTCAGCCTGGGGCTGAACTGGAGCCATGGCAGAACGGTTATGCTGGCGCAGTGGCGTACCTTCGGAACCCTGTTTAATCCATTGGTGTTGTACCTGCATTTCCCGCAAGGAAAAAGCCAGCCCGACAGCATGATCGCCGAGGTGCAAAATACCCCATGGCGAGAGCGCCATTTTTACCCTCTCACGTTTTCCCGAAATGAAAACGGGGTGCTGCTGGTGAACCACCCCAAGGCTTTTCATGTGTCCCCTTTCTTGCCCATGCTGCTGCAATACCATTGGCATCTTCACGTTGCCTTACCCGATCTGCGAATAGGGTTAGAGGACCGGGATAAACAGGTCTGCGTGTTCAAGGCCGGAATGAAGTTGCAATTAGTTGCGCCGGATTCCGCCGCCATGGGCAAGGGCATTTTCCGGTTTGGTGCCCAAGGGTTGGCCACGCTGAAAAATATTTATTGGCAGGCCTTCAAACTGTGGCGTAAAGGCGCGGTCTTTCACGGTCACCCCGCTGGCGAGAACGCTCAACGTGATGATGGTGATTCAGGCGATGATGGAAACAGGGAGTAAGGTAATGCTGTCTGGCGATAGAGCCTCTAACAATAAAAGTATCCAGGCCGGCACATTGAGTTGGTCGCAATCAGTGGCTCGTACTCTGGTGTTGAATAAGCTGGCGAAAGTGCCACACGGCGGCCTGCGTATTGATGAGCCGGATGGAAACACCGTGTTACTCGGCGATTCACACAATAGCCAGGCAATCGGCCATATCGTACTCACCGATTGGTGCACCTACAGCATGATGATGAGCGGTGGGGCGATGGGGGCGGCAGAGGCGTTTATGGAACAAAGCTGGTCGAGCCCGGACCTGGTTAAGGTAATACGGTATTTCGCCGCAAATGTGGACGCCATCCAAGCGCTGGAAGGCGGCTTTGCCGCGCTGTCCAAACCCGCGTTGAGAATGCTGCACCGCTATAATCGCAATTCGCTGCAAGGATCGCGCAGAAATATTTCCGCGCATTACGATCTGGGCAATGATTTTTTCAGCCTGTTTCTTGATCGCACCATGATGTATTCCAGTGCGGTTTTTTCGCGCCCGGAGGCGTCCCTGGAGGAGGCCTCGGTGCACAAGCTGGATTTGATTTGCCAACGGCTGCAATTACAGCCCGGCATGACGGTGCTTGAAATTGGCACGGGCTGGGGCGGTTTAGCGCTGCATGCAGCGCAGCATTACGGGGTCACCGTTACCACCACAACGATATCCCGCGAGCAGGCCCGTTATGCCCGTGATCTGGTTGCCGATGCCGGGCTAAGTGATCGCATCACCATTCTGGAAAAGGATTATCGCGAACTCACCGGACAGTATGACAGGGTGGTGTCCGTGGAAATGATCGAAGCGGTGGGGGCGGAATTTTTGCCTGGCTATTTTGATGTGTTGGGCAAGCGTTTGAAGCCGGAAGGGTTGCTGCTGATTCAGGCAATCACGGTGCCGGACCAGCGTTACCACTATGCATTGAAGCAGGTGGACTTCATTAAGCGTTATATCTTTCCCGGCGGTTTCCTGCCCAGTGTGTCGGTGATGTGCGACAACCTCACGCGCCATACCCGCTTGGTGACCACGGAACTGCACGACATCGGTCATGATTACGCGCTGACCTTAAATCACTGGCGCCAGCGTTTTCATGATGCGCTGCCCCGCATTCGCGAGCTGGGTTTTGATGAGCGGTTCGTGCGTATGTGGGAATATTACCTGTGCTATTGCGAGGGCGCGTTCCTGGAGCGGGCCATCAGCACGGTGCATCTGGTTGCCGCCGGACCCGCTTACCGGCCTTCCTTCCAAGCTTGAAGGGAAGCTTGAAAACCGCCCTCGTCGGACGCATTTAATCCTTTGCAGGGCTAACAACAGGCCGCTATTCAGCGGTTTTTGGCTGTTGTGGTATTATGCCCGCCTTATTCTTTTATCAATTTTCCAAGTTGTTGATTTCAGGGGGAAACCCCGGGCGGTAAGGCAATGACGGCAGAGGCACAAGCACGGGTCCAGGCGCATTTAGCTGAGGTGGAGCCCGAGGACACGCTCAGCGAAGAGCAACGCGCATCCTATCGTGATCGGATCAAGGCGTTGTTGCGTCAACGCGATGCGGTGTTGGTAGCGCATTACTACACAGACCCGGAAATTCAGTCGTTGGCGGAAGAAACCGGTGGCTGTGTGTCTGATTCTTTGGAAATGGCCCGCTTTGGCAAAGACCATCCTGCGTCCACGTTGATTGTGGCCGGGGTGAAGTTTATGGGTGAGACCGCCAAAATTCTTAGCCCGGAAAAACGCGTCTTCATGCCGACACTCGAAGCGACCTGTTCATTGGATATCGGTTGTCCGGAAGAAGAGTTTTCCGCATTTTGCGACCAGCACCCGGACCGCACTGTGGTGGTTTATGCCAATACTTCCGCTGCGGTGAAAGCCCGTGCCGATTGGGTGGTCACCTCGTCCATCGCCGTGGAGTTGATTGAGCATCTAGATAGCAACGGTGAAAAAATTCTGTGGGCGCCGGACAAGCACCTTGGCGGCTATGTTCGTGATAAAGCTGGCGCCGATGTATTGTGTTGGGACGGTGCCTGCATTGTTCACGAAGAGTTTAAAGCTAAAGGGTTGCATGATTTGCAAGCCGCCTACCCGGATGCCGCTATTCTGGTGCACCCGGAATCCCCGGCCTCGGTGGTGGAAATGGCGGATGTGGTCGGCTCAACCTCACAGCTGATCAAGGCCGCTTGCGAGATGGACAATGAGGTGTTCATCGTTGCCACCGACAAGGGCATTTTCTACAAGATGCAGCAGTTAGCGCCGGGCAAAACCTTCTTGGAAGCGCCGACGGCGGGCTCCGGTGCGACCTGTCGCAGTTGTGCTCACTGTCCGTGGATGGCAATGAATGGCCTGCAGAACATGCTCGCGGTGCTGGAAGATGCCAACGGCATGGGGCAGGAAATTTTCGTGGACTCGTCGCTGGCAGAAAAAGCCATGGTGCCGTTGAACCGCATGTTGGATTTCGGCCGCAAGTTGAAAGCGTGACCGGCCGCTATTATTTTGTGTGACGCCTGATACAACCTGTGCAAACAACGCAGGTTGTATTCTTGCGATTTAGACAGTACCCCGCCACCGCGCTCAGAACTCTTCTTCAGATAATCGCTTCATTTCTCGCAGGCGCCCGTTCAATTTGCTGTGCAAAGCAAAGTCATTCTCTGCGTCGCGCAGGGCATAGCGCATTTGTTGCTGGGCTTTAGAATCGTTGCCGCGTAGAAACTGGCTTTCGGCACGGGCATGCAGGGCGCGCACGGTGTCGCCACTGTTGCCGTAGGCATCAGCCAGCAGGTCCCAGATGTGAGGATCATTGATGTGGTCTTTGAGTAGCGGTTTGAGTAATGGCAGGGCCTTTTCTGGTTGCTTGCTGCGCAGGTAGGCTTTGCTTTGCAGTATGGACGCGGCGTAATTGTCCGGTGAAATGTTCAGTACCCACCCGGTTTCTTTAATCGCTAGCGGGTAGCTACCTTCATCCAGCGCCACTTCAGCTAACCCTAGGCGGAACCAGAGTTGATCGGGGTATTGATCGGCTAGCCCCTGCATCAATCCGCGAGCCTGATCATAGTGATTGGCACGCAGATAGCTCAGGGCTAGGCCGTATCGTGCGGCCTGTAACCCTAACGCACTGCGTTCATTGCTGTAGCGTTTGAAATATTCAATGGCTTGCTCATCAGAGGTAATGAAGCCTGCCTTGAGGCGGGCCTGTGCCAGCAGAAAACTGGTGGAAACGGATAGACGTGCCGGTGGAAGGGCGCGGGCGCGGGCGCGGCTGTCAGCAATTCGGCTTTCGGTGACCGGGTGAGTGAGCAGAAACTCCGGCGGATTTCCGGAGAAACGTTGGCTATCGTGCATACGTTCGAAAAAGCGCGGCATGGCGCTTGGGTCCATGCCAGAGGCGGCGAGGGTCTGCATGCCCACCCGGTCAGCTTCGCGTTCATTTTGACGAGAATAGGCCAGTTGAGCCTGAATGGCCCCGGCCTGGGTGGCTGCGATACCGGCCATCCCAGCTTCACCGTCGCCGGCAATGGCAACGGCCAGGCTGGCCAGCATGGCGGCCAGCACCGCAGTGTTCATTTTTTTTGAATCTAAGTATCGGCGGGCAAAGTGCCGCTGGCTTACGTGGGCAATTTCGTGAGCAACCACTCCGGCGACTTCGTCTTCGCTCTCCGCATTTAGAAACAGGCCGGCGTTGAGCCCGATTACCCCACCGGGCACTGCAAAAGCGTTAATCTGGCGACTGTTTATTACCACGATATCCAGGTTGGGTTCTTTCAGGTCGCTGTAGGAGGCTAGCCGGTAGACTAGGCTCTCCACGTATTCCTGCAACATGGGGTCGGACATGATGGAAGTCTGCCCGCGCAGACTGCGTAGCCAAGCACGACCCAAGCGGTATTCCTGGCCGGAAGACATGAGCGCTGCGGTAGGGTCGCCTAGCACCGGAAGATTGTTATCGGCACTGGACGGGTTGGCTAGCCAGCAGCAGCTGAATAGCAAAAATGTACGCAAAAACAACGTCAAGTCGTGGCTCCGTTCAGAGAGTCGTAACGGGTAGGGTAACCTTGAGTATCGCTACACAAGGCGTTATTCAAAGGCTCTCTTATGACTATAATGCCGGCAGGGCGACAATGAATGAAGTGATAAGAATGACTAAGCACCAGATGTCTGAACACAAGGTTGATCTCCATGTGGATGCGTCCACGTTACAGTGCCCGTTGCCGCTGTTGAAAACCCGGCAGGCGTTGCGGCAGCTCCGTGCCGGGCAATTGCTGGAAGTGATTGCCACGGACACGGGGTCAGCCAATGATATTCCCGCCTATCTGAGACAGTCCTGCCATGCGCTAGTTCGCATGGGGGAATCGAAAGGCTGTTACTATTTCGTGATCCGTTGCGGCACACAGGAGCCTTGATGCTACGCATACTGAAAAATTGGGCCGATAGTTATTTTTCTGACGAAGAGGCGGTGTATTTAGTTGTCCTGCTGTTGGCCGTTGGGCTGGTGATTGCTTTTTTTGGTGGCATGCTAGCGCCGGTGTTTACGGCCATGGTGGTGGCCTATCTAATGCAGGGGCTGGTGGGGGCGCTGGAGCGCCGGGGCGTTAGGCGTATGCTCGCGGTCAATTTGGTATTTGTGCTGTTTGTTGGCCTGTTGACCGCCACCTTGGTGGTGCTGTTGCCTATGGTGTGGCGACAGCTAGTGTTGTTAGTTCAGGATCAGCTGCCCCATATGCTCAAAAATGGGGAAATCTGGCTGCGGGGCCTGCCGGCTCACTATCCAGAAGTGATTTCCATGGATCAGGTGAATTCCATTGTCGCGGTAATTCAGCGGGAGGTGGCTGAGGCGGGCCAGGGAGTGCTGACGTTGTCGCTGGCATCGATTCCCAACCTGGTAGAAATAATGGTGTTTCTTGTGCTGGTCCCTTTGTTGGTGTTTTTCTTTTTGAAAGACAGGGAAACCCTGGTCAACTGGATGCTGGGCTTTTTGCCTCGTAAGCGGCGGATTCTTTCTCACGTATGGCACGAAATGGACGGTCAGATCGCCAATTATGTGAGAGGTAAGGCGATTGAAATTCTGCTGGTCGGCGGTTCAACGTTTATCGCTTTCATACTACTGGATATGAATTATGCGGTGTTGCTGGCGGTGCTGGTCGGGCTGTCGGTGGTGGTGCCATACATCGGCGCCACAGTGGTCACCTTGCCGGTGGCGGCAGTGGCTTACGTGCAGTTCGGTTGGGGTGGTGACTTTGCGCTGGTGATGATCGTATATGGCATCATCCAGTTTATTGATGGCAATATTCTGGTACCGCTGTTGTTTTCCGAGGCGGTGAATTTGCATCCTGTGGCGATTATTACCGCCATTCTGTTATTCGGCGGGCTATGGGGGTTGTGGGGGGTGTTCTTTGCCATCCCGTTGGCGACGTTGATTAAAGCTGTGATCAATGCCTGGCCTCGGCAGGCAGACTATTCTCCCGGGAAGCTAGCATCCCAGCCAGAGGCATGAGGCAAAGAAAAAGGGGCGAAAGCCCCTTTTTACTGGTGAGGTGGCGTTAAAGCCCTAGCGCGTCCAGTTCAGCTAGCAGGTCTTCGTGATGGGTTTTGGTTTTGAATTTGTCCATTACCTTTAGCAGTTTGCCATTCTTGCCGATGATAAAGGTGGTGCGGATAAGCCCCATGAATTCCTTGCCCATGAATTTCTTCATGCCCCAACAGCCGTATTTCTCGGCGATGGCGTGATCTTCGTCGGATAATAGGGTGAAGTTCAGGGAATGCTTGTCGATAAACTTGGGCAAGCGTGCTACTGCATCCGGGCTGATGCCAAATACCACGACTCCCCGTTTTTCAAGCTCTGCCTGGGTGTCACGAATGCCGCAGGCCTGGGTGGTGCAGCCCGGGGTCAAGGCTTTGGGGTAAAAGAAAATCACCACCGGGTTTTGATTCCTGAACGCTTTCAATTCAACCTGATTTCCATCTTGATCCGGTAGTTTGAAGTTGGGTGCCAGATTGCCAATTTTGGGGTGTGCCATATTGAATTCCGTTCTCTTTGGTAGTCTTGATGAGTTTGCTGCGTTGCGCCCAGCTAGCGTTTTGGCGTCATGGTGGCATCCAGGTTGCGGGCTTCACAAAAATCCAGAAAAGCGTCGCGTAGCTGGGCCACGGAGTGTTCCGCGTTCATGCTCAAAGTTAGATGCAGGCTGAACATGCGGGTGCCAGTGTGTGGGGCGGCGTAGGTGCCCGTGTGTAGGTCATCGATGTTAATGTTGCGCCCGGAGAAGAAGTGGGCGATTTCATGGACAATGCCCGGATTGTCCATGGCCACTACTTCCACTTCGTAGGGCAGGGCGGCGGAGCTAGCCTCCGGGGCGCGGGTGCGTTTAAGGGTTATCCGCAAGTTTAGTTGATCGGCCAACTGTTGCTGCCCGGCTTCTAAGCTGTCCAAAGTGGCGGCGTTGCCGGCAACCAGCATCAGTACAGCAAATTCCCCCCCGAGTACGGTCATCCGTGAATCCATGATATTGCCATCGTATTCCAACACGGCCTTGGACAGGGCCTGCACAATGCCTGGCCGGTCCGTGCCTAAGGCAGAAATCACAATCAACTGATCCATTGTTGTTCTCCGTTTTGCTAGTGCCGTCAATATTTAGGTCCACGTACCGGTGGCGGGCACGAAATTTGCCTTCTTATGAGGTGTATTTGGCCAATCAGTTTACCCAGTTCATCTCAGACTGAACACTTGCCGAGAAGACGGGTCTGAAGCTGTACGTTGCATTCCAGGTAGTAAACCGCAGACGCGCTCCTTGTCCGCTTTGGGGGCGGGGTTTACCATAGCGCCCTTCACCCGACGATAGGGCTCGCTAGTTGGGAGGCATCGTTGAGCGCATTGAGTGGCGCAACGGGTTTGCGCACAATAGGAGACAGGCATGATTCGCGGCAGCATAGTGGCGCTGGTGACCCCCATGCGTGCAGATGGGTCCGTAGACTGGGAGCGATTGCGCTCGCTGGTTAATTGGCATGTAGAACAAGGCACCCATGCCATCGTAGCTGTGGGGACGACCGGTGAATCCGCTACCCTTGGGTTTGAAGAGCACGATAGCGTGATCCGTGAAGTGGTGGCGCTGGCTAAGGGCCGCCTTCCGGTTATTGCCGGTACTGGTGCCAACAACACAGAAGAAGCCATTCGCCTGACTCGAGATGCCAAACGAGATGGCGCAGACGCTTGCCTGTTGGTGACGCCTTATTACAACAAGCCGCCCCAGGAAGGTCTGTATCAACACTTCTTGGCGATAGCTCGTGCGGTAGATATTCCGCAAATACTGTATAACGTGCCCGGTCGAACATCTTGCGATTTACTGCCGGAAACCGTGGAGCGCTTGAGTAAAGTGCCGAACATCGTGGGCATAAAGGAAGCCACCGGTAATTTGGAGCGGGCTCGCGAAATCCGTGAGCGCTGTTCTGATGATTTCATGCTTTATTCTGGCGATGACGCCACCGCCATGGACTTTATTTTGGCTGGCGGACATGGCGATATTTCGGTGACCGCTAACGTGGCCCCGGCGAAGATGGCCGCCATGTGTGAGGCGGCTCTGGCTGGTGATGCGGATACCGCTCGGGCACTGAATGCGGAACTCGAACCCCTGCATCGTGATCTGTTTATTGAAGCGAATCCGATCCCGGTGAAATGGGCACTGTTTGAAATGGGCCTAATTGACGCAGGTATCAGGCTACCGTTGGTGCCGATGTCAGAAGCGGCTCAGCCGCGGTTACGTGAAACCATGCGCCAATGCGGCCTGTTGGAGGTTAAATGAAGAAAGCGGCGTTGCTGGCACCACTCATGCTCGCTTTGATGGTGGCTGGTTGTAGCTGGTTGCCAGACAGCAGTTTGGAATACCGTAAAGCGGCCGTGACCGACCCGATTAAAGTGCCCGACGGTGGCGTGTTTATTGGTGAGCAGCCCCTGTATGCGGTGCCTCGCGAGGATGAGCGGCTAACCGCTCCTGGTGAAGATGAAAAGCGTTTTGAGGCACCGCGCCCGCCGCAACTGGTGGTGTTGGGGAGTGCCTCTGGCAACGAAAACGTTGAGTCTGCTCCGCGTGGTGAATCCGCTAAAGCATTGCTAGGTCGGGATGGCAATGGTTACCCGATTATCATGATGTCCACTCGCTACGCCTGGGCATGGGAATATGTGAGTGATGCCCTAAAACAGACGGATTTAAAGGTCAGTGATCGTGATCGAGAAGTGGGTATCTTTTACCTTAAGGTTCCCGATCGGTATGAGTTGGGTGCCCGCGAAGCACAGTTGAAATTAAGCCATACGACCAACGGTATTCAGGTGGCTGTGTTGAATGAGAAGGGCTCCGCACTGGTGGATAAAATCCCGGGGCAGGCCATTCTTGAGCGAATCTACGACGAGCTCGATTAATGCAGCTGGCCTCATTGGGCAGTGGCAGTAAAGGCAACGCCACGCTGGTGCACGCTGACGACACTTTGGTGTTGGTTGATTGTGGTTTTACCATTAAGGAAACTGAGGTGCGATTGGGGCAGCTGGGGCTGGTCGCCGATCAGCTCAGTGCGATTTTGGTCACCCATGAGCACGGAGATCATATTCGTAGCGCCGGGGCGTTGGCCCGTAAAGTGGGGTGCCCGGTATATAGCTCATTTGGCACCGCCAGCGCTGTGCACGACAAACGCGCCAGCCTGAAAGAGGCTAACTGGCAAGAAATTCGCCCCGGTCGGACGTTTACACTGGGAGCGATGGAAGTTCTGCCGGTGCTGGTGCCCCATGATGCTCGTGAACCTTGCCAGTATCGCTTTTCTTGGCAGCAGCGCACGGTGGGAGTGCTTACCGACTTGGGTGCGATTACCCCCCATGTGGTTGATGCCTACAGGGACTGCGATGCCTTAGTATTAGAATGCAATCACGACTCGCAATTACTAGCCTCAGGACCGTACCCAGCATCGTTGAAACGACGTGTGGGTGGTATGTTAGGCCACCTGAGTAATGATCAGGCTGCGGCGCTGTTGCGTCAGGCCAATGTGGATCGCCTGCAGCATTTGGTGCTGTCGCACCTGAGCGAACAGAACAACACGTCCCTGCATGCACTGGATGCCGTGCAACGGGTGGTAACCCGCGGGCGTGAACGAATTAGCGTTGCTAGTCAGACGGAAGGGTTTGACTGGCTACAAGTACATTAATGCTGACCTGAGTAATAGGCCTTTCCATGGAAAAACGCGACGAGTTGTATGCCGGCAAAGCCAAGTCCGTGTACACCACCGATGACGAAGACATGCTGATTATGCTGTTTCGTGACGATACCTCCGCCTTTGATGGTAAGAAAAAAGAGGCATTGGCTCGCAAGGGGGCAGTGAATAATCAGTTCAACGCAGCCATTATGGAAAAGCTGAAAGCGGCGGGCATCCCCTGCCATTTTGAGAAAACCCTATCGGCCACTGAATCCCTGGTGAAGAAGCTAGATATGATTCCGGTGGAATGCGTGGTGCGTAATATTGCTGCGGGCTCCATATGCCGCCGCTTGGGTGTGGAAGAGGGCCTGGAGTTGACGCCGCCAACGTTTGAGTTCTTCTTAAAGGACGATGACTTGGGGGACCCCATGGTCAATGATTTCCATATTCGTAGCTTTGGTTGGGCCAGCGACGATCAGGTGGCACAGATGAAAACCCTCACCTTTGCGGTGAACGACGTGCTCAAACAGCTGTTTCTGGACGGGGGCATGCTGCTGGTGGATTACAAGCTGGAGTTTGGCATGTTTAAAGGTGAGGTATTACTGGGGGATGAATTTAGCCCGGATGGCTGCCGCTTGTGGGACAAGGATAGCCGCGAAAAATTGGATAAAGACCGTTTCCGTCAGGGGTTGGGCGGAGTGGTTGAAGCCTATGAAGAAGTGGGTAAGCGTCTGGGAATGACCTTCGAATATTAAAATCGTTAACCATTACCCATCAAGCTGCAGCCAGTGATTTGATGGGTAATACTGCCAATTAAAAATAAGTAGAAAAGGTGGGAGTATGAAATCTGTGATGCGTTTAGCCGCTATTGCTCTGTTGGCTGCGGTTCTTAGTGGTTGCTTTCTGACCAAGTTGGCCACCACGCCCATGCGTTTAGTGGGAGCGGCAGGCTCTGTGGTTGGGGCCGTATTGTCAATTATTCCAGTGGCGGGCAATGCTGCCGATGAAGCCCTTGAAAAAGTCGATGGTGCCATTGATAACACGGCGGATAGCATCGATAAGATACCGTTATAAACTCGATTGGCTTAGTCTTTCCTGCGGCCAGTGCAGTCAGGACTGGCTGATACGTTGACGCTTGTAATAGGTTGGCTGTCTAAGAGAAATATCCCCTCGTTCTAACGGACGGTTGAAACCTTTTGCGGGCCTAGATTTTCAGGCAGGATCGCGATCTTGGCGCGGTTTTGGGGTTGCCTCCTTTAAGGAGGTCGAGAGATGCTCATCCAATGAAAAGCATAATAACGAGTGCGGTCCATCCGGAAGATCTGAAGAGTGTGGCCTGTGAAGGCTTCACCTGCTGCCCGTTGCGATAAAACACAACATTTGTACCTTTCTGGCTGACGCTGAGCATGTAAGGCGTTTTTCAGAGGTTACTTAGATTCTTTTGTCTGTCTGTTCAAATTACCCTGAACGATAAGTCTCTCGATCAATATTAAGTTGAAATTTGTGTCGTCTCCTCTTGCTTTTTCCTTAATGCCCTGTTCATGGGCAACAGTTTTGCACAGCATGTCTGCATTTTTTCATCTGCTGTGCGAAGGCTGATCGCTAAGCTGTTGATTTGTTATGTTTATTTGTAAGTATATGATTTTAAATGGTTTAATTTTATGGCCATTTTTTCATCACTTTAATGTAATGGTAGGCGTGGCAGGTGGTGGGGAAGGTTCCTGACAGTCTATTCACAGAGTTATCCACAGAAGTTGTGGGTAACTTTTTCAGCCATAAAACAGTGTCGGTCGAAGCTCACCGCCTGAACATAGGAAATGGTCTCCAGGGTTGCTTGAGTATTTGCCGACCGCTGAGTTTCAACAATAGCGGGTGGAAGCCTGCGTTGGGGAAGCTGCGTTTGATCAGCCGAATTCTGGCCATGGGAACACCGAAACGCAGTAGTCCAAGGCTAACATCGATCCAGTCGGCCCGACGGAAGGCCTCAGTAAGATCCAAATGGTTGTGGCTGAAACGGCTAACTTTGTGATGATTCATGATCATGTTGTGTACATCATGACTCCAATCTTCCAGCTGCTCCTCCTGCAGATAGTGATCTGCTTGGCGGGACGAAGACGGCAAGTAATCGAAGGTGCCAGCTAACCAGATCCCCGCATCATGGAAAAAAGCAGCAATCTGTAATTTATCCAGCTCTTCTACGTTCAAGGGCCGTTGCGCTATGACTAGATTCACCAGTCGGTATACATGGTTACGGTACGCTGTTTGCTGTTTGCCGAAACGTTCAGCGTAACGGTCGAACAGTTGTTCCACTCTGGGTAACTGGGTGATGAGGCTCTGGTTCATGACGCTCCGCCTGTTTTTTTGATGTGGTCATCATTCTTGCTGTAGAAGACTCTGTGTTACTGGGAGTCAGTATGGCACCAATGTAGTGATTGTTGGTGGGTGAGGGTCAGTAAAGCCTGCACTTGGTGGCGGTTTTTTTGTGTACTATAGTCAGACAAAATGGACTGAATTGTTCAACAGGTACCGGGGGTTCGATGGGTTTCAAAGCAAAAGAAAGCCTCTCTGAGCAAATTGCCCAGCATCTTGCGCAGCAGATTATTCATGGCGATATGCTGGCGGGAGATCGCATTCAGGAACTCCGTGTGGCCGGTGAGCTTGATGTCAGCCGAGGTTCGGTCCGTGAGGCTTTATTGATCCTGCAGCGTCGCCAGCTTATCGACATTCTTCCTCGCCGTGGTGCCGTGGTGAAAGAGATGTCAGAGACCCATGTGCGTAATCTGTATGAAGTCATGCAGGTGCTGCTGGGTTTAGTGATTCGAAAGGCTATTAAAGTGGTTCGAGAAGAAGATATGGATTCTTTCATCGAACTGGTCCACGGGTTACAGGTGGAGGCTGAAGAGCGGGATTATGATGCTTTTTTTACTCTTAGTTTTCGTTTCCTGGAGCATCTTTATCCATTCGCGCGTAATGTTTTTGTGGAAGATGTGTTGATTAACATGCAGCCAGCTATGCAGCGGGCTTACTTCATGGCGTTGCATTTGGAGCCTGATGAAATAAAGGAGTGTTTGTCGTTCTTTAAGGCGTTGGTGGAAACTATTTTTCGCCGTGATGTACGCTCGGCGCTGGAAATTATTCGGGAATTTGCAGAGCATCAGTCGGAGCTGGTGGAAGAGTCCATCACCCGTGCTCGGCAGATTGAAACCGCCTGGGGTTCGCGACGTCGTAAGTAATTACTCCTCATTGTGTTGTGGATATTTGGCTGATGGCCGGTAATCTGCAACGGGGGTCTTGCCCTGACGGATCAAGCTGCATAGAATTGCCACCCTCTTTAGGCACGTAGCTCAGTTGGTTAGAGCACCACCTTGACATGGTGGGGGTCGGTGGTTCGAATCCACTCGTGCCTACCAGATTCAGACGAAGGGCTTGTCGCAGTAATTACTGCGACAAGCCCTTTTTCGTTTTCGCTTCTCCAGTGTCGCAATCGGTAGAATATGCGTTCCTCAAGCACGAGTATGGTTGCATGCATAACGCCGATTATTTGGGTGCTACCAGCCCGACCCTGATTTTGTATTTGCCGCATCGACCCAATGAAATGACCCTTGATGTTGCAGCATTGCTGGCGGCTAATTCCAATCATTGGCGTAAGATCGTGACCCTTCTGGCCAAGGTAGCCTGCCCGGTAGAGAGTGATTGGCGGCATTTTCGAGATGAGGTCTTGTTTCGGGAAACCGCGTTTTGTTTCATGCCGGAACTGGTGCAGGCACCGTGTTGGCATTGGATCGGGGGCAAGGAGAATCTGTCACGGTTCACCAGCTTGCAACACAATGCCCAGCATTTGCAGGCAGTACCGGGGGTCGCCATAGACCCGCAAAAGCGGTTGCTGTTAACGCCTTATCCTGATTATCGCCAACTCAGTAACGCACTCGTGGAACGTGTGCGTGGCTCTCTTGAAGAGCTGCGTTTCTACCACCGAAATGATGTATGAGGCGGCTTTGCTCTTTTTGCCTGAGCGGTGCGTGCAATTTGGATTTGGGTTTGGGGATGGCCTTGGTCGTACGCCGGCAGTAAGCACCGGGTGGGTTCGCGTGTTCAACGTGTGATTGCTAGGCAGATGGTGCTTGGATTAATTCAGAGCGATGAGTGTGTCATCACGACGACGGGAGTTTTCTGCCCATACTAAGAGATCGTAATAGCGCCGAATGTGACGGACATAGGCCACTGCTTGGCCGCCTGGCGCTGTTCCGTAGCGGAGTTGATCCGCGTAGGCGGGCTTGGCCAGTAGAGGCAGGCGTTGTTTAACGTCCTGCCAGTTGTCCGGGTTGCCGCCCTGGCGCTGGGTGAGTACGCGGGCATCTTCCAAATGCCCGTACCCCACATTGTAGGCAGCCAGTGCCATCCAGGTACGGCTGGGCTCAGGAATACGATCGGGAATCCGCGCATGGGTGCGGCGCAGGTAGCCGGCGCCGGCACGGATACTTTGTGATGGGTCAGTTCGATCGCTGATGCCCATCTGACGAGCAGTATTGTTCGTGAGCATCATCAAGCCTTTCACGCCGGTGGGCGAGATGGCTTGCGGGTCCCACAGGGATTCTTGGTAGGCGAGGGCGGCCAGTAAGCGCCAGTCAAAGCCGCTGTCTTCTTCAGCTTGCTTGAATAGATCTTCGTATAGAGGCAGTCGATCATCCAAGTGACGCATAAAGCTGCGCGCTGCGTAAAGGTTGAACTGTTCTACATGGCCGTAAAAACGGTCTTCCAGTTTGGCGGTGGTGCCGTCTGCCTTGGCCTGGGTCAGGTAACGCTGTGCTTCCTGGTATAGGCTTTTATCGTCTTTGGGGTTAAATGCCCACGACAGAGGCATGTCTCTGGCGACGGTGTAATCGGCGACCAGGTCGGGCCAGAGGGCTCTCTGCAGGGTATAGCTGTTGGAATTGATCAGGGTGTAATCCACTTGACCGTCTTCCACCAAGGCCAGTAATTGTTCCGGAGTGGCATTTTCCACTTCTTGGAATTCTAACTCTGGGCTCTCAAGCTGTGCCTTGAGAAGCAGCTCTGCGTGGCTGGAACCTGCGCTTACGGCAATGGTTTGCTGGTTAAGTTGGCTTAGGTCAGTAATTCGGGGGCTGGTAAGGCGGCGGACTAGCAGAACATCGACATTCTGGTAGGCGGTGCTGAAACGCAGACTCTTGCTACGTTCTGGAGTGGCGATCAGGCCGGCTGCGACAATATCAGCGGTACCTTTGCGGATGGCATATCGAATGTAGGACAGGTCGTCGGATTCGAGGATACGCAACTCCACGCCCTGGCTGTCAGCGAACCCTTTGGCGAGTTCATACTCCATACCGGTGAAGCCGTGCTGGTCTTCGTAATAGGTGGTGTTGGATGGACGCGTCAGGACCACCAGCTCGCCACGGGCCATGATGCGCTCTATGGCAGAGGGGCTGGGATGCATCGCTAACATTAGCCCCAATACGCTGAGCAGCGCCAGCGAGGCGAGCAAATGCTTGCTATGTCGAAAGAGTTCTGTCACTTGGTGATCTACCTCTACCAGGTTGTCCAGACAGATGGCTGCTGCTTATTGTCAATCAGCGGAAGACTAGATGCTGTCGTTATGATCTCATATTTGTGATCCATATCACAAAATTGAGGCGCGACTCTATCATCGGCAACTGACTGTTCTGTATGCCTTTGTCGAACAATTGCTCTTTTTTTGCACAATTTTAGAGGTTAACAGGTGAGCATTAAATTGTATATCGTGGGCTGTGTGTGGGCGATTCGTCCATGCTTGATAGCAGAGTAAGAGCGAGCAAGAAGTATACTGCCTTGCGCTGCAATTGGGCGGCTTGAGAGGCTGCGAGCGGCGAGCAAATCCCGTATCATTGCCAGCCTAAATAAATGCCTTGAACATCTGGCACCCCTCAATCCCCATTGGTAATCATATAAGGCGCACTATGCTGATCCTCTCCGGAAGCCCGGCCCTGTCCGCATTTCGTAAGGAAAAACTGCTCGAGTCCTTGAATGGCGTATCGGCCTTGTCGGCGCGCTATGTGCATTTTGTGGAGTTGTCGATGCCGCTCAATGCTGCACAACACCAGGTGCTGGAAGGTTTGCTTGAGTATGGCCCCAGTGTTGAAGAAGCCCAGGTTGAGGGGCAGCGTTTTGTGGTGGTGCCGCGCCCAGGCACCATTTCGCCTTGGTCTTCCAAGGCAACGGATATTTGTCATAACGCTGGCCTTACTCAGGTGGAGCGCATTGAGCGCGGGATTGAGTATCGACTGGACGGTGAAGGTGATCGAGATACTCTGGCTGCCGCCCTACATGACAGAATGGTAGAAGTGGTGCTGCCCGAGCTGGATGCCGCCGTCACCTTGTTTACCCATCACCAGCCACGGGAATTGACGACCGTGGATATTCTTGGCGGGGGCCGGGCGGCGCTGGAAACCGCCAATGGTGAGTTGGGGCTGGCGCTGGCTGCGGATGAGGTTGAATACTTGGTGGAGCAGTTTATTGCGTTGGGGCGTAACCCGTCCGATGCGGAACTGATGATGTTTGCCCAAGCCAATTCCGAGCACTGCCGCCACAAGATTTTCAATGCGGATTGGACTATTGACGGTGAAGAGCAAGATCTGAGCCTATTCGGGATGATCCGTAATACCTACAAGCATTCACCAGATGGGGTGCTGAGCGCTTACAGCGATAATTCCTCGGTGGTGGCCGGCCCGGTGGCAGACCGCTTTTTCCCGGTGCCGGGCAGCCAGCAGTATCAGTTCGTCAACGAACCGGTACATATGTTGATGAAGGTAGAGACTCACAATCATCCCACGGCGATTGCACCGCATCCGGGGGCGGCCACCGGCTCTGGCGGTGAAATCCGTGATGAGGGAGCGACAGGTCGTGGCTCTAAGCCCAAAGCTGGCCTAAACGGTTTTTCCGTGTCCAACTTGAATATTCCCGGTTTTGGTCAGCCCTGGGAGCAACCGTACGGCAAACCTGGGCGTATTGCCTCAGCGCTGGATATCATGATCGAAGGGCCGGTTGGTGCGGCGGCCTTTAATAATGAATTTGGCCGTCCGAACCTGTGTGGTTATTTCCGCACCCTGGAAATCAGTGCTCCGGGCGTTAACGGTGATGAGGTGCGCGGCTACCACAAGCCAATTATGATCGCCGGTGGCCTAGGTAACATTCGCGACGGCCATGTGGAAAAGAATCCCATTCCCGCCGGTGCCAAGATTATTGTGTTGGGTGGCCCGGCCATGTTGATCGGGCTGGGGGGAGGGGCGGCGAGCTCCATGGCCTCGGGGCAGTCTGCGGAAGCGCTAGATTTTGCCTCGGTGCAACGTGAGAACCCGGAAATCGAACGGCGGGTGCAGGAAGTGATCGATCGTTGCTGGGCTCAAGGGGACGATAACCCGATTGTGTCCATTCACGATGTGGGCGCTGGCGGTTTGTCCAACGCCTTGCCTGAACTGGTACACGACCATGATATGGGTGCCAAGCTGGAGTTGCGCAAGGTGCCCAGTTCTGAGCCCGGTATGAGCCCGGTAGAGATTTGGTGTAATGAGGCTCAGGAGCGGTATGTGTTGGCGGTGATGCCAGAAGACGTGCCCGGCTTCGACGCCATCTGCCAGCGTGAACGCGCACCCTATGCGGTACTGGGTGAGGCGACGGATGAAGAGCACTTGACCGTCAGCGATGAACATTTTGGCAAGGCGCCGGTGGATCTGCCCATGGATCTGCTGTTCGGCAAGCCGCCGAAAATGCTGCGCAGCTTCGAGCGCGAAGACTTTGTGCGCCAGTCGTTCAGCACCGAAGCTATTGACCTCAAGGATGCCAGTGAGCGGGTCTTACGCTTGCCGTCTGTGGCCTCCAAGAGCTTCTTGATCACCATCGGGGATCGCTCCATTACCGGGCTGGTGCACCGTGATCAAATGGTTGGCCCTTGGCAGGTGCCGGTGGCTGATTGTGCGGTAACCGCGACCGGTTTTAATCCCAACGCAGAGGGCAAAAGCACTGGCGAGGCCATGGCCATGGGGGAGCGTACCCCAGTGGCATTGGTGGATGCGGCGGCGTCTGGTCGTATGGCGGTGGCCGAATCAATCACCAATATTGCCGGTGCACACCTGGGCGACCTGGGCCAGATTAGTATGTCGGCCAACTGGATGGCAGCGGCGGGCCACCCTGGTGAAGACCAGGCCTTGTTTGATGCGGTGAAAGCGGTGGGTATGGATCTATGCCCGCAGCTGGGCATTGCCATTCCGGTGGGTAAGGACTCGCTATCCATGCGTACGGTGTGGAACGACAAGGGCATCGATAAAAGTGTGACTGCGCCCATGTCGCTAGTGATTTCTGCATTTTCCACGGTCACCGATATCGACCTGACGGTGACCCCGGAACTGAAAACTGGCGTGGAGAGTGAGTTGCTGCTGTTGGATCTGGGCCGTGGCCAGAATCGTATGGCTGGCTCTGCTCTCGCACAAGTGTACGGCAAGGTCGGTGACATTGCCCCGGACTTGGATGATGCCAAAGACCTGATTGCCTTTTTCGAAGTGACTCAACAGTTGCTGGCTGAGCGCAAACTGCTGGCTTACCATGATCGTTCCGACGGCGGCCTGTTCACCACACTGGTGGAAATGGCGTTCGCTGCTCGTACAGGTTTGGATATCACCTTGGATCATCTGGCTGGTGATACGCCGGAAGCCATTGCGGCCCTGTTTAGCGAAGAGTTGGGCGCCGTGCTGCAGGTTGAAAAAGCCCAGGCTGACGCGGTGATAGCGCGCTATGCGGAAGCCGGGCTGGGCCAGTGTGTTCATTGTCTAGGCCAACCGGATGGCGACGATGTTATCCGTCTGCGCTTGGGCGGCGGTACTTTACTGGAAACCCCGCGCCGGGAGTTGCAGCGTATCTGGGCAGAAACCAGCTACCAGATTCAGTCTTTGAGGGATAACCCGGATTGTGCTCGCCAGGAATTCGATGCCATTGCGTATAGCAATGGCCCGGGCCTGAACGTGCGGTTGACCTTCGATATGACGGAAAACCCTGCAGCCCCGTTTATTGGCTCTGCCTCCATCAATACTGGCAGCAAACCGCAAATGGCCATCCTGCGCGAGCAGGGCGTTAATGGTCAGACGGAAATGGCTGCAGCGTTTGATCGTGTGGGCTTCTCCGCCGTTGATGTGCACATGAGTGATTTGCTCGAAGGCCGTGTGAAGCTGGATGATTTCAAGGGCTTGGTGGCCTGTGGCGGTTTCTCCTACGGCGATGTGCTAGGTGCTGGCGGAGGCTGGGCCAAGACGGTGCTTTATAACGAAGAGATGCGTGAAGCTTTTAATCGTTTCTTCTTCCGTGAAGACACCTTTGCGCTTGGGGTTTGTAATGGCTGCCAGATGCTGTCGCATTTGAAAGATTTGATTCCCGGTGCTGAGCACTGGCCGCGTTTTGTGCGCAACCTGTCAGAGCAGTTCGAGGCGCGCACATCCCTCGTGGAAGTGCAGGACTCTCCCTCCATTCTGCTGCAAGGCATGGCCGGTACGCGAATTCCCATTGCGGTAGCCCATGGGGAAGGTCGTGTGGAGCTGGCGGACGATGCATTGAATCGCAATCTCGAGCAGCGGCTGGTGAGCCTGCGTTACGTGGATGGCTTGGGGAATCCGGCGCAACAATACCCGGCCAACCCCAATGGTTCGCCACAGGGTGTGACCGGTTTTACCACCACTGACGGCCGCGTCACTATTATGATGCCGCATCCCGAGCGGGTGTTCCGTGTGCTGCAAAATAGCTGGATTCCGGATGACTGGCGCGGCCACGAAAATGGCCCCTGGTTGCGGATGTTTGCCAACGCCCGGAAATGGGTAGGATGAAAATCGGTTAAAAAGCTAAAGTGAAAAGAGTAGAAGGCGGAAACGGGGTGACCCTTTCCGCCTTTTTTATGTTCTGTTCGGGCCTTGAGCCAGTCCCTGTCTCCGCTCAGAATCAAGCGATGGTTTGATGGCGTGTTGCCGTCAGTTTCCCGTAGCCTCAGCCCGTTGTATTTCCATGCCTGAAAAAAATCTTTGGGGCCAGGGAGCGGCAAGAGGCCTACAAAACCGGGCCTGTGCCCAGCGATTTTTTCAGTGCCGCCGTATCAGTGCGGCTAGGCGCAGCTGGCCGAGCGTTTGATCCGTGCACAGGCGGGTATAATTATCTTGGCTGGCATGGCGATATCCAGGCCGTCCACGCGCAAGGCATTTGGCTGATGCCTAAGAGTTTGGGGTAACGTATGACGAAAACCACCTATCATTTTCGAGATATTCGTGTGGCGGAAACGCCTGAGCCTTCCTCTCGTGCTCAGCTGCATCGTCAGCTGGGGCAGGAGCTCGCGGGCCTTAATGAACAGGTGCTACGCCTGGATGCATCGCAGGCCAAGTTGCAGGATTACATTGCTCAGGTGCAACTATTGCGACAGGCATTGCAGCAGGAAGGGCAGCGCGATTACAACCAGATTCTGCAGCGCATGCTGACCGGGGAAGCAAGTGGCGATGATGTGACCGATCTGGTGGATTTTGAAATCCTTACTGGTAAGGCATCACCGCTTTCGCCGCCGTTGGAATTGTGGCTGGATGGCGACTGCGTGCGCGGGCGGGCCACTTTCGGTTCGGTGTTTCAGGGACCTCCAGGACGGGTGCACGGTGGCGTGCTTGCACTGGCATTGGATATGTTGATGGCCAAGACGCAGGATTATGTTCGCCAGCTCGGCATGACCGGTACTCTCAATATTCGCTATCTGGCGGCTACTCCGTTGAACACGCCAGTGGATTTTGAGGCCCGGTTGGTTTCTTTAGAGCGCCGTAAATTACGCTGCGAAGGCAGTGTATGGGTGAATGGCGTGCAGTCAGTGTCGGCAGAAGGTGTCTGGATTTCGGCCCAAGGTGAATATGAGTTGAAACCGGAGTGTGGTGAGTTGAAAGTGTAAAGCTGGAACCCGTGTTGGCGCGTAAGTTGCGCGGCATTGATTGCCGTTTGTACTTGCGGGCGCCGTTTGGCGTAACCAATGATAATCGCGAGGAGGCCACAATGGAGGAGCTGCATTACAAGCTGTGTTTCTATGTGCCCGTTAGCCATGTTGAGCAGGTGAAAACTGCCATATTCGAAGCGGGAGCAGGACACTTGGGCGATTATGACTGTTGCAGCTTCCAAACTTTGGGGCAGGGGCAATTTCGCCCCTTGCCAGGGAGTAAGCCTTTTTTAGGTGAGCAGGATCAGGTGGAAGTAGTGGAAGAATACCGGGTGGAAACGCTTTGCCTTGAGTCGTGTCTGCAAGCGGTGATTAGCGCTCTGCGTCTGTCCCACCCCTACGAAGAGCCTGCCATTGACTTGTGGAAACTGGAGCGGTTGCCCGGCACACACTGAGTGCGGCCGGTGCCGTGTCACTCCTCTTGGGGGCGGCGTTTGAGCGGCTGGATGTCTTGGGTGCGAACCGGGAAATCGTTGCGCTCTAGGTCGTCGATATAAAACCGCAAGGTGCGGCCGATGGTGGGAAACGCCAGTTCATCCCAAGGGATGTCATCCAGGGAAAAGAGGCCGGCGTCACTGCTTTCTTCCCCGACGCCGTATTTACCGTCTTCCACGTCACCAAGAAAGAAAACATACACCTGATTGATATGCGGCAAATTGAAAACTGTATACAAGTCGCCAATGGCTACCGTGGCGCAGGCTTCCTCCCACGTTTCCCTGGCCGCACCCTCCTGCAGCGTTTCTCCATTTTCCATGTAGCCAGCCGGTAGCGTCCAATAGCCTTTGCGTGGCTCAATGGCGCGCTTGCAGAGCAGCACTTTACCTTCCCATATGGGCACAGCACCCACCACGATCTTGGGGTTCTGATAATGGATCGTCTCGCAATCCGGACACCAGTAGCGGGGGCGGTTGTCCCCTTCAGGGATACTGAACTGCAGGTTGGGGTTGCCGCAATGGCTACAGAATTTCATGAAAAACTCACTATGAGGGGGGTGTTTAACGCCCCGGAAGATATCGCCTCAACGCAAACCATTCATTTGGGGTATGAATGATTTGACAATTGCCTGTAGAAAATGAAAGTGGCATTATTTGTGACGTATGCCACAAATTTGCAGATATTTAATATATCGCAGATAG
Source organism: Alcanivorax sp. NBRC 101098 (assembly GCF_001010505.1). Classification (GTDB taxonomy): domain Bacteria; phylum Pseudomonadota; class Gammaproteobacteria; order Pseudomonadales; family Alcanivoracaceae; genus Alcanivorax; species Alcanivorax borkumensis. The sequence continues at coordinate 903,291 of NZ_AP014613.1, forward strand.
AGCCGGTGCTCTTGAAAACGGTGGCAATAGACTAGCGATCTTGGTTAATAGAAGCCAGTCATGCGACATGACCCGTTTGGTAATGTAGCATGGCGGCGTTTCTTAGCCCCTTGGCTATGCACTTGGGGTAGGGGCATTGATTGGGGAGGGTACATTGATATGGATGTGTCGATGGCGCACAGGACCCGTGACGAGAGTAAAACCTATTTGGTGGTTTCGCATTGCAACAATCTTGCAATCCGGCTTTTAGCGAAATCAATTGAAAACCAGCGTGGCGTATCCTGCACAGCAATCAGCAGTGAAGATCTTTTCTGTGATCAGATTCAGGATGACTTGGTTCTCATCAATGTGCTGGACTTTTCCACCCCGGAAATCGAAGGGTTGCTTGGTCGTATCCAGGAGCACATGCCGCTGTGTCGGGTAATTCTGGTTAATGCAGATCGAGACGATAATATTTTTTTCTTGCTTAACTGGCCGGTAGTCAAAGGGGTTATCTACCAGCAGGATAGCGACGCGCTTATTTCCAAGGCGTTGGATGAGGTCTGCAAGGGACGTAGCTGGTTCCCGCGCAGTTACATGGATTATCTGGTCCGTCACCGCAAAACCCCGACTCGGTGTGGGCATATCTTTGAAAGCCTCACGAGCCGTGAAAGGCAAATGCTGGACCATGTGGTGCGAGGCATGAGCAACCACGAAATCGCTGATGCTATTTGCCTGAGCACACATACGGTGAAGGCGCATTTGCAAAGCCTGTATCGCAAGGTGGGGGTGAAAAGCCGGGTGGGCGTGATGCGTTGGGTGCATGAAAACCACTTGGAAGAGAGCGGAGAGTAATTCTGCGTGAGCGTCATCTCCCCCCGGCGTGATTGTGTTATTGGCCCCTTTCTGGCAGATCCCGGCATCGTTTAGATCCCAGTACCGTATCGGCTCACCACCGCGAGGTTTTCCCTGCTGAGCTGGATGATGTCGGCCTGGTTGGCGTAATCCTTTTGCTGACATGAGGCGCTAAGGCTTAGCTCCTCCCGTTGAAGAGTGGCGGCGCTCCTTCCCTGTTGGGTAATATCCGCTTTATTTCCCGTGGGTGTTTCATTGAAAAATGAAAGGTCGGTAGCGTTCGCCTGTGCCATCAGAATCAACAAGAGTCCGGCAAGAAAAAGGCGAGCGGTGGCGTCCTCTGTCATCATGTTCATCCCTGATAATTAAACCCCATGCGCTCAGTTTTACGCGATTTTTCCTGCAGTGAAATTCGCCATTGGGGCCGAATTTATCAGCGTTCTACTAGTCGATAGGGTAATAGAAAGCGGAGCGATTGCGCACTTTGGTTAGTTGGTTTTCAGGGGAAATGGCGGGATGCGTATGGTGTAGGGGGTTGAGAGCCCGTTAGCAGTTAGTTCGTTTGGCGTAAGTCAAAAGTTTACCGTGCCCCAAAAAGGGGGATGGGTTTGTGACCGATGGTCGGCAATGGGCTTTGACAAGGCTTGCTCAGGGCGCCCGGGCTGTTCAAACTAGCGTTTGAATTTGTGAATTGGAGAAGGGTGTGCTTGAGCAGCTCAGGCAGCGTTTGCCGGATTACAGACGCACAGAATTGTCCCTGGCCTTACCTGAGGCCGCTGTTTTAATGCCGTTAGTGGATGTGCCTGACCCCCAGATCATCCTGACGGTTCGCTCCAATTCCATGCCCACTCATGCGGGCGAAGTGGCCTTTCCTGGAGGCAAGCGGGATCCAGGCGACAAAGATTTGTTGATGACCGCTTTGCGAGAAAGCGAAGAAGAAGTTGGGTTGTCACCGGATTATGTGGATGTGCTCGGGCAATTATCTCCCTTGGCGTCCCGTTATGGTATGAAAGTGACGCCCTTTGTGGGCATTGTTCGTCCTGACGTGGAGCTGCAAGCGGAGCCCGGTGAGATTGACACGATTTTTCAGGTTCCCTTGCAGTTTTTCCTGGATGAGATACCAGAGCTTTCCAGCCCTATCGATGTGTTTGGTCGCCAGTTTCGTATTCCCAGCTATTACTATGAAGACAAGCGTATTTGGGGCCTAACCGCCTTCATGATTCTGGACTTGATCAACCATGTTTATGACGCAGGCATTGAGTTCGAAGTGAAATAACCCGCCGCTGGGTATCAGTAAAAAGGGGAAAGGCATGATTTATAAGATTGGTGAGCGTCGCTTAGAGCAACGTGGTGGTGGCCACTGGATAGCGGATAACGCCACCGTCATCGGCTCGGTGATCATGGAAGCCAACAGCAGTATTTGGTTCAACGCGGTGCTGCGAGCGGATAACGATGTCATAGAAATTGGTGAGAATACCAATATTCAGGACGGTGCTGTATTGCACGTGGACCCGGGTGTGCCCATGAAACTGGGCAAGGATGTGACGGTGGGGCACAAAGTCATGTTGCATGGCTGTACGGTGGGTAATAACAGCCTGATCGGTATCAATGCGGTGGTGCTCAACAAAGCGGTCATTGGCAATAACTGTATCATTGGCGCGAACTCCCTCGTGCCGGAAGGCATGAAAATTCCCGACAACTCCTTGGTTATGGGGTCACCTGCCAAGGTAGTGAAAGAAATTGGTGAGGGGCATAAGGCTATGTTGACCATGGGCAGCATGCACTATGTGGCCCACGCGAAAGAGTTTGCTCAGCACCTGGAGGTGGACGAGCGGTTCCATGACTGAAAGACAGCTAGTGTCGCCGTGTGTGTCGATTTGCGCATTGGATGAAGATGATATCTGTGTGGGCTGTTTTCGTACCGGTGGAGAGATTTCCATCTGGGGGTTGCTCTCGGATGATGAAAAGCGAGAAGTGTTTCGCCGTATTGATCAGCGCATGAATGGCGAGCCAGCCCCCTGCGTAGTGCGTAAGGAGAACGATAAATGACGACCGAGATGGGTAGCCAAGAGCCCGTCCAGCCTGTTGTCGGCTTGGCGTTAGGCAGTGGCTCGGCCAGGGGGTGGGCACATATTGGCGTTATTCAGGCGCTGGATGAGATCGGCGTTCATCCTCAGGTGGTGGCAGGTACCTCTATTGGCGCCTTGGTGGGCGGCGCTTATGTCACCGGTTCGCTCAACGCCTTTGCCGATTGGGTCGAGTCCCTGACGGTGAAAGATGTATTTGGTTTGCTGGATATCAGCTTTTCCGGAGGTATGGTGAAGGGGGAGAAGCTGTTTAGCTTTTTCCAGAACAACCACGATAATCCCGAAATAGAAACCCTGGATAAGAAGTTGGTCACCGTTGCCACGGACATGGCCAGCGGCCGCGAAGTTTGGATAACCAAAGGGCGCATGTTGGATGCTGCACGGGCTTCTTGTGCTTTGCCTGGCCTGTTTTCTCCGGTGAAGATGCAGGGGCGCTGGATGCTCGATGGCGGTTTGGTTAACCCCGTACCTGTTTCTGCGGCTCGAGCCATGGGTGCAGATGTTGTGATCGCGGTAAACTTGAATGCTCAGCTGGTGGGCGCTCACCTGTCACGGGACACTCGTAGCCAGGCAGAGGGTGAAGAGAGCACCGCTGAAGAGCGCAGCATCTGGCAAAAAATGATGGATTATTTTGCCTCAGGCGATGGTCAGGACCCGGGGTTTTTTGATGTAGTGGCGTCTAGTATCAATATCATGCAGGACCGTATTACCCGCTCGCGTATGGCTGGCGACCCACCAGAGGTGACACTGGTGCCAATGCTGGAAGATTTTGCGCTGATGGACTTCCACCGCGCGAAGGAAGCGATAGCAGAAGGGCGTGCGCTGGTTAAACGCTATGAAGCCGATATTCTCGCTTGGGTGGGTTCGCCGATCGCGGACAGAGTTTGAAGCTGCTGGATAATTGAGGGCTGGCGTTGGCGTTCCGCCTGCGCTTCTCGCACAGTAATCAATTATCCATCCGTAGTGATTAATTAACTTCTGCCCTCCTCGCTCTCACAGCCTTCACCATATTGTCTTTCACTTGCAAGATTTCAATCAGGTACCGGTCGATTCTTACCGAGATGTTGGCGTCGGGAATGTCCTGAAGGTACTCCAGAATCAGGCCGTTCAACGTCTTTGGGCCATCAGTGGGGAGTTCCCATTGCAAGGCGCGGTTAATGTCTCGCAAGGTAGAGGAGCCATCAATCACGTAGCTGCCGTCTTCCTGTGGGTGAATGTCCTGGCTGGTGGCGGCCAGGTCGGTGGTAAATTCGCCGACAATTTCTTCGAGAATATCTTCCAGGGTGACCAGGCCGTGTACGTCTCCGTATTCATCTACGACTATGCCGATGCGGCGCTTGGCATTCTGGAAATTGATTAATTGCTGGTGCAGGGAGGTCGCTTCCGGGACGAAGTAAGGCTCGACGGTGTACTGCATTAGCTCGGCCTTGTTGATTTCCTCCTTGAGCAGTAAACGGCTCAATTTACGCAGGTGTAATAGGCCGATCATATTGTTCGGGTCGCCGTTGAATACGGGTAAACGAGTGTGCTGACTGGAGCGCAGAGTGGTGAGGATGTCGTGCATGTCATCATCCAGATCGATTCCCACCATCTCGTTACGGGGGACCATAATGTCCTCCACGGTGACAGTTTCCAGATCAAGAATGTTAAGCAACATTTTCTGATGATTTTCTGGGATTAGGCCGCCGGCTTCATTCACCACGGTGCGCAGCTCTTCTGGGCTGAGGTGGTCGTCATCATGCTCGTTGGGGCGAATGCCGCCCAACCGTAGTAGCATGCTGCTAACTCCGTTCACCATCCATACCAGGGGCGCGAGCACAACCTGCAAAGGCTTAAGGATCAGGCTGGCGGGAAAGGCTACCCGCTCTGGGCGCATGGCAGCATAGGTCTTTGGGGTGATTTCCGCGAACACCAACATGATGATGGTGATTACCACCGGGGCCACTGCTGCGCCGCTGTCGCCTAACCAGCGGATGGCCAAAATAGCGGCTACGGTAGCGGCAAAGTTATTGACGAAATTGTTGCCGATCAGAATGACAGACAACAGACGGTCTGTTCGTTTGAGCAGGGTTTCGACCCGTTTGGCCGCTTTTTGACCTTGGCGGGCCAAATGCCGAAGCCGGTAACGATTGATCGCCACCATGCCGGTTTCACTACTAGAAAAAAAAGCAGAAACAAGAATGAGAATAACCAGGGCGCTAATCAGCAACCCGTCAGAGTAGGTATCCAAAGGAAATATCGTTTATCCGCCAGTCGGCCCGCTATTGTTCGGGCCGAGGGGTTGAGGTGTCAAGGAAAGCGGGAGCGAGTTGGAAGTTAAAAGTGGAACCGTGGGCACGGCCTTAGCCCGTTGCTGCGGCCGCCGCCGCACTCTTCCCCTTTGGCGGCACAACTTTTTATCGTTTTCAGCGTTTCAATATGAATTCTAGAACTAGTTGGCTGCCGAAGAAGGCGACTAGCAACATGGCAAAACCGCTAAGAGTGAAGCGAATGGCTGTGTGCCCTCGCCAGCCGCGTAGATGACGACCGCCAAGTAGAATAGCGAACACTACCCAGGATATGAGCGTCAGCACTGTTTTATGCATCAGATGCTGAGCAAATAAATTATCTACGTAAAGGAAGCCGCTGAGTATGGCGATGGTGAGTAGGATCTCGCCCAGCCAAATGGCTTCAAATAACATGGATTCCATGACCTGGATGGGCGGGAATACGCGCATTACCCCCCGGATGTGGCCATTTTTAAGCTGCCGATCCTGCACCCAAAGCAGAATCGACTGGCACGCGGCTAAGGCCAGTATTGCGTAAGCAATAATGGAAAGCAGCACGTGGGCGCCAAGCCCGTGGGTTAGTGGGTGAGCGGTATAGCCCGTGTTTACCCATAGCATGGCGGGAATGGTAGCCGCCGCAAACGGGTACACGAGAGCGGATATCCACTCGAAAGGACGATACAGGCTAGACGCAAGCACCACGGCGGCACCCGTCACGGCTGTGGCGGAGGCAATGGGGAACAACCCTAGCTGCAGCCCTTCGTCGGTGATCATCACCTGCCAAAGACTGGCTCCATGGGCAATCACGGCCAATGTGCCGGGGATCAGGATGCTGGCCCGGGATGGCACGGTCTTGCCGCGAAATTGTCGATACAGGATCAGGCAGGCGGTGAGATACAAAATAAACGCCGCGAAGCCGGTGATCACGGAAAAGTTCATAAGCCGTTGTTATCCGAAGTAGGCGCCCGGGTATAAAATTCCGGACCAAGCCCGCTGAAGTCTGGCATAGGCGCCAGTTGTCTATCAACAATCATTCTCATTTTGTGTTCGGATGAGTGTGTTACGGTCGTGCCCCATGACGTTGATGCCCAAGGAGGGCTATAATTGCGCCCCTGTCACTGCGGCAGGCATGCCTGGCCGCAGACATGGTGCATTTGGAGGTAGACCCATGTTCGAGAATCTCACCGATCGGTTGGGATCGTCGCTTAAAAGCCTGGCAGGTCAGGGTTCCCTGACCGAAGACAATATCCGCGACACCCTGCGCGAAGTGCGCAAGGCACTGCTGGAGGCCGACGTGGCCTTGCCGGTGGTGAAAGAGTTTGTCGAGCAGGTAAAAGAAAAAGCCTTGGGGCAGGAAGTGTTGCAGAGCCTGAACCCTGGCCAAGCGTTCGTAAAGATCGTCAACGACGAGCTTGTCCATACCATGGGCGACGCCAATGATGGTCTGGATTTGGCTACTAAGCCTCCAGCCATTATTTTGATGGCGGGTTTGCAGGGGGCAGGTAAAACCACGTCCGTAGCCAAGCTTGCGCGCTTCCTGCAAGAGCGGGAGAAGAAGAAGGTCATGGTGGTGTCTGCGGATGTTTACCGCCCGGCGGCTATTGAGCAGCTGAAAACCTTGGCTGGTGAGGTGGAGACTCACTTCTTCCCGTCTTCCAGCGATCAGGATCCGGTGGATATTGCCAATGCGGCGCTGGATGAAGCCCGTCGTCGCTATATGGACGTGCTGATCGTTGATACCGCTGGTCGTCTCCATGTCGATGAAGACATGATGAGCGAAATTAAGCGTCTACACGGCGCTATTAGCCCGGTGGAAACCCTGTTCGTGGTCGATGCCATGACGGGTCAAGATGCGGCGAATACCGCCCAGGCTTTCAATGAGGCTTTGCCTCTCACCGGTGTGATCCTTACCAAGGCCGATGGTGACTCCCGCGGTGGTGCTGCGCTGTCCGTACGCCAGCTTACTGGTAAGCCCATCAAGTTTATCGGCATGGGTGAGAAAACTGATGCCTTGGAGCCGTTTCACCCGGATCGTATTGCCAGCCGGATCCTCGGCATGGGCGATGTGTTGTCCTTGGTGGAAGAAGCCGAGCGCAAGCTGGACAAAAAGAAAGCCGAAAAAATCGCCAAGAAGTTCAAGAAAGGCAAGGCGATGGACTTCGAGGATCTGAAGGACCAGTTCCAACAGATGCGTAATATGGGCGGTATGGCCGGCCTGCTCGACAAGCTGCCGGGCATGGGCGGGATGATGGAAGCAGCCCAAGATCCGGCTGCCATGAAGCAAATGAAGCACATGGAAGCGTTGATCGATTCCATGACGCCGAAAGAGCGTCGCAACCCGGAATTGCTCAAAGGGTCACGTAAGAAACGTATTGTCGCCGGTGCCGGCCTGGAAATTCAGGACCTGAATCGTCTCATCAAGCAGCAAAAAATGATGGCCAAGATGATGAAGAAGATGCGTACCAAGGGTGGCATGAAGAACATGATGCGGGGTATGGAAGGTATGATGGGAGGGGGAGGCCAAGGCGGCCCCGGTGGCGGCATGGGTGGCCCAGGTGGCATGCCGCCGATGTAGGAACAGCGTCAAGGCGCAAGCTGTAGAGCGCGGGCAGAGCGGGCGGCAAGGTCTACCCCTCTGCCCGCGTTGCGTTTGGGGTGCGAGGTAGTCTGAACGCTATGCAGCACGGTCTCTCCTGTTAAGCCCGGCAATGCTTGACCGCCCTGCGGTACAGGTTCTCGCTACGAGAGGCCTGCACTCAAAAAGGTGTTTTCACAAGCGCATGAAAATGCACGGAGTGTGGTGCTTGTTGCCTGCTCCGACTCCCTGTATAATTCGCGCCCTTCGCGGCCTCTGCGTGTTTCTCACGGGTGGCTTTCAAGCGGATACGATGGTCGGAGCGTCTTGTTGATGGTTCGGCCGGGAAACCGGATTGATAAATAAGGTAAGTAAACCATGGTAGTTATTCGTCTCGCTCGCGGCGGTTCCAAGAAGCGCCCGTTCTATAGCATCGTTGTTGCAGATAGCCGTTACGCACGTGATGGTCGTTTTATCGAGCAACTGGGTTTCTACAACCCCATCGCCCGTGGCGGTGAAATCCCTCTCAAGCTGAACTTAGAAAGCCTGGATGCCTGGGTTGCTAAGGGTGCACAGCTGTCTGACCGTGTTAAGACCCTTGCCAAACAGGCCCGTAAGGCAGCCTGATGGCAGAGCGAGGACAATCCTCTTCGGCTGAAGGGGGCGCGTCCTCCCAGCTGGTGGTAGTCGGCCGCATCCTTGGGGTGCACGGCGTCAAGGGGTGGGTAAAGGTGTATTCCTATACCGACCCCATGGTCAACCTCCAGCAGTACCAGCCCTGGCACCTGAAACAGGGCGCCCTGAACTCAGGCGGTTCTAGCGCTGCTGGAACATGGAAACCGGTGAAAGTGACCGGCTTTCGGCCTCAAGGGAAAGGGTTGATCGCGCAACTGGAAGGCGTATCCGACCGGGAAGCTGCGGCGGCCTTGGTGGGGCAGGATATCGGCGTACCTGCCGATTTGCTGCCGCAATCAGGCCAGGGTGAGTATTATTGGCGCGACTTGATTGGCCTACGGGTAAAACATGTGAATGGCATGGACCTGGGCAGCGTGACGCGCATGGTGGAAACCGGTGCCAATGACGTGGTCGTGGTGCGTGGGGACCGCAATAGCCTGGATCGGCGTGAGCGTCTGATTCCTTGGCTTCCGGAGGACGTGATCACTGCGATTAGCCTAGAAGACGGCGAAATGACGGTGGATTGGGATCCGGACTTTTAAATGATGACGACGAAGCCTACGTTTGCCGTCACTCTGGTAACGTTGTTTCCGGAGATGGCACAAGCGATTACTGGCTTTGGCGTTACTCGGCGGGCTGTCGATAATGGTCAGCTGCAGGTGGAAACGGTGAACCCTCGGGACTTCACCGAAGACCGCCACCGTACCGTGGATGATCGCCCTTTTGGGGGCGGCCCTGGCATGGTGATGAAAGTGGAGCCGCTGGCGAAAGCCTTACAGGCTGCACGCGTCGCCAACCCGGCAGCCAAAGTGATTTACCTGTCCCCTCAGGGGCAGCCGTTAACCCAGGCCAAGGCCACGGCGTTAGCGGAACAGCCTGGCCTAATATTGCTGGCCGGGCGCTATGAAGGCGTAGACGAGCGTTTGCTCGATGCCGAGGTGGATGAGCAAATTTCCATCGGCGACTACGTACTCAGCGGTGGTGAATTGCCAGCGCTGGTGCTGATCGATGCGGTTAGCCGATTGATACCCGGAGTGTTGGGTCACCAAGACTCCGCCGAGCAGGACTCTTTTTCGGGTGAATTCGAAAACTTGCTCGATTGCCCGCACTACACCCGCCCGGAGGTGTATGGCGAGCAGGCAGTGCCACCGGTACTGCTCAGCGGCAATCATGAACTGATTCGCCGCTGGCGCCTTAAGCAGGCGTTGGGACGGACCTGGCAACAGCGTCCAGACCTGCTGGAGGCCCGCCGGGCGCGGGGCTTGAGCAAAGAAGAGCAACAGCTGCTGGACGAATACATCGCCGAGCAGCCGTCGCATACAGCAAAAACTACTGATTAGGAGCACTGCCATGAGTGGCAAGAACCTTATTATCCAGGGCATCGAAGAAGCCCAGCTGAAGTCCGAACTTCCGGAATTCAGTGCCGGTGACACTGTTACCGTGCAAGTGAAAGTAAAGGAAGGTACCCGCGAGCGTCTGCAGGCGTTCCAGGGTGTGGTTATCGCTCGTCGTAACCGTGGGCTGAACTCTGCTTTCACTGTGCGTAAAATCTCCCACGGTGTCGGTGTTGAGCGTGTATTCCAGCTGCATAGCCCGCTGATCGATTCCATCGAAGTGAATCGTCGTGGTGATGTTAGCCGCGCTAAGCTTTACTACCTGCGTGATCGCTCAGGCAAGTCTGCACGGATCAAAGAAAAAATCCGGTAGATTGCGGATTCCTTCTACCGCGAGTGAATGTTGGTTTAGCCTTTGCTGTAGGGCATGCGAAATCAACCTCTGGCCCGGTAGATTGCTCCAACAAAAAAGCCGCTTCCCGTAAAGGAAGCGGCTTTTTTGGGTCCGCTCTGCGGCTTAAATATCCGCAAAGAGCGACAACTCCAAGCCACAAAGCTGCAACGCAGGAGCCGCTTTGCAGTTGCATTAAACGCGGTGCCTGGGTTTCGGTGAGCGTTGATTCTACAAGGGACTCTGCCTCATTTTGATTACAGCGCGAACCCCCTGCTTTTTGTGCTAAGCAGGAGCTTGGATCCTCGTGCGGCTTGCAGCTGTTTGCTAAAACTTTTTCATCTGCCGGTACAGAGCCAGCAGTACCAATGCACCGATAATGGCGGTGACAAAGCTGCCTAGGCTGAACCCGCTGACCGAACCGCCTAGGCCAGTGATGGAGCCTAGCCAGCCACCGACCACAGCACCCGCGATACCGATTAGGGTGGTGACAATGAAGCCGCCCGGATCCTTTCCAGGCATAATCCATTTAGCAATGATACCGGCGATAAGACCGAATACGATCCAAGATAAAATTCCCACGATTGCTCTCCTTGGTAACGGTTTCTAATCAATGTTGCTCGTCTCCATTGTTGCCTTTAATGGCAGGGTTTGTCGTTAACATGGCCGGGTGTGGGGGTAATATTTAGTAAAACCGCCCACGGATATCCATGGTAATGCCCGCGTAACACGTTGTTTTCTCTTTTTGCATAAGGCTTGATGGCGTCATGGTAACGGCAATCGATGGACAGCTCACCGAGGACCACCGCCGGCTGATTGATAGCTGGCTGGATCAGCAGTGGCTGGAAAAAGGACTGAGTGAGCATAGTTTGTCTAATTATCGTCGCGACCTCAGCCAGTTGGCTTGCTGGTTGCAAGGGCAGCGGGTAGCCCTGCTCGGTTGCGAGCGTTATCAACTGCTGGAGTTTTTGGCCTACCGGCACCAGCAGGGCCTCAGTGCCCGCTCAGTGGCTCGTCAGTTGTCTGCGGTGAAAAGCTTTTACCGTTGGCTTAAGCGCGAAGGGCGTATTAGTGAAGATCCTGCCCTGCTGATTGAGCGTCCCAAACTGGGGCGGCCGTTACCGAAAACGCTGAGCGAAGCGGATGTGGAGGCGCTGTTGGCGGCGCCGGACCTGTCCACCCCCTTAGGGTTGCGCGACCGGGCCATGCTGGAGGTGTTGTACGCCACCGGCTTACGGGTCACTGAATTGGTGACGTTGACGCAAAGTCAGGTAAACCCCCGCCAAGGCGTGATTCGTGTGATAGGCAAGGGCGACAAGGAACGCTTGGTGCCGTTGGGCGAAGAGGCACTGCACTGGCTGGAGCGTTATCTGCGTGAAGGACGGGCGTTGCTGATGGGGGGGGCTGCAACGCCTGGCAACCAGGAGCTACTGTTTCCCAGCCGCCGTGGCACCTGCATGACCCGACAGACATTCTGGCATCGAATCAAGCAGCTAGCAGTGGTCGCAGGGGTGCAAAAAAAGCTCTCTCCCCATACACTGCGGCATGCTTTTGCCACTCACTTGTTGAATCACGGTGCAGATTTGCGGGTGGTGCAATTGTTGTTGGGCCATTCGGATCTCTCGACCACGCAAATTTATACCCATGTGGCGCAGCAGCGGTTACAAGACGTATACCAGAAACATCACCCTCGATCGGGAACTTGAGCCTGTTGGCGGGTTCTTACGGTTAAGAGAAGGAGTAACGACACAATGAAAAAAGGTTTGCTGTTTGTATTATTGGGGCTGATGACCGCCTGTGGGGCCAGTTCTGAAGGTAATAAAGGGAACGCCGAAATCGATGGTGATCAAGCCAAAGCGGCGTTCGAGAACGCTTTTGACGGGGTTGAAGTCAGTGATGTGCGCGCTGCCCCCATGGCGGGCATGCTTGAGCTTGAAGTGAACGGTGGTGAAACCGTTTATATGAGTGAGAATGGCCGCTTTGTGATGGTCGGTAAGTTGCTGGAGCTAAAAGACGGGGAGGTGATCAACCCGGCCGAGCAGCGACTAGAAAAAGTTCGCGCCGACGGCATCAAGACGTTAAACAAGGACGACATGATCTCTTACGTGGCGCCTGAAGAGACAGCAGAAGTGTATGTGTTCACTGATATTACCTGCGGATATTGCCGTAAATTGCACCGCCATATTGAGGAATACATGGACTCGGGCGTGACTGTCCATTACCTGGCCTTCCCTCGTGGTGGCCCTACCACCAAGGCGGCAGCGGCCATGCGCCATATCTGGTGCGCAGAAGATCGCCTTCAAGCACTGACCGATGCCAAGCTCAACGAAAAGGTTAGCGATGCCGAGCTGGGTGAGTGTGCCAAGCCAGTGGATGAGCAATACCCATTGGGCTTGAAATTTGGGGTGCGTGGTACACCGGCAATCTATACCTCTGAGGGCAAGCAACTGGGGGGGTATTTACCACCGAAAGATTTGCTCAAGCGACTGAACTGATCAGTCTGAACCCCCCGTATTACGGCGGTTTGCTGCTGTAAACACAGGGCGGATACATTGACGGCGCCGAGCTGCGCCGTTAATGTGTCCGCCTTCTTTTATTCCCACCCAAGGTGTTGTCGTGGAAACTGATTTCCAGCGAATCCGTCGTTTGCCTCCCTATGTCTTCAACATTGTTGGAGAGATGAAGGCAGCCGCGCGAGCACGGGGTGAGGATATTATCGATTTCAGCATGGGTAACCCGGATCAGCCCACACCGAAGCACATTGTCGATAAGCTCACAGAGACCGCCCAACGAGGAGATACCCACCGTTATTCGCAGTCACGTGGTATTCCTCGCTTACGCAAGGCGATGACAGATTGGTATCAGCGCCGATATGAGGTGGATCTGGATCCGGAATCCGAAGCTATTGTTACCATCGGCTCCAAAGAGGGGTTGGCGCACTTGGCGCTGGCTACGATGGGCCCAGGCGATACGGTATTGGTGCCGAACCCTAGCTACCCGATCCATCCCTACGGCTTTGTGATTTCCAACGCGGATATCCGCCATGTCCCTATGGTTAAGGGCGTGGATTTCTTTGTCGAGTTGGAGCGGGCGATCAAGGAATCTTGGCCCAAGCCGAAAATGTTGGTGCTCAATTTTCCTGGCAATCCCACCGCGCAGTGCGTGGAGCTGGAATTCTTCGAGAAAGTGGTCGCTATCGCCCGTGAGCATCAGATTTGGGTGGTGCACGATATCGCCTATGCAGATATCGTGTTCGATGGCTACAAAGCACCGTCCATTCTTCAGGTAGAGGGAGCCAAGGATGTGGCGGTGGAGTTCTTTTCCCTATCCAAAAGTTACAACATGCCTGGTTGGCGGGTGGGTTTCTGTTGCGGCAACAAAGACTTGATCCATGCCCTAGCCCGGATCAAATCGTACATGGACTACGGTACTTTTACGCCGATCCAGGTGGCGGCTATCGCGGCCCTCGAAGGGGACCAGAGTTGTGTTGCGGAAATCTGCGAGATGTACCGTCAACGGCGGGATGTATTGGTAGAAGGCTTGGGCGACATTGGTTGGCCGGTTGAAAAACCCCGCGCCACCATGTTTGTTTGGGCGGAAATTCCGGAACCCTATCGGGCCATGGGCTCGCTGGAGTTTTCCAAGAAACTGCTTATCGAAGCCGGTGTAGCAGTGTCGCCAGGCGTGGGTTTTGGTGATTATGGCGATGATCATGTGCGCTTTGCACTGATTGAAAACGAACAACGTACCCGGCAGGCCATGCGCGGCATCAAAAAGATGTTCCGTCAGGATGGGTTGCTGGACTAACAGGATGCGCCTCGGCGCCCCTGAATAAAGAGAGGAAATGTCGTGAAATCGGTGAAAGTGGGTATTGCTGGTCTGGGTACGGTTGGTTCAGGCACCGTGAATGTGTTGAAGCGTAACGCGCGGGATATTGCTCGACGCGTCGGATGTCCGATTGAAATTACCCATATCGGTGCGCGCCGCGACAATGCGGCCTGTGATACCAGTGATATTCGCCTTTCTCGCGATATTTTTGCTGTGGCGACAGATCCAGATATCGACATTTTGGTAGAACTTATTGGCGGCATTGATACTGCCCGTGAGTTGGTACTTACCGCCATTAGAAATGGCAAGCACGTTGTCACTGCCAACAAGGCGCTGATTGCCGAACACGGTAACGAAATTTTCCAGGCGGCTCAGGATAATGGCGTGGATGTGGCGTTCGAAGCCTCTGTGGCTGGCGGGATTCCCATTCTCAAATCCCTGGGCGAAGGTCTGGCCGCGAACCACGTGAACTGGCTGGCGGGGATCATTAATGGCACCGGCAACTTTATCCTTACCGAGATGGAAGAGGGCGGCCGCGCTTTTGATGACGTGCTAGCCGAAGCGCAGCAATTGGGCTATGCGGAAGCGGACCCTACCTTCGATGTGGAAGGCATTGACGCGGCCCACAAGCTAACCATTCTGGCTTCTATTGCCTTTGGTATCCCGCTGCAATACTCCAAGGTCTACACCGAAGGCATCAGCCGGATCACCATTGAAGATGTGGCCAGCGCCGCGCACTTTGGCTACCGCATTAAGCACTTGGGGATTGCCAAGGACACCGGTAACGGGATTGAGCTGCGTGTGCACCCAACCCTAATTCCCAAGGAAACCATGCTGTCTGCAGTGAATGGCGTAATGAACGCGATCATGATCGACGGTGACGCCGTCGGGCCGACACTGTTCTACGGTGCTGGTGCGGGTGCCGAGCCCACCGCGTCTGCGGTGGTGGCGGACATCATCGAACTGGGCCGTGCGCTGACCGTAGACTATGACGAGCGGGTACCTTACCTAGGCTTCCATACAGACCAGATGTCTGATGAGCCGATTCTCACCATCGACGATGTGTCCTGTAGCTTCTATCTACGTTTGCACGTGCAAGATAAGACCGGTGTATTGGCTGACGTAACGCGCATTCTCAGCGACAATAATGTCAGCATTGATGCCCTGGTGCAGCGTGACGTGGATCAGGGTTTGGTGCCCATTGTCATGATGACCCACGTGGTCCGCGAAGGAGACATGAGTGCCGCCCTCGCCAAGATCGGTGCCCTTGAGTCGGTGAATAGCGATATAATGCGGATTCGAGTAGAAATGCTGGACGCTTGATTTCCGATGTTGGACGCTGCGGTTTAAGCGTTCGGCCTCACGCATCTAGCGTATGTCGTGTCGCTCAATATGACCACATTCAAGAACCGTAGAGCCTAGATTAGAGGCTTTACACTAGAAACAGAGACCTAACCATGCCTTTTCGTGACCGTTACACCGGCTTGATCAACCGCTACCGTGACCACCTGCCGGTGAATGATGACACGCCGATCATCAGCTTGGGTGAGGGGAATACCCCGCTAATTCGCCTGAAGAATATTCCCAAGTTGTTGGGCAAGGACGTGGATATCTACGTCAAATACGAAGGTCTTAATCCCACGGGATCTTTTAAGGACCGTGGTATGACCATGGCGGTGACCAAGGCCGTGGAAGAGGGCAGTAATGCCATCATCTGTGCTTCCACCGGGAACACTTCTGCAGCCGCTGCAGCCTATGCAGCTCGTGCGGGCATTACTGCTTTCGTACTGATTCCGGAAGGCAAGATTGCCATGGGCAAGCTGGCTCAGGCGATGATGTATGGTGCCGTGATCATGCAGATCCGTGGCAATTTCGATCAGGGTATGGAGTTGGTTAAACAGGTGGCTGACAAGGCGCCGGTGACCATCGTGAACTCGGTAAACCCGTATCGTCTGCAAGGCCAGAAGTCTGCTGCCTTCGAAATTGTGGAAGAACTGGGGCGCGCGCCAGACTACCACTGCCTGCCTGTGGGCAATGCAGGTAATATTACTGCACATTGGATGGGCTACAGCGAATACCACAAATCAGGCATCGTAAATGCGGCGCCGAAGATGGTTGGTTATCAGGCTGAAGGTTCTGCGCCCTTTATGCGTGGCGAGCGGGTTGAGGATCCGGAAACGGTAGCAACCGCTATTCGTATCGGTAACCCGCAGTCCTGGGACAAGGCCTGGAAGCTACAGGAAGAGTCTAAAGGTTGGTTCGACGAGCTGAGTGATCACGAGATTTTGACGGCACAGAAATTGCTGGCAGAAAAAGAAGGCATTTTCTGTGAGCCTGCTTCCGCCGCGTCAATCGGTGGTGCCATGCGAGATATTCAATCTGGCAAGATTCCGGAAGGCTCTACCATCGTTTGCACGTTGACAGGCAATGGTTTGAAAGACCCTGACACGGCCATTGCTCAGTGTCAGGACAGTCGCATGGTGACCATTGATGCGGATCTGGATGCGGTGAAAGGCGCAATTCTGTCAAACATGTCTTAAGCTTGTGGACATAAAAAGACGGAGCCATTGGCTCCGTTTTTTTATGGATACGGGCGGGCCGGACTGGCGCCACCGGATGCGGGTGCTAAAAGCGGGTGCTTACGCAGTGTGGTACCATGCGCGTTCTTTTGTGGCGAAAGGAACGGCGACCCGGTGTCGAGATTATTGAAACCACCTACGTGTAATACCTCCTCTCTGGGCTGACTGTGCCCATCTTTGGCTGGACTTTGTTCCTGCCCCCCTGACCAAATCTAATAGCCCATTTTGTGCGTGCCACTGCATCGTTACAGAGAGGCTTTGACATTGGTTGACCACCATCTAGTCTGTTTAAAACGACCAAGAAGGGAGAGACTGATGAAAACATCGTTATTGGCAACGCCAAGTGTCATTGGGCCGGCGTATGGCTTCATCGTTAGCGCCTCTGGGCAGAGGGTTAGCGCAGGTTTATATTTTTGACGATCTGATAAAGCTGCGACTCGCAGGGTCGCTTCGCGTTCAGATGATGTTTGGCTGTGAGGCTATAGAGGAGATCAACTCGGTTTCCTCGCATCGTCCGAGCCGACTGGCTGCAAGGCAGGTAATCTGCCCCTCGAAGCAAGACGGAATACGGAGCTTAGATGAAAATTAATTACGAGACCGACTATGACGTCGGCCAAGATAACGTGCAGGTCATGGGAATGGACATGCACAATCCTGTCTTCTTTATCAGTGCATTACTGATTCTTACTTTTGTGATTGGCACATTAATTTTCCCTGAACAAGCTAACGCTTTGCTAAATGGCTCCAAAGGCTGGGTTATTGAGCACTTTGACTGGTTATTCATGGTGAGCGGGAATGTCTTCGTTTTATTTTGCGTGATGTTGGCGGTACTGCCGTTGGGGAAAATTCGCCTCGGTGGGCAAAATGCCAAGCCGGAATTCTCTACTCTGTCCTGGTTTGCCATGTTGTTCGCAGCAGGGATGGGCATTGGCCTGATGTTCTGGAGCGTGGCGGAACCGGTAGCCTATCTTAATGGGCAATGGTACGGCACGCCGTTGGCGGTGGAAGCCGGCTCAGAAGAGGCCCGGCATATGGCGATGGGCGCTACCATGTACCATTGGGGTCTGCACCCTTGGGCAATTTACGCTGTAGTGGCATTGTCGCTGGCCTTTTTCTCCTACAATAAAGGAATGCCGCTGACTATCCGATCGGCTTTTTACCCCTTGCTGGGTGAGCGCTGCTGGGGCTGGCCGGGGCATATCATCGATATTCTTGCTGTGCTGGCGACGATCTTTGGTCTGGCCACGTCACTGGGGCTGGGTGCTCAACAGGCTTCCGGTGGCTTGCACTTCCTGTTTGACACGCCCAACGCCATTAACGTACAGATCGGCATCATTGTCGGTGTTACCGCTGTTGCGGTGCTATCGGTGATCCGTGGCTTGGATGGTGGTGTGAAAGTGCTCAGTAATATCAACATGAGCCTGGCCGTTTTCCTTCTGCTATTTGTGATTATCGCGGGTCCCACCGCGTTGATTCTCACGGGTTTTGGCACCACGGCGGTGGATTACATCAGTAATATTATTCCTCTGAGTACTTGGTTTGGCCGTGAAGACGGGGAATGGATGCACGGCTGGACCGTCTTCTACTGGGCGTGGTGGATTTCCTGGTCGCCGTTTGTGGGGATGTTTATTGCGCGTATTTCCAAAGGCCGTACCGTGCGAGAATTCATTGTGGCAGTGTTGCTGGTTCCCACAGTGATCACCATTATCTGGATGACCGCGTTCGGTGCCACTGGGCTGGAGCAATCCATCAATGGCGTGGGTGAATTGGCAAATGGGGTGGGTGATGCCTCCCTGGCCATGTTCCAGATGCTGGCTCACTTGCCGTGGACGGGGATTATTTCCTTCTTGGGTATTGCGCTGGTGCTAGTGTTCTTCGTGACTTCGTCTGATTCGGGGTCTCTGGTGATTGATTCAATTACCGCTGGCGGCAAGCTCGATGCCCCGGTTCCTCAGCGTATTTTCTGGGCTGTAATGGAAGGGGTGATCGCTGGCGTGTTGCTGTACGGTGGCGGTAAAGAAGCGCTCAAGGCTCTGCAATCCGGTGCGGTCACTACGGGCCTGCCGTTTACCATTGTATTGTTGTTTATGTGTGTGAGCCTGTTTATGGCCTTATCGGCAGAACGTAAGCGCCTGAAACTGGCTTGATCTACATTCTGTGATTGATAAAAATGCCCGCGTTATGCGGGCATTTTTATGTCGCTTAGCGGCTGCAACCTGGTATCAACCGGCCGTTTTTTCAAACGGCGTTGGGTGATCGTATGGAAACTAGGTGCACAGTGTGGAGGCCTGTATTTCCAGAATCAGCAGGATATGCCCGTAGTGGAATAAAAGCGCGCTCTGCTCCACGCAGCACGTGCGACGGTAAAAACAGCAGGGGCGTGATATGTCAGGCTCGGCGCAGCCGAGTATGCCGGTTGATGGTGTGCTGTAAGCCGAGCAGGGCGGGCAAGTGGGGGCCGATTATCCCTTTGCCGGTGGTCAGCAGGGCGCCGCTTAGATCGCGTTGTGGATCGGCCCAACAGTAGATGCTGATAAAGCCCAAATGCCCGAAGGCTTCCGGGGCACCGGGCCCGAACATGCTCATGCCCCGGTTGCCGAGCATGAAGCCGCTGGAGAAATTCAGTGGCAGCATCAGGGTGCGGTCGAAGCGAGGCCGGTGGTAGGCAGGCTCCAGTGCACGGGCAACGGTTTCTGGCTGGAAGATCTGTTGGTCACCATAGCGGCCATTGTTGAGCAACATCTGGAAAAAACGGCTGGCCTCTTCTGCGGTGGCGTAGAGGTTGCCTGCGGGCACGATCACCTCTTGAAAACGATCATCGTTGGTGACCTCCACCACTTCATCAATGCTGCCGCCCACAGCATAATTGAGAAACAGATCGACCAGTTTCAACGGCACCCCAGTGGATACATCTACCGCACGTTCTTCGCCGGTCTTGCCGAAGGTAAAGTATTTCATTCCCATGGGTTGGCGGATGACCCGGTCCAGGGTGGCATTCAGGGATTCGCCGGTTACCGCTTCAACCACGGCGCCAAGAATGAAGCCTGCGGTAATGGCATGGTAAGCCTGCGTATTGAGGCCGCTGGGCTTGGCGGCACAGAGAATGTCGATTATTTCCTGCGGCCGGTAGAGGATGTCTGTTTCCAGCGGCTCTTGGGGGCGTGGAATGCCGGCTTGATGGGTAAGCAGATGGCGCAGGGTTGTCCGGCCCTTGCCGTTCTGGCCGTAGGCGGGCAGATAGCGGGTTACCTTATCATCTAGACTGATCTGGCCCTGTTCTACTAGATGGTGCAGCAGCATAGCGCTAACCACCTTGGAGGCAGAGAACAGGCACACGGGAGTATCTGGTGTCATGATGCGTTGCGCCTGTGGGTCTGCATAGCCGATGCTGCGATTAAGCATGAGCTCGCCGTGGCGACGCAGGCACAGGCTGATCGCTGGGCTCATGCCGCTGCGATACAGTTTGCGGGTGGCACGCCAGATAGCCTCAACCTGTTCGGAGCCCATGCCCGTTTTGCTCAGTGGCGCTTCATCACCGTGCAGGGTTAGTTCATCAAGGCTGCGGGGAATAGGGTTGCCATGCTTACTGATCAGGCGGCGTACACGCGGGCGAAGGGCCATAATTGTCTCGCTAAAAGGGTCGTACAAGGAGTATGCAGGCGGCGATAGTAGAGGCCGACGCTATATTTATTGTGAAAGTACGACATTGTCCATGATCGTTGGGGCACTGCAATGGCTGCCTGCGCCATCTGATTGGCGTTAAATCACAACAAATTGACCCGTTGAAACCTGTCTACTGCGTTACAATGAAACGTAGTGTTTATTACGCTGCTGTTGGCTACAACGATGAGCGCCCTCGCTGTGGCGCGATAACTTATTAGAACAAAAGCTCTTAACAGGAGGCCCCATGGAGACCATCAAGCAATCCAATTTTCAGAGCTTTGCGGAGTTTTATCCCTATTACCTGCAGGAGCATGGCAACCCTACCTGCCGCCGGCTGCACTTTTTCGGCACCCTGGGGCTGTTCGGTGTGCTGGCCGGTGTGTTGATGACCGGCAACCTGTGGGGGCTATTGCTGTTACCGATAGTGGGCTATGGCTTTGCTTGGGTGGGACATTATGTTTTTGAAAAAAACCGCCCAGCCACGTTCAAGCACCCTTGGTACAGCCTTGCGGGTGATTTCGTCATGTTCAAAGATATTCTCACCGGGCGGATTGAGTGGTAGAGGGCGTAACCACAGGCAACAGGCTGGACGCTCGCCCGAGGAAAGCAGAATGACGGCGGTTGGATATTTTCGGCCCGGTGAATCGTCGGCCAAGGATAGTGAGCTGCCGGATCTGGATTGTCGGGAAAATATTGATGCCATGGTCCACGGGTTTTATCAGCGCTTGCTGAATGATCCAGTCATGGCGCCGGTATTTTTGGCGGTGGCGGGTATCGACCTGCAGCAGCACCTGCCGACCATCTGCCAGTACTGGTACAAAATGCTACTCGGTGAACAGGGTTATCAGCGGCACATGATGGCCAAGCATCGGGCGCTGGATGATCGTGAGCCGCTGACCGGGGAGCATCACGAACGGTGGCTGGGGCATTTTATGGCGAACCTGGACGGCAACTTTCACGGGCCGATGACTGACCGTGCTCGCTTGATTGCCCAGCGCGTCATGAATAATCTCTATAGCCAGCTCAGTGCCCGCCGGGCCAGCGGCTTCCTAGAACAGGGGAATGATGAAGTTACCCACGAGTAAGCTCGCACCACTCAGGTAGCAGCTGGTAATCAAAATTGGATCTGAACCCAGTGCCTCTCGACGCAAATGAAAATACACGCCAGCCCCCAGCAATCCTGCTGCCACAATGAACATCCCAATCCAGAGAATTTGGCTCATGACGGTGCCCCGTTTATTGTCGTGAAGCAGTTTCTGTGTGTTACGCAAAGAGTGAGCATGGTTTGCTGCAACCCGCGACGCACCTTTGTTTTACTCTTGGAACCATTTTTTTGTCAATTTCGCCTGCCGTACAGCATCACAATTTAGCCAATGATTCCCTGGGCCTGTAGCTCAGCAAATTCCGCGTCGCTTAGGCCTAGTTCATCACGGAGTACGCTGTGGTTATGGCTGCCCACCTCTCCGCCTGGCCAACGGGTTTTGCCGGGGGTGTCAGCTAATCGCGGGGTGATCGCCGGAACTTTTAAGGGTTTACCGTTGATCTCTACCTGCTGGAACAGGCCGCGGGCTTGAAAGTGAGGGTCCTCCATCATGTCGGCTACAGAATAGATGGGGCCGGAAGGCACTCGGGCCTCGGCGAGGATGGCGAGAATGTCGTCGCTGGGCAGGCTGCGACACCAGCTGTCCAATGCTGCATCAATGGCCTCTTCATGCTCAACGCGGCCGGCATTGTTGGCCATGGCCGGGTCTTCGGCCATATCTGGCCGGCCCGCAGCGGCCATCAAACGCTTGAAAATAGAATCGCCATTGCCACCAATCACCACGAATTTGCGATCGGCACAGCGGTAGGTGTTAGTGGGCACAATGCCGGTGACCGTGGAGCCTGCGGGTTCACGAATCACGCCGGCTCCATCGAATTCGGGAATCACGCCTTCCAGTAGGTTGAACACGGATTCGTACAGGGCGATGTCCACGACTTGGCCACGCGCACTGTTTTGGCGCTCGAACAGGGCGAGCAGGATGCCAAGGGCTGCGTGCAGACCGGCAATGGTGTCACCCAGCGACAGGTTGGGGCGCACCGGGCGCTCGCCGGGGAAACCATTCACATAGCGCAGCCCTCCGATGCCTTCGCACACCGAGGCGTAGCCGGGTTTGTTGGCGTAGGGGCCGGTCTGTCCGTAGCCGGAAATACGGGTATAGATTAACCCGGGGTTATCGGTGGCAAAACTGTCCGGGCCCAATCCCCAGTTTTCCATGGTGCCGGGGCGGAAGTTTTCGATCACCACATCGGCGCCCACCATCAATCGACGGGCCAGTGCTTTGCCTTGGTCGGTTTTCAAATCCAGGGTCACCGACTTCTTGTTGCGCCCCAGGCTGCGCCACCAGAACGAGGTGCCATTCTCGTCCAGTTTGCGCCAGCCGCGAATCGGGTCACCACCGGGCGGCTCCACTTTCACCACATCGGCGCCGAAGTAAGCCAGCAGAGTGCCGGTAAACGGCCCGGCCAGCAGTTGTCCCAGTTCGATAACGCGCACGCCGTCTAAAGGCAGGCGGCGGGATGGAGTGTCAGACATTAGGGCCTCCGATAAGTGAATTTTTTAGCGCACAAGACTATAGGATTCGGCGCGTCAGTGGCAGTCGGGCCGCCCGCGATTGCGCTTGTTCATGTAGAATAGCGACACCACATAATCGCACTCATAAGCGAGCGGTCTCTTTACTGAATGAAGACGGCCGGCGAAGCGGTGTAGTGATCTGAATAGGCTCTAAGGAAAACCCATGACCCCGGAACGTTACCGTCGCATTTGCGATACCCTGGACCGCCGCCAGCCTGATCTGACTGTCATTATGGACGGTGTTCACAAACCCCATAATATCGCCGCCATTGTGCGCACCTGCGACGCGGTGGGCATTCTTGATGTACATGCGGTGCTGCCTAAAAATCGTGCCCGCATGGCTGCAGGGACGGCCATGGGTTCCCAGCGTTGGGTGCAGGTGCACAAACGCGATGAAAGCACCGACGTGATCCGTGAATTGCAGGGGCAGGGGGTACAGGTGCTGGCGGCACACCTGTCGGATGACGCTATTGAGTATCGGCAGGTAGATTACACCCGTCCCACTGCACTGCTGTTGGGGACTGAAAAGTTTGGCGTCAGCGATGAGGTGGCCAGCGCGGTGGATCAGAATGTAACCATTCCCATGATGGGTATGGTGGAGTCATTTAACGTGAGTGTGGCGGCGGCGATCATTCTTTCCGAGGCCTGCGAGCAGCGCCGTGCCAAGGGCTTTTATGACCAGCCTCGGGTGGCCGCGGCCCGCTATCATGAGCTGTTGTTCCGCTGGGGCTATGCCCGTATTGCCCGCTTGTGCGATGCCCACGGCGTGCCGTATCCGGAGCTGGATGAAGAAGGGCAGGTGAAAGACAGTGCCGCGCTTACGGCGCTGTTGCAGAAGACTCAGACGGAGGCGTAGTGGCGGCTTTGTTGGTTGCGATAGACGCCACCGGCCCGAGCATTATTGCCCCCCACGCCGGGAACCGCAGGGTATTGTCCATGGTGGCGTAGCGCAGGCGGCGAATATCGGTGCCTCGTTCGCAGGCCAGAGCGATCATCGCGACCAACGACCTTGCCGTGGCGAATCTGATCCACCGCCGCAGTAGTATCGGCTTTATAGAATATGCCCGTGGTCACGCCCTCTAGGGCAGCGCTCAAAAACGCTTACGATAGGCATCAGGTACACGATCTGGTCAGATTTCGCGTGCGTAGCAGAGGGGGCGCTAGTAACGCTGACGAGCAGCGTAATCAAACCAATTCATCCCTGTCTGACAGTCATTTTGTGATTCTTTTTAAGGATGTTAGAGAGGCGAAAAAGAAGATTTGAGATTATGCCAATAGAACAGGAAAGAGTAGGGCTTAAGGCCCTGCATGAACGGCTGCATCGTGTGCTGCCGACGGTGTCTTTGTCGTGCCAGCCTTTGCCGCAAACACCGGCCCTGCGCCTGTGGTTGCTCGATGAGTTGTTCCCTGAGCAAGCTCTGGCTCCAGAGATTGTTAATGCAATTATGGAAGAGCCCCCGTATTGGTCGTTCTGCTGGGCTTCGGGCCAGGTACTGGCGCGATATCTACTGGATAACCCCAGTTGTGTAGCTGGACGCTGTGTGGTGGACGTCGGCCCGGGTTCAGGGGTGGTTGCGATTGCCGCCGCCATGGCTGGGGCGCGTAAGGTGATTGCCTGTGATTTGGATGAGGATGCGCTCACTGCCACGGCCATGAACGCCCGGGAAAACGGTGTTGATGTGAGCTTGAGTAATGATCTCAGTGCGGCCCTACAAGAAGCAGATTTAACCACCGCCGCTGATATCCTTTATGACCGAGATAATCTGCCGTTACTGGCCCAGTTGCAGTTGGCCAGTGCGGTGCTGTTGGCGGACTCTCGGGTGCCAGACCTGAACCCGCCAGGTTACCGTTTACTAGGAGAATGGGAATCTTGTACTTGGCCGGACTTAGGGGAATCGCAAGAGTATAACCACGTTCGTCTGTTTGCTTCGGAACCGTAGCGGATTGTTCTGGTCAGAAAAAAGTGGGTGACCCCCAATCCTTAGTGCCCGCTTTGTGCTACAAGCATTTCTGGGTGTCATCCGCTACTGCCTTTAGCTCATCATCGTTTTTAACGATGATGTTTCCTTGCAACAGGAGGAACAACCGTTGTTTGAAAAAACGTTGTCTATGAAAAATAAGCCGAGTCTTTCTCTTGTCTGTGTGCTGATGTTGTTATACCTGGCCTTTTCCCCGGTTCATGCGGCCTTGCCTGCCGTCACCGCTGAAGGCGATGCGCTTCCCTCTCTGGCCCCCATGCTGGAGAAAACCTCCCCGGCGGTGGTCAATATCGCTATCGAAACCCGGGTGAGGGCAGCGCGAAACCCATTAATGGATGACCCTTTCTTTCGCCGGTTCTTCAATATACCGGAACAACAGCGGCCTGCAGAGCGCCGTGCGGTTAGTGCCGGCTCCGGGGTCATTGTGGATGCTAGAGAAGGTTATGTGCTGACCAATGCCCATGTGGTTAAGAATGCTGACAACATTGAAGTCACTCTCACTGATGGACGTGAACTGTCGGCGGAGCTGGTGGGAGTGGATGATGAAGTGGATCTTGCCGTACTTAAACTCGAAGATGCGGAGCGCCTGACTCAGATTGCGATTGCTGATTCCACAGGCTTGCGGGTGGGTGATTTTGTGGTGGCCATCGGCAACCCCTTTGGGCTTGGGCAAACGGTGACCAGCGGTATCGTGTCTGCACTGGGGCGTACTGGTCTTGGCATTGAAGGGTACGAGAGCTTTATTCAGACCGATGCCTCCATTAATCCTGGGAACTCTGGTGGGGCGCTGGTTAATCTGAACGGCGAGTTGGTCGGTATAAATACCGCCATTTTGGCCCCAGCCGGCGGTAATGTGGGCATCGGTTTTGCCATCCCCACGGAGATGGCCGAAAACGTGATGCAGCAGTTGATTGAACACGGTGAAGTACGCCGTGGCATGCTTGGTGTCACCATTCAGGACTTAACGGCTGAATTGGCTGAAGCCTTTGGTGTAGAGCGCCAGCGTGGTGTAGTCATTACTCAAGTGGTTGAAGATAGTGCGGCAGAGAAAGCGGGTTTGAAAAGTGGTGACGTCGTTACTGCCGTGGACGGCCGCCCGGTAAACCGAGCCGCGGACCTGCGCAATAAAGTGGGTATGGCTCCGGTGGGCGAGAAGGTCACTCTCAGTATCCTCCGTGAGGGTAACAAGAGAAATATTACTGCTGTGATTAGCGAGTTATCGCGGGAAACCGCAGGTGGTGAGGTGGTTTCCAAATTCCTGGAAGGTGCCAATCTGCGCGACTTGAGAAAAGGCGAATTGCAACATGCCGACACGGGCGTGCTGGTGGACGAAGTAGAACGAGGCTCTCCCGCCTGGCGTGCCGGGTTGCGTAAAGGTGATGTGATCATCAACGTGAATCGACAGGATGTTGAAACCATGGACGGATTACGTAAAGCGGTGGACGATAAAGAAGCTGCCCTGTTGTTGCGGGTTAACCGCAATGGTGGCGTTTTCTTTGTGGTAGTGCGCTAATCGACGGTCGGTAGCGCCGACAAAAAAGCCGGCAATCAGTGCCGGCTTTTTTGTCTCTTATTTTCCGTAGGTCGGCTTAGCTGTAGCTGTATGCTGACAGCCAGAGTTACTGTCGGAGCCATGCAAAATAGCCAGATGCTGAGCCGGGTTCTGCCCGGCGTTGTATAAAGTAGCGCGCAGCGCATCAGCGGTGGGCGGTCTACAGCGTAGCGTTTATCCTGGCGATTCAGGGTGATGATATAAATGCCTTCGCGTTGTTCGCAACGGGATCGCTCACAGCACCACCTGGGTTCTCTGGCCGCGAAATCATGACAGAGAAATTATCTAAGCATAAGATTGGCCGGTATCTCTCCTGCGGCATAGCCGTCTAGAGAGTTGGAGAAAGTGATGACGTATGTGCGTGAGTATGAGGATGAGAGCATTACCCGCGAGCAGCTGGATGAGAGTGCCGGGCTGAGGGTTATTGAGTTTGGCGCCAATTGGTGTGGCTACTGCATTGCCGCACAACCGGATATCGAAGCGGCGCTAGCGGAACACCCTGAGCTCAAGCATGAAAAGATAGCAGACGGGCCGGGTAGGCCCCTGGGCCGCAGTTTCCGTGTGAAGTTATGGCCAACATTGATAGCGATTCGTGATGGTGAGGAAATAAACCGGGTGGTGCGGCCAGAGAGTGCTGATCAGGTTCGCCAACTTTTCTTGTAGCGCTTTCCCCGGGGATTGCGTATGAGCTATTGAGGCACTTCAAGAACCACCTTGCCCACGGATTGACCCGATTGCAGTAGTGCTAAGGCGGCATGGGCATCGTCGAAGGCGAAGCGGTGGCCAACGTGAGGTGGGGGTAAATCAATGGCTTGTAGTTCGCGTAGCAAGGTCTGCATGATGGTTTTTTGTTCCCATAGCCAGATCAGGTTAAAAGCCATTACCGATCGGTTGTTGCTGATCATGTCCATGACGTCATAGCGAGGGCGGCGTAGGTAACGCCAGGCGGCTTTAAGATAATTAGGGCGGTTGCCGGTCGGTGTGAATTCGGCGGCGCCGAAAACCACCAGACGGCCCATGGGATTGAGTGCTGCAAAGCTGGCTTGCTGGACGGTGCCGCCTATGGCATCGAGTACTAGATCAAAACGGTGGCCGCTTTCTGTCAGTTGCCGTGAAAAATCCCGTTGCCGTACCAACACATCGCTAAAACCCATGTCTTGCAGTATTCGTGCTTTGTTTGGATTACCCACAGTACCCACGGGGGTGGCGCCCAGCGCTTGCGTCAGCTTCATGGCTTGCAAACCGACACCGCCAGCGGCGCTGTGAATCAGGACGTTGTGGTCGGGTTGGAGGTTGCCCAAGGTCGTCAGTGCATACCAGGCGGTGAGTGTCTGGGCGGGGAAAGCCGCGCCCTGAGGAAAATCCCAGTGGTGGGGCAGTGGCATCAAATAATCAGGTTCGCTATCAATCACGGAGCAATAACCGCCGAAGCGGGTCACGCCCATTACCCGGTCGCCCACCTTAAACAGACTGTCAGTCGCTTTGTTGTGAGCCCCAGCATCGATGACCGTGCCGGAAAATTCCAGCCCTGGGGTGAACGCGCCTTGTGGCGTTGCGGAATACAGTCCGGTGAGAGCGAAAATGTCGGCAAAATTCAGGCCTACTGCATGGACGCCTATGCGTAGCTGCCCGAGCGGTAATGTCGGTAGAGGCATTGTTTTTTGGGTCAGTCTGGCAAGGCTACCCGCTTTGGGGGTTTCCCAGGCCGTTAGCGTGGGCATGGTGAATTCCGACAGTGAAACGGGCAGTATGCGTTGTCGAAGGGTTGGCCTCAATGTGCATCACCAAGCAGGGTTAGACTTTGATGTGGTCTTTGCTTTTTTTTCAGGAAAGTGAAGAATGGATTTTAAAAGCGGTAGTCGATGGAGCCTGAAAATAGTGAATAATCCAGATATAGGAAAGCTAATTTTACGCCTGTCTTTAGGGCTAATGCTGCTGTTGCATGGTGTCCATAAGCTTCATGCTGGCGTGGGCTGGATTTTCGCTATGTTAGCGCAGCATGATCTCCCTGGGGTTTTGGCCTATGGGGTATTCATTGGCGAGGTGATCGCGCCAGTGATGATCATTATGGGTTATCAGACACGCATTGGCGCCGGCTTGATTGTCACCAACATGCTGGTCGCTCTGGTATTAGCGCATATGGGAGAGCTTTTCAGCCTGAATAATACTGGTGGCTGGGCGATTGAACTGCAGGCGTTCTATTTGTTCACCGCGGCGGCGTTAGTATTCTTGGGGGCAGGAAAGTACGCGATGAAAAACTGATTAGCTGATCGGATCCCTAGCGCCCGATGTTGGGCGCTAAAAGATAAAGACGATCGCGTCAGGTCTTTTCAACGTCAAGCATCGGGCTTTTCCATATTAGGTTACGCAGGGCATTAAGCCAGACGATTTTTCTCTGTGATCTGACCGTTCAGTGTCCAGAAATCATAGAGAATACCTAGTCCGAACAGGCCTGCGGTAAGCAGGTAGATAATGCCAGTGACGACTTTGCCCATGTAAAAGCGGTGAACACCGAAAATGCCCAAGAAGGTGAGAAAAATCCAGCTGAGGTTGTAATCAATACTGCCTGCCTCGTAGCGCGTGTCCGCCGCGTCATCCATGCCGGGAATCAGGAACAGGTCAATAATCCAACCGATGAAGAACAGCCCCAGGGTAAAGAACCAAAGCGTGCCTGTGAGCGGGCGGCCATAGTAAAAACGGTGGGCACCCATGAAGCCAAAGATCCATAGTAGATAACCAATCACTTTACTGTGTGTGTCTTGGTTCTGCATATTTGATTCCTTTTATAACGAGGGTTTACAGGTCGACCTTGAATGCTGCAATAGCGGTGTTGGCTTTGTCTCGTGCTGCGTCAATAGTATCTGCTTTTGCTAATGCCACCCCCAGCCGGCGGCTGCCGTTGATGTCCGGCTTGCCAAACAGTCGCACTTCCGTATCCGCGTTGGCTAAGGCCGTGTTCAGGCCATGGTAGCGCATGGCTTCAGACTGGCCTTGTATCAGTAGCACGGAGGAAGCCGACGCCCCTCGTTGTTCAATGGTTGGTATTGGCAGGCCGAGAATGGCGCGGGCATGCAAGGCGAATTCGGATAGGGTTTGGGAAATCAGTGTGACCAGCCCGGTGTCGTGGGGGCGGGGGGAGACTTCACTGAAGTACACCTGATCGCCTTTGATAAATAATTCGACTCCGAAAATACCCAAGCCGCCAAGGGCATCGGTAATGGCCAGTGCGACTTCACGAGATGCTTGTAATGCTGCGGCGCTCATCGGTTGTGGCTGCCAAGATTCTTGATAATCGCCGTTTTCTTGGCGGTGACCAATGGGGGCACAATAACTGGTCTTAATCTCGCTGCCGGCCTTGTGGCGTACCGTTAGCAAGGTGATTTCGTAGTCAAAGTCCACAAACCCTTCCACGATGACCCGTCCTTTACCTGCGCGCCCGCCGGATTGTGCGTACTCCCACGCGGGCAGAATGTCGGCTTCGTTTTTCAGGGTGCTTTGGCCTTTCCCTGAAGAGCTCATCACCGGTTTGACCACGCAGGGGAAGCCAATTTCGCGCACGGCTTGTTGATAGCCTGCCAGGCTATCTGCAAAGCGATAGGGTGAGGTGGGCAATGATAGTTCTTCTGCTGCAAGGCAGCGGATGCCCTCGCGGTTCATGGTTAGCTGTGCAGCGCGAGCGGTGGGTACCACTGTGTAGCCTTCTGCTTCCAGCTTAACCAGTTCGTCTGTGGCGATAGCTTCAATTTCCGGAACGATCAGCGCAGGTTTTACCTGTTCGACTACTGCTCGCAGGGCGGTGCCATCCAGCATGTTGATGACATGACTATGTTGGGCGACCTGCATGGCAGGAGCGTGAGCATAACGATCCACCGCAATCACTTCGCAGCCATAGCGAATTAGTTCCAAAGCAACTTCGCGGCCTAGCTCGCCGGAACCCAGCAGCATCACACGGGTGGCGTTGTCGGTGAAAGGGGTGCCAATGACAGTCATAACAGCTCTCAATATGTGTGGTGCCCTGATTGTAATGAAAAGCAGACGCTACGCCAGCAGTGGCTGCCCTTGCCTCATTCTGTGCGCAGGAGGCTTGCGGTACACTTGGTGTGTTGTGCTTGCTGGGCGAGTTAGTCTGGGGCGTGAATTAAGGAGAGTAGGTGGACGATCAAGACTGGATGCAACAGGCTCTAATGCTGGCTCGTCAGGCGGCAGATCAGGGAGAGGTGCCTGTGGGGGCGCTGGTGGTTCGTGGAGGGCAGTTGTTGGGGCAGGGCTATAACCAGCCGATTACCGCCAATGATCCCAGTGCTCATGCGGAGATCATTGCCATGCGTAGTGCGTCCCTTGCAGAAAAGAATTACCGTCTTAGCGGTTGTACGCTCTATGTCACCCTAGAGCCCTGCACCATGTGTTTTGGTGCCATGGTTCATGCCCGCATCGGCAGGCTTGTATATGGCGCTAGTGAGCCACGTGCGGGGGTATGCGAAAGCCAGTTGCAGCTGCCATCGGTGGATTTCTACAATCATCGGGTGGAAGTGGAAAAAGGCGTTTTGGCAGAGGAAAGCGCTATGCTGCTCAAACGTTTCTTTGCGGATCGTCGAAAGAGGCCGCGTTAGAACGTTGCTGGGAAAACAGACCTTTCGTGGCGTCAGCAGAAACGATCTGCTCAGGTTGTGTTGCTTGCTGTGAGAGTGCTGAGATCACAGAACGAAAAAAGGGCCGGTAAAAACCGGCCCTTTTCAGTTAGCGTGGCTCCTTACTGGAACTGCGCTTCTTTGGTGGTCGCTTTCAGGATAGTTTCTACGCGACGGTTTTCGGCGCGGCCTTCGCTGGTCTTGTTGTCAGAGATAGGCTTCTCTTCACCGTAACCCACAGTGGTGATGCGATCTGCGCTAACGCCGAACTTGTCAACCAGTACGGCCTTCACAGCATCTGCACGCTGCTGGGACAGTTTCTTGTTGTAAGCGGCTGAACCAGTGCTGTCAGTATGGCCTTCCAGTACTAGGTTGGCTGACGGGTACTGGCGCATGTCTTCGGCTAGGTTTTCCAAAGACGGGTAAGAGGTCTGACGGACTTCGGTTTTATCGTGGCCGAATTCAACGTACAGAGTCTCCTTCACGTCCTTTTCTAGGTATTTCTGACAGCCTTTGTCATCAACTAGGGCCCCAGCAGGAGTGTTCGGGCAGTCGTCCATGCTGTTGACGATGCTATCGTTGTCGTCGTCCAGTTCACAACCAGTGGCATCTACCTGCGCGCCTGCTGGGGTGTTGGCGCACTGATCCCGGTCGTCTGGCACACCATCGCCATCGCTATCAGTAACGACATTTTCGATCGGAGCCGGTTCTTGTTCGTTGCTGGAACCGCCGATTAGGAAGTTAAGGCCAGCGTAAACTTCGGCATCCCAGCGCTCTGCGTCAAAGCTGTAGTAAGGACGTGCGCCTACGTCCAGCAGAAAGTGTGGGTGGAGGAGGGTTTGGAAACCCGTTTCCAGTGTGCCGATTGTTTCAGCATTGTCGTCTGAGCTGTTGCTGGTAGGCTCGAAACGCAGTTCACCCGCACCTATACCCACATAGGGTTCGAAGGCGGAGTTGCCTGCGAAATGTTTGCGGATTGCGCCGTGGGCAATATTGATATCGGCATCACCGCCGAGATTGGTGTTGGAGTTGTTACGCTCCCACCAACCTTGGAAGGACCAGTCACGATTAAAGCGGTAACCCATTTGAGCGCCGGGAAGGGTCACTTCGCTATCGCTGGTGTTTTGGTCAATGTGGTCACCCACGTCCAGCCAATTTTCACTGATGTGCCCGCCGAAGTAGAAAAACTGTTCGGGGATGTCGTCAGCAATGACAGTGGTGGTCGCGGTGACCGATGCGCAAGCAATGCTCGCCGCTAAAAAACGTTTAGCGTTCATAAGCTCCTTCCTTATTTTATTCAGTAGGCAGATCAAACACATTACCAGTGTTGGCTAGCCTGTCTCCCATGTAAATCCTCACATAGAGATTAATAAAAAAATTTACAAATATGGATTTTATTCGGTAGCAGGAAGGCGTTTTTTTGTAACGTTGTAATGTTAAAGCATTAAAAGTTTTATTTTTGTGGGTCCTTAATATTAGCCTGTTTGGCCTGTTGAGGTGTTACATCAGCGATGTCTTTGTATGAGGGGGGTTGGAGTACTTTTTCACGCCCTTCGTTGCGGTTCTGGTAGAGCGCATAATCTGCTTCGTTAAGCAGGGGGTTAAGGCTGCGGCCGCTATTTTCAGTGCTTGCGACTCCGATACGGGCTGAGACGATAACCGATTCTTCTGGCTGCGGTGCCGCTCCTAGGCTGGAAAGCTCGAGATTGCTGGCCAAGGTTTTTAACCCTTCCCCCATGCGCGCGGCATCGTCGAAATTGGTGTGGGGAAGCACCAAAAGAAATTGAGCGCCATCAAAGCGTCCAAATAGATCACTCTCGCGGATTTTCTCCCGAATGCAGTCTGCAAATAAGCGAAGGGCTTTTTCTCCAGTATGGCGCCCGTAACGGTCCAGTAGCTGGGTGAAATCCGCAATTTCGATAAGCAGGATGGAGACGGTGTAACTGTGCCGTTGGCTAAGCGCCAGTTCCCGTTCAAGCATGCCAAGCAGGTGGGGGCGATTGAACAAGCCGGTGAGGTGATCCTCTCGCGCCAGTTGTTGAAGTTGGTGGTTATATCGGTCTAGCGCGACCAGTCGGCAGCTGAATAGATAGAGCGGTGGGGCAACCAGTAATAAGGGTAGTAAGACGGCAAGAACCAGTGGCGACAACCAATCGCGTTCACCGACCAGCATGATGCCAATGCTGGTCAGCACCAGGGACACCAAGATGGAAATGAGAGTGATGAAGACGGTGCCTTTTAGCGCTGAGCGGCGGTCGCTATTACGGATTAGCTTGGCGGTCGTCGCTACCACATGAAAAAGCTTACCCATGCTCGATGGTCCCCCCCAACGTGTTGATTATTATGCTTTGTCAGTATCACGGTTGCCCGCATGGCGTGCAACCGTTAGCGAGTGAGCATCAACGCTGTAGTAGGTTTTCTTTTAGTGGTCGTGAATAAGGCGTTTCACCAAACCAAATGCGTAAATAGTTGCGGGCAAAATCATCCCCGGTTTCTGTGGCCAGCAGGGTGTTGTTAAGTGCCAGTGTCAGGCTGTTGGGGCGATAGGTTAGGGTATAGACATCACCGTCACCAATGTCCTGATAATGGTTGTTGAATTGTTTGAATCGCGCTTTATAGCGTTCGAAGTCAGCTTTGCTGAGATTTTTTTCCAGGAAATTGAGTGCAGCCTTAGCGAAGGCATCACCGGGCACTTCACGAAAGTAGCGGAAGCTTAGCCGCATGGGAGGGTTTTGTAGGTTGCTGGTTTGGCACTTGTGCCGTGACAGAGTGGCCTCTCCTACCGTAATGAAACGCAGTGCTTTTACATCGCTACGGGCACACACCTGCCAAGGCTGGTTGTTCTCGCTGGTGTAGCCAGGGGCAGTGAATATCGCAGTAACGAATAGCAGTACCGCTCGACTTATCAGTGTTTTCTTAACCATCGTGTTATTGGTCCTATCAAGGGTAAGTGCTGATCAACTCCTTGGCTGCTATCCCAGAAGTCCTGTTGAAAAATGACTTGTCCCTGTGCATTAAAGCGTAATTGACTGATCCCTATCGTGCGCGATAGCCGTTCGCTTCCAAGCATCGTAAAACGTGCGTCCATTACCCAGCGTAAGTAAAGATCGCTGCCGTCATTGATAACCTTGGTAATCGTCAACGACATGCTGTTAAGGCCCTCTGCTGTGGCCTGTAAGTGGGCGGCTAGTTCGTCTCGGGCTGTCAGGGTCACTAGAGTGTCATTGAAATACACCGGGTCGGCATAGATTGAGTCGATTTGTTCTGGAATCAGCGTCGCGTTCAGTGGGTTATAAAAAGCGGCAAAACGATTTATTACGCTGCTATCAGGTGGGGGGCTGGCTTGTGCTTCTGATGATGCGAGTGCTTGCTGATACTGGTTTGTGTACCCGTAGGGGCCTTTGACAGTACTGCTACACGCATTCAGTAGCACAGCCATCAATAACGAAATGGGTAATCTCAAGGAAGAATTCATCGGATCACTCTGGCGAATAAGCAGTGAATCGGGTGTGAAGCCTCGAAAAATAGACTTCAACGCAGGTATGGCCAGCCGGGTAAAGAATGTGGATAACGATTCACGGGGCTTTGACGAGGCCTGCCGCAAGCTCAACCCATGAATCTGCCCGCTAATGTTGTCATTGTGAATTTTCTTGCCTTCCAGTTGCTCTGGCCAGCAGCCGTTTTGGGCGCGTCTCTGGGTTGGGCCATGCTCGCTTGGTGTGTGTTGCTGGCCATGCTGATTACGCAAGTCGCACTGACCGGTCGATGGCGTAACGATGGGGTGTTGGTAGTGGCAGGGGCGGCTCTATGTGTCGTGATGGAGCCGTTGTGGCTATTGACTGATGTGTTGGAATATAGGAATTGGCCGCATCGTTGGTGGGCTCCGCATTGGGTTTGGGCTTTGTGGATGGGGTTTGCTGTGAGTTTTCGTTACAGCCTTGGCTGGTTGTGTGGCCGCCCCGCTCTCGCTGCTTTATTTGGTGCGGTGGGAGGCGTTTTTTCCGTCACTATGGGTATGCGTTTGGGGGCTGCGAGTGCCCCACAGGGTTGGGTATTGCTGGCGGTTATTTACGCTATTGGTTGGGCCATAGCGGTACCAATATTGGCACAAGTTGCCACGATGACAATGCGGGGAAAAGAGAATGCTTAATATTCATTACCTGTTACTTATTGTTCTGCTGATGGTGGCTACGGTGTTGTGGCTGCAACAGCTGCGCACTCAAAATGCCGGTTGGGTCGATGTGTTTTGGGCTTGGTCCGTGGGTATTGTCGGAATGAGCTTTTTGCTGACAGGTAGCGGCGCGCTGCTTCCCCGTGTGATTGCAGGCAGTCTTTTATTGGTGTGGTCGCTGCGCCTTGGCGGTCATATTTTCCAAAGAGTCAG
The DNA here is from genome assembly GCF_001010505.1 of Alcanivorax sp. NBRC 101098. Classification (GTDB taxonomy): domain Bacteria; phylum Pseudomonadota; class Gammaproteobacteria; order Pseudomonadales; family Alcanivoracaceae; genus Alcanivorax; species Alcanivorax borkumensis. The sequence goes on from NZ_AP014613.1 coordinate 938,681, forward strand.
TCAGGAAACATCAGAAGATGGACGTTATGCCGCTATGCGAGAGGCGTTAGGAGGCAAGGCCCAGCCGGTTTTTCTGTTTTTTTATTGGGGCCAAGCGCTGCTGGCCTGGTGTTTTGCACTGACGTTTTGGGTGGTGGCCGAGCAAGACTTTTTCACCACGCCTCTGGTTCTTCTCGGGGGGGGGATGGGTTTGTTTGCGATTGCTCTGGAGTCTCTGGCAGATAAACAGTTAGCAAGGTTTAAGAAGCGCCCGGACAGCAAAGGCAAAACCTGTCGTGAAGGACTATGGCGGTATAGCCGCCACCCCAACTATTTTGGCGAGTGGTTGCACTGGGTTAGTTACCCGGTGATTGCCATCGGCGCGCTGCACGGCGAATGGCTATGGTTGTTGCCGTTGGCCATGTTTGTGTTTCTGTGGTTTGTCACCGGCATTCCGTATACCGAAAAACAGGCGCTGAAATCCCGCGGTGATAATTACCGTGACTACCAGCGCACCACGAGTGCGTTCTTTCCTTGGAGACCTAAATCATGATGATTCAAATGGCTGAATCTGGCCTGTTACCCGATGGGCTGGTGCGTTTGGGTATTCGTCGTCTGTTGAGACAGCGGCTGCAGCAGGAAAAACAGCGCGATAACCGTCAGACCTTTGAAGCGGCTCTCCAGCAGGGGCCAGTGGCGGTGGGCCAAGATGAAGCCAATGAGCAGCATTATGAAGTAGATGCTCGGTTTTATGAGCAGGTATTGGGCTCACATTTGAAGTACTCCAGCGGCTATTGGCCTAGTTCATCGAGTTGCTTGGACGATGCTGAACGGGCGATGTTGGCCATGACCTGTGAGCGAGCTGATTTGTTAGATGGTCAAGATGTGCTGGAAATGGGTTGTGGGTGGGGGTCATTGACACTGTGGATGGCTAAACAGTATCCCAATAGTCGGATTACAGCGATTTCCAATTCGTCATCCCAGCGAGCCTTTATTTTAGGGCGCGCTGCTGAGCGCGGATTGGATAATGTGGACGTGATTACCGTCGATGCTTCCCAGTATCAGCCTTCCAAGCCCTATGACAGGGTGGTTTCGGTAGAAATGTTCGAACATATGCGAAATCACAAAACCTTGATGTTACGTATTCACGATTGGTTGAAGCCGGGGGGGAAATTATTCATCCATGTGTTCTGCCATCATGATCTGACGTACCTGTTTGAGACGGAAGGCAGCAAGGACTGGATGGCTAAGTATTTTTTCACCGGTGGAATGATGCCTGCCTATGATTGGCTGCCGCAGTGCGCGGGGAACCTTGAGGAGGAACAGCGTTGGGCGGTGAATGGGACGCACTATGCACGAACGCTGGAGGCCTGGTTGGTGTTGGCGGATGAAAAGCGTGAACAGTTGATTCTCCTGCTGGATGAAGTTTATGGCGAGGGGAAAGGTAAAGTCTGGTTGCAGCGTTGGCGTATATTTTTCATGGCGTGTGCTGAGTTGTTTAACTATGGTGAGGGACAAGAGTGGTTTGTTGCACACTACCGTTTCAGTAAAGCTGTTGTCAGTTGAGCCGGCGATATTGCGGCCATTGATGTAACGTTTTGATGATGAGTTATGCATGAAAAAAACCGGCGTCCAGCATCGTATAACCCGTGTCTATCTGGTTCAGTTATTGCTGATCAGTCTGGCCACCGTGCTGGGTGTATGGGCGACGGCCAATATCATTGAGCATGTGTTGGTCAAACAGGCCCTAATCAAGGAGGCCGATCATTATTGGTCTTTGTTTGAGGCAAATTCAACGCAACCACGGCCCAATACCCGCCACTTATTCGGTTTGCTGACCAGTGACGCGGTGCATGATGCCGTGCCGAAGGTACTCATGGATCTACCTGATGGCTATCAACGTGTGGATCTAGCCGGAGAACGGCCTATTGTTTATATCGAGCATCGCGATGACGCCCGGCTTTATTTAATCTTTGATGAAAAGCGCTTGTCAGTGCTGGCATTCATGTTCGGGATTTTACCACTGACGGGGGTGCTGTTGGTGATCTATATCACCTCGTTTCTCGGTTGGAAAAAATCCCGCGATTTACTCTCTCCACTGGTGCAGCTTTCTGATGCGTTGCGACAGACTCCGGTAAACGACCCAAGCGTGGCTCGCCCTGATCTAAGCGAAATAGCGGCGGACGCCGGCAGTGAAGTGGCTGTGCTGGTTACCGCTTTGGATGGTTATGCCAATCGGTTAGTGTCGTTTGTAGAGCGTGAGCGCCAGTTTACCCGTGATGCCAGCCATGAGTTACGTACGCCACTGGCCGTGTTTCGAGCCAACCTGGAATTGCTGGTGATTCAGATTGGGGATCGGCCACTGATACGGCGTATGGATGACACGGTTGATGATATGGAGGCGACGTTGGAGACATTGCTGATGCTGGCTCGTACCGAGCAGCATAGCCAGCAAAGTGAAGACGTGATTGTTAATGATCTGTCGGTGAATTTGATCGAACGCCTTAGCCCGTTGGCCGAACGCAAGCACATTCGATTACAGGTCCGGCAGACTGCACTGTTGAGTGTGAATTGCCCGGAAGCTGCGTTGACCATTGTGCTGACAAACCTGGTTCGCAATGCCATCAACTACAGTGGATCGGGTGATGTCACCATCGTGGTAATGGAGCAAGCGGTGCAGGTTGTGGATTATGGTGCGGGCATGGATGCGGAAGAATTATCGCGCATCATGCAACCTTTTGAGCGTGGTACGAGCATCGAAAGCGGCCATGGGTTGGGGTTGGCGATTGTGCAGCGCCTGTGCGAACGCTATCGCTGGTCGTTGATGGTAGCTAGTGAACCCGGTAAAGGCACGGAAGTCAGAGTGCAATTCTAAATGTATATTTCTTCTCTGCGGAGCGCATTCTTATATCGCCATTTCCTGGGCTCTGTTTAGGGGGCGCTGTTCAATCCGGACCAGTAGTTGTTTGGCGTTTAACGCATCACGAATGCGATGAATAGTGTTTTCCGCTTTGTTGGAATCTGCGTCAGCGAGAAGAATCCCGAAATGGTTGTTGCCCAGATGCGCAATGCTGTCCTGCTCGCGTAACAGGGCCGCGAGAGAGTCGGCGATCGTTATGCTGTTGCTACCCTGGGGTGCTTGTAAAGCAAGCACCGACGATTCCATGCCAAAATCCCGACAGTGCTGTTGTTCCTGAGTGATGATGTCTGCCCAGCCCTGCTGGCTGGGTAAGCCTGTATCAACGCAACGATCTGGGTGTTCCAGGAAAATATTGATGCGCTGTTGCTCGATGTCACGCAGGGCATGGGCTAGTAAGAAGCTGATAAGCCGTGCTTCATGCTGAAGAGTGGGCAGGGCTTGTTCCAAGGCTGGGTTCTGGGGGGTGGGATCCAGTGCGTAAAGGGTGCCAAAAAGCTGGTGTTTTAGGTCGACCAGAGGCAAGCCAATATAGGCGCCGATTGTCAGCTCATCTTTGATCGGTGCCTGATTATACAGCGGAGTGGCCGGGGCGTTGGCGGTAATGCAGGGGGCGCCCTGTTGCAGCATTCGGGCCCCATAGTTTTTTGCCCATTGCAGGCGGCTGCCTTGGGTCAAGCCGTAATAAGTATCCCGGGTTCGCAGTACCGTTAGTTCTTCATTGTGGTGGCGGGTGATCATCCACAGGGCCATACCAAAACGTTTTTGTAGTTCGTCAAGGTGAGCATCCAGTAACTCTGGGCAGGAAGAGTAACTGGTTAACGCTTTATTGGTGCTGTTGCTGTCGATGGGCATAAATGGGCAAAATTACTTTTTGCCCATTTTCAGCCCCTAACCCATCAAAGTGCAAGTGCCCTTGGATCACGGTGCGATTTCGGTCATTTCCTGGATGCTGAAACCGACTCCAGGCAGGGTATTCAGCAGGGCCTCGTCGAAGGGTTTGTCCACGGCTTTGCGCAGATTATACAGATGGCTGCGCAGGGCATCTGAATCGGGCACCAAGTCGCCCCAAAGCTCATGCTCCAGTTGTTCTCGGCTTACTACCTTGGGCGATTCACGCATTAATATACGCAAGATGCGGAAGGCGGTGGGGGAGAGTTTTAGCCGTTGCCCGCCACGGCGAACTTCCTGGCGAGCCGGGTCCAGCTCCAGATCGGCAATCTGCAGAGTGTTGGCGGTCACTTCTTTGCGCTGTCGACGTATCAATGCAGAGACCCGGGCAACCAGTTCCGGTAAAGCAAAAGGCTTGACGATGTAGTCGTCTCCGCCACGATCAAACCCTTCTAGTTTGTCTTCCAGTTGGTCTCGGGCAGTCATAAATATAACGGGCATATCCAGTGCCAGTTCTTCGCGCAAGTACTGGCAGAAACTGTAGCCGTCTTCGCCGGGAAGCATCACATCTAGAAGCATCAAGTCGTAATGATGCTCCTGGACCAGTTCCCGGGCCAGGCGAGTGTTACCGGCGTAGTCCACAGTGGCGCCTTGTTGCTCTAGGTATTCCAATACGGTTTGGGCCAGCTGGCGATGATCTTCTACCAGCAAAATGGACAGATTATTCACAGGACTCTCCTTGTGTGTCTGTGAGTATCCTCACTGCTCGCCCGTCAAGGTTCCGTCAATTGCCTTCACGTGCCTGAATCATTCCACTTTCAGCGCTTTCCTTCCTTAGCGCAATCCACAAACGATCAACGGCTCAACAGGCTCAATATTATTCATTGAGTGTTAGTCATTCAGCGCACCCGTGCGAGCGAAGCGCTGCCGGTAATGACTGGGTGATAAGCCGGTGTGACGTTTGAAGAGGCGTGAAAAACTGCTTACATCCTGGTAACCCACGCGCTCGGCTAGTTTGGCCAGATTATTGCTGCCCCGCTCCAGCATTTTTCGAGCGGCTTCAATGCGAACTCGTTGCAGATACTGCAAAGGTGGCTCGCCTAGCGTGGTGGTGAATCGCCGTTGCAACTGGCGCGGACTTAGGCACGCCCTCTCTGCCAGCTCTCCAAGACTGGTGTTTTCCTTGAAGTGCTCATGGATCCAGGCCTGAATAGCTTGTACTTGGTCGTCTTGATGGTAGGTATGGGCAGGCAAGCCTGCGTAGATGCTTTGCAGGTCGTTGCGTACATCGATGACAAAGGCTCGCGCCAGTTCGCGGGCCATGTCTGCACCGCAAAAGCGTTCAACCAACAAAATGGTTAGGTCTCGCCAGGCGGTGCCGCCACCGGCACAAAAAATATTGTCGTGGCGGGTAATAAGCTCCCGTTCGGTTAGGTTGACTTGTGGATAGCGGTGGCGAAATTCTTGGCTAAATCCCCAGTGGGTGGTAGCCGTTTTGCCGTCTAATAATCCGGCTTCTGCTAACAGGAAGGCGCCGGTACAGTTGCTGGCCAGATCTGCGCCGCCCTGATGCAGAAAGCGTAACCAGGACAGCGTGTCCTTTTCTTGTGACAACACGGTTTCGATCTGGCCGCCAATGGTGGGCACCACCACCAGATCGGCTTGATCTATTTGCTCCAGAGAGCAATCCACCGCCATGCGTATGCCGTTGGTACAACACACCGGGGTGCCGCCACGAGACACCACGTGTACTTTAAATTGCCGGCTCAGGGGTTGACCGTGGATTCGATTCCAGGTCACTCCGGTCAAATTGAGTAAATCCACCACTCCGGTCAGGGCTGAGGCAAAGACGCCGTCAAAAGCTAATACCGCTACCGTAAACATCTGTCGTTTTCCGCCATGAATTAGTCATAGGCGACAATGCCAGAGGCAACATAACGATGGCAATCTGTTATCCAAAATAACGGGAGGCTATTGTGAGTGATGTGATTCTTGACCGCCGTGATTTGAGCTTTCAGCTTTTTGAGGTGCAGGATACCGATAGCCTGTTTGCCCGCCCGCGCTTTGAAGATCACAGCCGTGAGACCATCGAAGCGGCACTGGATACTGCCGAGAAACTGGCGCGGGAAAAGTTCGCAACCCACAACGCTCTGTCTGATAAAGAGGAGCCGGCCTTTGTGGATGGCAAAGTGGTGATGCGGCCCGAGGTCAAAGAAGCGTTTGATGCTTATATCCGCGCCGGTTTTCTTTCATCGCGAGCCCGCTATGAAGAGGGCGGTATGCAGCTGCCTGAAATTACCGCCGCGGCTTGTAAAGGCATGTTCATGTGCGTGAATCCCAGTTCTACCGGTTATGTCTTCCTGACGGCGGCAGCAGCCAATGTGATTCGCAACTTTGGCAATGACACGCTAAAAGCCCGCTTCCTAGAACCGATGATGGCGGGCCGTTTCACCGGCACCATGGCGCTGACGGAGCCCCATGCTGGTTCTTCTCTCACAGATATACGCACCCGTGCGGTTCCACAGGATAACGGCAGTTATCGGATCAAGGGCAGCAAGATTTTTATTTCTGGTGGCGAGAATGAGCTGGCGGATAATATTGTCCACTTGGTGTTGGCGAAAATTCCCGGTGGCCCGGTCGGCGTTAAAGGTATTTCTCTGTTTGTGGTGCCGAAATATCGACTTGATAATAACGGCCACCCGGATGTCCGCAATGATGTGATTTTGGCGGGTCTGATCCACAAGTTGGGTTACCGTGGCACCACGAGCACGGCCTTGAGCTTCGGCGACGCTGATGATTGCCATGGTTATTTGGTGGGTGAAGCCCATCAAGGCCTGCGTTATATGTTCCAGATGATGAATGAAGCGCGGCTCGGTGTCGGGTTCGGCGCGGGTTTGCTTGGTTATCGTGGTTATCGGTTTGCGCTGGATTATGCCCGTGACCGGCGACAGGGCCGCCACCCTGACGACGCCGATTTTTCCAAGCCGCAGGTGCCGCTCATTGAGCATGCCGATGTGAAGCGGCTGCTGCTCACCCAGAAAGCCTATGCAGAAGCCGCCATTGCAATGAGCTTGTATGGCTACCGCCTGGTTGACGATATTGAAACCGGGAACGAGACGACGTCAAAAGAGGCTGAGCTGCTCCTTGATCTGCTGACCCCGGTTTTGAAAACCTGGCCTTCTGAGTTTGGTGTAAGAGCCAATGACATGGCCATTCAGGTTTTTGGTGGTGCGGGTTACACCCGTGAGTATCCGGTGGAGCAAGTGTGGCGTGATAATCGCCTTAACCCGATCCACGAAGGCACCACTGGCGTGCAGGGGCTAGATTTGTTGGGCCGCAAAGTGTGGGTAAACAATGGCAAAGGCCTAGTGCTGCTGGCCAGCCGTATCATGGCCGATGTGCTGGCCACCGCTAATGAGAACTGTAAGCCCATGGCAGGTGCGTTGCAGGCCATGCTCCCCTTGATTGAAAAAGCGACTCAGGCGGTGGGCAACCAAATGGCCAGTGCAGGTGCTCGTATTGCCTTGTCTAACGCTAACGCGTACCTGCAGTTGCTTGGCCAGGTGGTGGCAGCGTGGATGTGGTTGCGACAGGCCAATGCGGCAGCCTTGTTGACGAATCCTGATGATGCAGCCTTTGCCAAAGGGAAATTGCAGGCCGCCCGTTACTTCTTCAGATGGGAATTGCCGCGGGTAAAGTGGGATGCACAACAGTTGATTAATGGCGACGACACTTTTGCAGACATGGATCCCAGCTGGTTCTAATCTTGCCTCGATTTCGATCGGGCTATGCAGGTTGGATTAACCGAGTGCGCTTATCGTTATCACGCTTTAAATCTGTCATTGGCAAAAGACGCTCTGCTAGCTTTTTGAACCCACGTTAAGGGGCTTTTTAGGGGGGGCGCGAGTTAGCGTACAAACACCCGTTATTTCGGCTCAGTGCTAGGGTGGCTGATTTTGTGTGTTCTGCTCAATGGCCGATGCGAGATGTTTGCTGCTAAAGCAAAACGTCCTCTCCTTATCGTGTCGCTACGATGCTGCTTGTGGCCGTGATGGTCGTACTGATTTCTATTCGGTGACTAGGGGGGCATGACATGGATGAATCCAACTATGCGCTTTCCGTGGGCGCACAAGCGTTTAGCCTGGTAGAGAGATGAAATCGGTTTTTCTGGCTCCACAAAAAAGCCCGGCTACGGTAAGTGCCGGGCTTTTTTGGTGAGGGCTAGAAAACGCTTTTGGCGCTGTCAGCCATTACTGCACAGGGTTGAGCTTAGTCCTGCCATTTGCGCAACACCAGGCTGGCATTGGTGCCACCGAAACCAAAGCTGTTGCTCAGTACGGTGGTGGGGCCGCTATCTTTGCCTTTCACGAGTACTGGCATGCCTTCGGCTTGTTCATCCAATGTTTGAATATTGGCACTGACGGCGGTGAAGTCGTTCTGCATCATCAGCATGCAGTAGATTGCTTCCTGAACCCCGGCTGCGCCCAGGCTGTGGCCGGACAGGCTCTTGGTGGAACCAATTGAGGGGCACTGATCTGCAAACACTTCGCGGATAGCTTTCAGCTCGGCCACGTCTCCCACGGGTGTGCTGGTGCCGTGGGCGTTGATGTAATCAATGGAGCCATCCACCGTGGCTAGCGCCTGACGCATACAACGTGCCGCGCCTTCGCCGTTGGGGGCCACCATGTCGTGGCCATCGCTGGTGGCGCCGTAGCCTAACACTTCCGCATAAATGGTCGCGCCACGGGCCTTGGCGTGTTCCAGCTCTTCCACTACCACCATGCCGCCGCCGCCGGCGATCACGAAGCCATCACGGGTGGCATCGTACGCCCGTGACGCCTGTTCGGGGGTGTCGTTGTACTTGCTGGATAGGGCCCCCATAGCATCGAATAAGCAGCTCAAGGTCCAGTGTTCTTCTTCACCACCGCCGGCAAATACCACGTCTTGTTTGCCCAGTTGAATCTGCTCTACGGCATTGCCAATACAGTGGGCACTGGTCGCACAGGCAGAAGCGATGGAGTAGTTCACCCCTTTGATCTTAAACGGTGTGGCTAGGCATGCTGAGACGGTTGATGCCATCACCCGCGGTACCATGTAAGGACCAACCCGCTTTACGCCGCGGTTGCGGGCGATGTCGGCGGCTTCCACCTGGTTAAAGGAGGAATGGCCACCGGAGCCGGCGATCAGGCCGGTGCGTTCATTGCTGACCTGCTCGTCGCTGAGCCCGGAGTCAGTAATCGCATTCTGCATGGCCACGTAGGCATAGGCGGCCGCATCACCCATGAAGCGGCGTGGTTTACGGTCGATAAAATCATCAAGCTGGATGTCGGGAGTGCCCGCTATTTGGCTGCGCATGCCGATTTCCTGATATTGCTCTTTAAAGCGGATACCGGAACGGCCTTCTCGCAATGAACGAGTGACGCTGTCAGCGTCGTTGCCTAGACAGGAAACTATGCCCATCCCTGTGATTACTACGCGGCGCATGAATCGCTCCTAAAAACCATCGGTAGAAGTGAACAAGCCAACTTTCAGATCGTCGGCCTGATAGATGTCTTTTCCGTCCACAGATACGGTGGCATCCGCCAAGCCCAGAACCAGCTTGCGGGAAATGACCCGTTTCAGGTCGATTCGATAAGTCAGCTTTTTGGCTGTAGGCAAAACCTGGCCGGAAAACTTCACGTTACCTACGCCCAGTGCACGGCCCCGGCCTGGGTTGCCTACCCAGCCCAGGAAAAACCCGAGCAGCTGCCAGGTAGCATCCAAGCCCAAGCAACCGGGCATCACCGGGTCGCTTTCAAAATGGCAATCAAAGAACCAGAGATCTGGGTGGATATCGAGTTCGGCGATGATTTCACCTTTGCCGTATTTGCCCCCCTGGTCGCTGATATGGGTGATACGGTCCATCATCAGCATGTTGGGTAAAGGCAATCGCGCATTATTGGGGCCAAAGAGTTCCCCGTGCGCGCAGGCGAGGAGATCCTCGCGTGTATAAGAAGATTTTTGTGTTGTCGTAGTGCTCAAAGTCTTACTCCATGCAGGCCAGGGCGACGCATTTTGAGTATATGGATTATTCGTGACGTTTTATCTTCAGCGCGGTGACACACTGTTATGTTCTAGCTGATAGTAGCAAAGCAAAGTGAAAGCATACGAATAGCAACCGTCTCAAAATATGTCTTGGCGTCGTTTTACCGAAAATGACCGATGAACGGAGCGTGACCACGGCGGTCTAGTATCGTTGAGGGGGATCGTTTCATTGTGGCAGAGCCATGGACTTGCAATTGCCGGACCATCTACCGATGCTATGCGCGCCGGATCGCGCCAAAGCAGCGTCCGGCGGCCCTTTGACCAGTCAGAATCGCAAGTTGTTTATCCCAGTCGTGTATTTAGTCGTATAAGTAAGGAGCTCTCGTGGCGGCAGAAATCGGGCATCTCTCTCTGTGGTTGGCACTGGCCGCAGCATTGTGTCTATCAGTGTTTCCGCTGATTGGCGTTTATCGCAACATGCCCGCTTGGCAGTGGTACGCTCGACCGTTGGCCTGGATCCAATGGCTGGCAATGACCATCGCCATGGTGGCGTTAGGCTATTGCTTCTACATCAATGATTTCTCGGTGACCTATGTGGCTGGCCACAGTAACTCGGCATTGCCGCTGGCGTACCGGTTGTCCGCCATTTGGGGCGGCCATGAAGGGTCCCTGTTGTTGTGGGGCTGGATGCTGTCCGGGTGGGCCGCCATGGTCGGGCTGCTGAGTCGCAGTGTGCCGTTGCCCATGGTGAGCCGGGTATTGTCTGTCATGGGCATGATTGCCGTGGGCTTTATGTTGTTCATGCTACTTACGTCCAATCCTTTCGATCGAAACCTGCCCTGGTTTCCGCTGGACGGTGCTGACCTGAACCCGCTGTTACAGGATCCGGGGCTGATCATTCACCCGCCGATGCTTTATATGGGCTACGTGGGCTTTGCGGTGGCGTTTGCATTTGCCGTGGCGGGGTTGCTGATGGGCAACCTGGATCCTGCCTGGGCCCGCTGGGCGCGGCCGTGGACCACGGTAGCGTGGAGCTTCCTAACGGTGGGCATCGCGCTGGGCTCCTGGTGGGCCTATTACGAGTTGGGCTGGGGCGGCTGGTGGTTCTGGGACCCGGTGGAAAACGCTTCCTTGCTGCCGTGGTTAGCCGGGACCGCGCTCATTCACTCTTTAGCGGTGAGTGAGAAACGCAATATGTTCCGTGCCTGGACAGTGTTGCTGGCGATCATTACGTTTTCCTTGAGCCTGTTGGGTACCTTCTTGGTTCGCTCGGGGGTGCTAACGTCGGTTCATGCCTTTGCCAATGATCCGGCACGGGGGGCCTTTATCCTGGGTTTCCTTATCGTCGTCGCCGGGGGGGCGTTAACGTTGTTTAGTCTGCGTGCGTCATCGTTACGCAGCAACACGGGGTTCAAACCGGTATCCCGGGAAGCTTTCCTGTTGGGTAATAACCTGATTTTGCTAACCGCCACTTCTGTGGTGTTGATGGGGACGCTATTTCCCCTGATTGGCGAAGCGCTGGACATGAAAATCTCCATCCGCAGCCCATACTTCAATGGTTTCTTTGTGCCGTTGGCGCTGGTGTTGATTCTATTGATGGTGCCGGGGGTGTTCAGTAACTGGAAACGTCAGGACGGCAATACCTTGCTTAAACGCATGGCCCTGTTGGCTCCTGCTGCGATCATTGCGGGATGGTTCGGCTCTCGATTGCCCGATCCAAGCCCCTGGCAGGGCGTTTTGGCCATCATGCTGGCTTTGTTCCTGGTTTTTGCTCATATAGATGATGTAATCCGCCGGGCTAGCGCTTACAAGCAAGGTTTCGTTACGGGTTTGGGTAAGCTGGGGCGCGGTTACTGGGGCATGGTGTTCGCTCATTGTGGTTTGGCGGTGTTGATCGCCGGTATTACATTGGTGAGCTTCCATGAGGTGGAGCGGGACATTCGTATGGGGCCGGGCGATACGGCTGACCTGGGCCATTACACCTTTGTGTTCGACAGCTTGGATAAATACAGCGGGCCCAACTTTGACGCCACCCGCGGCCATTTTCATGTCAGCCATGACGGGGACCCGGTGGCGGTGATGCACCCGGAAAAACGGACTTATCACGCCAGTGGCCAGGTAATGACAGAAGCGGCGATTGATGCTGGTTTCTGGCGCGACCTCTATGTGGCGCTAGGTGAGCCCTTGGATAACAGCGATGCTTGGGCTGTGCGTATTTATTTCAAACCAGGCATTCGGTGGATCTGGCTGGGGGCATTGATTATGGCCCTTGGCGGCGCGCTGGCATTGACGGACAAACGTTATCGGCGCAACCGTTTTGCCACCAATGACGCAGGAGTGGCCAATGAAAGCTAATTCTCCCTGGGTGTTTTTGCCCTTGGTCGGGTTTGTGTTGCTAGCGGTGCTGTTGGCCAGTGGCTTGGGGCGCGATCCGCAGGAACTGCCATCTGCTCTAGTGGGTAAACCGGTGCCATCATTTTCTCTGTCGTCGCTGCTGACCGAAGAAACCTATACGGAGGATTCTTTGAAAGGGCGCTGGCAGTTACTCAATGTATGGGCTACTTGGTGCCCGACTTGCCATGTTGAACATCCCTATTTGCTGGAGCTGGCCGCTCGGGGCGTGGCCATTGCCGGTTTGAATTATAAAGACGAGCTGCCCGCTGCCCGCCAGTATTTGGCCAACTTGGGCAATCCATTCACCCATGTCATTGTCGATGCGGATGGTCAGCTGGGTCTGGATTTAGGGGTGTACGGTGCCCCGGAAACCTTTTTGATTAACCCGGCTGGCGAGATCGTATTGCGCCATGCGGGTGATCTGAATGCCCGTGTTTGGGAAGAAAAATTCCTGCCGTTACTGCCCGCTCAGGCGGGGCAGGGTAAGGGGGGCCAATAATGCTACGTATTGTCTTGTTGCTCACCTTGTCCATGTCAGCTTTTGCCGCTATCGATGTTTACCAGTTCGATAATCAGCAGCAGGAGCAGCGTTTTCGTATCCTTTCAGAAGAGCTGCGTTGCCCGAAATGTCAGAACCAAAGCATCGCCGATTCGGATGCGGGTATCGCCCAGGACATGCGTACGCGGGTGCATACCATGATTCTGGAAGGCAAGAGCGATGAACAGATCGTTGATTATTTTGTTTCCCGCTATGGAGACTTTGTCAGCTATCGGCCACCAGTGAATGCCGGCACCTCGATCCTGTGGCTAGGGCCAATACTGTTATTGCTGGGCGGTGCCGTTTTGATCGTGTTGTTGCTGCGAAAAGCCAGCCGTAAGGCCGCACTGGAAGAACAGAAACTGCAGAATAAAGAGCCGGGAGAGGGAACAAAATGATGTTGTGGGTGATGTCGCTGGTTCTGTTACTGATATTGGCAGCCATGCTGTGGTTGATGTGGCGGAGTGAAGCCCGCAAGGCCGGCAAAAACATGTCTGGGGCTTTGGGGATTCCATTGGTGATGGTGATTCTGGCGGGTGCTGGCTACGGATTAATCGGGCTAAATGAGCACACTGGCACCTGGTTAACGCATAAGCAGGAATACGGTGATGTTGCGCAGCAAATCATTGCCGGCCAACCACCGGAGAAGGCGGCCTCCGAAGTGCCCGCTGGCGCTCTGGTGCGGGTTCTTCAGTCTGAACTTTCGCAAACGCCCTCTGCCGTGGGCTGGTATGCATTGGGGGCCCTCTATGATCAGCTAGGCGCGCCGGTACAAACGGAGGAAGCTGCCCGTAAGGCTCTGCAGCTCAACCCAGAGAATGCCGCCATGCATTTATTACTGGCTCGGGCACTGATTGAAAAGAACGAGGCACGACTAACTGATCCCGCTTTAGATGAGATTCGCTGGGTACTGGATCGTGAACCGAATCATGATGGTGCCTGGATGCTGTTGGCCATGTCGGCCGATCGAGCTGGTCGTTACGCGTTGGCGGAACAGGCTTGGGCGTCGTTGCTGTCGCGACACAGTCAGGGTGAAACCGCAGATCTGTTACAGCGAGGACTGAATCGAGCAAGAGAACAGAAGCAACGGGAAGGGCTTTTCGCCAATCTCAGCGCTACAGTTCATGGTGAAAATCTACCCGCTGGGGGCACTTTGTTTGTGTTTCTGCGTGAAGCGGGTAGTGCGGGGCAGCCCTTGGCTGCGCAACGAAAAGTTGTCCCTCATTTCCCTATTAATATTGAGCTTACGGCGGCTAACTGGCTACAGTCCTATCCGGACGAGCAGGCAGATCTTGTCATTGGCGCACGTTATACACCGGCACCTGGAGCCTCGGTGGACCAAGCTGCCATTACCGCCGTCCCCACCCCGCTCAAACTCCCCCAGCGCCAGCCCGCAGTGCTTAATTTGTCCCGCCAATAGGGGCTTGTTGCCTTGGGCTGCTACCTAAGTAGCAGCCCCTATCCCTTGTGATGAACGGGGCCTCAAGGTAAAGTTGCAGCCCTTCGGAGGCTGGGTTCCTCTGATTTGTACATCCATACGCTTGAAACTGCGCCGATTAGCGCCGTCTACGGCGGGCCTTCGCTCTCCCAAAGGAGAGGGGTGTGAGTCGCTTCTGGGCTGGAACACATAGGGCCGCAGCGGTGAAGGTGAACAAATCAGAGGCACTTTTTACCTCTTCTGACGATAGAAAGATGGAGAATCCTATGCGTGTCATCCTGCTTGGTGCCCCCGGTGCGGGCAAGGGCACCCAGGCGCAGTTCATCAAGGAACAGTTCAATATTCCTCAGATTTCCACCGGTGACATGCTGCGCGCTGCGGTAAAAGCAGGCACTCCCTTGGGCCTGGAAGCTAAAAAAGTGATGGATGCGGGTGGTCTCGTTTCCGACGATATTATCCTTGGTCTAGTGAAAGAACGTATTACGGAAAATGATTGTGCCAACGGGTTCCTGTTCGATGGCTTCCCACGCACTATCCCACAGGCGCAATCGCTAGTTGAGCAGGGCGTTGATATCGATTTTGTAGTGGAGATCGATGTCGATGATGAAGAAATTATTGAACGTTTGAGCGGGCGTCGTGTTCACCCGGCCTCCGGTCGTGTGTATCACACCAAGTACAATCCGCCAAAAGTTGAAGGCAAAGACGATGAAACCGGTGATGAGCTGGTTCAGCGCGATGACGATCAAGAAGAGACGGTGCGTAAGCGGCTAGAGGTTTACCAAGCGCAGACACGTCCTCTGGTGGACTTCTACCAGGATCTGGCTAAACAGGGAGAAGCTAACGCCCCACGTTATGTGCGTGTTGCCGGCGTTGGCTCCGTGGACGATATCCGCGATCGAGTACTGTCTGCTCTTAAAGGCTGATTACTGCTTTGCCGGTACCTGAATAGCAAAAAAAGAATGGGAAGCTGAGGCTTCCCGTTTTTTTGCCTATTACCACCACAGTTACATAATGGCGTATTCTTTTTTGCGGATTAACAGTGCACAGGGCCCTAGCCTTGCCTAGCACCACATCCGGTCCGTGTTCTTGGCCGTTTACTATTCCTGCCAGCGCAAAGCCTTTCTAACGTGTGTGTGATTCTAAACGCGCCATCCTTAGAGGCGCGGCTGGACTTAATTCGCCGGCTGCTGGCTTACTTTTAGCGCCATCGCGGTTAGCGCAATTGCGCGGATGATATGCATATCGATTATTTTTGGGGGGTTTACCTTGCGGTTCTCTTCCCGGCTGACCTTGTAGTGGTCAACGAATACCGGACAGTGATTTAAGATTTCCTCTGCCACAACGGGGCGATGCCGCCGTTAAAGGAATGAGGACGGTACTGGTTGTAGTGACCCATCAGGTAGTCACCGATATCTTTTTCTCTACCTCGCAGGCGGATGCTCTGCTCCATCCAGATATAGAGGATCTCTGCGCACCACATTTTATTCGGGGGTGCCACAGTAAACCTTCGTCCCTCCATGGTTCGGTATGTCTGGCCAGCTTGCTTGCAGGCATATGGGCCTGGCGGCTTAAAGATCAAGCCGATTTCACGTCACAGGCTTCACACCGTGATGTGATCGATTTCCTCTCCTTGCCCATTAAGAGCCTTTTGTATCGTGTGGCTTGTCCCTGAGCTTCTACTTTGCCTGAACACGTGATTAACGATAGCTTCAGGGCCACAGGCTCCGCATTAATATGGTGGCGCCGCTGATGAGGGTGCTCGTAGTAGCTGGAGCGGCTTCTTCACGCGCTGTTCAGAACCGAGAGTTTGGCCTCTAGCCATGATGCTTACCCTCAAACGGTTTAACCCAGCGCTGCAGCGCACCCTCGATAACACCCAGCGATATTCTGACCTGAGAAAATGTGTAGCGCTGATCCAAAGCTCGGTGGGCAGGCTTGCTGCTAGAGTTCAGATGTAAAGGAACGTCTTCTTTTGGTCATTTGATTCCTGATTTAGGGTGGCAACTTTATTACCGTAGTTGGTGCACGGGTTCATTCGGCCACTGCAGTCTTAAATACGGTGAGAAATGAAATAGGTTGTATAGATAGGTTGGTTTGAATCTGTATCTGGCAGCTATGTGAGTATTAAAGGGCCGGGTTATCTATGGCATGAAGGTGGTGGGCGGAGTGGTGAAATAAAGGCTTCTTAGGGCGTGCAGTAGGGAAGGGCAAAGGAACGAAGATGTGGTGTTAGTAAGGCCCGATCTTAACTTGTTAAGAAATAAAAGCTGTGAAAAATAAAACAAAGAAGCGATTAAGATAAACGAAAGGAAAAAGAGTTATCAGAAACGGTGAAAAATCAGGAAATAAAAATTGAGTTGGTTAAATAATGTACCAACCGATTTTCTTTTATGCTATTTTCCATTTGTCGCAGTAATTGATGACAATGCCATAGCTTAGGAGATCAATCATGGCTAAAGCAAAGAAAGCCGCCGCAAAAAAAACTGCGGCACGTAGGCCCGCAGCAAAAAAAGCTGCTGCAGTAAAAGCACCGGCTCTTCCTAAATCTGTTACCAACGCTGAGGCCAAGGTTAAGCTACAAGGTAAAGCCGTTGCTCAGGCAGAAAAGAAAGTTACCCAGTCACAAACTAAACTAGATAAACATCGCGCCAAGATCGACGCTGAAAATGCCAAGCTGTCGAAGCTGCGTGCTGATGTTGCTGCCAAGCGTGAAAAAGCACAAAAAACTCCTACTGCAGCCGCTAAGCGTGCTGTTGATACCGCTCGTGGCCGTATGAATACCGGACGCTTGAAACTTCAGGATATTCGTGCTGAAGCAAAACTGATTCGCGCCGAGATCCAGGCCGCGAAGAAAGTTGTCGCCCGCGAAGTGAAAAAAATGCGCACAGCTGAGCGTAATCTGAAAGCGAAGTTACGTGATCACGAACGTAAACTGGCGAAGAAAGCTAAAGCAGAACAGAAGAAGATTGAACAAAAGGCGAAAGTGGCAGCTCGTAAAGCGGCAGCCAAAGCCAAGCGTGTTGCCAAGAAGGCAGCGCCAAGCAAGCCTAAGAAGGCGCCTGCCAAAAAAGCGGTGGCCAGTAAACCTGCGGCAAAGAAAACAACCCCTCGTAAAGCCCCTGCTAAGAAGGCGGCAGCTAAGCGTGCTCCGGCCAAGAAGGCTGCGTCTTCCTGATACGTTAGCGAGCTTTATAGAGTCCAAAAGCCCCGCACTGCGGGGCTTTTTTATGCCTGCGAATATTGCCTAGCCGGGAAGGGAGCAGGGTGGGCTCAATAAGGCGGGGAAGTGACGAGGGGCTTCTTTGAGGCTGTAACCCGCGTGAGTGAATGGGGATATGGGTCTGCTTGACCTCTATGGTCTGGGTGAAAGAGGTAAAGAATAGATCGCCAAAAGGAGTTGATAATGATTCGCGTTAGGGTTAGCATCCTTTCCAGAGATTGAGGAAAGGCGACTTATGTACATATGCATTTGTAAGGGCATTACTGACAACCATATACGGGAAGCGGTCGATTCTGGCTGCGACAGCCTGCGTGATCTTCGTCGGGAACTTGGGGTTGGAAGTCAGTGTGGTAAATGTGCCCGTCACGCCCGCCAAATTTTGCGTGAAACCCGTAGCGTGAATGAGGCGACCTCTTTCTCGAATTCTTCTACCGCTGGTGAAGCCGTTGTTTTCTGGCCACAAACCGCATAAAAATCGTTCTCATTTTCATAAGCGCTTGTATTTGAAGCGCTTTTCTTTGTTTGACTTGTCTCTGCCACATTCTTGCTGAACAATGGGCGCCTACCCCCAAGTTCATGTGACGGAGATACCCCAATGAAAGGCGACGCCAAAGCGATTGAATTCCTCAACCGTGCACTCGGCAATGAACTGGTTGCGATCAACCAATACTTCCTCCACGCCAAAATGTATCAGGACTGGGGACTGCAGGCTCTCTACGCCAAGGAATATCACGAATCTATTGATGAGATGAAACATGCTGACATGTTAGTCGAGCGTATTTTGTTTCTGGAAGGTATTCCTAATCTTCAGGACCTGGGCAAGTTGATGATTGGTGAGAACACCAAGGAAATGCTGGAGTGCGATCTCAAGCTGGAGCAAATGGCTGTGCCTGACCTACGCGAAGGTATTGCTTACTGCGAATCCATTCAGGATTACATCAGTCGTAACCTGCTCAAAGAGATTCTTGAATCCGAAGAAGAGCATATCGATTGGCTGGAAACTCAGCTCGGTTTGATCGATAAAGTGGGCTTGGAAAATTACATGCAAAAACAAATGGCGTCTGCAGAAGGCTGACTGCTGAACTTTTAACCGATATGCGCTTGACTCACCGCGGGGCTTTCGGAATAATGCGCAGCCTCTCGGGGCGTTACAGCAACGAGACTTGCACCGGTAGCTCAGCTGGATAGAGCAACTGGCTACGAACCAGTAGGTCGGGGGTTCGACTCCCTCCCGGTGCACCATACGATTAAAAAAAGGCTCCCAAATGGGGGCCTTTTTTTATGCCGCTCTGCGGGCGCCAGATGCTTCATCTCGTAGGCAACACGTTACGGACTTGGTGGGCACACTGATGCTCTATAGTGTGAGGCTCTTTCAATATCCCCGACACACCATATTGCTTTTCATACTAGGTACAGCGGTATTTTTTTATTCAATGGCCTAGAGAGTTCTTCCCTTCGCACGGTTAGTTGACCAAAATCACCATCCAGAGCCTCGCACGGTTCATTGCAGATTGTCGACAATCTGTCTACATTGCCCTTTAAACTGCGAAAGCGGTATCGGCTCACAAGGCCACTACGATGCCCGCCCAAACGGCGGTGCCTCATGCTTTCGCACGCGGTGACTGAATCCGCTTTTGGAACCAAAAGGAGTGTTCCATGAACACCATGATGGCCCAGGGTGTCGAACTCATGCTGATTGGCATGGGGGTTGTATTTGTTTTTCTGATTGTGCTGGTCGCTGTGACAACCATTATGTCGGCACTGGTCCAGAAATTTGCCCCAGAGCAATCAGCTCCGGCGCCGCAGCTTGCTTCACCCCCTTCTCAAGATTTGCCGCCGCCGGCAATCATCAAAGCGATCGAAAAAGCGGTGCAGCAGCACCGTCAGACTTCTCTGTCATAGATACCGGATTATTCCATGAGTGACCTGAAACCGTTGGGCATTACTGATGTGGTGTTACGCGATGCGCACCAATCCCTGTTTGCCACCCGTATGCGTTTGGATGACATGTTGCCGATTGCCGCGGAACTGGATGACATTGGCTTCTGGTCGTTGGAATCCTGGGGTGGGGCGACCTTTGACGCCTGTATCCGTTATCTGGGTGAAGATCCTTGGCAACGTATCCGAGAATTGAAACAGGCCATGCCGAAAACGCCGCAGCAAATGTTGCTGCGCGGCCAAAACCTGCTGGGCTATCGCCACTACGCGGATGATGTGGTGGATACCTTTGTGGAGCGGGCAGCAGAAAACGGCGTGGACGTGTTTCGTGTGTTTGATGCCATGAACGACATGCGCAACATTGAACGGGCCATCGCCGCCGTGGTGAAACAGGGCAAGCACGCCCAGGGCACCATCGCCTACACGGTCAGCCCGGTTCATACTTTGGATATGTGGGTGGAGCAGGGCAAAGTTATCGAACAGATGGGGGCCCACTCGGTTGCCATTAAAGACATGGCCGGGCTGTTGCGGCCTGCGGTGGCGTATGAACTGGTAACTCGCTTGAAAGCGGCCCTGAATATTCCCGTGCACATGCAGTCTCACGCCACCACTGGGCTGTCCACGGCCACGGCGTTGAAAGCGGCGGAGGCGGGTATCGATAACGTGGATACGGCCATTTCGTCCATGTCGATGACCTACGGCCACAGCCCTACAGAATCAGTGGTGGCCATGCTGGAAGGTACGGACCGGGATACCGGATTGGATATCAAAAAGCTGACCCGTATTGCCGGGTATTTTCGTGAGGTGCGTAAAAAGTACGCCGCCTTCGAGGGTAGCTTGCGTGGAGTGGATGCACGCATCCTGGTGGCACAGGTGCCGGGTGGCATGCTGACCAACATGGAAAGCCAGTTGAAAGAGCAGGGCGCGGCGG
The DNA here is from genome assembly GCF_001010505.1 of Alcanivorax sp. NBRC 101098. GTDB lineage: Bacteria > Pseudomonadota > Gammaproteobacteria > Pseudomonadales > Alcanivoracaceae > Alcanivorax > Alcanivorax borkumensis. The sequence continues at coordinate 958,951 of NZ_AP014613.1, forward strand.
ACCGATTCGATGAAGTGCTGAAGGAAATTCCCGTCGTTCGCGAGGACCTGGGCTTTATTCCCCTGGTGACGCCTACTTCGCAAATCGTCGGCACCCAAGCAGTGCTCAATGTGCTTTCCGGCGAGCGCTACAAAGTGCTCAGCAAGGAAACCCGCGGCATTCTGCGTGGTGAATATGGCGCTGCTCCCGCGCCGTACAATGCCGAATTGCAGCAGCGAGCGTTGGATGGCGATGAGCCGGTCACCTGCCGCCCCGGTGACTTGCTCGACAACGAAATGGACAGCCTGCGTGACGAAGTGCTGTGCTTGGCAAAAGACAAAGGCCTGACGCTGGAGGAAGGGCCGCGGTTAACCGATGACGTGCTCACCTACGCGCTGTTCCCGCAAATTGGCCAACGTTTTCTGGAAAACCGTGGCGATGCCTCGGCGTTTGAGGCGGCGCCCAATGAACGCGGTGCAAACACGTGTGATAGCGCTCAGGCTGAAGGCGTTTACACCGTGGAAGTGGATGGCCAGCAGTACACGGTAAAAGTGAACGAGGGCGGAGATGTCACCGGCCTGCGTGAAATGGGAGACCGGGCCGATCAAACGGCTACCGCCGCGCCCGCCGCAAACCCGGCCAACAGTGTGTCGGTGGCTGCGCCGTTAGCCGGAAATATTTTTCAGGTACTGGTAAAGCCTGGCGATCAGATCAGCGAAGGGCAAAAAATCATGGTGTTGGAAGCCATGAAAATGGAAACCGATGTGTCCAGTACCTGTGCCGGTGTGGTCAGCGAGGTTATTGTGAAAGAGGGCGATGCCGTGGCTGTGGGGCAAGCCTTGCTCAGCGTGGAGCCTGCCCATGGATAAGCTGCAAACCCTTTGGCACAGCACCGGGCTGTTTCACATGAGCGGCGGCCAGTTAGTCATGTTGCTGGTTTGTCTGGTGTTGTTGTGGTTGGCGATTCACAAGAAATTCGAGCCGCTACTGTTGTTGCCCATTGGTTTTGGTGGCCTGCTGGCGAATATTCCTCTGGCGGGCTTGGCGGAGTCTGCCATTAGCCAGGCGCTGCATTTTGGTCCAGCCGAGCTGTTGGGCTCCATGGCGCAGGTGCTGGGCATGGAACCCGGTGCTGGCCGTGAGGCGCTTTATACGGCGGCTCAATCGGCAGGCCCCTCAGTACAGGACCAGTTGCACCATCTGGCCGGCAACGCCAATTACGGTGACGGAATTCTGTATTTAATTTATACCGTGGGCCTGACCACCGGGATCTTTCCGTTGTTGATCTTCATGGGCGTGGGAGCGATGACGGATTTCGGCCCGCTGCTGGCGAACCCTCGCACCCTGTTGCTGGGTGCTGCCGCGCAATTCGGGATTTTCGCCGCCTTGATGGGGGCGTTGGCACTGAATTTTCTAGGGTTGGAGTTTTCCCTATCGGATGCGGCGGCCATTGGCATTATCGGTGGCGCGGATGGCCCCACCTCGATCTATGTCACCACCAAACTGGCGCCACACTTACTCGGTGCCATTGCTGTAGCCGCATATTCCTACATGGCGCTGGTGCCGATTATTCAGCCTCCCATTATTCGTGCGCTGACGTCGGAAAAAGAACGCCAGATAAAAATGGAACAATTGCGTCCTGTCAGTCGAGTGGAAAAAATTCTGTTCCCGATTTTGCTGTTAGTGTTGGTGGCCCTTGTGCTTCCCGATGCCGCGCCGCTATTGGGCATGTTCTGCTTGGGTAACCTGATGAAGGAATCCGGTGTTGTGAACCGGTTAGTGGATACCACCAGTAACGCGCTGATTAATGTGGTCACCATCATGCTGGGGTTAGCCGTGGGCTCGAAACTCAGCGCCGACAAATTCCTGGTGATGGAAACCCTGGGCATTCTAGCCTTGGGCCTGGCGGCGTTCATGATTGGCACCGCAACCGGCGTGTTAATGGCCAAGCTGCTCAACCGCGTTAGTCGCCACCCGGTTAACCCCATCATTGGCGCTGCCGGTGTCTCCGCCGTGCCTATGGCGGCACGGGTGGCTAACAAGGTAGGGCTGGACGCCAACCCCCATAACTTCCTTCTGATGCACGCCATGGGCCCTAACGTGGCTGGAGTTATCGGCTCTGCTGTGGCCGCCGGCGTGCTGCTCAACTTTGCCGGCTGATCGATTTTCCCCGCGGTGGCCCCAGGGTCACGCGATCCTTTGCTGCCACGGGGAACCCGCAGAGTTATAGTACGTCGAAGACGCAATCCCCGCCCTTCGATGGAGTTCTCCCGTTGCCGCTGACGCTACAAACGCTGACTGAAAAACTGTATCGGATCCGACATATCTGGGCGTTTATCAGTTTTTCGTTGGGCCTGAGTAGTTATTTCCTAGTGGATCGCCAGCCCTGGCTGGCGGCGGTACTCACCGGGCTGTTGGTGTTGAGCTGGTTATTACTGCTTACCGAAGGGATCTGGCAGAACAAATTCATCGGAACCCGTTTTGATGGCTTGCCCCAGGGCATGCTCAAATTGTTATTGCAGGCAGTGCATCAAGAGGCATTCTTTTTCAGCTTGCCATTCGTGTTGCTGCAATGGTCCGGTGGCGCGGAATATATTTTCTTCACCACCCTGGTGGTCAGTGCGGCCTTGGCCAGTATTATTGATCCGGTCTATTTTGGGCTGGCCCGGCATCGGGCGCTGTATTTCGGCTTCCACGCCTGGGCGTTGTTTGTGGCCCTGCTAGTGCTGTTGCCGCTAATCTTTCACTGGAGTACCGACTCGGCCCTGGCGTGGGCAGGCTGGCTCACCGCCCTGTTTGCCTTGCCCAGCTTCTGGCGGTTTGGCGGGCCACGAAAGTGGTTTCGCTGGCTGGGGCTGATACTGATCTCGTGCCTAATTGCGCTGGCCCCGCGCTGGCTAGCCCCGCTGATGCCACCGCTAACGTTGTCTTTGCAGGAGCGCGCCGTCGCTTTGTCATTCAATCGCGCCGAGCGCAAGCCGCTGGTGAGTGGTGAAGTTTTTAGCGCAAACGAAGTGGCCGAAGGGCTGTATGCCTACACCGCCATCAAGGCGCCATTGGGGCTCGGGCAGGAGGTGTACCACTACTGGTTCCGCAACGGCGAACAGGTGGACCGCATTCCGTTGAACGTCTCTGGCGGGCGGGAATCGGGCTTTCGCACCTGGTCCCACAAACGCCACATTCCTGTGCCGTCACAGGGGCACTGGCGGGTAGAAGTGCGTACCGGGGATAACCAGATCATCGGCGTGATGCGCTTTACTATCACACCCTGATTCCTGCGGCTCCCCAGTCGCCCCTTCGCCCCCAAGCCCCTCAACACCCCAGCCCTCGTTGGCGCCTTGCTCGCAAGGCGAAGAGGCTGACGTCACTGCCGTGCCTTCGTGAGCCTCTGCCTCTTCGGACGCTAGGCCCAATGGTTTTTCAGACCCTTTTGGGCCGAACCCCTCCAAACCGCTATCCCGACTATGCCGTGCTCAACAGAACCCGCCATATCTTTGTAGGATATGGCTTACAGAAAAAGCTAAACGTTTGATATAGAGTGGTTTTAGGAACTGGGGAGTAACGGGGAAAGTCAGGAAATAGGCCGCTTCTTCGCGTTTTTCCAGACGAGATGGATTCTTTTTTTCACGGTAAGAATCTGACGGCCTTGCGAATTTCTGTGTTTCTCTCGAAAGCCATAAAAGAATTATGTCGAAAAAAGATAGGTCGAATCGTTCGACTGAATACGCTGTTAGCCTTCACTTTAAGTCAGGCGTAAAAATGGAACTTGAAGATCATTTAAAACCAATTATCGAAGACAAAAAAATGGCAGCGGATGTCCGCGATGAGGAGCTTTCGCGACATGTGCTAAGGCGTTTTTTTGCCGTTGGGAGGACTTTTGTTGGAGTGAGCTTTAAGCAATCTGACATTTTTGATTGCTACTTTAGAAATTGCCGATTCATTCGTTGTGACTTCACAGGCGCTAATATCAGCGGCTCCAACTTTCGAGGTGCGCAATACGAGGAATGCAAGTTTCAATACTCCTCCTGGGAGCATACTCATCTTGATGAAGAGTTCTTAGACAATTGTCTGCCAAGTGAAGAAAATTTGGCCCGTGATCTTGTTCGCTCCCTTCGGGTTAACTTTGGCCACACTGGGAACTATGCAGCAGTAAATAGAGCTGCATCAATTGAAGTAGCGCTAACAGGGCAGCATCTATACCATGCAGCCTATTCGAAGCAGTCATACTACCGCTCTAAATACAAAGGCTGGGATAGATTCGTACATGCGATTCGGCATGCACGCTGGAAGGCACTTGATCTGCTCTGGGGGAATGGAGAGAGCATATTTCGGATCCTGATTAGTAGTGCAACAGTAATATTTATTTGGGCTGGCATCCTCGCATGGGCTAACCCTAATTTTACATGGCCACAGTCTTTGTTTTCGGTAACTTATGCATTCTGGGGTATCGATACTTCACCTCCTTTGCCTAGGTGTCAATTTGCCTCCTTGTCTGTCATACGGTTCATATTTTTTGGGCTGTTTATGGCTATTCTAATCAAGCGGTTGGCAAGACGATGAGTCATGATATTTACGTATTCGGTTCTACTTGCCGAGGAGAAGCAACTCCTACTTCAGATGTCGATATTCTTGTGGTTCCCTTTGCGAAAAAACGTACTCAATATCCGCATGAGTGGAGCGTGTACTCCCCAGAAGTGATCAAAGAATATTTTACGAAAGGAAGACTGTTTGCTTGGCACCTTCATCTTGAGGCTAAGTGTGTGTATTGCTATGGCGATCAACCTTTCCTAGAAAATTTGGGGCCACCGGCCCCTTATTCAACTATCGCAGAAGATATCGATGACTTAGAGGCTTTGCTTAAGGAATCCCTAAACGAGCTTACGACTGGGACTAGCAACGTTGTATATGAGTTGGGTATTGCTCATACAGCGATTCGGGACATCGCCATGTGCGCATCCTGGGCAATGCTGGAAAAACCGTCTTTTTCGGCTGATGCACCCTATCGGCTTCCGGTTGAGTGTCCACTGGAGCGCTCAATTTATAGGCAGATTATGCTGGCAAGGCATAGTTCAACACGAGGTGTAACAATCGATTTCGATCCGACTTATGCAGCTCGTACCGTTGTTGAAACCCCATTAGCAAAATGGGTAGATTCTCTGCGAGAGGCGATATGAAGAATACCTTTTTGAATAGAGTGTCAGCAGAACGTCGTGTATTGACACTGGTAAACAGATACTCCTCCAGTGTTGAGGAACTTACCGGGCTGTCTAGAGCGGCCATATTGCGCTGGCAAGCTGTGGTGGGGTTTCATTCAGAAAACCGTGTTGTCCCTTTGCTTTTTGATCTCGCTGAACAATGCCAGAGGCTATCGGACCGGAGCAATGAAACGTTTATGCCTTTGGAGAAAGCTCAAGCTAAAAAAATAGAAGAGCAACTCGGAGAGCTAAAGGAAGAGCTGCAAAGGTGCCGGTGAGGGCTAACAAGTTGCTGCACTCGGAAAAATTACTCGCTGCGCTCCTAATTTTCCGGTGAGCAAGGCGTTAAATAATCGCAGGAAGAGATTGAAATCGAGTTATTGGGCTATACGGATGAGTTACTGCAGGTCGATAACCCGCAAAGCCCCCGAAGTCACGATATCAGCTTCGCTATCTTAGCTGAGGGCTATAGCGCATTTTCTATTGGCTTTTGCCGACGAGATTGAAATCGAAGGGAACCAATTTAAACACGAGTATTTCGAGTTCGATCCAGGGGATAACCTAGCGTTGGTTGTTTTGAGTCCCGATACTGCGTGGGGAGCACCGCTAACAGCTGAAAGCCACCTTTTCTGTCAGTGCGTTCCTGCGCCAAACCCTAAAACCGTTCCTTTCCCAGTGGCATCAACAGCACCGCTGCGCCTATCAACGCCACTGCTGCGCCGATCAACCCGGGCGAAAAACTCCCTCTGCTTTCCAGTAACCATGCCGTGACTACTGGCCCCAGTATCTGCCCGACCCCATAGCAGGCGGTTAATGCGCCTAGGGCGGCGCTGGCGGCGTGGGGGGCCAGTTGGCGGGCGCAGTACATGCTTAGGGCGACCACGGCGGTAAAGGTGCCGCCTACCAGCAGGCCACTGGTGACCAGCCCGGCCAGACCGGGGAGCCAGGCGGGAGCACTCACGCCTACGGCCTGCACTACCAGCGCCATCATCAAGGCATTGCGCTCGCTTGTGTGGCTGGCCAGTTTGCCCCACAGCAGGTTGGCGGGAACGGCAGCCAGGCCCACGGCAAGCCAAGTATAGAAGGCGGCGCTGTCCAGCCCAGGCAGTTGTTGTTTGGCGATCACCGGCAGGTAGGTGGTGCTGGTGATGTAGCCGAACCCGGCGAGAGAATAACTGGCAATAAGGAAGCCCAGAGCTTTGCGGTTTACCGGTACCCGGGTATGGGCATGTTCACTGGCGTGGGGCAGGGCGGGAATCACACGCAGAAACGCCATGAAGACAAGTGCCAGCGCGCCGCAGGAAAACCACATAAAGGGATAGCGGCCTTGCAGGAACTCAACCAATGCTACGGTGAGGGCGGCGATGCTGATGCCCAAGCCAATGCCGGCGTAATGGATATTGCCTAACCGGGCGCGCAGGTGATTGGGCAAGGCGCCAAGCACCAGGGCAGAGCCGTTGACCATGATGATGGCGCTGGCGATGCCGGCCAAGAAGCGGTTGATTGCCCAAGGAAGAAACGTCTCGCTGAGACCCATCAATAGGCTGCTAACCACACTCACCCACAGTGCGACCCAGAAGGCGCTACGTGCCCGGTGAGAGGGGACGGCCATGGCAAGCATGGCACCCAGCAGGTAACCGCCGTAGTTCACCGCCGCTAGATAGCCGCCACTCACCGCCGTTAGCGCTGTGTCAGCAATCATGCCGGGCAGGGCAGGGGTAAAGAGAAAGCGGCCAATGCCCAGGGCAATGACCAAACTGAGGGCGCCGGCCAGGGCAATGCGCAGGGCGTCGTTGTCGTGTTGGGCCATAAGGGCTCGGTCTAAATTAATGATGGATGGCTGCGGTCATGTGCCGGGCAGCCTAGCAGGTCGGCGCTTGTTGCTCTGCACCTTTCAGATGATGTTCATTATTTCTCTCAGTGATAATGGGCCTTTGGTCGCAAGCGGTGCGCATTTTTTTCACCATACTGGCGCAAAAGCGGGTTTTGTGGGGGGTGATCGGCTATGCAGCACAACAGTGATGCATTTTGGTGAGAACGAAATGATTCACAATAGTGCTGTTTGTGCAATTTATGGGCGTGGCGATCGTTTCTGTAGACAGCATTAATCGTTAAGTTATTGAAAGTATTGTGTTTTCAAAGTTGGCACAGCAATTGCCTTAGTGGGTACATCACAGCAACAGTGTTGTGACCCAAATACTTCTTCGTGATCAATGGCGATCACGATCAGATTCGAGCAAAGGCGCTCATGGCATCCGGTCAACGATGACAGGATTCTCTGAGCGCTTTTTTTATGCCAGCGCGATAGCAGGCAAATGAGGGAAGACGGATGAAAAAGTTTATTCGCATAGCAATTACTGCACTGACGGTGGGGCTCTCGGCCAACGCCATGGCGGAAGATTCTGTGGGCTGGCCGGAAAAGGCTGATCTGAAGTTTGGCTTCATCAAGCTGACCGACATGGCGCCGCTCGCTGTGGCCTACGAGAAAGGGTTTTTTGAAGAAGAAGGTTTGTTTGTGACCTTAGAGGCCCAGGCCAACTGGAAAGTCCTGCTAGACCGGGTGATTGACGGTCAGCTGGATGGGGCGCACATGCTGGCAGGCCAGCCGCTGGGGGCGACTATTGGCTACGGCACCGAAGCGCACATTGTTACGGCGTTTAGCATGGACTTAAACGGTAATGGCATCACCGTTTCCAATGCGGTGTGGGAGGAAATGAAGAAGAGCATCCCGGTGGAGAATGGCAAACCGGTGCACCCGATCAAGGCGGATGCACTCAAGCCGGTGGTGGAAAAGTACAAAGCTGAGGGCAAGTCTTTCAACATGGGCATGGTGTTCCCGGTATCCACTCACAACTACGAGCTGCGTTACTGGCTGGCCGCCGGTGGCCTCAACCCGGGTTTCTACGCCCCACACAAGGGCGACACCAGTGGCCAGCTGCAGGCTGACGTATTGCTGTCGGTTACCCCGCCACCACAAATGCCGGCCACCTTGGAAGCGGGCACCATTTACGGTTACTGCGTGGGTGAGCCTTGGAATCAGCAAGCTGTATTCAAAGGTATCGGTGTGCCGGTAATTACTGATTACGAAATCTGGAAGAACAACCCGGAAAAAGTGTTCGGTGTGAGTAAGGGCTGGGCTGACAAGTACCCCAACACCCATATCCGTGTAGTGAAAGCGATGATTCGTGCGGCCAAGTGGCTGGATGAGAACGACAATGCCAACCGCCCGGAAGCAGTGAAGATCCTGTCTCAGCCTAACTATGTGGGGGCGGATTATGACGTGATCGCCAACTCAATGACCGGGACCTTTGAATATGAGAAAGGCGATAAGCGTGAAGTGCCGGACTTCAATGTGTTCTTCCGCTACAACGCTACCTATCCATTCTACTCCGATGCCATCTGGTACCTGACGCAGATGCGTCGCTGGGGTCAAATCAGCGAATCCAAACCGGATAGCTGGTACATGGATATCGCCAAGCAAGTGTATCGCCCGGACATCTATGCCCAAGCGGCTAAGGCGCTGATTGCTGAAGGCAAGATCTCTGCGGATGAGTTTCCTGACTTCGCCACCGAAGACGGCTTTAAAGCACCGCAAAAAGGCTTTATCGACAACATCACTTACGACGGCCGCAAACCTAATGCGTACCTGAAGAAGTTTCCGATTGGTCTGAAAGAGGGCGACGCGCTTTAACAGCGTGTCTCCTTCAAGGAGAAGCAATCATGGTGACCCTGACTTTCCCAACTTGGATGGAACCCTACCGTGCGCTGGCTACCGGCAAGATGTCCGGTGAGCAGTGGCAGGCGTTGCTGCGCCAGTTGATCTGGCCGGTGATGGGCATTGCCGCCTTTCTGTTGCTCTGGCAGCTGGCGGCCCAACGTATCGACACGTCGTTGGGGCAATTCCCGGGGCCAGCGGATGTTTGGCAGCAGGCAGGGTCTCTGGTGGATGAACATCAGGCGTCCCGAGCGAAGGAAGAGGCGTTTCACGAACGCCAGGAAAAATACATTGCTTCGCGTCTGCAGCAGCAGCCGGACTGGGAGCCGGTCCAACGGAATTACACGGGGGCGCCGACCTTCTTTGATCAGATTGGCACCAGCTTGATCACGGTGATGAGTGGCTTCTTGCTGGCATCATTGATTGCGATTCCTCTTGGTATCGTCATTGGTTTGAGCAGCACTGCGTATGCGGCTATGAATCCGCTGATTCAGTTGTTCAAACCGGTGTCACCGTTGGCATGGTTGCCCCTGGTCACCATGGTGGTGAGCGCGTTGTATGTGACCGACGACCCGATGGTGGCTAAGTCGTTCCTGACGTCCATGTTCACAGTGTCTCTATGTTGTCTGTGGCCAACGCTGATGAACACCTCCGTGGGGGTGACGTCTGTGAGCCAGGATCTGACCAACGTCTCTTTGGTGCTGCGGCTGAATGCGCTGAGCCATATACGCAAGATTGTACTGCCTTCTGCACTGCCAATGATGTTCACCGGTTTGCGCCTGAGCTTGGGGATCGCCTGGATGGTGCTGATCGCTGCCGAGATGCTGGCGCAGAATCCGGGGCTGGGGAAATTTGTTTGGGATGAATTTCAGAACGGTAGTTCTCAATCTCTCGGCCGAATTATGGTTGCCGTTATCGTAATTGGTCTGATCGGTTTTCTGCTGGATCGCTTAATGCTCATGCTGCAACGCGCTCTGGTGTGGGACAAATCTTCCGTACAGCGCTAAGCACAGGGAAAACGACATGAAAGCATTACTGGAACTCTCCAACGTTGGTATGAAATTCGATACGCCCAAGGGCCAGTTCGAGGCCCTGAAAGAGGTGAACCTTAAAATTGATTCCGGCGAATTTGTTTCTCTGATTGGTCACTCCGGATGTGGTAAATCCACCGTGCTCAACATCGTCGCGGGCCTGCTACAGGCCACCGATGGCGGTGTCATTCTCGACAACCATGAGGTGACAGAGCCTGGCCCGGAACGGGCCGTAGTATTCCAGAACCATTCGCTGCTGCCCTGGCTCACCTCGTTCGAAAATGTCGAGCTGGCGGTCAAGCAGGTCTTCAAAAAGACCAAGACCAAAGCGGAAATACGCGACTGGGTAGAGCACAACTTGGAACTGGTGCACATGGGGCACGCCCTGCACAAAAAGCCAGACGAAATTTCCGGGGGTATGAAACAGCGGGTGGGTATTGCCCGTGCGTTGGCCATGCAGCCCCAGGTGCTGCTCATGGATGAACCCTTTGGTGCGCTTGATGCACTGACCCGTGCTCACCTGCAGGATTCCCTGATGGAAATCCATGCTCAGCTGGGCACCACGGTGATCATGATTACCCACGATGTGGATGAGGCGGTACTGCTGTCCGATCGTATCGTCATGATGACCAATGGCCCGTCTGCCACCATTGGCGAAATTTTGGACGTGAACGTACCGCGGCCACGAGATCGCCTGGCACTGGCAGATGACCCGACCTTTGTGCGCTGTCGTCAACAGGTGCTTCAGTTCCTGTACGAAAAGCAGCGCAAGGTGGAGCCAATGCGAAAACGCAATAGCAATAACGCTGAGGCGGCTCGCAAACAGGCTTGAAGTAAACGCATAACGATGGAATGAACCCACCTGCTTTTTTGTGCACGGAAAGCGGGAACAGGGAAGGTGCGCTCTGAATTAACCAAAAAACGATTTTAACTTTGGGAAGGTGTTGAGGAAATGATGATGAAAAATGCTGCCATTGCTGCCGGTGTCCTGCTCTCCGCGCTGGGTGTTACAGGTACCGCTAACGCCGAAGATGATGCCTTTATTACGGCTCTCAAAGGCGGTACTCCGCTGCTGAACATGCGCCTGCGCTACGAAGAAGTCGACATTGACGGTATGGCTGACGAAGGTCAGGCACTCACCCTGCGTACCCGTTTGGGCTACCAGAGTGGCAAATTTTACGGCTTCGACGTAATGGGCGAATTTGAAGATACCCGCATCGTTGGCCAGGTGGATAATTATGCCCCGGAGCAAGGTGGCTATCCGATCATTGCGGATCCGGAAGTGACTGAACTGAACCGCGCTGCCATTCGCTACACTGGTAGCGATGCGTTGGAAGGCCTGGTTGCTACCTATGGTCGTCAACGCATCATTTATGACAATGCGCGCTTTGTGGGCAATGTGGGCTGGCGCCAGGATGAGCAAACCTTCGACGGTGCCAAGCTGGACTATGGTGTCGGTGATCTGACGTTCTCCACGGCGTACCTGACTCAAGTAAATGGCATTACCCCATCGTTTGATGCCAATACCTCCCATTATCTGTTCAACGCTAGCTGGGCCGGCGCGCCAGGTGGGTCCCTAAGCGCCTATGGCTATCTGCTTGAAACAGACAATGTGACGGATTCCGATAACGATACTTTCGGCCTGCGTTATGCCGGTGCTTTTGATCTGGACTCACTCAAATTGTTGCTGACTCTGGAAGGGGCCCAGCAGGAAGTGGACGCCGGTGATACCGAGTACTACTTTGCCGAATTGGGCGCACAAATTGCTGGCGTGACAGTAAAAGTGGCACAGGAAGTGCTTGGTTCTGATGATGGCACCGTAGCGTTCCAGACGCCTCTGGCCACCAAGCATGCCTTTAATGGCTGGTCGGATCAGTTCTTGGCGACACCGGATGATGGTCTGGAAGATACCTTTGTGTCAGTGGGTGGCAAGCTGGCGGGTTTCAAGTTGCTGGCGGTATTCCATGACTTCAAGTCCAACGAAGGCAGCACTGACTACGGTACAGAAACCAATGTGCTGGTAGCGCGCCCAATCGGTAAAAACTACGTAGTAGGACTGAAGTATGCAGACTACAGCGCCGATGACTTCAAGTCTGATACCCGCAAGTACTGGGCCTGGGCAGAACTGAAATTCTGATCCCCGACCTTCCCCGTTAGATCCTCAGAAAAGGAGGTGTCAGGTGGAAGCAAAACGTTATCAGCCCCAACCCCGGGTACCTGATGCCCAGGCCGAACAGCCCGTCATCATTGTTGGCAATGGCCCGGCGGGAATACAGTGCCTGGTGGAGTTGCGCCGCCGTGGTGTGACCACACCAGTGAAGCTGTTCGGTGCAGAGCATTGGGCCCCGTATGATCGCGTTAAGCTTTCCACCTTTCTTTTCGGATCCACCGAGTTTGATGATCTCACCAACTTGCCCCCTGAACTGGATGACTCGGTAGAGCATCTGGTTGGGCGGCCTGTTACCGGGATTAATCCCGGCCGTCGCTGGGTAGAGGACAGACTCGGTCAGCGTCACCACTACAGTAGCCTGGTTCTGGCGCTGGGCAGTGACGCCCATATTCCTTCCATACCGGGCACAACCTTGTCTGGTGTGTTGCGTTTTCGCGATATGGCCGACGCCCAAGCGTTAATCGCCCGTCGCTTGCGAAGTACCCATACCGTTGTCATTGGCGGCGGTCTTCTCGGTATTGAAGCTGCCCACGGATTGTGTCGTTTCGGGACCAACGTCACCTTGATTCAGCATGCCGATCGGTTGATGAATCGCCAGCTTGATAGTGAAGCGGCCAGCATGGTGGCCAATAACCTGCGCGAAGCCGGTGTGGATATACGGCTCAATACCAGTGTCCGGCGTATTAAGGGAACGGAACGTGTGGAGTCAGTGGTGCTTGCGGATGGCAGTGAGCTGCCTTGCGACACAGTGGTCTTCGCAACGGGAATTGCCCCGCGGACAGCACTGGCCCGCAAGGCGGGGCTCAAGGTTGCTAATGGTATTCGTGTCACTGCGAGCATGCAGACCTCAGATCCGCATATTTATGCGGTGGGCGAGTGCGCCCAGTTTGAAGATCGGGTATGCGGCCTAGTGATGCCGGCACTGCAACAGGCCCGGGTCGCTGCGGGATGCCTTGCCGGCAGTGATGACAGTTATACACCGGTGGCTGATAGCACTTGGCTAAAAGTTTTGTCGTTGGAGGTATTCAGTGCCGGGCGCTTTACTGACGAAGAGCGGGGCATGGTGCATCGCAGTCTTGTTTACCACGATAGCAATGCTGGCATTTATCGTGCCTTGATGTTGCGCGCCGGGCGGTTGGTGGGCGTGGTTTCCGTGGGCTCTTGGGCGGAACGTCAGAAAGTGCTCAATCGCATCGCCGATGGTCGTCGCATACAGCCTTGGGAAGTATTGCGTTTCCGCTTTACTGGTGAGCTGAATGAAGGGGGCGCCGGGCAAGTGAGCGAATGGCCGGCCGCCACCGTGATCTGTCAGTGCCGGGGGCTGTCCCGTCGCCAACTACAGGATTTCATGGCCGACGGCTGTGACGTGGCCACCCTGAAATCTGTGAGCGGCGCCGGCACGGTATGTGGTGGCTGTGAGCCGCTGCTGGATAGTTTGTGCAGTGGTGGTGCAGCTGCCGCCCGTAAGGTGCCTGGGGCCACCGCGCTAGCCATTATCTCAGCCGTTGCCGCGTTTGTTATGGCATTGGCCTTCTGGTTGCCGTCACCGGCTCCGGCCAGCTCGGTACAGAATATTTCTCTGTTTGAACAATTTTCCCGCAACGGCTTGTGGCGACAGTGGAGCGGCTATGCCGTGTTGGCCGTTTCTGTGCTGCTGTTGCTGATGTCCTTGAAAAAACGTTTTCCGAAAGTGCCCATGGGGAGTTTTACGGGGTGGCGCATTGCCCATGCAGTACTGGCTTTGCTTGCTTTGTTAGCACTGTATTGGCACACCGGTTTTTCATTGGGGGAAAACCTAAACCGCTGGCTGATGTTGAGTTTTATCGGTGCCGCCATGGTTGGCATTACTGCGGCGCTGCTAACCCGTCTGCAGGTTGCCATGAACGGAGTGGGGTGGCTGCGACAAGGCAGCACTTGGCTGCACATTCTGGTGTGCTGGCCGCTGCCGACGCTACTGATCTTTCACATCGTTTCGGCGTACTACTTCTAAAGGGCGGGTGCGGTGATGGGCAGTAAGAAACATCCTTCGGCGTTGTGGGCTATCTGGCTGTTTGGTTCGGTCGGCTTGGCCATTTGGTTGAGTCTTCAATTAGTGGATGAAGACGCAGCAAAGACCGCTTTTATCCCTGGCCCAATGACCCACGGCCATCATCAGATCGAAATGCAATGCAGTGTTTGCCATGGCCCTGGCTTCGACAGCGAAACCGTATTGCAAAATGCCTGTATTGATTGTCATGGGGAGCAATTGGAAGACGCCCAAGATTCTCATCCCAAATCCAAATTTACGGACCCTCGTAATGCCGACCGGCTGGCCAATGTGGATGCCCGGCTTTGCGTGTCCTGCCATGTGGAGCATCGTCCCGAACTTGACGTCGGCTTGGGGGTGACTCTGCCCATGGACATGTGCGGCCACTGTCATGAAGGCATTGCCGAAGATCGGCCGAGTCATAAGGGAATGGGTTTCGATACTTGTGCGAATGCGGGTTGTCATAATTTCCACGATAACCGCGCGTTGTATGAAGACTTTCTGCTTGCCCATTCCGATGAGCCTTGGCTGAAGCCGCCTGCCCGGCAACCGCCCCGTAACCTGCTTGCCAGACAGATGAAAGATGACGCTCTGCTGGCGTTGATGCGCGGCCAGGGCAAAGCGCCTGAAGGCACGCCAACCCCTGAGCACTGGGAGGGGACGGCCCATGCACAAGCGGGCGTCACCTGCACCGCTTGCCATGGTGCTGCCGGTGAGTGGGTCGATTCACCGCAGGTGCTGCAGTGCGCCACCTGCCATAAGCCGGAGTCAGAAGGGTTTCTGCAGGGCCGGCATGGCATGCGCTTGGCCCAAGGGCTGGCGCCGATGACGCCGTCGCAGTCTGTGCTCAACATGCATGTGGAAGCCAGTCATCGCGAGCTGACGTGTATCAGCTGTCACGGCGCCCATGACTTTGATACCCAGAGTGCTGCCGTGGATAGCTGTATTGGCTGCCACAATGACGAGCACAGCAACGAATACCTGCGTTCCCCTCATCATGACCTGTGGAAAAAGGAAAAGCGCGGCGAGTTGCCGCCCGGTAGCGGTGTCACCTGTGCCTCCTGCCACATGCCCCGTGAAGAGCATCGCGACGACATTTTTGTCCAGCACAACCAGAGCCTGACCATGCGCCCGGTGGAAAAGATGGTGCGCCCGGTATGCCTGCAATGCCATAGCTTGGCGTTTTCACTGGATGCCTTAGCCGATCCGCATCTGCTGGAAAACAACTTCAACGGCAAGCCCGAACACCATGTACCGTCCATCGATATGGCGGTGGACCGTGACGAGGCCCGCGACAAAAAAATAGGGCCTTACTGATTTACGCATAACGAAGTTTAAAAACCTGAGGAGGTATTACCCATGCGACACGTTATGAAACGCAAAGCCACCACCCTGATGGCCACGGCCATTTCCGCCCTGATACTCAGTGGCTGTGGAGGTGAACAAGCCGCAACGCCTGTCAGCGGGATTGAACCCAAGGTCTACACCGATTCCCTGTTCGCAGTGATGAACGCAGACCGAACCAACTACACCAAGCTGATCATCGGGCGTCTTGGTCCGGCAGGGGCGGATAGCATCAAACCCCATGAGTACTGGGAAGACCTTGAAAATGGCGCACCACTGCCAGCACAGATGTTTCGCTACGGGGCGGAGTCGGTGAGTGAGATGACCAGTGAATTCAGCTACTCGTTGCAGTCACTGTGGCCGATCAATGGGCAAAACGAACCGAAGACCGGCCTGGAGAAAGAGGGCTTGCAGTACATCGTGGATAACCCTGGTGAAAATTTTTACGGTGAAGAAAAACTGGGTGATGTGACCTACTACACCGCGGTTTATCCAGATGTGGCTGTGGCCGCGCCGTGTGTGGCTTGCCACAACAACCATAAGGATTCTCCGAAAACCGATTTCGAACTGGGCGATGTGATGGGCGGTGTGGTGATTAGGGTGCCGATGTAGGCGCTCTAAAGTTCGATCAACAACGACCCAAGTACGGGCTTAACCGATTATAGCGTCGGATGGGCGGCGCTAAAGGCCATTATCTATATTCAACGGGAGAAACATCATGACTCCGGTACAGATTGCTTTGGTACAGAACAGCTGGGACAAGGTGGATGCTATTTCCGATCAGGCTGCGAGCTTGTTTTACGATCGCCTGTTTACCAATGACCCCGCCCTGAAACCGCTCTTCAAGGGCAACATGGAAGAACAGGGCAAGAAGCTGATGACCATGATTGGTGTGGCAGTGAGAGGCTTGGACAAGCTCGATACCATCGTCCCCGCTGTTCAGAAGCTGGGCGCTCGTCACAAGGATTATGGTGTGAAACCAGCAGACTACGACACGGTGGCACAGGCCTTGCTTTGGACTTTGGGCCAGGGGCTGGGCGATGCGTTCGACAGCGACACAGAAGCCGCCTGGGTTGCCGCCTACACCATTTTGGCCACGACCATGATTGCCGCCGCGGACTATTAAGGCGCCTAGAGGGATAAGGGCCATTTTGGCACCTGGATTTGCACCACAATGGCTCGCTTTTGGGGTGCCTTATTCATGGAAAATAAAATAGACCATAAAACAATGGGTTAGAAAGAGTATGACTGGCACAACCGTTGCAGAACACTTCAATAATTCCATTTGTTCGGATGCGCCAGACATTATGGCTCTGACAATTATGCTGGTAGATGACCAGCCCCCCCGCGCGGCGATCCTCGAGCGGGCCCTCATTGATGAGGGCCACAAGATTCTGTGCCGGCTCACCAGCGCTGCCGGCCTTGCCGAGAAAGTGCGCTCCAGTAACCCGGATGTGGTGATTGTGGACATGGATGCGCCGGACCGCGATACCCTGGAAAGCATGGCGTTGGTGCAGCGTGACATGCCACGCCCCATGGTCATGTTTTGCCATCAGGACGATGAGGATCTGGTGGTTGCCGCATTGCGCGCGGGTGTTAGCGCCTACGTGGCCGGCGAAACAGACCTGACCCGGGTGCGTGGGGTAATGCGTGTGGCGACCGCGCGTTTTCGGGAATATCAGGCGTTACGTGAAGAGCTGGAAGAAACCCGTGAAGCGTTGGCCGAACGCAAAATTATCGAGCGGGCTAAAGGGCTGCTGATGCAGCGTCGTCGGCTTAACGAACAGGATGCCTACAGCACCCTGCGTCGCCAGGCCATGAACAGCGGGCAACCGTTGATTCAGGTGGCCCGATCGGTGCTCGATTATGCCGAAATGCTCAAGGCGCAAGGGTAGAAAGACTAGCGCTTAATGCCCAAAGGATAATGTTGAACAGGAGATAGCATGCGACGAGTGATGCCCTTGATGAAGGCGCGAAGCCTTATGGATATGTCGGATAAGACCGTGAGCCGCGCCCCTATTGTCGACGGCCTTCGGAGTGTGCGCCGCCAGGCGTCTGAGGTCCGGCGCCCTTCGTGTACGGAGCCGCCCCGATGAAAGTGCGTATTGGCTACATGCCGCTCACCGATAGCTTGCCCCTTGCGGTGGCTCAGGAGGGGGGATTCTTTGCCGCCGAAGGGCTGGATGTGGAATTGCAGCCGGAGTGGAGCTGGGCCAGTCTGCGGGACCGTCTGTTGGTGGGGCAACTGGATGCGGCACCCCTGTTGGCGCCCATGCTGTTGTCCACGTCACTGGGGCTGGGGTGCATCAAGAAGCCCCTGGCCACCGCCTTTTCCATGGGCCTTAACGGTAATGGAGTGACTGTATCGCCGATGTTGTTTCAGGGCTTGTGCGCCTTGTCGGAAGGTCCGACACCTAACGATATTGCTGCCGCCATGAACAAGCTGGTGGCGGCTCGGGCTTCCAGCGGTGAATCCCCTCTGGTGTTGGCCGTGGTGTTTCCTTTTTCCTGCCATGCCTATCAGTTGCGTCATTGGTTAAGTGTTGCGGGGTTGGATCCGGATCACGACGTTAAGCTGGTGGTGCTGCCCCCTTCGCAGATGGTGGACCACCTGCGAATGGGCCACATTGATGGCTTTTGTGTTGGCGAACCGTGGAATAGCTTGGCCGCCCTGACGGGTGCCGGGCATTGTATTTTGTCGGGTTATCAAATTTGGGAGAACGCGCCGGAGAAGGTATTGGCGGTCTCCAGGGACTGGGTGTCACGACATCCGGACACTCACCGGGCGGTGCTGCGGGCGCTGTATAAAGCGGCCTGCCATGCGGATGAAAACTTGGTTGAAAGTCTGTCCTTGCTGGCGCATCCGGCGTGGCTGGATGTGCCAGCAGAAATCATCGCTGCGCCGTTCAGCCAACGGTTGCCCGGTGGGCTGACAGGGCAACCGTTCCTGCCACATCATTTCCATGTATTTGCCGGTTTTCACGCTAACTTTCCTTGGCGCTCGGATGCGGCTTTTCTGCTCCAGGAAATGCAGCGTTGGCGGCAATGCTCTCTGGAGGAGGCGAAAACTTTTGCGGCCCAGTGCTATCGCACTGACTTGTTCCGCGATGCCATGAGCGACCTTACCAGCCTGCCGATCATGGACAGCAAACCGGATGAACGCCATGGTGGCCATTGGCAGTTGCCCGGTGAGCCTAAGCCGGTAGAGCTAGGGCCCGATCGGCTGCTGGGCGCCCTTGATCTAAAGGCTTAGCAGGATTGGTGGTGACGGTGCGGGGAGGGGCTTGCCTGCACGTGGTTCAAAAGAACCCGTTGCAGGCAAGTTTCGGCATTTCAGGAGCAGGTCAGCGTTAGCCTGAAAGGCGTAATCGGACAGGCCAGCGCTGAACGACAGGAAAGGCTAGCTCGCCTGCCGCAACTGTTTCGCCGCATTGACCATGTTTGCCAAGGCTGCTCGGGTTTCGTCCCACTTGCGGGTTTTCAAGCCGCAGTCCGGGTTTACCCATAACCGTTCTTTAGGCAAGCGTTCGGCCGCTTTTTCCATTAGCTGTACCATCCAGGCCACGTCTGGCTCGTTGGGCGAGTGAATATCGTAAACGCCGGGGCCAATGTCATTGGGGTAGTGGAAATCTCGGAAGGCATCCAGCAGCTCCATGTTGGAGCGGGAGGTTTCGATGGTAATCACATCCGCATCCAGCGCCGCGATAGCTTCGATGATGTCGTTGAATTCCGAGTAACACATGTGGGTGTGAATCTGGGTGTCGTCATCCACGCTGACAGTGGCCAGGCGGAAACAATCCACCGCCCAGTCCAGATATTGCGTCCACTCTTCTTGGCGTAGCGGTAAGCCTTCGCGCAGAGCGGGTTCGTCAATCTGGATAACCTTGATGCCGGCCTTTTCCAGATCCTGTACTTCATCACGTAATGCTAAGGCAATCTGGCGGCAGGTGTCCGCACGGGGCTGGTCATCGCGCACGAACGACCACTGCAAAATGGTGACCGGCCCGGTGAGCATGCCTTTTACCGGCTTGTGGGTAAGAGACTGGGCGTAACGGGCCCACTCCACGGTCATGGCCTGGGGGCGCTGCACATCGCCGAAAATGATGGGGGGTTTTACGCAGCGTGAGCCATAGCTCTGCACCCAACCGAAGCGAGTAAAGGCGAAACCGTCCAGCAGTTCACCGAAGTATTCCACCATGTCATTACGTTCGGCTTCACCATGCACCAGCACATCCAGCTCCACCTCTTCCTGGTAGCGAATGCAGCGAGCAATCTCTTCCTGCATTTGTTGCTGGTATTGCGCATCGTTTAGCTTGCCGGATTTCCAGTCCCGGCGAGCGGTACGGATTTCTCGAGTCTGCGGGAAAGAGCCGATAGTGGTGGTGGGGAAAGCGGGCAACTGCAGGGCTTGTTGCTGCTGCGCAATGCGTTCGGCAAACGGGCTCACCCGGTCGCGGGAGAGCTGGCTGGCATCGGCTAGGCGCTGGGCCACGGCAGGATTATGAATCCGCGAAGATAGACCGCGAGCCTGGAGGGCAGCGCGCTGTGTTTGCAGCCCGCTATTAACGTTGCTGTCGCCACGCAGGGCACCGCCAAGCAGTGCCAGTTCTTCCAGTTTCTGTTTGGCAAAGCTCAGCCAGCTTTTCAGTTCGTTATCGAGGGTGTCTTCCTGCTCCAGATCCACCGGGCAGTGCAACAAAGAACAGGACGGCGCCAGCCAGAGCCGATCCCCCAGTTCATTGTGCAGGGCGGTGATGTTATCCAGAGCCGCGTCTAGATCGGTGCGCCAGATGTTGCGGCCGTTGATTACACCCAACGACAGCACCTTATCACCCAGACGGGGGATCACTTGGCCCAGGTCGTCATTACCACGAACCCGGTCCAGATGCAGGCCGTGCACGGGCAGTTCCAGTGCGGTGAACAGGTTGTTAGCGAGCCCGCCAAAGTAGGTGGCCAGTAACAGTTTAGTCTGGCTGGCCGAGGCCAATTGGTCGTATACGCGCAGGTAGGCTCGTTGCCAGCTATCGGGTAAATCCAGAACCAGAATAGGCTCGTCGATTTGCACCCATTGAACGCCTTGGTTTGCGAAGCGTTGCAATATTTCGCGGTAAACCGGAATCAGGTTATCCAGCAACGCGAGCTTGGCACTGTCTTCGGCGCCTTCAAAGCGGTCCCCCTTACTCAGGTACAGATAAGTAAGCGGGCCGGGGATCACCGGCTTGGGGTTGTGGCCCTGCGCTTTGGCCTCTTCGACCTGCTCGAACAGGCTTTCCCGGGCAATACGGAAGGTTTGGTCGGCGGCAAGCTCCGGCACCAGGTAGTGGTAGTTGGTATCAAACCACTTGGTCATTTCGCAGGCCGCTGCCGGGATGCCGGTGGGCGCACGTCCACGGGCCATACGGAATAAGGTGTCCAGGTTCACTGGGGCATTTGCATCTTGCTCGAAGCGTGATGGCACGACACCCAGCAGAGAGGAGAACTCCAAAATATGATCATACCAAGCGAAATCGCCCACCGGCATCAAGTCTACTCCGGCGTCGGCCTGTAAGGCCCAGTGGCGTTCACGGAGGCTTTTACCCACGTGTTCCAATTCGCTCTGTTGCAGGTCGCCGGCCCAGTAAGCTTCCTGTGCCTGTTTCAGTTCGCGGCGGGCGCCGATGCGCGGAAAGCCCAAGTTGTGCAGGGTGGTCATGACATTATTCCTTCGCCATTGCTTGCAAGCACACTTCACGCAATACGTTGCTGTGGTGCCTTGCTTGTTTAAGGTCGAGGGTATTGTGGTGGCTATGCTTCATGAGGCAAAATCAAATATCTCACTATAAGTATGAATTTTTCTCAACAATAGAATTTGCTTGCTCCAGGCGTCTCATCGCCTGCAAGCCAGTTTTCACCTCTACAATTAGCTCAAGGAAAGGCATTCATGCTTGAACTCAGACATCTCGCTACGTTGCGTGCCATTGAGGAGGCTGGATCACTGGTGGAGGCGGCAGAGCGGCTGCACGTTACCCAGTCGGCCTTGTCTCATCAGTTGAAAGATCTTGAACATCGATTGGGTGTGGCGCTGTTGGTGAGGCGAACCCGGCCGGTGCGTTTTACCACGGCCGGGTTGCGAGTGCTGGCGCTAGCACGCGATGTGCTCCCCCGGGTGCAGCAAACAGAAAGGGAACTGAAACGCTTGGCCGCCGGCCAGACTGGGCGGCTACATATCGCCATCGAGTGCCATTCCTGTTTTCAGTGGCTAATGCCGGCCCTGGATGCGTTTCGGGAACACTGGCCTGAAGTGGAGTTGGATTTATCGGCGGCGTTCAGTTTTGCACCGTTGCCTGCGCTGGCGCGGGGAGACCTGGATATGGTGGTGAGTTCCGATCCGGTGGAAAACGATGCCGTGCTGTATGTGCCATTGTTCCGCTACGAGCTGGTGCTGGCGGTGTCACGACAATCGCCGCTGGCGGGGAAAAAGTGGATCCTCCCCGACGACATCACCGACCAAACGCTGATTACCTACCCGGTGGATCGTGAGCGACTGGATGTGTTCAGCGCCTTTTTGGGCCCGGCGGGTAAAGAACCCGCAGCCATACGCACGGCTGAGCTGACCCCCATGACAGCGCAATTAGTGGCCGCAGGTCGCGGTGTAGCCGCGTTACCAAACTGGGCACTAACGGAATATACCGAACACGATTTATTGAAAACCGTACGGCTTGGTGAAAAGGGTGTGTGGCGAACGCTTTATGCGGCAGTGCGTGTGGAGGATGAACAGACCCCCTATGTGCAGGAGTTTCTCGGCACCGCCCGGGACCTGTGTTTCAAGACGCTAAGTGGTATTAGAGCGGTGCGCTAAGTTTGCTGATCTATGCGTCAGGCGCTTAGCCCCCGTCGCGATACTGAATTTGTAAGCCTTTGAGGAAATTGCGCAGGATCTGGTCTTTGCACTCCCGGTAGTGCTTGTGGCCGGGTTTGCGAAAGAAGGCACTGAGCTCATGTTTGCTCATGCGGAAGTCGGCCAGTTCTAGTACGGCCAGCACGTCTTCGGCTTGCAAGCTTAGGGCGATTTTCAGTTTCATGAAAATCATGTTGTTGGTCAGGCGGCTTTCTGGTTCTGGCTGCTGCCCTGGCTTTTTGCCGCGCAATGCGTTGATCAGGCCGTTGAGAAAAATTGCCAGAGTGCGATCGGTGCACTTTTGGAAGGCCGGGTCCTCATCTTTTTTCAGCCAGTTACTGATTTGTTCCCGGGTGACGGTTTCTCCGGCTTCAGCGAAGACGCCAATCATGCGGCTGTCGTCAAAATCGAAAATGTACCGGGTGCGGCGGAGGACATCGTTGTTGAGCATGCTGGACCTGTGGTGAGGGAAACGGAGGGCGCGACTGCCCTAGTTCAAGCCGTAATGGTACAGGGAACCGCAGGAGGGGACACGGGGGCATTATCGCTTAATCGCTAGGGGGGCGATTTTTTTGCCCGATAATGCCCGCCTTGAGGGTTTTGTTAGGCAGGCAAAGCAGCGCGTGGTGATGGAATCTTGGGGGGGGGGGGCTGCAGGATGCTTAAGAACACAGCGCCTATGCCGCCGTTACCTGCGTCGGCGGTGCCCAGGGGGGCGTTTACCCATCGCCAGATACGGGTTTTCAGGACGGTGATCGTCAGGGGCGATGGGAGAGGGTGGGGGCGCCATGCACCCCAGTGCCCCACCCGTTTCAACGATGCCTGTGCGCATGATCCTGCCCATGCTATGGGGTGCCTTCTAGCATGGGGTCGCCCCGATACTCATGGGCGACTCATGGGTGGGGCTTGTGCCAAATGTATGAGTTAAGGCTGTTTAATGATTTCCGCGTTCTTGTGCAGAAAAAATCTGCTCAATACGCTCGCTATCATGGCAGAACGTGAGCATGGAATCTTGAAAGGGGTACCGTGCCTCTTCGTCCAAATGATTTAGCCATTGGGCCAATTGTTGCTGGTAGTGAAAGTAGGGGCAGTCTTGCACCTTGCTGGCGTTTATCTCTGCAAACAGCGGTACGGTAATGTTCCGTGGTTGTTCACCGGTGGGGGGGGCGATGGTGCGCGTTTCTGCTACTGCATCGGGGTAGTCCGGGTGGCTGATTTTCCAATGAGTCGAGGCCATGTAGCTGGCGGGCATAGCCATATGAAAACCAATATGGGATTCGCCGGGTAAAGTGAACTCGCCTTTAGCATTACTGATGGCGGTGCGTGGCGTCTGCTCTGGGTCCTCGGCTAAGGTAATCGAGCGGATGGTGGCGCCGCTGATCGGTTCGCCAGTGTTGCCATCAACCACCGTGCCAGTTACCGGTTGTGCGTCCCACATACGTTGAATGGTGGGAATACAGCCGGCCAGCAACAGCATCAAGCTGACGATAATAAGCGGGCACGCGAAGGATTTTTTTAGTGATGACATAGTTACGAGGCCGTCATGATTAAGGAAGAGAGAAAGGCTTGTGTTTGTTCAGGGAAATAGCCACTGGCGAGGCCCAATAGAATGAGCCCCCACAGAACCATGCCTAGCATTATCCAGATGCCGTTGGCTAATGTTAGGCGGTTATTGCGCCGACCTTGCGTATCGTCTTGTGAAAAGTTGATAGTTTTTTGTGCTTTGAACATCACCGCCCAAGTCACGGGTATAAGCGCCAGTGAAACCAAGTCCAGTATCCCAAAGCTATCCATTCTGGCGGCGGCCCGGTCGCATACGGTGCTGATCAGGTTGGCAAGAATATACAGGGTGGCTAAGGCGAAGACCGGTAACGGTTTTGCTTTGCCTTCGTTTTCCTGATTGATGGTTTTCAACAGCGGGCCAAAGAAAAAAACGCTGAACAGGGCTCGCCATACCGGCTGTACATTCTTTCCTCGATGGTTTTTTTGGTATTGCCAGTTTTTGAAATTCCAGTAAAGGCCGTAAATACCCATAGTGGCCCAGAAAAGTAGATTGAACTTCCAGGGGGCGACCACATAGAGCGCGACCCCGGCGGCTTCAGGTTTTGCAGTTAGGATCTCGCTGGCCGGGGCTTGGTATACGTTGGATTCCATTCGCTGTTTCCGGTTTTTTGGCTAACGGTGGCGGTGGTTACGGCCAGCTTTTATAAGGTTTGGTGCTTAATGCGCTGTTGTAATAGCGCGTTTCTCCCGTGACTTCTTCCCCCAGCCAAGCCGGTTTTTCAAAGGACGTTTTTTCACTGGGGAGCTCGATTTCTGCAACGATTAAACCCTCATTATCACCGTGAAACACATCGATTTCCCAGCACAGCTCCCCTTGAGGCAATCGATAGCGGGTCTTGTCGATGACGCCGGCGCCACACAATTCGGCCAGCATCTGCTGGGCGTCAGCCAGTGGAATAGCGTATTCAAACTCACTGCGGGTCGCGCCCACGGTTTTTCCTTTGATGGTCAACCAGGCCGTGTCGCCAGTGGTGCGCACTCGCACGGTGGCGTTCTTGTCGTGGCTTAAATAACCCTGTGTTAATCGCTCTCCTGCGAGGGAGTCGGTGATGCTGAGGTCGCGAACAAGAAACTTGCGTTCAATTTCCAGTGCCATGGTCTAGTCCCAGTTGGTCAAAACTGATGTTGAATCCGAGGGCCTGAAAACCGTTGAGGATCTCGGTGGGGAGGTAAAAAGAAGGATCGTCCATGAAGAAGTATTGCGATACTCCGATGCCAAAGCGGTAGTCCGCAGGCAGGTTATTCAGAGGTACGCTGAGGCGTTGCAGCTTGAGCAGCAGCTTTTCGAAATGATCCCGGTGACTAGCGTTCTGGTCTAGTTGGCTGGACACAATCCAGCGGTTCTGACGGTGCTTGGCTTCGGGGTTAGCGTCGCTGAAACTTTCTCCTTTACGCCAGTAATCGTCAGCACTTTGCCCCATTAGTACATCCAACTGGGCCGGATCGTGATCAAAATTGAAAATGGCGAAGTAGACGTGGTGCTCGCTCATTGCTTACTGGGCCGCAGGTCACGGTTACGTTCCAGTTGATCTACGGGGAAGCCTTTAGTCTTGGCCAGCTGTAACAGTGCCTGATACTGGTCATCGCCCAGCTCCGGCTGGCGCGCGAGTATCCACAGATATTTGCGGCTGGGTTCTCCTATCACCACGGTCTGGTAGTCCTTATCCAGAGCAATAATCCAGTAGTTGCCTTCGGTAATGGTGGGGATCAATTTCGATACCCAGTTATCAAAGCGCACTTTCAATTTGGCATTGCCGGTATTGGGGACAACCCGTGCCGTGCCCACGGCTTCACGGCTCTCGTCGCCTTCGCGTTGGCAGCGGTTCACTATTTTAAGGGTGCCGTCGTCATTGGCGCTGTAGGTGGCGGTGGAATCGTAACAGCCGCGCTGAAACCATTGTGGCAAACGGGCAATTTCATACCAGGTGCCGGTATAACGTTGTAAGTCGACTTGACCCACCGTGGCCAGGGGTTTGTCGCCCCCACAGGCGCAAAGCAGCCCGCTGACGAGCAAGATGGCCAGCAGGCGAGTGGTGCGGACAGTGTGAGGCATGAACATCTTTTTCTCCCATGTTAAGGCTTACAGCCTAGATCGGCTTATTAGCGTCGAGCAAGCCCGTTTTGAACTGTCGTGCTATACTGCTGCGCTGTTTTAGGGAGCCCGATTTGAGCCAGCCAGCCACCCATTCTGACGCCGAACCCGCCACCCGCTTGGTGCTTGAGCAGCTCAGCTGCGAGCGCGATGATCGGCTGTTGTTCAGTGGTTTGAGTTTCACCGCATCGGCTGGTGAAATCTGGCAGATTACCGGGGCCAACGGGGCAGGTAAGACCACGCTGTTGCGGATTCTGGTGGGGCTCCATGGCTTCTATGAGGGTGAGCGCCAGTGGTGGCAGCCTCAGTGGCAGCAGCAATTACTGTACTTGGGGCATGAGCCTGGGGTACGTGAAGAGCTAAATCCACTGGAAAATCTGCGTTACGCTTGTGCGTTAAGCCAGCAGGGGGGAGACCCCATGGCGGCGCTGGCTGCCGTGGGGCTGCAAGGTTTTGAGGAGGTGCCGGCGGCACACCTGTCTGCTGGGCAAAAGCGTCGCATTGCCTTGGCGCGTCTGTGGCTAGACCGTAAAGCCGTGTGGGTGCTCGATGAGCCCTATACTGCCATCGATCAAGATGGGGTGGCGGCGCTGGACCAGCAAATCCAGCAGGCGGCTGAAGCGGGCACCTTGGTGATTTATACCTCTCACCACCAGGTCGGCGATGGCGTGCGGCGATTACATCTGGCCCACGGGCAGGCAGAAGTGACGGAAGGGGGGCGGGTATGAGCGTGTTTCGCGCGGCGCTGTCCCGTGAGTTGCTGGTGCTGTGGCGTAGCCCGGCAGAAATCATCAATCCGTTGTTTTTCTTTGTCATGGTGATCAGCCTGTTTCCGTTGGCGATTTCCCCGAAACCGGAATTATTGGCGCTGGTGGCCCCCGGGGTGCTTTGGGTGGCCGCGTTGTTGGCGGTGATGTTATCGCTGGATGGGTTGTTCCGCCGCGACCAGGAAAGTGGTGTGTTGGAGTTGTTGCTCACAGCCCCGGTGATGGCCGTGGTGCCGGTGAGCGCCAAGCTGCTGGCTCATTGGTTACTCACTGGCTTGCCGTTGGTACTGATTTCACCGGTGCTGGCGCATATGCTGCAGCTGCCCAATGGGGTGCTGGCTACGGTGGTGCTGAGTTTATTGTTGGGCACGCCAGCACTGACCATTATTGGTGCTATTGGTGCAGCGCTTACGGTGGGGTTGAATCGGGGCGGTATTCTGTTGGCGGTGCTGGTGCTGCCCTTGTATATCCCGGTACTGATTTTTGGCGCCGGGGCGGTGAGTGCCGCTGTGGATGGCGGTGCAGTGAATGGCATTCTGGCTATTCTCGGGGCCTTGCTGGCGCTGACCATTAGCTTAGGCCCGTTGGCGGTGGCTGCCGGCCTAAAAATCAGCTCAGGGAATTAAGCGCGCCGCTATCCGACGGGAAAGCGGGCGGTATTGAAAGTAGGTGTCTGCATGGTTTGGCAAACAATAAAACGCTGGTATCACATGCTCGGTTCGCCGCGCTATTTCTACAGGTTCAGTTCTGCGCTGCTGCCATGGCTCACGCCCATTGCGTTGCTGGTGTTTACTGTGGGCATTGTCTGGGGGTTAGCGTTTGCCCCCAGTGATTATCAGCAGGGCAACAGCTACCGAATTATTTTTATTCATGTGCCGGCTTCCAGTGGTGCTCTGATGGGGTATGTGGCCATGGGCGTTGCGGGGTTGGTTGCTGTGGTGTGGCGGATGAAAATGGCCGAAGTAATGATGAAAGCCATTGCCCCTTTCGGGGCTGTGTTGGCGGCAATCTCCTTGGCCACCGGTGCACTGTGGGGGAAGCCTACCTGGGGCACCTACTGGCAGTGGGATGCTCGGATGACCTCCATGCTGATTTTACTGTTCATGTATGTGGGCGTGATTGCCCTGCAAAACGTGATCCGCGATCCTCGCCAGGCAGCCCGCGCCGCTGGCTTGCTGGCCATGGTGGGGGTGATCAATGTGGTGATCGTGAAATATTCGGTGGAATGGGTGCAGACCCTGCATCAGGGCTCGACCCTGAAGCTGTTAGGGGAATCCACGATTAACCCGGCCATGAAATATCCGCTGTTAATCAGCATGCTGGGAACTTGGCTGCTATATGCGGTCAATGTAATGGTGCGTGCGCGTACCGAAGTAGTATGGCGAGAGCGGCGCAGCAAGTGGGTGCGCAAGCTGATGAAGGATGGAGGGCAATAGCATGTATTTCGATAGCATTGCCGATTTCATCGCCATGGGAAAACACGGTTTTTATGTTTGGAGCGCCTATGGAATCAGTGCGTTTCTGATGATTGCCAGCATGCTGCTGGCGCTGCGCGGTAAGCGACAAGTGCGTCAAACGCTGGCGCGGCAATGGCGTCTTGAGGACATTGCTAAGCAACAAGCTCAAGACACGGCGAGTCGACAGCAATCCAGTAAGCAAACGCCTGAGGTAAACGATGAATCCGGTACGTAAGCAGCGTCTTTTGGTGGTACTCGCCGTTTTGGCTGGCTTGGGGGTTGCCTGTGCCCTGATGTTTTATGCGCTGCGCCAAAACATCAACCTGTTCTATACCCCTCAGCAAATTGCTGCAGGGGAGGCTCCGCTGGATGCCCAGATGCGCGTGGGCGGTTTAGTGGAACCGGGTACCGTTATCCGTAACCCGGAAACATTGGACGTGACCTTTGTGCTCACTGATGGCAAGGGACGCTTCACCGTGCACTATCAAGGGATACTGCCGGACCTGTTCCGCGAAGGGCAGGGTATTGTTGCCAACGGCACGCTGATCAGCCAGACCCGCTTTGAAGCCGAGGAAGTTCTGGCCAAGCATGATGAAACTTATATGCCACCGGAGGTACAGGATGCGCTGGAAAAAGCGGGTCATCCGGGTGCCCAAAAACCAGAAGGCAAGGCTCAGCAGCAAAGCGGGCCAGCTTACTAGCGGGTAGTCGAGAAGCCGGCTGGCGGCAGCCGGTAAATTTCTCTTGCTCAACGCCTGGTTTCGGCCCTACATTCGCCTTTATCGGACCCCGTTCGGGGGGCCACCGTTCTAGGGCTTTTCATGAGTCAGGCCATCATCCTGGTAGACGACCCCGCTGACTGGGCCGCCTACTATCCTGCCCGTCATCTACTTTCTGCCAAGGACTACCTACAAGCGCAGCAGCCGGTGTGTACCGACAAAAAGGTGCAGGTGATCAACCTGTGCCGCAGCTATAAGTATTTGAGCCCGGGGTACTACTGTTCGTTGCTGGCGGAAGCCCGTGGTCAGCGAGTATTGCCGTCTGTGCGCACGGTGAATGACTTGAGTCGCAAAGCGCTCTATGGGCTGCACTTCGGTCAGTTCGAGGCCGCGCTGGATAAGGCGATGAAACACAAGGGCGGTAGCAATGATCATTTTAGCCTGCTGTTGTTTTTCGGTCATACCGAACAGGAAGGCCTAATTGACCTGGGCCGGCAGATTTTCGACCAGTTACCGTGCCCGTTGCTAAAGGTGGATTTCCGCCGCCGGGAACACTGGGGTATTGAGGCGCTGAAGCCGCTGACCTTGAAGCAGCTGCAAGGGGCGCAGGAGGATGCGTTTGCCCGTGCTCTTGAGCAGTTTAATGCCCGGGTGTGGCGTAATCCCCGTCGTCGTCGCAGTGATCGCTACGAGCTGGCGATGTTGGTTAACGAGGAAGAGGTTCTGCCGCCCAGCAACAAGATGGCCCTAAAGCGGTTTGTTCGTGCTGGTAGGCAACTGGGTATCAAGGTGGATCTGATCGGCCGTGACGCCTATACGCGTTTGGGTGAATACGATGGCCTGTTTATTCGTGAGACCACCGCACTGGATCATCACACATACCAGTTCGCCCGCAAGGCGGAGCAGGAAGGGATGGTGGTAATGGATGATCCCGGTTCCATCCTGCGTTGTACCAACAAGATTTATCTGGCGGAGTTGATGCAGGCCAACAATGTGCCGGTGCCTCCGACGGCGTTTGTGTTCAGTGACGATGATGCCCAGATTGACTCGCTGATTGCAGAATTGAATCTACCCATGGTGCTGAAAATTCCGGACGGCAGTTTTTCTCGAGGCATTAGCAAAGTCGCGACCCGCGAAGCGTTGACGGAGGCCTTGCGAGGTTACCTTAAGCAATCCTCTGTGGTGTTGGCCCAGGCCTTCATGTACACCGATTACGACTGGCGCATTGGGGTGCTCAATCATCGGCCGTTGTTTGCCTGCCAGTATTTTATGAGCAAGGGCCACTGGCAGATTTATCATCACCAGAGCAGCGGCAAAACCGCGTCGGGTAACAGTCGTACCCTGCCGGTGCAGGAGGTGCCCCCCAAGGTACTAAAAGCCGCCTTGAAGGCCGCTAAGCTCATGGGTAATGGCCTCTATGGGGTGGATTTGAAACAGTCCGGTGAGGAGGTGGTCGTGATTGAAGTCAACGATAACCCCAATATTGATGCCGGGGTGGAAGATGCCTGGCTAGGCGAAGACTTGTATCGGCAAGTGATGCTGGAATTTTTGCGGCGTTTGGAGGCCAAGCGAATCGGTTTGCCAATGTGAAGGGGCTGGTTGCCTGTTGATAAAGCGTAATAATGAGAGCGAGCTAGGCAGGAAGGCCTGAATGACGTGGCCTCAAGTGCGCAGCAGCAGAAAGACTCTAAGGCGCTCTGTCCAAGCTCACTGGTGCGCTGCAGTATTCAAAACGTCAGAGGCCGCATCCACTCTATGATCGCGGCCTCTGAGCAAGGAGCCGCACGCTTTCGCGCAAGGCTATCCAGTCGCTTTACCCAAGAACTTTTTGGATGAAGCCAGACTCTTTCTCAATGGTTTGGACGAAGGGCGGCAGCGCGTGCATGCGTTTGATATGTGCGGCCAGATTGGGATAAGTGGTGGCATCCAGCTGTTCGCCAGCATGATGAAAGTTCACCATTTGGCTTGCTAGCGCAATGTCAGCCACGGTCATGTTGTCGCCCACTAGAAACTCCCGACCTTCCAGTGTCTTTTCCAGATAGACAAACAGGGGAGGGATAGTCGTGCTTAGCGCATGCTGGACTTTTTCTTCGTCACATTCTTTGCCCAGTAGGGGCATAAGTACGCGATTACGGAATACTGCAAAGGTACAGCGCATGGCAAGATCGTAATCAATAAAGCGTTCTAGCCAGATGACTTGCCCCATTTCCATGGCATCGCTTGGGTAAAGCGCAGGTTCCGGGTGGACTTTTTCCATCCAAGCGCAAATGGCGGCAGAGTCAGCCAGGAATTGACCATCTACTTCCAGTGCAGGGATACGCTTCATGGGGCTAATTTTTTCGTAGCCCTCCGGGGGGGCGTTGGGGTCGATATGAACGGATTCGAATTCGATCCCTTTCAGCGCGAGGGCGACCCGGGTTTTGCGGACGAACGGTGACAGGGCGGCCCCGTACAGCTTGATGGACATGCGTTTCTCCCGATAAATGAATATATTTTGCCAATTTGGTGGAATTGGCATGGTTGTTATAGCGCGCTTAAACAGGCTGCTCAGAGTTCTTTGCACGCTTCAGCCGATAATCTGAAGCGTTTGCTCTTATGACGCCAGCCTGCGGGTACTTTTGTTGATGTAGATGATCACACGTCATAATCCGCAAACACGACCTGATAGCACTCTTTTCACGTTAAAGTAGCAAACTCCGGTGTGGTTTATATAGGTCCAGCGCTAGGCTTCCTACTAGAGCAGCATGATTTTTTTGGGTCAATGGCGGTTAGTGAAAATTTTTTTCTTGACGATTGCCCGGCAGATACCTATTCTACGCGCCGCTTTGACGTACCACGTCAAGCCCGGGTCCCCTTCGTCTAGTGGCCCAGGACACCGCCCTTTCACGGCGGTAACAGGGGTTCGACTCCCCTAGGGGACGCCACTAATTCGCTAGTAGTTAGCTGGCAAGCAGTTAAGCGGGAATAGCTCAGTTGGTAGAGCACGACCTTGCCAAGGTCGGGGTCGCGAGTTCGAATCTCGTTTCCCGCTCCAAATAAAAAAGGGACCCAAACGGGTCCCTTTTTTTATTGGTGCTTGTGGTTGTGTCTTCATCGATTCCTTCTATGTAACCTGCGAGCTTCTTCGCTGACTTGCCCGTGTATTGCGAAATTCATTCTCATGGTTTGCTTTCGCTACGGCGCTCCGTACACTAAGGCTTCACCGAAAGTGAAGAGACTATGGCGCGCCTACACCCGCGATTGCTGGAAGCCCTCAACCTGTTGCCGCAGGACAAACCCGTTCATTTGCTGACGCGCCACTCCGTGCGTGAATTGGCCAAAAACGGTTTTGCGGACTATCGGTTGCCTCTGACGCCGGAAGGCATTGATATGGCGCGCGAATGGGGTGGCCGGTTGGCGCGCCCGGTGGATGCGTTCTTTTCGAGTCCGGTGGGGCGTTGTGTGAACACCGCTAAAGCCATGGCTGAAGGTGCTCGCAAAGCTGGGCTGCTTGAGGCGATTCCCGAGATCACCACAGATACCACTTTGGTGGAGCCGGGCTGCTATGTAGAAGACCTAAATCAGGTTGGCCCTACGTTCTTGAAAATGGGCGCGTTTAAATTCATTAATCGGCACCTGCAGCAACCCTTCGATGGCATGCTGTCGCCGGCAGAGGGACGCGCAAAGCTGGCGCGTTATCTAGGCGAGCGTGAACCGGCGCCCGGCCACCTTAATGTGCACGTGACCCATGACACCATTCTTGCTGTGCTGGTGGCGGAGCTGCACGGGCATCGGCGTATTACCGAAGACGACTGGCCCTGGATGATGGAAGGTCTGTGGCTGTGGTTCAGTGGAGGCCAACTTCACTGGGTGTGGCGTGGTGATCACGGACACCGTGCGTTGGGTAACTGACCACGCTGACAGCCTTTTTCTCCGTTTACCGATTTCTCATGAGGTGTGCCTTGTCCGCACTGACAATTCGCAATTTGACCAAAACCTATGCCAATGGCGTGCAAGCGCTTAAAGGGATTGATCTTGAGGTGAAGAAGGGCGATTTCTTTGCCTTGCTAGGCCCCAATGGCGCTGGTAAATCCACCACTATTGGCGTGATCAGCTCTCTGGTGAATAAGTCCGACGGCGATGTGAGTATTTTTGGCTACTCCCTGGATACTCAGCGCTCTCTGGCCAAGAAGCAGATCGGCGTAGTGCCTCAGGAATTCAATTTCAACCAGTTCGAGAAAGTGTTCGATATTGTGGTGACCCAGGCCGGGTTCTACGGTATTCCTGGCCCGTTGGCCCGGGAGCGGGCAGAAAAGTATTTGCGCCAACTGGGCTTGTGGGACAAGCGCGATAAGCAATCTCGTACTCTTTCGGGGGGCATGAAGCGCCGTTTAATGATTGCCCGTGCCCTGGTTCACGAGCCGGAGTTGTTGATTCTGGACGAACCCACCGCAGGTGTAGACATCGAACTGCGCCGATCTATGTGGGATTTTCTCACTAAGCTGAATGAGCAAGGTAAAACGATCATTCTGACCACGCATTACCTGGAAGAAGCGGAATCCTTGTGTCGGCATATCGCCATTATTGATCATGGTGTCATCGCCGAAAACACCGACATGAAATCTCTATTGGAACAATTGCAGGTAGAAACTTTTATTCTTGATCTGGCTCGGCCCGTTACGCAGGCCCCACAGCTGGACGGTTTTGAAGTGTCGCTGCGTGATGCCAAAACCCTGGAGGTGGCGGTGCCGAAAAGCGAAAGCCTGAATACGCTGTTTGCGGAATTGGCTAGGCAAAACTTTGAAGTAATGAGCATGCGTAATAAGGCGAACCGGTTGGAAGAATTGTTTGTTCGATTGGTTGAGCAGAACCTGCCAGGGGGGAGGGCGTCATGAATGCACGCGAGCAGTGGATTGCATTCCTCACACTGGTAACGAAAGAAATTCGTCGTTTTACCCGTATCTGGCCGCAGACTTTGTTGCCCCCTGCGATCACCATGACCCTATATTTTGTGATTTTTGGCAATCTCATCGGTAGCCGTATTGGTGACATGGGAGGCTTCGATTACATGCAATATATCGTGCCGGGCTTGATCATGATGAGTGTGATCCAGAATAGTTATGGCAATGTAGTGAGCTCGTTCTTTTCCACCAAGTTCCAGCATTCCATTGAGGAAATGTTGGTGTCGCCGATGCCGTCCCATGTGATCCTCAATGGCTATATTGTCGGCGGCATGGTGCGTGGCATGCTGGTAGGGCTAATTGTCAGCGTGTTGAGCCTCTTTTTTACCCATCTTTCCATGCAGCACATGGCTATTACGGTGACGGTGGTGGTGCTCACTGCAGCGTTGTTTGCGCTGGGGGGGTTCATCAATGCGGTTTTTGCCACTAAGTTTGATGATATATCCATTGTCCCCACCTTTATCCTAACGCCTCTGACTTACCTGGGCGGGGTGTTTTATTCCATCGATCTATTGCCCGAGTTTTGGCGTACCGTGAGCCTGGCGAACCCGATCGTGTATATGGTTAATGCTTTTCGTTATGGCGTGTTGGGCGTGAGTGATGTGAATGTGTACGCTTCATTGGCAGCAATTCTGGTGTTCGTGATCGCTTTCTATCTATTCGCACTATGGTTATTGCATCGTGGTACCGGTATTCGGCACTAACCAATTGGCTTGAATCCGGTTATCTTTAACCATTGCCGACGACCCATGGTGGGGGCTACCAAGAGGTTATCATGAGTTATCTTAAAGAAACGCCGCTGGGTCGTTCCAGTGAGTATGTTGATCAATACATGCCTTCGCTGTTGTGTCCGGTGCCGCGCTGGGACGCGCGCGAGGGCCTGGAGCTGGAAAGTGCCACACTGCCTTTTCACGGCTCGGATATTTGGAATGCCTACGAATTGTCCTGGCTCAATGAAAAGGGCAAGCCCATTGTGGCCATGTGCGAGCTGCGTGTTCCGTGCACAACCCCGAACATTGTTGAGTCCAAGTCCTTAAAGCTGTATTTGAATTCGTTTGCCAATACTCGCTTTCAAAGCCGCGATGCGGTGCGTGCTGCTATTGAGAAAGATGTGGCACAAACAGCAGGGGGCAACATTGAGGTATTACTGTTTTCGCTGCAGGAGTCGGCGGGTTTCCCTGTGTGGGAAGATCGCGGCGATTGCGTGGACAATATAGATCTGAATTTCGAGCATTACGAGTACCGGCCTGATTTGCTGTTATGCGATCAGGGCCCCGAACAAACT
Source organism: Alcanivorax sp. NBRC 101098 (assembly GCF_001010505.1). Classification (GTDB taxonomy): domain Bacteria; phylum Pseudomonadota; class Gammaproteobacteria; order Pseudomonadales; family Alcanivoracaceae; genus Alcanivorax; species Alcanivorax borkumensis. Next base: position 994,111 of record NZ_AP014613.1, read on the forward strand.
GGCCAGTTGTATTCTCATTTGTTGCGCAGCCATTGTCCGGTTACCGATCAGCCAGACTGGGCGACAGTGGTCGTTCGTTACACCGGTCGTGCTATCAGCCCGGCCAGCTTTTTGCGCTATGTGGTATCGCTGCGAAATCATCAGGGCTTTCACGAGCAGATTATTGAACAAATGTTTGTCGATCTGATGACGCAATGTTCGCCTCGCCACCTGACCGTTTACGGTCGTTTTACCCGGCGTGGTGGAATTGATATCAATCCGTTCCGCTCAAACAGTGAGCAGCCATTACCGAACCGTCGCACTATTCGCCAGTAAGGGAAAGTAGCGGCGGGTTTGTGGTTTTGCTGTTTACCTTCGTGTCATTGGCGTTATCTTGTTGCCGCCTTCTGTCTAGTATGGCTGGAGGTACGGTTTCTTAACGTTCTAATTCGAGTAAGTTGCCACGCGTTTCAACCTTCACTTTTAACTCAAGGCCCCAAAGGCCAGCCAAACCCAATCCACACCCCCAATAATACCGACCATCCCAGTAGTAATGTCAGGCTGTAGGGCAGCATCAGTGCAATGAGGGTGCCGATGCCCGTCTCTGGCTGATAGCGGCGAGCGAAACCCAGCACCAGCACAAAATAGGGCATCAGTGGAGTGATGATATTGGTACTGGAGTCGCCCACTCGATAGGCCGCCTGGCTGGCCTCGGGAGAAATGCCCAGTAACATCAGCATGGGAATAAAGACCGGCGCAAGGATCGACCACTTGGCCGAGGCGCTGCCGATCATCAGATTGATCAGTGCGGTGAGCACCACAAACAGTAATAACAGAACCACCTTGGGCACGGTCAGTGCACCGAGCCAGGCGGCGCCTTTCACAGCTAATAGCAGGCCCAGCTGGCTGTAGTTAAACCAGGCAACAAATTGCGCGGCGAAGAACATCAATACCAGGTAGCCGGCCATGGACGCCATGGTCACTTCCATGGCAGTGATAACCGCTCCACTGTTGCGAAACTGTCCGCTGACCCTGCCATAAACCGCACCGCAGATGCCGGCAATCAACGCCACGATGACCACCAGACCATGAATAAACGGCGAGCCCAGCACGCTGCCGGTATCCGGGTGGCGCAGTGGTGCATTGTTTGGCAATACCAGTAGCGCTAGCCCTGCCAGTAGCATTGCCAGTGTCAGGCCGGTCCACTTCATGGCGCGGGAATGGATTTGCGGCGCGTCCACTGATGCGTCAGCCACGGTATTGGCGTGGGCCAGCCGGGGTTCGGTGAGCGTGCGAGTGATTAGAGTGACCAGCCCGGTCACCAGAAAGGTGGAGGCGATGATAAACCAGTAGTTGCCGGTGGCCGCCACCGTGCGGTCCGGGTCGATGATGTGTGCCGCTTCTGTCGAGAGCCCTGCGAGCGTGGCGTCCACCGGGCCGACCAGTAAGTTCGCGCTGAAGCCGCCAGAAACTGCGGCAAAGGCGGTGGCGATACCGGCGATGGGGGGGCGGCCGGCCAGCTGAAACACCAGTCCTGCCAGCGGTATCAGCACTACGTAACCGGCGTCCACGGTCAAACTGGAGAGTACCCCGGCAAAGGCAACGGTGAATACCAGAGCGCCGCCGGAAGCGCGTCGTACTAAGCTGGCCAGACTAACGGACAGTAGGCCGGACTGCTCTGCCACGCCTAGGCCTAGCATGGCGACCAGCACCACGCCAAGAGGGGCAAAGCCGGTAAAATTACCCACGAGGGTTGTGAACAGATAACGCAGGCCGTCTGCATCCAGCAAGGAATGGGCGGTAATGGTTTCATCGGTGAGCGGGTGGGTGGCGGTCACATCCAGTGCGCCCAGCACGGCAGTAAGAGGCAGCAGTAGCAAGCAAAACCAGACAAACAACAGCGTGGGGTGGGGCAATCGATTGCCCAGTTGCTCCAGTCGAGCCAGCCAGCCATGGGTGCGGGTCATGGATGTATTTCCTTGAAGTGTATCCTCTACTGTAGCGAGTGGGTCGAATGGCGGGCAAGTAATAGCAGGCCGCAAGTTCGATACCCACGTGCCTCACGTTATATTCGAAACATGCCTTTGGCGTTGATTGGCAGCATTTAAGCTGATTTTGTAGCGGGTTACGGGGAGCAGAGAGGAATAAAAAAAGCCCCACGTTTGCGGGGCTTTTTTATATTTGGCGGTGAGGGAGGCCGCCAAGAGTAAGTGTAAGGCATTGATAATATTGCCTTTTTTTCTTTAAGTTCTTGTTTTTCCTTGGTGTTACCTATCAACCTTGCAGCATGCTGTCACATGCTTTAGTGTTCAATAATATCGTTTTGGATAGGTAGGAAGCACCATAGGAGCGGCAATAATGCCAATCAAAGTGAGAGAGTTGAGCGCCACTGAAGTCAGGCGGCTGACGCACTCAATAAGCAAGACAACCGGCAAGGAATACAACGGCCTTCACTCAGTCGGTGGCGTGGCCGGCCTGCTGCTGCAGGTCACTCCGAGCGGTGCCAAATCGTGGGTATACCGCACGCGCATTGCCGGCCAACGTCGTTCTGTTGGTCTTGGTGGCTTCCCTGATGTGACACTGGCCCAAGCTAGGGATAAGGCCCGCGTAGTCAGAGATAAGATTGCGGAAGGTATAGACCCCATAGAGGAGCGGCAGGCCGTGCGCCGCGAACTGTTAGCCGCTCGGTTGAGTACCAAGACCTTCGCCGATGCGATGGCTGATTACATTGGCATGAAGTCAACGGAATGGAAGAACCCGCGCCAAGCACAACAGTGGACCAACAGCCTTACCACCTACGCTCTGCCCCACATTGGCAAGATCCCGGTTCGCGATATTGAGCTAGGCCATATTAAAGCGGTTCTAGATCCTATCTGGCAGACGAAAACAGAGACGGCTAACCGCGTTCGTTCTCGGATGGAAACCATATTGGGGTGGTGCGCTACTCACGACTACCGATCAAACGAGAATCCCGCGAAGTGGAAGGGGTATCTTGACAAGGTTTACCCTGCGCCCGGAAAGATAAAAAAGAGGGGGCACCACGCCGCGCTTGCAGTGGATGCCATACCGGAGTTTATGACGGATCTGCAAAAGCGTACCGGCACCGCCGCCCGTGCCCTGGAGTTTCTGATTCTCACCGCTGCCCGTACCAATGAAGTTATTGGGGATAAGCGTATAGGAAAGCTGGGCATAACCTGGCAGGAGATCGACCTAAAGGCCAAAGTCTGGACAGTGCCCGCCGGGCGCATGAAATCGGGCAAACAACACAAGGTGCCGTTAACCGAAGCTGCTGTGGATCTGCTGAAAAACATGAAACCCGGTGCACCGGATGCAATGGTATTTGCTGGCGGTAATGGCGCTATACCATCCAATAATTTTCTATCTGCCCTGCTCAAGCGCATGGATCAGCCTGTTACCGCGCACGGTTTCCGGTCTACCTTTAAGGATTGGGCCAGAGAGCGCACAGCCTACGCGGACGAGGTTTCAGAGCTTGCCCTTGCCCACGTTAACAGCGACGCCACACGCGCCGCCTACGCCCGCTCAGGGCTGATTGATAAGCGCCGGCAACTGATGCAGGACTGGGAGCAGTATTGCTACCACGGGAAGGCCCAAGAGGCCGGGGAAGTCGTTTCTATTGGTGGGGGTGCAGCATGATAGGCGAGAAAGGCTATATAGAATCCCTAGAGCGTAGGTTTCACGTTGTGCGAGCCGCCCCGGACGATGAAGGCAAGCAGCAACGGCTAAAGGTATTGGTCACGCGAGCAAAGCAAGAGTTATCGGATTTACCGGCTTGGCAAGGCGTCGCTGGCCCGCATGATCCCTGTCTGGTGGAAGCGTACACATCATCCGGGACACCCTGCCCTAACTGGGATTTAGACGAGATGTACGGCTCCTTTGGTGTTTGTGCGCTGCTCCAGTTCATTGAGTCGTGGACAGACTCACGTGTACCCCGGTGGCGCGCTGCTGCCCTTTTCCTGGTGTGGGAGTTGCGGGGACGGATGTACGGCTACAGTGAAAAGTTACTTAGCAGGATGCACCGCGCCTGCCTGGAATACGAGGCCAGCATTGGGCACGCGGAGCGTGAGGCTCAACACCGGAGAGCTGCACAGTCCCGTTCCGATTCCGATGTAGAGGCAATCCTGGAGCGGCTAATCGGACGCGAGGGGCAGAACATACAGCTGTGGGCACAGTTTTACTCTGCCTTGGATAGAGGGGGAATGAATCCAGAGGAACAAACCCCAGGCAGTGACATGAACAAGTGGTTTATTCGATACATCGCCAACAACGGAAGCAAACGCCGTATTACTTTTAAGACCTTTACAAACAAACTGGCCGTCCTTCGTAATCAAAAATCCCGATAGCCCGGCTACCGGGATTCCCTCGTCTTCAATACACCGTGTCGCAATCAACCGATAACGGTGGTTTTCAATGAAAAGTTATACCAAAGGGCAACAGCCCCCTTTCCTGTCAGATAAAAGTGTAGCCAATCGTTTCGAGGTTCACCGCGCCACAGTTTGGCGCTGGTCGCAGTCCGGGACATTCCCCGCCCCCGTTAAAATCAACGGATCCACCCGCTGGAAGCTTTCCGACATTGAAGCGTGGGAAGCAAAGCAGGGGTGGGCGGGGCTATGAAAAACCCACAAAAAAGCCCCGCACCGGAGGCAACCGGTATCGAGGCCAAATATCCAAAAAAGCATCCTGATTATAGCGCAATTCTAGACAAGGTGAGAAGCAGCTCACGCATGCGCCGTGCCGTTGATGTCCTGATGAAAGGACCAGTAAATCGCCGCGACCTTGATGCAGTGATCGGCACCACCAATGCGCCGGCCTATGTAAGAGGGCTTAGAAAGCTGGGATTGTGGATTGAATGCGAAACCCTCAAGGGCCAAGACCGCTACGGACAGTATTGCCAATATGGCCGCTACCACTTGAGCCAGGCACACCGTGACGGCCTGCGCCATGCGATAGCAATGCGGGGGGGGAAGTGATGACCCCAGCACATAAGCTATTAGGTCGCCTCCAGAAAGTTAGAAGCATGGGGAAAGGCCGCTACATGGCTTGTTGTCCTGCCCATGAAGATCGAAGCCCCTCTTTATCCATAAAGGAGTGCGAGGACGGCCGTTTGCTGGTGCATTGTTTCGCGGGCTGTCCAGTCTCTGACGTCCTCGAGGCGGTGGGTTTGAGCATGGCCTCACTTTTCCCCGACAGCATGAGAAGCCACCACAAGCCAGGCCTGCCCTATTGGAAAATGGAGCGGTTGAAAGCGAAACGGGAACACGAGCGAGCAGTGTTGGTTTTGATTTTGTCTGATGCGGCTAATGGGATGCCTGTAAACGCTGAGCGCGAGGCGCTAGCTAAAGACCGTATTCGACGGATCGGGAGGCTTTTAAATGAATGATGATGTAGATGGCCTGATCAGTGAATGTGAAGCGTTTGACCCGCATTACATTGATTTGCAGCCCGCTGCCTTGATGCTTCAACAGAAGCCAGTACCTCAACGGTTTGTGATTGAGGGGCTGATCCCTGAACCGGTAGCCGCGGCGATTGTTGCCCCAGGCAGTACAGGTAAATCGTTTTTCTTGATGCAGGCCGCTGCCGCCGTAGCTACTGGAACCCCGTTTTTTGGATGCCCGGTGACGCGCCCCGGCGGCGTTCTGATGATCGGTGCAGAGGATGACAAGGAAGAGCTATCCCGCAGGCTTCACGCTATCGCGTCTGTGAGCGGCTGGGCAGACTGGCGCGAGGAGCATAAGGCGCTAGGCGAGAACTTCTACCCGGTATCGCGGCTTGGGCAGGATAACCGCCTCACGGAAAAACTCGAGGGCAACATAACGCAAAGGCCTGGATGGATTCAGGCGATTTTGGACGCAGCAAGCCGGGTGCCGAATTTGCGGCTGATTATCCTCGATCCTGTAAGTCGGTTTCGATCTGGGGATGAAAACGACAATGAGGCGGCCACTAAATTTGTGGAGGCGCTAGAAACGATTAGGCAGGCGACAGGCGTTACCGTCTTATGTGCTCACCATAGCCGCAAGGGATCCACAGGTGACACTGCCGACGATATACGCGGCGCTAGTTCGTTTGTGGATGCATTGCGATTTGCCGCCACTCTTGCGGTGCCTAATCCTGAGCAGGCGAAAAAAATGGGCCTTGATGATGACGAGTGCCGAAAGCTGGTTCGCTTCAAGGTCGTTAAGTCCAATTACCGCACCGATACCGATGCCTTTTGGATGCGCCGTACGACTGGTGGCGCTCTCGAGTGGACGGAAGCCCCGATGGTGATCAAGGGTGCTGATGAAAGAGCCGAGAAACGCTACCAGGACGCGCTGCCTTTGATCGTTAAGAAGGTGAAGGACGGGAACAAGAGGGCGAATCGGTTCCGACAGTATGCTGGAAAGGAAGGCATTTTCGGTATGGGTGAGCAGAGTTTAAGAGGGTGCGTTGCACGAGCAATTGAAGAAGGCGCTATTACTCAGGCCGCTAATGGCGACTTGAGTGTGCCCACCGGGTGATCGGGTGATCGGGTGATCGGGTGGCCACCCAAACATAGCCACCCACCCGGTGGATGGCCAGTAATGACGGGGCTTCGGGCCGGGTGGCCGGGCAAACTAAAGTCACCCGGCTCAAAGCCAGGCAGTACGCGGCTTGGGTGCGGGTGTTTTTCTGCCCCTACGGGGTACTTGGGTTTTCACCCAACCCGTATGGCAGCGAAGGCTTTGCCAAGATGGGGGCTAAAAGCCCTGGGAGCACGGTGAGAAGCACTCCGATGCTACCGGTCTTTATATTCCGCTCAGTGCAGGAAAGGGGGTAGGCGGTTCATTTAACCGCCATTAGCATAGAATAACTGGTGCTTTGGTAGTTAATATGCATTTTTACTGCCTTTATACCTATCAACTAGGTGCACGAAGTGAGACAATACCCATACATTTAGCAAGGTTTAATGAGCACTAACTATGGCCAGACCATTTGAAAAGCTACCCGCCGGCGCAAAGACTCACCTAGAGGCAATGGCTAATAATGGCTTGTTGTCCGAGTCCGCCGCCGCTACGGCGCTGGGCATGCCGTTAGACCAGTTCCGTAACGTCATAGCCAACCATAAGCCTTCCCAACAGATATGGGATAACGCCCTTGCAGTCGAGCGGGATCAACTACTAGCAGCCCTCTATAACAAGGCCGTAGACGGGGATACAAAGGCCGCCCAGACATTGCTGGCAGTTCGGCACGGTATGAGCGAGAAGCAACCACAAGGCAATTCAGAGCGCGTTAGCGTGGTGTTTAACCTGCCCGCTGCAATGGATCCGGCTGAGTACGCCAAGGCCGTTAAAGTAGAGCAGGAGCGCTTGCCCGGTGGCAGTTGAGCAGCGTCCCGACCAGTTGAGCCAATGGCAACAACAAGCCATGACGGTTCCGGAGTCGCTAGATCTGTTTCTAGGAGGGGGGCGCGGTGGTGGCAAGTCTTTTTTATTGGCCGCATTGTTCTTGCGTCATTGTGAACAGCATGCAAGTAATGCCCGATGTTTGGTGGTGCGTAAATCATTCCCCGGCCTGCAAGACCTAGAAGCAGAGTTCCTAGCCTACTACCGAAGCATTTACGGCAGCGCCTTACGTTTCGATAGCCAAAAGCACCGCTTCACCTTGCCCAACGGCGCAACAATCCAGCTAGACCAGTTGGAGCGGGAAACGGAGTTCGGTAAATACCAAGGCAAATCCTTTTCCCATATCGCAGTGGATGAAGCCGGCCAATACAACAGCCCCGCGTTAGTGGATCGGTTGCGCTCATCGTTACGCGCCCCCGTAGGCGTCCCTGTGCGCTTTGTAATCGTCGCTAACCCCGGCGGGGTGGGGCATGCCTGGCTTGTGAAGCGGTATGCACTACAAGCGCCTTGGCAGCCCTTCACGGATCCCGCTACCGGCTTTGACTTTGTGACCATCGCCAGCACCTACCGCGACAATAATTTTATTGATCGTGACCGATACGCCAAGAATTTGATGGCTTCCTGCGCGACGGATCCCGAACTAGGCAGAGCATGGCTAGAAGGTGATTGGTCGGTATTGCGTGGCGCTTACTTCGCCTCGGTGTTGGATGAACGGCGCAACATGATTGAGCCATGGCCGCATTTACCGAAGCTGGGCACGCGCTGGCAGACCGTGGACAAGTGGCGTTTTTATCTGGCGCATGACTTTGGGGTAGCTGCGCCCTCAGTCACCTACCTATTTGCGGAGTCGCCCGGTGCAAAATGTCCGCATGGCATTTATTACCCGCGTGGTTCTATGGTCATGGTGGATGAAGAGACAACGACCAGCCCCGACGACTTAAACGCCGGTATTGGGTTAACCGTGCCAGACCAGGCAGCCAGAATAACGGATATGTGCAAGCGGTGGGGGATCCCTGCAACCGGTGTTGCTGATGACGCAATCTTTAACCGCACTGGCGGGCAAGCGGGTTCTATTTCTGATGAGTTTAGCAAGGCTGGCGTGACCTTTAGCCCGGCTAAGAAGGGTTCGCGCATTGCAGGATGGCAGACCATGCGCCGTTTACTGGCGGACGCTGGGAAGCCTGACGTGCCTGGCCTGTATGTAAGCCGTAATTGCCGGATCTGGTGGGAGACGGTGCCTAGCCTACCACGCGACCCGCGCAACCCCGAGGACGTGGACAGCACAAGTGCTGACCATGCTGCCGACGCATCACGCTATGGATGCACGGGGGCTACTCAAATGGCAGTGACAACAACGCTCAGGATGAATTATTGAGACGCCGCGCAATTGCGCATATCAACCATTAGGAGCTAACACCATGGATACCGAAGAACTGCAAACCGAAGTCGAAAAGCTGAAAGCCGAAGTCGAAAAGCTGCGCAATAAAAACGCCCAAATACTGAGCGAAAAGAAGCAGGCTGTGGGAGAGCGTGACGCGCTAAGGGAGCAGGTCGAAGCCGCGAACAACGAAAGGGACGAGGCCGCACAAGAGCTAAACTACATTAAGGTCATGCAGCCCCGGCAAGCCCTCATCGAAGAAGTGGCCGTAGATGGGATGGCTGGCCCGTTGTGGCGTGAGATCAATTACCACTTTGATGTAGTGAACGTCGAAGGACGGGAAATGTTGCACCACAAGGATGGATCGCCCGTGATCGTTGCAGGCGAGGACAAGGCGACCGGCAAGGAAGTGCCAAAGCCCGTGGCCTTTGATGCTGATGGGCTAGACGCGCTTTACAAGGCGGATCTGATACCGGGCATGGGGTCAATGCTGGTAGGGAGTCGTGCTAGTGGCGGCGGTGCTACTGGCGGGGGAAGCGGGCACAATATCCAGTCGAAAACGAATAGCCATGTAAAAGGTGTGGGCTTTGGTCTGCGCTGATATACTCAGGGTATCAGGTGACCGGCTGTGCTGGTGCTTGATCCCTGCTCTACAGGCCCGTGGCCTACCCCTAGAATACCCGTGGTAATCAGGAATCAACTTAACCTAATTTAAGGTGACTTCCTATGTCAGTTACACGCCTGACGGATATTATCGAGCCGTCAAAATTTACCGATTATATTGTACAAAACACCATGCAAAGCACGGTCCTCGTGCAGGCCGGTATTATGACGAGAAACAGCGTCATAGCTGCGCAAATCACCGCAGGCGCTCACTCCTTCACTGTCCCAGCATGGCTAGACCTTGGCGACGATGAAGCAAACATTATTAACGATGACCCGTTAATCACGTCGACCCCGAATAAGCTGCAAACCACAAAGCAAGTGGTGCGCAAGGCATTTCTACATAACTCGTGGGCTTCAATGAACCTGGCTAGTGAACTGGCAGGATCGGACGCAATTAGCCGTATTCAAGAACGCGCCCAAGCCTACTGGGAGCGCCAACTGCAAAAGCGGTTAGTTGCTAGCCTGACGGGTGTCATGGCTGGGAACGTGGCAGACGATAGCGGCGATATGGTGCTGGATATTAGCACCGAAACTGGCGCGGCTAGCAAGTTCAGCGCGGCGGCTGTGATTGATGCAGCCGGAACCATGGGCGACGCCATGTCGGAGGTTACAGGCATTGCGATGCACGGCGACGTTTACCGGGCTGCGCTCAAGGCGGATCTGATCGAGTTTGTGAAAGCGTCCGAAGGCTCGCTAATGATGCCGACATTCCGTGGCCTGGCCGTCGTGCAGGATGATGGAATGCCCGTTGATTCAGGTAAGTACACCACGGCCCTGTTCGGAGCTGGCGCCTTTGGCTTTGCTCTAGCGGCGCCCCGTGTCGCTCAGGGCACGGAAATCGAGAACCTACCCAGCGCCGGCAACGGTGGCGGGCAGCAAGTGCTGCATAGCCGGGTAAATATCGGTTTGCACCCAGCCGGTTTTAGCTGGAACGAAGCATCGGTGGTGGGGGAGTCGGCGACTCAGACAGAGTTAGAAGATGCGACCAACTGGAGTCGTGTTGTTGAGCGCAAGGCCGCACCGCTGGCTTTTCTGGTGAGCAAGATCTAAGGGGTGAAGGCGGGTAAGTCGTGAGTGCCGCCAGTTAAGTGTCATGCCCTGCTAAGGTGGGGAAAATAACCGCGACAGCTAGCAAGTAGTTACCTCAACTGTGGCTAGCACTAGCCCTGCCTTAACCGGCGGGGCTTTTTATTGTCTAGGGGATGTTCAAAAAGCAATCAAATGGCGGGGATTTAGCCGATTTACCATGGATAGGTAGGAGGGTGGCTAGATTTATTTTCCCGCTATAAGTGATTGATTTATATAGGAATATGGCGGTGAGGGAGGGATTCGAACCCTCGATACCTTGCGGTATACACACTTTCCAGGCGTGCTCCTTCGGCCACTCGGACACCTCACCAGATTGTCGTCAAAAGTGCACTGGGCAGCAGTTGAGGGCGCGTAGAGTACCGGAGGGCGCGGCGGGAGGCAAGCATCCCGCCGCCGGTTGTTCACTGTTTGGCTAGCGAGAGTAACAAACAGGCTTGGTCTACGGCCAGCCAGCTCACTAAGGCCACCTGTACCAGGAAGAAACCGAAACGAATTTGCACCAGCCAGTGGTTCACACCTACTAGATGGATAATGCTTTGGGCTACCCGGGCAGCGACCAGCCAAGGCAGTAATGTGGCACTCAAGTCCGTGTTGCCGATCCATAGGGCGGTGGCTACCACCACAATGATGATGCCAAGCAACTCTAGTGTATTGAGGTAGGCCCGGTGTAATCGATTCAGCGGGCAGGCTGGGTTGTAATGATAAGGGGGGAAACCGTCGGCTTTGCTTTTGCCGCTTAGCACGGCAAGGGAGCGGGCGGAAATGAGCAAGATGAGCAAGAACAGTGCCCAGCCCGCATAGGCCAGCAGAAACAGGTGAGTGGTTGTTATTGTACTTTCAGTCATCATTGAGTCCAATCCTCGCAAGATAAAGACCCTGATATTCGCAGACTCGGGCACCATTAGCACTGGTGCCGTGGGCCAAAATGCGCAAAGTTGCCTTTCCCCGGCGTTCAAGGCGCTGTTCGAATTGGCTCCGCGCTTCGTTACTGACCGTGGCGGTGATATGGATGTCGCTGTGCAAGGGAAGCAGATACTCAAGGTCGGTTTTCACCGCCACCACGTCTGCGTTAGCGCCCGCCTGGCGGGCAAGCAATGTAGTAAGTGCCCAGCCGGAGAGTGTAAGCAGAGCTGACTGGCTACCGGCAAAAAAAGTGCCTTTGTCATTATGATTAAGCGCCAGGGGGGCGGTAACGGTGAGTGTCTGCCCGTCGAATGATGTCAGTTGGAAGTCCAGATGCCGGGTGAGGGGAATGGCATCGCGAACCTGTTCTGCTAGTGCTGCCAAGTCCATCATGGCAACTCACGAATAAAATCGGCAGGGCGCTCATCGGGCAAGGATTTGAGGCTGCTCGCCGCGGTACCCAGGTACAGGTAGGCCACCACTTGGTCCTTGGGGGCAAAGCCGAGCTTTTCCTTGGCAAGGTCTGAGTTGGCCAGTGCGCCAGTGCGCCACATAGCGCCGATACCTTGTTCATAGGCTGCCAGCATCATATTTTGAACGGATGCTCCCACCGCTAACACCTGCTCCCAGACGGGAATCTTGTGTCCTTCCGTGACTTCGGCCACGGCCACGATAATAGTGGGCGCGCGTAGGGCCTTGCTGTAGGCGTTATTCTGGGTGCGGCGGTCGGCGTTCGGTTGTTGTTCTAGCAAGTGCGCCACCATGATATCGCCCAGCCGTTCACGTTGGCGGCCCTGCAGCACAATAAAGCGCCAGGGGCGTAGCAGGCCATGGTCCGGAGCGCGAATGGCGGCACGCAGCAGCATGTCGATTTGCTCATCGTTGGGGCCTGGTTCTTGAAGGCGGGGGCTTGAGACACGGGTGGTCAGGGCGGTGAGGGTGTCCATTCAGGGCTCCTGTTATAACCGCGCCATGGTAGCCCGAATTGCAGATGAGTCCCAGTTGTAGAGTGCGGATGCTTCCCGGCAGCAAGGAATCCTCGACCTTTAGTCATCCCAGTCTTTTTTCTTATAAGGTAAACCGCTAAGCTCAGCAGAAATCGCGTGAAACCGATCACATGACCTTCATCACAAAAAAGAAATCTCGCCGTCCTCAGCTGGGGCCTATGGAGCGCGCGCGCCGCCAGGCAAATTATATTCGCCTTTTGGCTTTTCTGGTGGCCGCCATGATCCTTATTGCGGGGCTAAACCTGAACCTGTTTCCTGAGCTATATATGCTGGGGGTGGCGGGGCTGCTGATTTACCCCATGTCCGCCCAGGGCCTACTTTTTTTGTTCGACAAGCAGGATCGACCCACCAAAATGGTTCATCAGCTGCTGATGCAAGCGGATGCTATGGTGATTGGCCTTGTGTGTGCTTTGCTGCATTTCTCTCTGGTGCCCGCCATGGTGCTGTTGATCATTGTTCATGCCAACGCGGTAAGTAGCGGAGGCCTCAAACCCTGGCTGATGAATATCCTGATGACCGGCGTTGGCGCTCTGCTGATGGGCTGGGTTTTGGATTTCAAGGTGCTACCACCGCAACAGACACCGGTTTTGCTGTCGGTTATCTCCATGCTCGGTTTGGGCATTTATGTCGGGGCGTCATCTGCATTTGCTCGCCTGCAGGCTCGCTATTTGCAACAGGCACAGGAGCTGGTGCGCCATCAGCAGAAACAAGCGGTGGATATGTCTCGCAAGCTGGCCAAGTATTTACCGCCCCAGGTGTGGGGTTCCATTTTTTCCGGCAAGCGCGATGCCAAGCTGGGAACCCAGCGTAAGCGGCTCACGGTATTTTTTTCTGATATTAAAGGCTTTAGTGCCATTTCCGAAGAGCTGCCATTAGCGACTCTGACTAAGATGCTCAACACTTACCTGAGCGAAATGACCCGCATTGCACTGCGCCACGGTGGCACTATCGACAAGTTCATCGGTGATGCAGTGATGGTGTTTTTCGGTGACCCGAAAAGTGCCGGTGCCCAGGAAGATGCCTACCGATGTGTATTAATGGCCATCGAGATGCAGGAGCAAATGAAATTATTACGCCAGCGCTGGGCTCACGAAGGTATTGAGCACAAGCTGGAAATCCGTATTGGTATTAACACCGGGTATGCGACGGTGGGCAACTTTGGCACCGATTCTCGTATGGACTACACCATTTTGGGCACTGATGTGAACCTGGCCAGTCGCCTAGAATCGGCTTGCCGTCCAGGTGGCGTGCTGATTTCAGAGGCGACCCAAGAACTGGTGAAGGACCGAATTCAGTGCCGCAACATGGGTGACATCCAAGTAAAAGGATTTAACCGGCCGATTCCGGTGTTTGAAGCTCTGGGAGCCAAACGGGATAGCGGAGCAAAGAACCGTTATGTGTCGGCGCAAACGGCGGGTTTTGGTATGCATATCGACCTGGAGCGCATTCGTAACTTCGACAAGAATACTATCCTGCGCACCCTGGCCCATTGCGCCACAGATCTTAAACAGGACAAGCTAGTGGAAGTGGACTATGAGTCGGAAGGCTTCAGCTTGCATGTGGAAAGCCACACCTTGAAAAAACGGGATCGTGAGAAAGTGATCGAAATGATGGGGCGTGCCGCCAAGAAAGTGCAGACAGAAGTACGAGTGTAATTCGCTACCCGCTCCCTGAGGCGCTGCTTTAGGTGGGTAGGCGTCCACCTAAAGCAGCTGACCGAATGTTACTGACCGAGAATGGCGTCAGCGGCTTTTTCGGCAATCATTACAGTGGGGGCATTGGTGTTGCCGCCAATCAGGGTCGGCATGATAGAGGCATCCACTACGCGCAAGCCTTCTAGGCCGTGGACACGCAGCTCGCTATCGACTACCGCCATTTCGTCGCTACCCATCTTGCAGGTGCCTACAGGGTGGTAAATGTTGTCACACTTTTGACGGAGGAAACCGCGAATTTCTTCATCGCTCTGTACCTCTTTGCCCGGGAAGATCTCTTCGCCGCGCCAGTCGGTGAGCGCCTGTTGTGCCATGATCTTGCGAATGGTCTTCACGCCGCGGACCATGCCTTCCATGTCGTCCGGATGCTCCAGAAAACGCGGGTCGATCAGGGCTGGGGAGCGGGGGTTGCCGTCACGCAGGGTGATGTTGCCGCGGCTTTTAGGTCGCAGAATGCAGACATGGCCGGAGTAGCCATAGCCCATGCTGAAGAGCATGTTGAGGCCGTGGTTATCCAGCTTGGCAGCAGTCAGGTGCAGCTGCAGGTCAGGAATGTTTTCTTCAGGACGCGATTTGATGAAGCCACCGGCTTCTGCCACGTTAGAGGTCAGCTGACCAGTGCGGCGATAAAAGAAATTGAAGATCCCTTTTAGCCCGGTGGTCATGAGTGCGCCGGGGGCTAGGCTCAGTGTGTCCTTACGCAGGCTTTTATGGACCACTAGCGCATCGGGGTGGTCCTGCAAGTTTTCGCCAACCCCAGGCAGATCATGAACCAGCGGAATGTTGTGTTCGGCCAGTTCCGCCGCCGGGCCTACCCCGGATAGCTTTAGCACCTGTGGCGAGTTGATGGCGCCCCCGGAGAGAACCACTTCGTTGTCTGCTTTTAGGGTGCGGATCTGACCGTCGTGCTCCACTTCTACGCCGATGGCCCGTTTGCCGTCGAACAAGATGCGATTGACCAGTGCATTGGTCATGATGGTCAGGTTAGGACGATCCATTACCGGGTGCAGGTAGGCTTTGGCAACACCGCAGCGCTCGCCATCCTTCTGGTTCACCTTGTACATGCCCATGCCTTCTTGTACTTCATTGTTGAAGTCGTCGGTGGCAGGGTGCCCGGCTTGCACGCCGGCTTTAACAAAGGCGCGGCTCACCGGGTGGGTGAATCGCAGGTCGGCAATGTTTAACTTGCCACCAGTGCCATGGTAGGTGCTTTCACCCGCTTCATAATGCTCAGAGCGTTTGAAAACAGGCAGGACATCATCGTATCCCCAGCCTTTATTGCCCAGTTCCGCCCAGTGGTCATAGTCCCACTTATGGCCACGGGTATAACACATGGCATTGACGGCGGAAGAGCCGCCCAAGGTTTTCCCTCGCGGAATATAAATCTGGCGGTTATTCAAGGCTTTCTGGGGCACGGTGTAATAGCGCCAGTTCCGTGCGTTGGAGCGCATCATCATGATGATGCCCGCAGGAATCCGAATAAATAGGCTGTTATCGGCGGGGCCGGCTTCAAGGAGGCACACGCGATTATTCGGGTTTTCGGAGAGGCGGTTGGCGAGTACGCAGCCGGCGGAACCGGCGCCAACAATGATGTAATCAAACTGCATGGTATCTGCCTTGTGCTAGTGACACAGTAAACAGAGCATTCTAGGAATTCGGCGTATGAAAACGAGGTTTGTTTGTGACCGGCGAGTCCAATGTATACCACGTTGGATGGCGCTGTTTTTGGCATTAATGCCTGCTTTGGCGGTTTCGGCAGCGCCTCCGGAGTGGCGAGAAGTGGTTTTTGCCGGGCATACGGCGTATCGACAAACCACTGAGTGCTGGCAGGCCCGTGCACAGGGAACGGCCTCAGGGCTGGTGCGGGAGAAAAGCGTCGACCTTGAAAAAACGCCTTGGCTGGTCTGGCAATGGCGGGCTGAGGCTGTGGCCGCCTGGCCGGATACCAACGAGCAGCATAAAGCCGGTGATGATTTTCAGGCACGGGTGTATGTAGTGAAAAAGGGGTGGTTGCCCTGGCAAACCCGGGCGATCAATTATGTTTGGTCGCGGCAATCTGCGCCTGGCGCTCATTGGCCAAACCCATTTGCGCACCAGGCAGAAATGGTGGTGGTGCAGGGGCCAGGCGGTGCCGGAGTGGCGCATATGTTTTCACGTAATGTCCAAGCGGACTTCCAGCGTTTCCATGGAATGGCGGTGACATCGGTGGATGCGGTGGCGATCATGACCGATGGCGACAATACTGGGGCCACGGTGACCAGCTGTTACCAGTTGCCGTCCTTTCGCTCCGAGATGCCTTGAATACAAATGCATTAAAGCGGAACGTCAGTTGATCATTGGCCAGGCTTGCGAACACAAACGCTAATCAGGAAACGCTCAATGGGAAAAGAGAGTTGCGGCTAGAGCGCTGCCCTGTTTATTATTTGTTCAGCGGGCTGTCTGTGATTAGGTTGTTGAGGCAAATTAATCAGAGATAATAAAGTAAAGGCGCCGCCACCGTGCTGACATACCCACACCGGCAATGCACGACCTTCCACGGGGTTTCCCGCAATAGCGTTCCTATCTCTTTTTGCCTTCTGTTGCAGAATCGTCATCACCTTACGTTTATATCTGATACAGCCACACTCAATTACATTGCTGAGGTTGCCCATGACTGAACGTATTTTGCGCTTGGACAAGGCGGGAGCCCCGGTCGAATGGTTGGACTGGCAGGTCGCCGCCACCCTTTATGCTCGTGGTCTGGTCACTTGGACGCTGGGGGAAGAAATCTACCGGTTGCAGGGTGGGACCAGCCGCACTACCGGTGCTCGATCACTCTTATCCCTCCACTCGATTATCGCCTGCGATGGCATTACCCACAGTTATAAGCGCCCGCCTCCACCGTTAACCAATCGGGCTCTTTTCCGTCGCGACAAGCATCTGTGCTTATATTGCGGTAAATCCTTTGCTGAAAATGCGCTTACCCGTGATCACATTGTGCCTACCTCACGTGGTGGTAAGGATCGCTGGTTGAATGTAGTGTCGGCTTGTCGGCGCTGTAATCAGCGTAAGGGGAGCCATCGATTGGACGAAATTGGCATGGAATTACTGGCCCTGCCTTATGTGCCGAATATGGCAGAGTATCTGGCGCTGATTAATAGCCACCGTATACGGGGGGACCAGATGGCCTTTCTACGTAGCCAGTTTGGTAAGGAAAGCCGGTTTTTGTAAGAAAAATGTAAAAAATAAAAAATGCTAATGGGTCCTTATTTACATTGGGGAGGCTCAATTACCATATTTCACTTCGTCTTGACGTGAATTCAGATAGACTAAAATTATTTTTCAGATTTCTCGTCAGGGGCGTGCCCATTCGTTACGTCATTTTTTTCTTGTGTTGGTGTGTTGCGGCTACTGCCTCGGCAGTAGAGAGTAAGGCTGACGCCAAAACAGCGGCCTTTTATTATGGCCCCGATATTCCATGGGCTTCGCTGGCCGTGTTTGATTTTCCCGTGGTGGAGCCAAATCAGGCTGACACTGTGCCCCAGGCCTACCAGGGTGAACATTTCTATGCCTATGTGAGCTTGGGTGAAGTGCTGGCCCAACGTCATTATTTCTCTGGTTTGGACAAGGCCTGGTTGTTGGGGAAAAACCCGGACTGGGGGTCGTTTATTCTTGACCAGTCTTCCCCGGCGCTACGCAGCTACTTTATTGATGCCGTGATTGAGCCTCTATGGCAAAAGGGCTATCGCGGTTTTTTCCTTGATACCCTGGATAGCTATCAACTGGTCGCGGAAGACGACGCCGCCCGTGAACGTCAACAAAAAGGGTTGGCCGCGCTGATAAACGCTATTGCCGAGCGCCATCCCGAAGCCGGGTTTATTTTCAATCGCGGTTTTGAGCTGATGCCATTGATTGAGGCCCGCGTGGATGCGGTGGCGGCAGAGTCCCTCTACCAGCGTTGGTTGCCAAGCAAAGATCAATTTGCCGTGGTTCCGGAGTCGGACCGGCAATGGCTGCTGGATCAGTTTGAGCAAGTCCGTGAGCGCTATGGTGTTAGCACTATTGCCATTGATTATGCCCCCCCCAGGGACCGTGACCAGGCACGTAAAATCGCTAGCGGCATTGCCCGCCATAATGTGATTCCTTGGGTGACTAACCCGGCGCTGGATATGTTGGGCGTGGGAGAGCTGGAGGTCATCCCTCGCCAGGTATTGATGGTCACCGGTGGTAGTAAAGAAAGCACTTGGGAATTATCCATGGCGGTGCTCTATGGGTTAATGCCACTACAGTTTCAAGGGCTGGTACCCGATGTGCGGGTAATAGATACACCGATGCCCGCGGGAACGTTGGCGGGCCGTTATGCCGGTATTGTGGTTTGGCTAGAAGACCCGCAAGCCCGCAGCGATGAATTTGAAGACTGGTTGGCTCTACAGAAAGACAACGGCGTTCCCATTCTCATGTTGGGTTTCCCTGCAATTGACCCGAAAGGTTCCCATGCAGAGGACTTTGGATTTATCTCACGGGGCACGCCGACCAGCCCGCCCAGTATTCACTATCAGCACCCGGACATGGGGTTCGAAATTCCGCTACCGGGATTACTGGATGTATCTTCCCCGCTGGACAGTAAAGAGGCCAATCCTTGGCTTGAATTGCGTAGCGACAACCAGACACTGATTCCGGTGGCCACCACCCCGTGGGGCGGCTATGCCTTTCAGCCCTTCCCCATTCGCTCCATGATGCCCGGTATTAAAGAAGGCATGAACCGCTGGATGATCAACCCGCTCACCTTTACCCGTGAAGCGCTGAAGTTGCCGGCCATGCCGATTCCGGATGTAACAACAGAAAATGGACGTCGCTTACTATTTGCGCATATGGATGGCGATGGCTTCCCCAGCTTGGCGGAAGTGGAGGGCTATCGCAATGAAGCCGACGCCTTGGTTTTATTAGATGAGATTCTTAAGAAATTCGATATTCCAACCACCATTTCGGTGATTGAAGGGGAGGTGTCCAGCGAGGGCCTGTACCCGAAAATGGCGCCGGAATTGCAACGCATTGCCCGCGCCATGTTTGCGCTTCCCCATGTGGAAGCGGCAACCCATACCTATTCACATCCCTTCTTCTGGTACGATGCTCAGGAAAATCCCGGTGAACTCTACGGGCCGGAAGGGCAGCTGAGATTGCCGATTCCTGATTACCGTATGGACCCGGTGCGTGAGGTGGTAGGTTCGGCAAACTATATTGAGCGCGAGCTGTTACCTCCGGGTAAGAAAACACGCATGGTGTTGTGGAGCGGAGATACCATCCCCACTCCGGAAGCGCTAAAAGCGGCCCGTGAAGGTGGCTTGCTGAACATGAATGGCAGCAATACCACCATTACTGAAAGTGCACCGACCTGGACCCTAGTCAAAGGTATTGGTGTGCCCAAAGGCGATGAGTTTCAGGTGTATGCACCTAACCAGAATGAAAATATTTACACCAATGAATGGACCGGTCCTTTTTACGGGTTTGAAAGGGTCATCGAAACCTTCAAGCTGACCGAGACTCCGCATCGTTTTAAGCCGGTGGATATCTACTACCACACCTATATTGCTAGTAAGAATGCGTCGCTGGAATCATTGCGCCGGGTATATCAGTGGGCCAGTGAGCAACCGTATTTTCCGCTCTTTGCATCGCAATACGTGCGTAAAGTGCTCGATTTCAACGATATGGTCATTGCCCGTCGTGGTGATGAATGGTTAATTCAGGGCAGCGGTGAGTTGCGTACTTTGCGCTTACCGGATGAGCTGAGCTTTCCGGCAATATCCGGGAGCGATGGGGTAGCTGGATTCCGGGAGGATAAACCGGGCCGTTATGTTCACCTCAGTGGTGGCCGCGCCCGTTGGCAGGGGCGGGTAGCATCGGGTGATGCCATTCCCTATCTACAGCAGGCGAACGGGCGGTTGACGGCTTTCTCTCGGAATGGGAAAAGACTGCAATTCTCCCTGAGCGCCATGGCTCCACTGGCGTTCACCTTGGCCAACGTCGAAGGCTGCACTCTGCGTCACCAAGGTAACATTATTAAACCGATTGGCCGTCACGGTCGATTTAATCGCTACAGGAGTGCGGCACGTGAGCTCAACGAGCTACGGTTACAATGTCCGCACTGAGCGGCTGCGGGTCGTTGGTTTACTCGAACTATTTGCCTTCCTGATTCTCATCGCGGTGGTGTGCTGGATGGTCTTCCCACGGGACCTATCCTCGTCGTTGCGCAGCGCTCGTCTGGATGCGGTTACGTTTAGTTATATGCAGGCATGGCTGAAGGCGAAACCCGACGACCACGAGTTACGGCTGCTGATGGCTCGCGAATTGATTCTGCAAGGCGATTTTGTGGAGGCAGATAATCAACTGAGCTATGTGGCACGTGTTAGCAATGGCCGTTATGACAGCCAGATCGCTTGGCTGGAATTACGTCGCGAATTTACCCGCCTGATGGCCATCACACCGGACAACCGTTTTGGAACCATGTTGCAGCATGGCACCCTAGCGCAGTTGCGCAGCATTGACTGGGGTGCGCTGAATAATGAAAAGCGCATGGCGTTTGCAGATATGGCCCTGGCCCTGGGGGACGTAGACCAGGCGGTACAGGCTTTCACTCGATTGGCTGACAATGCGGCTAACCCTAGCCGCTGGCATGTGAGATCAGCCAAAGTGCTGCTGGCCCATGGCCGTTACTCGGAATCGGCGGACACCTATATTGCCGCTATGGATTCACGAGGCAATTATCAGGTGCGCAAGCGCTATTTTCTGGCTGCGCTGGATGCTTTGCAGGCAGGGAGCCTGCATCGCAAGGCCATGCGCTTGGCCGGCGCCCGTGAACGGTCGTTTTATAATGACAAAGACGTTTTGTACCGGTTAATGACCTTGGCTCAGGCTGGCGGCAATATGGCAGCGGCAGAACATTATGCGGTGTTGCTGTTAAGGCTGGCGGATATCGAGGAGCCCGGATGAAGTTCCGTCTGTTGCTTATGGTTGTTCTTGCTTCGGTATTGGCCGGCGCATGGCCAGCCCATGCGGCGGATCCAGAACCCTATGTGGAACGCTATTACGATCGCAGTTATCGGGTGTTTATGGCGTCGGGCAATTTACCCCGTGCCCGGCAAGTGATTGAAAATGCGCTCTACTGGCGTTCCGACGATGAGCGCTGGTGGCGTCGTTTGGCTGAAGTATCCCGTTGGTTGGACGACCCGGAAACCGCATTGAAGGCCTGGCGTCAGGTGGCGGAGTTGAGTAATGACCCGCAGGCGTGGAAGCACGTACTGGAGTTAGCGCCACTGACCTATAACAACCGCCTTGCGCTGCGGGCTCACAAGGCGCTATTGAGCGCGTCCCCTTACGATGCGGGCATCATTGCCACCATCGGTCGGCAATACGAGTTGTTGGGTCAGCCTGAAGCAGGGCTGCGCTTCTTCGAACAGTGGCGTCGTAGTTATCCCAGCAAAGCGGTGCTAAGAGAAATGCAACGCCTGGCTCTGAACCAGGGGGAAGATATGCTGGCGGCGGGTTATTCCCGGGAATACATGGATCGTTTTGGTCCTGAGCCGTTGATGGCAGAACAGGCCGCAGATCTGTACTGGCTAAATGGTCAACGCGAAAAAGCGCTGTTAGACCTAAATCGTGATGCTAACCAGTTGCCTTATATACCCGCATTGTCCCGTCGTATTGCGGTGATGGCCGGGGAGTTGGGGGAGTGGGATCTGGCACTGTCCCGTTACCAGGAGCTGGTGGACAATGAAGACGATCAGACAGACGACCTGTATAACTATATAACGCTGTCCCGTTATTACCAGCCGGAGCGGCTAGCATTGCTGATGGGCCGGGCCTGGCGCAAGAACGGTGACCCGCAATTGGCACTTGGCGCATTGTACCAGCTGCAGTCTCGCGGCGATGATGCCGCCATTGATGCCTTTCTTAAGGGGCTGAGCGCGGAACAACGACAACGGCTTGAACAAACCCCGGAATTTTTGCGCTTCTATGCCAACCTGCAATTGCATCGCGGGGATGCAGACGCGGCGCAGCGGTGGCTTAATAAAGCCTTGGTTTTAAATTCCGAGGACAGAGAAACCCGCATTAGCTGGATGTGGCTGCTCATCGCCACAGGCCAAGATACCGCGCTGCAACAGGCTCTGGTGAATTGGGAAGACTCGGCTCGCATTGACCGCCGCTATTGGAACGTGCTGGCAGCTTCACAAATGGCCTTGGGTAATGCGGAGCAGTCCCTGCGCTATGAAATTGAACTACTGAAAACTGCCCGCGATAACTGGGAGAGGCAGTGGTATTACTCCCAGGCGTTGATTGCTTCTGGGCGAAACGGGCAAGCTTGGCCGGTAATGCGCCGCCTAAAAGAGCAGCTTCCGTTTACGGTCGAACCGCAGCAACAGGCCACCTATAGGGACATGAAGTTGACCCTAAGCCTGTTATTTGATGATGGCGACACCACCCTCAAACTGGCCCAAGCGCAAATAGACGGCATGGAAGACGTGCCCGCCGCTCATGCTGAATGGCTAGCGCAGTGGGCCATTGGTCAGTCGGAACCTGGCTTGGCTCAGAGCTGGTATTTACGTAAAAAAATAGCACAGCAGGGCCCGCTTAAGGCTGGATCAGCGCTGGCCTATGCCTTGGTGCAGGGTGATCTGGATTCGGTAGCCAGAACGCGTGAGCAGTACTTGGGCCAGCTTAGCCTGTCCGAACAGCTGGAAGCCCACGTGCGGTTGGATGAACCGCGCCAGGCCGCTAATACTTTCATGGCCATTCAGGCCGGAGCGCCAGAGTTGGCAGGCAGTAATAATCTGCAGGAAAGCCTGCTGTTGCCTACGGCGCTTTCCTCCCAGTTTCATCTTGAGCAGCGCCGTTTGGGTGCGCTGGATATTCAGGACCTGCAGTTTGTTCAGTACCATCCGATCAGTGACTTCACGCAGTTGTCGGTGGAGGCTCGTCAGCGCAATTTCAGTAGTAATGACGATGAATTATTGCAGATCAGTGATGATGAGCAGCGCCTCTCGGTGGCGTTAGCCTACCAGCGCGAACGGTTCCGCAGTCGCCTGAAATTGGGCCAGCGCAATCTGTTGAACAATAGTGAAACCATGGCGGACTTGGAGCTGGGGGCGAACTGGACGCAGTATTGGTCCGGTAGCCTGAATTACCAATGGCGAACGCCGGCGGATGAATCGTCCCTGTTGATTCTCGGTGCGTCACGCACGGGTAGCCAGTGGTTGTTGAATTGGAGGCCATCATCCACCTGGCAAAGCAGTGTGGATTGGGCCAACTATGACTACCATGATCTTAATGAGAGCGATCTGGGCAGTGGCAGTATCATCAATGCTCAAAGCACCTGGCGCCCCTGGTTATCACGCTTTTCCCCCGGCGTACGGGTGAGGCACACCCGTGCGGACTTCACCGCTGGCGGCGACAGCATGGCGCAAGTGCGTGCGCTGCTACCCCCGGGGGCCCAGACCTTGCCGCTACCGCAGGACTATCACGAGTCGGAAATAGTACTGTTGTTGGGCCAGCCTGATGTCCATATTCGTGCGCACCGATTACAGGGTTGGGGAGAAATTGGCTACAGCGAGAACAGTTTGTCTGGGGCGGGTTTTACCGGCCGCTTCGGGGTCGAAGGCCCTTTGATCGGGCGTGATGAATGGAAGATTTACGCGGAGCAACAGCTCAATAGCGGTGGCAGTGATGAAGATAGCTACCGCTTTGGGCTGCAATATAGAATTTATTATTAGGAGTGAATCCAATGAGAGTGAGCATTCCGCTACTGGGTACCTTGCTGCTGGCTGTCGTGCTGGCCGGTTGTACTCATGTTCGCAGCAGTCAGAATGTGGAATTGTCTGGGGAGGGCACATGGCTGGTGTTGCCCTTGGTTAACCGTACCGCGACGCCCCAGGCCGGCTTGCGGGCGGCAGCGATCGTAGAATCGGTGCTGTTTCGCCATGGCGTTAACACGGTGACCCGCTACCCGCAAAGCGATAACCAAGGAGTGTTATTCGAAGGCACATCCGCCGCCAGCCGCAAGAAAATGGATAAGTGGATTCGCTCCCAATCGGCGGATTATGTGGTTAGTGGGGTTGTACACGAATGGCGTTATAAAACTGGTGTGGACGGTGAGCCGGCGGTAGGGGTGATGATTGAAATCCGAGAACTGCCTGAGGGGCGCATTGTTTATAGCGGCACCGGCTCGCGCGCGGGCTGGGCCCGCCAGTCGCTCAGTGAAGTCGGCCAGAAAGTGATCGATAAACTGATCTCGCCGGTGGTGCAGTAATGTTGGAGCACCTCAGCAACGGTAGGCTGGCGGGGCTGTTTATGCCGCAGCCGAGAGTGCTCTGGTCGATGTGCGAAGCGATCATTCTGACCGCCCTGGCGGTTGGTTTGGGCCTCTGGTTACGTTATGACGATCCGTTGACGCTTATCGGAACTTTCCGTTGGGTGCTGCTAGTGCCTATCCTGTTGGCGCTTCGTTACGGCAGCCTGCTCGGTGTGTTTGGCATGCTGTGCTTGGTCAGTAGCTGGTTTATTCTCAGGTTTTTCGGCTTTTACCCCAGTTTGCCCTTTCCTGAATCCACCATGCTCGGTGGCTTCGTTATTATTCTGATCTGCGGCGAGTTTGCCGATATGTGGCGGGTCAAACTGATGCGCGCCGACAGTGCTTCCAGTTATGCGTTGGAGCGCCTGCAGAATCTTACGCAGCGCTATGTGTTGTTGCGTTTGTCCCATGACCGCCTGGAAGAGAATCTACTCGTTAAACCCTACACCGTGCGCGATGCGCTGGCGCGGTTGCGCGAGCTGACCTTAGATGAAAGTGACAGCATTCGGCTGCCTGCAGCGGATGATCTGGTGCATCTTCTGGCAGAGTATTGCCAGCTACAGCGTTGTGCCTTGTACCGCGTTGTTAATGGCCGGATTGATGACGAGCCGGCGGCCCTGTTGGGAGAAAATGGCCCCCTGGACCGAGATAACGAACTCCTTCAGCACGCGCTAGATCATCGGCTATTGGCCCACGTTCAGCAGCAAGGCCACGACAGCAATTACCATGGCCAATATTTGGTGGCTGCGCCTATCATCAACAGCGGTGGAGACCTCATCGGGATGATGGTGATTGAGCGCCTGCCATTCCTCTCGATCAACTATGAAAATCTGCAGTTGCTGTCTGTGCTGCTGAACTTTTATGCGGATATCGTGCACGCCGGCGATGAAGTGGATGAGATGTTGGATCGCTGGCCGACCATGCCCTTCCGTATTGCCAGCGAGCTGGCTGCCTTGGTGCGTTTGCGTGAAGGTGGCCGAGTAGATACTTCCCTGACCCTATTTGTGGCCGATGAAAGCGAGCAGGCCGGGCTAATTCTGGATGCTCTGGCGCGTGGCCTGCGTAGCCTCGACTTGGCATGGTGGATCAGCGATAGGGTACTGATGATCATGATGCCTATGACCGGGGAATCCAGTCTGGAGGGCTATGTTCTGCGTACGGAAAAATGGCTGCAAGAGGAGTACGTCTTCATGAGCCTACGCCAGGCGGGCATACAGTTCTTTTACCGGCACCTGGACCAGCGAGACCCCGAGGTGCAGATCGCCAGGTTGCTGGAGGCAGCCGGTGTCTAGCCTCAAGCTAATTATTTATGCCGTCGCTGCAGAAATCGCATCGCTAATGCTGTTGTTGAGCAAGCAGGCGGATTTATCGATTTTCTTGTTGTATCTGTTATCACACGGTTTGGCTTCAGCCTTGTTATCCGTGGTGGCCTGGAGTTTATTGCCTGAACGTTTCAGAACGCCAAAAATCCTTTCCTGGGTGCTGGTTTTTTCCTTTGCGTTCTTTATCCCCGCCATGGGGTTAGTGACGATTTTGGGTGGTGTTGCGCTGGGTATCTGGCTGCCGGCATTGTTTCGGGATCTACCGTTTGGGTTGGTGGATCAGCCGTACTTTACCCCGGTGCAAGTGAATAGCACCGCGGGTTTTCGACAGATCGATCTAAAAAATTTGCTGATCTCATCAAAGGCGCCAAATGCCTTACGCGTGCAAGGCATGTTGGTGCTTAAAGATATGCCTGCCAGGGTAACCGGTAATCTGTTACGCCATTCCCTCGGCGACTCC
This sequence comes from Alcanivorax sp. NBRC 101098, assembly GCF_001010505.1. Taxonomy (GTDB): domain Bacteria; phylum Pseudomonadota; class Gammaproteobacteria; order Pseudomonadales; family Alcanivoracaceae; genus Alcanivorax; species Alcanivorax borkumensis. The sequence continues at coordinate 1,020,324 of NZ_AP014613.1, forward strand.
TTTGAAGATCTGCGATTGTTGGCCTACGGGATTCTTGATCAAAAAGAAAAAGAAATTACCCGTGATATTGAGCGAGCCCTGCATTTACTGGAGCGCTCCAAAGAGTCCCGCCGTTACCGCTTGGCGCGTCGCCTGGCCGAGCTCTACTGGGAGCTCAATTATCAGAATTTGGTACGTGGTGATATTCGTACGTTAACGTTAGAGCGAGCCGGTTATTACGCGGATATGGGGCTGATGGAAAGCCCAGAAGATGCTGGGCTGTGGCTGTTACGCGGGCGTATCCAGCTCAGCCAGGAACAGATAGGCGAAGCGCACCAGTCCATGACATTTGCCCGCCGACTTGGCCTTTCTGCGGCGAAAGTGAACCCCTGGCTTGCCGAAATTGCGTTGCAGCGCCGGCAAATGTCGCTGGTACGTATGTTGATGCTGGAAATCACCGATGACAGCCAGTTTACCCAGCTGAATAAATCCGTTGAATTCTGGAGGGCCTATGAGCCTGCCACGGGCGGATAGCGCCGATATTTGTCTATTACTGGAAGGCACCTTCCCCTACGTGAGTGGTGGTGTGTCCAGCTGGGTAAACCAGATTATTCGTGGTTTTCCCGAGTACACCTTTGCCTGTTGTTTTGTAGGCAGCCGCCCGGAAGACTACGGCGAGATGAAATACGAACTGCCCGACAACGTGGTGCACCTTGAAGTGCACTACCTGCACAATTTTCAGCGGGGGGCGCAAAAACGCTCCCTCAAGGGTAATCGCAAAGCTTATGCCGATTTGCGGCGTTTTCACGACATGGTGAAAGAGGGCGTCCAGACCCGCGAACGCAGCCAATTGTTCAGCCGCATTGTGACTCATCTGGGCGAAGGCGAGGATTATTCCGAAGAGTCGTTCCTGCACAGCCGGGCCAGCTGGGATTATATCGCCGAAGCGTACCGGAACTTTAGCCGTGACCCGTCATTTGTGGATTACTTCTGGACCATCCGCATCATGCACTCGCCCATCTGGGTGCTGAACGACATTGCCGATAATTTAATTCCGGCGAAAATGTACCACACCATTTCGACCGGTTATGCCGGCTTTCTAGGGGCCATGCTAAAGCGCCGCACCAACAAGCCTTTATTGTTGTCCGAGCACGGTATTTACACCAAAGAGCGCAAAATCGATCTATTCCAGAGTGAATGGATCAGCGATAACCGTGGCTTGGTGGAAAAGAATAACTCGGAGATGGCCTATTTTCGCGAGAAATGGGTGAATTTCTTCACCGAGTTAGGGCGTGAGTGTTATCAGGCATCAGACCGGATCGTGGCTCTCTATGAACGAAACCGGGAACGGCAGATGGAAGATGGCGCCCCCCCGGACCGCACACTGAATATCCCTAATGGCATCGACTTGCCACGTATGCAGAAAGTGCGCGCCGCCCGTGGTGAAGCCATTCCCCCGGTGGCTTGCCTGATTGGCCGTGTGGTTCCCATTAAAGATGTGAAAACCTTCCTGCGTGCCATGCGTACCTTGGTCAATGTGATTCCCGAAGCGGAAGGCTGGATTGCCGGGCCGGAAGATGAAGATAAAGATTACGCCAAGGAATGCCGTGGCTTGGTGGCCAGCCTGGGGCTGGAAAAAAATGTGAAGTTTTTGGGCTTTCAGAAAATTGATGAATTGCTCCCTAAGGTGGGGGTGATCGTGCTCAGTTCCATCAGTGAGGCATTACCTTTGGTGCTGCTGGAAGGGTTTGCTGCCGGCGTGCCGGCGGTGTCCACGGATGTGGGGTCTTGCCGCCAGTTGATCGAAGGCCTTGATGAAGATGATCGTGCCTACGGTAAAGCTGGCGAGGTGGTGGGCATTGCCGACCCAGAAGCGCTGGGTAACGCCGTGGCTCAGTTATTGAAAGACAAAGACGCCTGGTTTCAAGCACAGCAGGCGGGTATTCGTCGGGTGGAAAACCTGTATACCCAGGAAATGATGTTTGGCGCCTATCGGGATTTATACCGTTCTTTGCTTGATGATTCAGGCATTGCGGCCTCGGCCAGTAATACGGAGGGCCGCCACTAATGGCAGGCATCGGTTTTGAGCTGCGCCGTCTGTTGCGTAAGGACACCTTGCTCGGGCTCATTCGTGCCTACGCCTATGCCGGAGTGATCAGCTCAGGTCCCTGGGTGTTATCGATCATCGGTATCCTGATTATCGGTATTTTCAGCCTGGGGATCGTGATACCCAATGCGGCGGTGACGCAATTTCAGGTCACGGTCACCTATTTGATTGCGGTCAGTTTGACCCTCACCGGTATTGTCCAGCTGGCGTTCACCCGTTTCTGTGCCGACCGCTCGTTTGAAAAGCGCGAAGACCTGATTCTGCCTAATTTTGGCGGCATCACCTTACTGGTGACGATCTTTGCTGGGCTACTGTCGTTGCCGGTGGCCATGTTCCTGTTTCCGGAGCAAAACATTCTTTTTCGAGTGTTGTTGATCGCCTGTTTTGTAGTGTTGTGCAATATCTGGATCGCCACGGTATTCCTGTCTGGCATGAAGCAGTACAAGGCTATTCTTCTGCTGTACGCACTCGGGTACGGGATTACGGTTGTAGCGGCGCTATTGCTGCTGTTTCTGGGACTGGAAGGGTTGTTGTTGGGCTTTCTGCTTGGGCAAGTCACCTTATTGGCAGGTATGCTGGTGCTGATCGTGCGGGGCTACCCTGCCGAGAGCGTGGTGTCGTTCGCCATGTTCAGTAAAAAATACCTGTACCCCTCCTTGATGCTGGTTGGCTTTTTCTACAACGCCGGTGTGTGGGCCGACAAGGCCATGTTCTGGTTCTACGATGGCACCGGCAGTGATGTGATCGGGCCGCTTCGGGCTTCGTTAATCTACGATATCCCGGTATTCCTGTCGTATCTGTCGCTTATTCCTGGCATGGCAGTGTTTCTGGTGCGCATGGAAACGGACTTTGTGGAGTATTACTCCAACTTCTACGATGCAGTTCGTGAAGGCGGCTCGCTGTCTTATATTGAAGATATGCGTAATCGAATGGTCTTTGTGATTCGCCAGGGGATCTTCCAGATTCTCAAGATTCAGGCTATCTCGGCGCTGGTAATTATGGTTGCCGGTGCGCAGATCTTTCATGCGCTGGGCATTTCGGAATTGTACCTACCGTTGCTCAAAGTGCAGTTGATTGCTACCGCACTACAGGTGGTATTCCTCGCCATCATCAACGTGTTCTGCTACCTGGATCAGCGCCGCATGCTGGTGCTGCTGACCGGGTTGTTCTTCGTGCTTAATGTGATTTTTACTGGAATTAGCTTGTACCTAGGCCCTCAGTTCTTCGGTTTTGGTTTCTTGCTGGCCCTGGCTGTCTGTGTGTTGCTTGGCTTGTGGTTGGTCAGCCGCAAAATGGCAGAGCTGGAATATTCCACCTTCATGCTTAATTGACTGGTGGTGTGTTGGATTACCTCTTCTCTCACGGAGAAAGAACACACTGCCTTTCAGGCTTAACGTGGTTGTTGCCGTCGGCAAGGCCGGGAAGTCGCCGTTACGAGAGTGCCCCAACGAATGGTCCATGTCTGTGGTATCTTTTCCACGTTAATCATGTTGCTAGGGGAAGGGGCTCATGCCACGTCGGGGTTTGTCGGTTTTTCATCTATTGATGTTGTGGGCGGTGCTGTTGGTGGTCGGCTGTGATGAAGCCGGAGACACCACACGCAACGAGGATAATAACGTCGCGGCCGCAGAGGGAAATAACGCAGCGCCCGCCGTCTCGCCACTGGATCAGCGCTGGCAGACCCATCTAGCGAGCCTGCCCACCGGCACCATCAGTGCCCGTGCACCGCTGATCGTGCGCTTTAACCATCCCGTAGCCAGCCCCGATCAGTTAGACAAGCCCCAGTCCGGCGTGGTCCGGCTGTTGCCGGAACGTCCGGTGACGGCGGTGTTTACCGCTGAAGATCGATTGGAAATTCGCCCCTTAGAACCTTTGCCCAGTGGTGAATCGCTGACCCTAGTGCTGTACGCACAGGGGTTGGCAAATGTGGACGACACCTTGAGCCCGGCAGAATTTTCCCTGCAGGTACTGCGCCAGCAACTGAGCTTGAGCGTGGAGTCCCTGTTACCCACCGAAGATGGCCGTGAGATGGTGTTACGCGGCAGCCTTGAGACCCGTGACCTGGCGGACCACGACAAGGTGGAGTCGGTGCTGGCCGCCAGCCAGAACGGTGATGGCTTAACCATTGTCTGGCAACATGACAGCGCCGGGCTTCGCCATGCATTTTCAGTGAGCGGCATTGTTCGTAAGCCGCAAGCCAGCGATGTGTTACTGCGCTGGGATGCGGCGCCCTTGGGGTTGAGCAACAACGGTGAACGCCACTACACCGTACCGGCGCTGAAAAACTTTGCGGTCACCAATGTGCGCGCGGTCAGTTACCCCCAACCCCACATCCAGGTGAATTTCTCTGAAGCACTGAGCGCCACCCAGAACCTGAAAGGCCTGGTTACCCTCAATGACAACAATGCCCGCGTGGAGGTAGACGGTAGCACCTTGCGCATTTACCCGCAGGAAGAGCTTGACGACGATGTGGCGTTGGTTATTGACGCCAGCTTGCGCTCGGCCAGCCAGGGGCGCCTGGCGAAGACGTTGGAAAAGAACCTGACCCTGGTGACCAACAAGCCTGGGGTTCGCTTCGTTGGCGAAGGCACTATTTTGCCCGATGGCAAGCAACTCAGTGTGCCCTTTGAAGCGGTGGGGGTGCGTTCGGTAAAAGTGCAGGCATTCCGGGTATTCGATGACAATATCGGCCGCTATTTGCAGGGCAGTGAACTGAATGAAGCGGACATGGATTCCCGCACTGGCCGCTACCTGTGGCAGAAAACCCTGAGCCTGCCGGGCACTGGCGATGGCTGGCAGCGTTATCAGCTGGGCCTCACCGAGCTGATGGCCAAACACCCCAATGGCCTGGTGCATCTAACCCTGGCCATCGATGGCGACGACATCAGCTACCACTGCCCGGACGGTGCCCTGAATAAAAAGACTACCCTGCCCGACAATTACGAAGGCCCCGGGCAAGATGATGGTGGCAATGATCTCTACGAAAACTATTACATCGATGGCGGTTACCTGAGCTGGTACGAAAAAGATAACCCCTGCTCCGACAGCTACTATGAATATAACGACCTGGCCAGCAGCACCCGGGCTTTCTTGGCTTCCAACCTGGGGTTGATTGCCAAGCAAGGCCAGAACGACACCTTGCTGGTGGTGGCCACCGAGCTGGATAGCAATACGCCTGCTGAAGACGTGGTGCTGAAAGCCTACAACTACCAGCTGCAGCAAGTGGGCATGGGGCTCACCGATGCCCAAGGCATGGCCAGCCTCACCCTTGAAGGCAACGCTTATTATCTGGAGGCGGTCAAGGATCGGGACAACGGCTACCTGAAGCTGGCCCGTAACCGGGCCTTGCCCACCAACCAGTTCAACACCGGTGGCCAGCAGGTTCGTGATGGCCTAAAAGGCTTTTTCTACGGTGAAAGAGATGTGTGGCGTCCCGGTGATGCCATCCACCTCACCTTCATTCTGGAAGATCAGGACAACATGATTCCCGAGGGGCACCCGCTGACGCTGGACTGGTTCGACCCCAGAGGGAATAAGGTGAAAAGCTACACCCTGGATACACCCGTGGGTGACTTCTATGCCTTTACCTTACACACGGACGAAGATGCGCCCACCGGTAACTGGCGTGCGGTGGCGCGGCTGGGGGAGCGCTATTTTGATACCCCCATTCGGGTGGAAGCGATTAAGCCTAACCGGCTGAAGATCGAGCTGGATTTGCCCGAAACCCTGTATGCCAACGAGGCCACGGACATTGGCTTGTTTACCCAATGGCTCAATGGCGCCACCGCGGCCAATCTAGAAGCGGACATGCAGGTGCGCGTTAGTGCGCGGACCACCCGCTTCGATGGCTACGATGCTTATCACTTCGACGACCCCACCCGGAAACTGAGCAGCGAACCATTCACTGCCTTCGAGGGCAACGTGGACGGGCAGGGCAACGCTACCGTGCCGCTCACTGTGAATGTAGACCAGACCCCGGGCATGCTGCGTGCCACCCTGACCACCCGTGTGTTTGAAAACAGCGGCGATTACAGCACCCAAATTCGCAGCGTGCCGGTGTACCCGTTCAAGCACTGGGTGGGCATGCGTATTCCGCAAGGCAGTGGTTGGGGCGGTGCGTTGTCCCGCGAAGGCCAGCACGCCATTGATCTGATCAGCCTGAACAGCGATGGCAAAGCAGAGCCTAGTCGGCCCCTGGACATCAGCGTCTACCAGATCGACTGGCGCTGGTGGTGGGATCGTTCAGGCGATGACCTGAGCAACTACATTAGCGACCCCAGCACCCAGCGTGTAGCCCAGGCTCAAATCACCACCGATGGCCAAGGCCGCGCACAATGGAACCTGAACGGGGAAGACTACGACTGGGGCCGCCACCTGATCCGCATCTGTGATCGGCAAAGTGACCATTGCACCGCGCAAACAGTCTATCTGGGCTGGAGCTGGGAGCAGGCCAGCGGGAGTCAGGATGCAGCTACACGGCTGTCACTCTCCGCCGATCAGGACCGCTATGCGGTAGGGGATATCGCCCATATTGAACTGCCCGCCGTGGCCAAGGGCCGTCTGCTGGTGAGCCTGGAAACCGGCTCCCGAGTGCTGGACCACTATTGGTTAGAGGCTAACGGCAAAGCACAAACATTGGATATCCCCGTCACCGCCAACATGGCCCCCAATGTGTATGTGCATGTGGCCCTGCTGCAACCGCACAGTGGCCGCAGTAACGACCGGCCCATTCGCCTTTATGGGCTGGTGCCGTTGCTGGTGGATGACCCCAATACGCGCCTCAACCCGCAACTGAGTGCCCCGCAAAAGGTGAAGCCCGAAGAGACCTTCACGGTGGAGGTGAGTGAGCAGCAGGGTAAGCCAATGACCTACACTCTGGCATTGGTGGACGAAGGTTTGCTCGGCCTCACCCATTACCAAACCCCGAACCCCCACGACAGCTTCTACCGCCGTGAAGCCTTGGGGGTGCTCACCTGGGATCTATTCGACATGGTGGTTGGCGCCTACGGTGCAGAGCTGGATCAGCTGCTGGCGCTGGGGGGCTCCGATGGCGCCGATGATGGCCGAGAAAAGCAACGCCGTCGGTTCCCGCCAGTGGTGAAATTCCTTGGCCCTTTCCCGTTAGATAGCCATGAAACCGCGCACCACGATATTACTTTGCCGCCCTATATGGGGCAGGTTCGGGCCATGGTGGTGGCCGGCGATAACGGCGCCTACGGCAAGGCGGAACAGGATATAACCGTGACCCAGCCGCTCACCGTGCTGAGCACCTTGCCGCGGGTATTAGGCCCGGGAGAAAGTGTTGCGTTGCCGGTAACCGTGTTTGTCACCGACGACAGCCTAAAGAACGTGAACCTGACCGTGGAGGCGGACAACGATCTGTTTGAGGTGGAGCAGGGCGAGGCATCGCTCACCTTCACCGGCCCGTCCGATCAGATTGCCATGCTGAAAATCACCGCCAAACAGCAGGTGGGTATCGGCGATATCACCGTCACCGCGAAAGGGGGCGAGCACAGCACGTCGGAAACCGTGCACTTGCCAGTGCGGGCGGCCAACCCGCCCACCACCCGTGATATCCGCAAGGTGCTGGCGCCCGGTGAACTGTGGGCGCTGGAATCCCAACCTCACGGCATGGCCGGTACTAACAGCAGTACCGTGGTGGTTAGTGCCTTGCCTGCCATGGGGCTAGAGCGTCGTTTGGATTATCTGCTGCGCTACCCCCATGGCTGTATCGAACAAACCACCTCGGCGGTGTTGCCGCAGCTGTACCTGAATCAGTTGCTGCAACTGGATGAGCAACAAGCCCAGGACGTTCAAGATAACGTTGCCGCTGGCATCGAGCGGCTGCAGCGGTTGCAACTGGCCGATGGCGGTTTCAGCTACTGGCCGGGTTTGGCCAATGCCAGTGATTGGGGCACCAGTTATGCGGGCCATTTCTTGCTTGAAGCCAAGCGGCTCGGTTATGCCGTGCCGGCGGCCATGTTAGATAACTGGACCGCCTACCAGATTCGCCGTAGCCAGAGCCTGGGCGATCGCCCCTGGCAGTGGAGCGCGGAAGCTTACCGCCAATACACCCTAGCACTGGCCGGCAAGCCTCAGGTGGGCGTCATGAATCGCCTGCGCGAACGCTTGCAGATGGCCCGGGCGGATTATGCGCGCAGTGCCAGCTACCATAGTGGTCGTTGGCTGCTGGCGGCGGCATACCTGCAAATGGGGCTTAGCGACGTGGCGGCGGAACTCACCGCCACGGCGGCGTCGGGTCTGGAATACGACGGCGCTAGTTACACCTATGGCTCTCAGTTGCGTGACCAGGCTATCCGCCTCACCGTGGCCGATGCCCGTGGCGATAGCGCCAAGGCCTGGACCCTGGCAGAGGACATTGCCAGCCAGCTGGCCAGTGACAATTGGTACAGCACGCAAACCACCGCGTGGTCGCTCATGGCCATGGCCCGTTATGCCGGCAGTCAGAGTGATGAGCAGGGCTACCGGTTTGCGATTCGCGAAGGCAAGCAGGCATGGCAGGAGATCGCAGCCACCTCACCGGTGTATCGCCAAACGCTGGCCGATAGCCAGCACGCCCAGGCCTTTACCGTGCGCAATGATAGCCAGCGTAAGCTGTTTGCCACCCTGAGCAATGTGGGAACGCCGCTGCCGGGTAACGAACAGGCCAGCAGTGAAGGGCTCACCCTTAGCACCCGCTTCTTTGCGGATGGCCAAGCGGTGAGCCCGCAAAAGTTGCCTCAAGGGCAGGATTTTGTGGCCGAAGTCACCATTACCAACACCGGTAACCGCACCTTGGAAAATTTGGCTCTCACCCAAATCCTTCCTTCCGGCTGGCAGATTACCAGCAGCCGGCTGGATGGCAGCGATGAGCAGCAGGAGCGTATTACCTACCAGGACCTGCGCGATGACCGGGTGATGCATTATTTCGATCTGAAACCGGGCAGCAAGCACCGCCTCACCGTGCGGGTGGCGCTCAATGCCTCCTTCGCCGGCCGCTTCTACCTGCCTGCTTGGAACGTGCAAGCCATGTACGACGGCAGCCGCCAAGCGCGCAGCAAAGGGCTGTGGGTTGAAGTAACGCGGGAGTAGACCGGATTACGCTGCCCTGCGATTCCATCGGCTTGCGTTTGTAGGTCGGATTACGCCTTTCAGGCTAATCCGACCTACACGGTGCGGATGTGACTTACGCTGGGTTGCGCCACCCCCTCTCGTGTCGTTCTTTCATTACGCCATGCCTTCAAAAAGGTAAAAACGCGCCACCCTTTCTGCATGAATGCCATTGTTATTCTGCCGGGCGATCTCCACTGCATCTGGACCCTGCCGGAAACGGACCATGACTTCTCAACCCGCTGGCGCTTCATCAAGGGGGTGGTCACAAAACATGGCCAAATGAGCACACCGATCTGGCAAAAGCGTTTCTGGGAACATACCCTTCGAGATGAGTATGATTTGCAAACTCACACCGATGACCTCTACTACAACCCGGTAAAGCATGGTTATGTCCTCCAGCCTGCCGATTGGCCTTACAGCAGCTTTCACCGGGACGTGGCCCGTGGCCGATACCCTGCGAACTGGGGCCGGGAATGGTCACTGCCGGAGGGCGTTGGCAACGAATAATGGGCAATGTCGGATTACGCCTGTCAGGCTAATTCGACCTACTTTCCCGCTCGCAGATCGTGTTAGGCGTAGCCGTAACCCGATACAGGCTTTTGCAACCGGCCCCCACCCGCGATGAAATTTCTGCGCCGTTCAATCCTTACCCTGCTGATTATCGCTGTGCCTATGGTGGTCGCGTTGCAGTTCTGGCCATTGCCCGAGCGGCTAACCCACACTCCGTACGCCACCCTGATGCTGGACCGCAATGATCGCTTGCTCGGGGCGCGTATTGCCGCAGATGAGCAGTGGCGCTTCGTTCCGGTGGAGGTGTTGCCGGACAAATACCGCCGCGCCTTGCTGAGTTACGAAGACAAGCGCTTCTTCGCTCACCCCGGGGTCGATCCGCTGGCGATTGCTCGGGCTGCCTGGCTCAATGCCCGTGCCGGCCGCGTGGTTAGCGGTGGCTCCACGCTGACCATGCAGCTGGCCCGGCTGCTGCGTGATGACCCGCCCAGAACGCTGCCAGAGAAGGCCCGCGAGGCGCTGTTGGCGCTGCAGCTGGAATGGCACTTCAGCAAGGATGAGCTGCTAATCCAGTACGCTAGCCGGGCTCCCTTTGGGGGCAATATTGTGGGGTTACGCGCCGCCGCTTGGCGTTACTTTGGCCGGGAACCGGCGGCGTTGAGCTGGGCAGAAGCGGCGTTGTTGGCGGTGCTGCCCAATGCCCCCTCATTGATCCACCCGGGGCGAAACCGGGAACGATTACGGGCCAAGCGCGATGGGTTGCTCAATGACCTGCACGAGAGCGGAGCACTGCCGGCCAGGGACCTGCAACTGGCACTGCTGGAACCTTTGCCCGCTGCCCCCAAGGCGTTGCCCGCTAACGCCAACCACCTGCTGAACTCTCTCACCGCCAGTAGCGAACAACACCTGTTCCGCACCACTTTGGATGCAGACCTGCAGCACCGGGTGCGCGAGCTGGCGCGCCAGCATGGTCGGCGCTTAGCCGGGGAGGGCGTGCATAATGTGGCGGTGGTGGTGATTGATCACATCGAACTGGCCACCCGCGCCTACGTGGGCAACATGACCCACGGCGATGCCCGCGAATACGGTGCCGCCGTGGATATCGCCAGTGCGCCGCGCTCCACGGGCAGCGTCCTCAAGCCCTTGTTATATGGCCTGATGCTGGACGATGGGTTGTTGCTGCCCGATACGCTGGTGGCGGATTTGCCTACCAATTATGGCGGCTTCAGCCCGGAAAATTTCGACCATGGCTACCGGGGCGCCGTCCCTGCCCATCAGGCGCTCAGTCAGTCCCTGAACATTCCCGCCGTGCGCATGCTGCGCGAATACGGGGTGGGGCGTTTCCATAACCAGCTGCAGCGCATGGGTATGACCACCCTGTTTCGTAACGCTGAAGATTACGGCCTCACCCTGGTGCTGGGTGGAGCAGAGGGGGCGCTTAACGAACTCACGGGTATTTACGCACGGCTGTTTGCTAGCGCCCGGCAGGCGCCGCCTTACCCCGTGGCGGTGTTGCAATCCTCCCTTGCCAATCGAGAGCCCGGCAGGGCGCAGCCCAGCCCTGTTCTTAGCCCCGGCGCTGCCTGGTTAACCCTGGATGCCCTGCGCCAGGTGGCACGGCCCGGCACCGCCCGGCAATGGCGGTTGTTCAGCTCCAGCCAAGCCATCGCCTGGAAAACCGGTACCAGCTATGGCCTGCGCGATGCCTGGGCCATCGGCAGTAATGGCCGCTACACCGTGGGCGTGTGGGCGGGTAACGGCAACGGTGAGCCGGCTCCTAGCCTGGGCGGCGCGGCCACCGCAGCGCCGTTGATGCTGGACGTGTTCAGTCTGCTGGGGCCGGCTCGCTGGCCAGAGGCGCCCTTGGCTGATTTGAAAACCGTGCATGTGTGCAGTGACGACGGTTATCTGGCCGGGGGGCGTTGCCCTACGGTGGAGCGGCAGGCGCCGCTGCACAGCCATTTCGAAACCGTCACGCCGTACCATGTGCGGGTGCATCTGGATAGCAATGGCCAACGGGTGCATAGCCAGTGCGAGCCGGTAAGCGCCATGCGTCATCGCGATTGGTTTGTGCTGCCACCCGGTCAGGCCTGGTTCTACCAGCGCCGCCACCCGTACTACCGGCCGCTGCCCAGTTGGCGGGAGGATTGCTTAGCGGGGGCTCGGGGCATGGATAGCGAGCCGCCCATGGCGTTGATCTACCCCCATGCGGGCACCGCCATTTATATTCCGGTGGAGCTGAATGGTCGGCTGGGCCGGGCGGTGTTGCGCGCGGTGCACCAGCGCGCCGATGCCACCCTGTATTGGCACCTGGATACCACTTACTTAGGGGAAACCCGCCATTTTCACGAATGGGCGCTCATCGCCGAGCCCGGCTGGCATACCCTCACGTTAGTGGATGATCAGGGGTTTCGGTTAAAGCAGCGCTTCAAGGTATTGGGCAAATAAATCACCTTTATTGCCAGATTACGCCTTTTCAGGCCCTCGGAGCCCTTGGGTACATTCCGCCGATAAAACCCTATATTCACCGCGCCTTTTCTTCGCGAATCTGATAAACAAGAACTCTTCGCGCAACCAACGGGGCTACCGATGACACACCTTCACTACCACACCTGTAATTTATGCGAAGCCATGTGCGGTATCGAGGTAGAGCACAACGGAGATGACATACACGCTATCCGTGGTGACAAGGCCGACCCGTTCAGCCGTGGGCATATCTGCCCTAAGGCCGTGGCGTTGCAAGATCTGCATAACGACCCAGACCGCCTTCGCCACCCGGTGAAGCGCACCGCCGATGGCTGGGTGCCGATTAGCTGGGATGAAGCCCTGGATGAAACCGCCCAGCGGCTCCACGACATTCAGCGCGCGCACGGCAACAATGCGGTATCGCTGTACTTGGGCAACCCCACGGCACACAACCACGGTGCCCTGTTTATGTTGTTGCCCTTTACCTGGGCGCTGAATACCCGCCAGCGCTTCAGCGCCACCTCAACGGACCAGTTGCCCCATCAGCTTGCTACTTACCAGCTGTTTGGTCACCAGGCCCTGTTCCCGATTCCGGATATCGACCGTACCGATTACTTCATGATCATTGGCGGCAACCCATTGGTTTCCAACGGTTCCATCATGACCGTCCCCGACGTGAAAAATCGCCTCAAGGCGCTGCAAAGCCGCGGGGGCAAACTGGTGGTGGTTGACCCGCGTCGTACCGAAACCGCCCAGCTGGCAAACGAGCATCATTTCGTGCGCCCGGGCACCGATGTGTACCTGCTGCTGGCGCTAGTGCAGGTGCTGTATGCGGAATTATTGGTGGCGCCGGGCCGTATCGATGGCTTGCTTGATGGCAAGCAAACCCTAGAGAAGCTGGTGGCGCCCTGGACCCCGGAAAAAGTGGCTGAGGCGGTGGGCATACCCGCCGAGACCATCCGCACGCTGGCTCGCGAGATTGCTAACGCGCCCAGCGCGGCGGTGTACTCCCGCGTGGGGGTAACCACCAGCGCCCACGGCAGCCTCAGCGCCTGGCTGGTCTATGTGATTAACATCCTCACCGGCAATCTGGACCGCCAAGGGGGCGTCATGTTCACCAACCCGGCTTTTGATGTTGTCAGCATGAGTGGCCTGAGTGGCGATACCGGCAGCTTCGACGATTATCGCAGCCGGGTGAACGGCTACCCGGAGTTCGGCGGTGAATTTCCGGTCACGGCCATGGCCGATGAAATGCTGACGCCGGGGCGCGGCCAGATAAAAGCCTTTATTTCCCATGCCGGCAACCCGGTGTTGTCGTGCCCAGATGGCAACAAGCTGGATCGTGCGCTCAGTGGCCTGGATTTCATGGTCAGCATCGATTTTTACATCAATGAAACCACCCGCCATGCGGACATTATTCTGCCGCCCACCGGCCAGCTCGAACACGGCCAGTTCGACCCTATTTTTCAGGCGGTGGCGGTGCGCAATGTGGTGAAATACACGCCACCGTTGGTGCCTCGCCCGGAAGGCATGTTGCACGATTGGGAAATCCTGCTCGGGCTCACCTCACGGTTGAACCGGCTTAACGCCCGCAGTCGCCGCAACCGCTTGAAGTCCGCCGCCACAGATCGTTTGATCCGCACGCTGGGCGACCGGGGCATTATCGATTTGGGCCTGCGCCTGGGGCCCTATGGCAGTGGCGGCAAGGCCCTAGCCGAGCTGAGGGAAAAGGGTTTGCACACCCTGCCTAAAGTGGCTTGGCGTTTGCTGCGTGGCAACAGCGGTGGGTTAACGTTAAAGCGCTTGGAAGCCGCTCCCCATGGCATTGATTTAGGGCCGTTGGTGCCCATGCTGCCGCAACGCCTTTACACCCCCAATCAACGGATCAATCTGGTTCCCGCCCTCTATAACCGGGCACTGCAAGGGTTGCCGGTGCCGGATGCCCCGCAAGGCAATGAGCTGTTGATGATTGGCCGCCGTCATCTGCGCAGCAATAACTCCTGGATGCACAACAGCCAACGGCTAATCAAAGGCAAAGGCCGTTTCAACGCCATGTTGCACCCTGTGGATGCAGAACGGTTGGGGGTGCAAGAGGGTGCAGATGTGCTCATTAGCGGCAGTGCCGGCAGCATAACGCTACCGGCCACCCTCAGTGACGACATCATGCCCGGTGTGGTCAGCGTGCCCCATGGTTGGGGCCATGATCGTGCGGGCGTGCAGTTGGGCATTGCCCGGAGTACAGCGGGCAGCAGCATCAACGATGTGCTGTGCACCGAGCGGGTGGAAGCGGTAACGGCCATGGCACAGCTCAATGGCATTCCCGTTACGCTGGCACCAGCATGAGAATAATGGCGATAGGGCAGCGGAGGTGGCTACCCCGTTAGCCGGCGCGCGCCAGCAACAAACATCACCACAGCTGGGGTACTTTTTGCAGCTTGTTCAGGCTGTAACCGCGGGCCTTGGCGGTCTCCAGCAAGTGCTGGTAGGTGCTGGCTTCTATCTCCGGGCTGCGGGCCATAATCCACAGGTAATCGCGTTTTTCCCGGCCCACAATGGTGGCCTGGTAATCCGGGCTTACGTACAGCACCCGGAAGTCGGCCTTGAATGGCCAGAGGAACCGCATCCGCCATATCGCCGGGTTTTCTTCGCTCACAAACCCGGTGGGAGTCATGGTCTTCAGCTCACCCTCTGGGCCGCCCTTACGGAAGGTAAAGGTGGTGGCAATTTCATTCGGCCCGGCCCGGCGGTACGTTTCCGTGGCGTTATAAGCGCCTTTTTCGGGAAAAGTAGGAATATTGGCAATCACATACCATTTGCCCATAAAACGGTCTAGGTCGAACGGGGCGGCCACCTCAATGGGGGCGCGGGGCGAGCTTTGGCAGGCGTTGAGCATAATCAGGCTCACTATCAGTAGTATCGGGCGCATAAATGTCTCCATGACAGTGATGATCACGCCTTGAGGTGCAACATCGGGTGAATCCTAGTGATTGTGTAGGTCGACTTAGGTGTAGCCGTAAGCCGACAACCAAGCCTTGCAGCCCATCCATAATGATGAAATGTCGGATTACGCCTCTCAGGCTCTCTGTGCCCTTGGGTCAATCTGACCTACACACACCGGTTACCCTTGAAAGTCCTCCGCGCCATCACAACCCCTGTTATTAACCAACCGGAAAAGGAGACCCGCGTGAACGTTCTTATTGCAGGCGCAAACGGAAAAATTGGCCGCCGGCTGATTCCTCATTTGGCCGCCGACAACATCCACGTGACCGCCATGGTCCGCGATGCCGCCCAAGCACAGTCACTCAAAGAGCTGGGAGCCGCCGATGTGGTGGTGGCAGATTTGGAGGGCGACTGTCGGGATGCCCTGAAAGGGCAGCATACTGTCATATTCACCGCCGGTTCCGGCCCTCACACCGGCCCGGATAAAACCATCGATGTGGACCAGAACGGTGCCATTTCACTGGTGGATCAAGCAAAAGAGCAGGGCGCCAGCCGCTTTATCATAGTCAGCTCCATGCGCGCAGATGACCCTGCCAGCGGCCCGGAAAAAATGCGCCATTACTTCGAAGCCAAAGGCAATGCAGACAATCACCTGCGCAGCAGCGGGCTAGATTATGTCATCGTCCGCCCCGGCAGCCTCATCGAAGAGCCACCGCTGGGGAAAATCAGGCTGGAGAAGAAAATAAAGGGTTTCGGGGAAATCTCCCGAGAAGATGTGACCAAGGTGCTGGCGGAAGTCACCCGAATGGAGACTCGTAACCAAGAGTTCGACGTCATCTCTGGTGATACCCCCATACGCGATGCCCTGCAAAGCCTTTAAGGCGGGCGCTTCATTCCATTGTCGGCTTAGGCCGCTATGGCCCAAAGGCCGTAAGCCGACCCTTCTGCTCTCTTCGTTTTGCTCCCTTTCCCCTCGCTCTAGCGATAACAGGCTAACGGGCTAGTATTCCCTGCTGGATTGTTAGACAAAATCCGGTATTTTTTTCTAACCGTATCCCTAGTCATCAAGGGGCCTGTGTCATTAATTCGTATTAATTACGTTGGTTTAGTATTGAAGACCATTCGCATTACGGTAAACAAACGGTAAAATGCCGCAGCTTGTCATATGGATGACAAAAAAAAGCATTAATAATTCGCCCCCATGATGTTAAACAGCTGGATAGGATGTCCGTAGTGCCGTTCTCTTTACGATCAACTCGTTGGTATTTTGCGGGCTTTGCCCTTTTGGCTGCAAGCAGCGCCCAGGCTTCTTCTCCATGGGTGTCGGCTGGTGATCTGGCTGCACGCCATCACATTGAGGTGCTGCAATCTCAAGGCTGCCTAGAGGGAGTGACGCTCAGCTGGCCAATCAGCTGGGCCGCCCTAATGAAGGGTTATCGCCTTGCCCGCCATAGCCTCCCGGAAGCGGAAACAGAACGCTGTGAAAGCCAGCATGCCGCCTTCCTTGAAAAAGCCCTCCGCCAAGCCAAGCAAAGCACCCGTGGTGCTTCTATTACTTTGGGGGTGGCCAATCAAGAGCCCCTTTACACCAGCTTCGACACCCAAGTGGAAGATGAACAGACCAGCCAAGTGACACTTTATGGCATGGGTGATCGTTGGGCGGGGCGATTGGCCATCGGGTATGTGGATGGCGATCGCGACAATGAATATGTGCGCATGGATGACAGTTACCTGGCCGGTATTGTTGGCAACTGGCAGCTGGGCGTAGGCGCTATCGACCGCTGGTGGGGGCCGGGCTGGCAAAGCTCGTTGGCGCTCTCCAACAATGCCCGCCCGATACCCGGAGTGTGGCTGTCTCGGCAAATGCCGCTGGCTCCGCAAAGCCCTTGGCTCAGCTGGATCGGCCCTTGGGATTTACAGTTTATTGCCGGGCGCCAGGAACAAGACCGGGCTGTGCCCGATGCCCATGTGCTAGGTGCACGCTTTGTCTTCAAACCGCTGGACTCGCTACAAATCGGCCTCACGCGGCTGGCTCAGTGGGGCGGGGAAGGGCGTCCGCAGAACTTTCAGGCTTTCTGGGACGCGACCATTGGCCGAGATAACGGCGAATCGTCAGGTTTCGATGATGATGATGACCCCAGTAATCAAATCGGGGGGGTGGATTTTCGTCTGTCGTTGAATCCCGGTGATGTGCCACTGGGGATTTATGGCCAGTTCATTGGTGAAGATGAAGCCGGTGGCCTGCCCTCCAAGCGATCGTCTCTCGCCGGTATCGATATAGTCACCGGCTGGGGAAAAGGCTCCCAGCGTTTCTTTGCTGAAGCCACCGAGACGGTGGCGGGTAGTTGGTTTGGTGATCGACGCCACAATGTTATGTACGAGCACAGCACCTACAAGACCGGTTTCCGCTACCATGGCCGTAACCTGGCCAGTACTTGGGAGGGTGACGCCAAAGTCACCACCCTGGGTGTGCAGCAGTTTTTTCGTAACGATGTGACGGTCTCTCTGAGCCTTTCCCGAGCGACCCTGAATGACGAGGGGAGCACACGCGCAGTGCTGCATATCGATGGGGACGAAATTCTTCAGGCCGCAGACGAACAAGACATCACGCTGGCCGAATTGCGCATCGGCCACCCCCTACTGGGCGGCCGGCTGAACTGGTTGCTTTCTACTACGAATGAAGCCGTAGTCACCTATGAAAAGCGGGAGCGGTTTACCGCTGGCCTTCAGTGGACCCGCGACATCAATTGGTAACAGAGTTTATGCAGGTATTTATGAATCCACTCGGTAAATTTTTGGCTGCTGGCCTGTTTGTATTATTGGCGGGCTGCACCGTAGTGCCAGGCTCATACCACTCGCCAACCCCGGGTTGGTTTATTGATGAAACCGAGATGGCGCAAGGAAAGCCTTTGCCTGATGTAGTAAAGGTGCATGCCATCGGCACGGCTATACTGGATCAAAAGACAATTGCTCCTGAGGAGAAACCAGTCCCCACAGAACTGGATCTGTCTGATAAAGATTACGACTATACCGTTGGGCCTGGGGATGTTTTGCAGATTATCGTTTGGGATCATCCTGAACTAACCATTCCAGCTGGAGGCGAACGTAGCTCCGCAGAATCCGGCAACTGGGTTCACAATGACGGTACCATTTTCTATCCCTACGTGGGCATCATAAAAGTGGCTGGCCTTAGGGTGACCGAAATCCGGGATATGGTGACTAATCGGCTCTCCAAATATATTGAAGACCCTCAAGTAGATGTATCGGTCGCCGCCTTCAGAAATAAAAAAATTTATATAACCGGGGAAGTTAAAACACCAGGCCTTTACCCGGTTACTAACGTGCCAACTCGGCTCATTGATGCCATTGGTGAGGCCGGTGGGCTAACCTCTGAGGCAGACTGGAGCAGTGTCGTTCTCACTCGTGCCGGGAAGGATTATCGTTTGTCGCTCCGCGATATTTATCAGTACGGGAACACTAATCAAAACGTTTTACTTAAACCTGATGATGTACTTAACGTAAACCCTGTTACTGATGCTAAGGTTTTTGTACTTGGTGAAGTCGGCAGTGCTGCAAGCCTGCAAATGGGCCGAAATGGCCTGACTTTGGCAGAGGCCATTGCGGAGAATGGCGGCTTCGATCAGCAACAGTCTGATGCATCCGGAGTATTCGTATTTCGCAAAGCGCCAGATGGGGTCGATCATGGAATTGATATCTACCAGCTGAATGCAAAAGATGCTGCTGCTCTGGTTTTGGCGGACAGTTTTGAACTGCAGGAGCGGGATATCGTTTATGTTACAGCGGCGCCGCTGGTCAGATGGAACCGTGTTCTTCGCTTGCTATTGCCGTCCATGACAACATTACTTCTTGGTGTTAGAGCTGAAGAATCGCTGAGTGAGTGAGGCAATGTTCAATCGCATCCTGGTCGTCTGTGATGGAAATATTTGCCGGAGCCCCACGGTGGCGGCCATGCTGAAATCACTATGTCCAGAAAAGTCAGTGGAATCTGCTGGTCTTGTCGGCCTGCAAGGTCATGATATGGATCCTAACGCTCGGAAAGTGGCTACTGATAATGGGCTTGATTGTGCTGAACACATAGCTCGCAAGCTCACATCAGAAATCTGTGCCAACCATGATCTTATTTTGGTCATGGAGGCGAGACAAAAGGACCGTATTACACAGCGCTTTCCTGAAGCTAGCGGCAAAGTCTTTCTGGCGAGTCACTGGAATGGGAAACACGATATTCCAGATCCGTATAGGCGAGGCTTGGAAGCGTTCGAAAGGATATACCCAATGATGTATCAGGCGGCTGAGGCTTGGGCAAAAAAGCTGTAGCGCTTCTATCAGTAAATTCCGCAAACGAAAGTATACAAAAACATAGAATCTCGAACAGGGCAATCTAACAAATGGCAGAAAACAGCAATCTAGTACAGCGCCAGCAGATGGCCAGGGACGCAGAGGACGACATAGACTTTGCAAATCTTTTTGGTGTGCTGCGCGATCATTGGCTCTTGATTGCTCTAACGGCCTTCTTTGCAATGTTGCTTGCTATGGTCTATAGCCACTTTGCCACACCAATTTACAAGGGTGACGCATTGTTGCAGGTCGAGCAAAAGAGTGGCGGAGTGCCAGGTTTTTCTGAGCTGAATCAAATGTTCAGGCAGGAGGCTTCCACCGCGGCAGAAATTGAAATTCTTCGTTCCAGAATGATCCTGAAAGAAGTGATATCTCGTCTTAAAATGGATATCGTTGCCCGTCCCGATCGTCACCCCATCCTTGGTAAATTTACAGCCCCACCGCCGGCTCCGTCATTCGTCCCTCATCCCGTATTTTCTGGCTATCGGGATAGCGAAACCTTAATCAATATTGGTGCATTCACTTTGCCTGAGCGGCTTCGAGGACATGCCTTCAAATTGAAAGAGGAAGAAGGTTTGCCTGCTTTGTATTTAGGTGGAAAGCTAGTCGGTAAGGCGCCTCTTGGCGAGCCCATCGTGAGTGATGATGGAACCATACGTCTCTCTATCACAGAGTGGAAATTTGGTAATGAGCCCATAACGCTCATTAAACTGCCTGAAGTTGCCGCCATCAACCGTTTGCGGGGCAGTCTGTCGGTGCGCGAAATCGGTAAAACCGGAATGTTGGCAATGACTATGACCGGTCCTGATAAACAGCAGATTAAAGCTGTGCTGGATACTGTTAGTCGGGTCTACATACTTCAAAATATCGAACGCCGCTCTGCAGAAGCTGAAAATAGCCTTGATTTTCTCAGTCAACAACTGCCGGAAATCAAAGGAAAGCTGACTAGTGCAGAAGAAAAGCTCAATGCCTACCGTTTGGAAAGTGAGTCTGTCGATTTGACCATGGAAACTCAGTCGGTGCTGCAGCGCAGTGTTGAGCTAGAGGCCAAGATCAACGAGCTTAAAATACAGGAGGGTGAGATTGCCAGTCGTTTTACTCGTGAACACCCGGCCTATCAGACCCTATTGCGACAGCGAAACTCTTTGGTCGAAGAGAAAAGTGAACTGGATCAACAGATCAAAGAGCTGCCCAAGACACAGCAGGAAATACTTCGCTTGATGAGAGATGTGGAAGTCACCCAGCAAATTTATGTGGGCTTGCTCAACAAGGCCCAGGAGCTTCGTATCCTCAAGGCAGGGACTGTTGGCAGTGTACGTATTATTGATGAAGCCCTGGTGCAGCCCTCGCCAATTAAACCCAAAAAGGCGGGTCTCATACTGATGGCGACTCTTATGGGAGGGCTAGCTGCCGCAGGGATTGTGTTACTTCGGGCGCTCCTTAATAAAGGTATTGAATCTCCAGATAAGCTGGAAGAGCAAGGCGTTTCAGTGTATGCAGCTATACCTCTATCAGAACAACAACAAAAAGCTGAACGTCTCACTTCACGTTTCAAGCACCGCAAAAAAAATCCTGAGCAGGAAGTGATTCCACTATTGGCTAGCAGTGACCCTAATGACTTGGCCATCGAAGCATTGCGCAGCCTGCGTACCAGTTTGCATTTCGCGATGATGGATGCCAATAACAATGTTCTTATGGTGGCAGGCCCGAGTCCCTCGGTAGGGAAATCCTTTGTGTCGGCTAACCTCGCCGCTGTATTAGCCAAAGCTGGTCAGAAAGTACTATTGATTGATGCCGATATGCGGAAAGGGCATTTGCATCGGTTTTTCAAAGGACCTCACGATATTGGTCTATCTGATTTTCTATCAGGCCAAAGTGTAAAAAAAGATATTATCTATCAGACAGATGATCAAAAACTCCATTTGATTCCTCGTGGCAAGGCACCGCCAAATCCTTCTGAACTACTGATGCATGAGCGCTTCAGTACACTCATGGCTGAATTGAGTTCTGAATATGATCTGATTCTGGTAGATACGCCACCGATTCTGGCAGTGACTGATGCTGCAATCATCGGACAGCTGGCGGGCAGCAGCCTGTTGGTGGCGCGTTACGGGTTAAACTCTGTAAAGGAAGTGGATGCGGCGTTAACCCGCTTTGCTCAGAACAATGTGGAAATCAAAGGTGCCATCCTTAACTGCATGGAACGCCGTGCTAGTAATGAATACGGTTACTACGCTTACGAATATGGTAGCAGTAACGATTAGGAAGTAACGGTAAAAGCTTCTCTTTAAGCTGGTGGGAGCAGTTAGCAAGCTCAAACACTCTATATGGCGCAAATCGAAAACAGCTACCCCAAGCGCAGTGGATTTTTACACCATAGAAAAGCAACGAGCAAGATGAACTATATACCGGTATTGAAATCCGGAAAGAGAGACCAAATGGAACTGGAAAACATCAAATTGGCCGTCATCGGCTTGGGTTATGTAGGACTACCGCTGGCTGTGGAATTCGGCAAGCATCGTTCGGTGGTTGGTTTTGATATCAACCAGCCCCGCATTGATGCCCTTAACAATGGCCATGATGTGACCATGGAGGTCGATGATGCAGAATTGGCCAGCGCCAGCCAGCTTATCTTCAGTACCGACCCGGCGACTCTAGACGACTGCAACGTCTATATCGTCACGGTACCCACCCCCATTGATGAGCACAAGCGTCCGGACCTTACTCCGCTGATTAAAGCGTCTGAAACCATTGGCAAGACCCTCAAGCGAGGGGATATCGTTATCTACGAATCCACTGTTTATCCCGGCGCCACTGAAGAAGATTGCGTCCCAGTACTGGAAGCGGTTTCCGGCCTTGGTTTCAATCAGGATTTCTTCGCCGGTTACAGTCCGGAACGTATCAATCCGGGTGACAAGCAGCACCGGGTTACTACCATCACCAAGGTAACCTCAGGTTCTACCCTCGAAGTTGCCGAGCTGATCGACCAGCTCTACGGTTCTATCATCACCGCTGGTACCCATAAAGCTTCCAGTATTCGCGTGGCAGAGGCCGCCAAGGTCATCGAAAATACCCAGCGTGACCTGAACATCGCACTGGTTAATGAACTGTCTATGATCTTCAGCCGAATGGGCATTGATACGGAAGAAGTGCTCCAGGCCGCAGGCACCAAATGGAATTTCCTGCCCTTCCGGCCAGGCCTGGTGGGCGGTCACTGTATTGGTGTAGACCCGTACTACCTCACCCACAAGGCTCAGGCCATCGGCTATCACCCGGAAATCATTCTCTCCGGTCGTCGTATCAACGATGGCATGGGCAGCCATGTGGCCAGTGAACTGGTTAAAGCCATGCTGAATCGCTGTATCCAAGTCAACGGTGCTCGGGTGCTGGTCATGGGCCTCACCTTCAAGGAAAACTGCCCGGACCTGCGCAACACCCGCGTGGTCGATGTGGTCAGGGAACTGCAGGATTACAATATACAAGTCGATGTTCACGACCCCTGGATCAATGCGGCAGAGTCCGAACACGAATACGGAATTAGCCCAGTGGACCAACCGGAGCAGGGCGCCTACGACGCCATCATCCTCGCCGTTGGTCACAACCAGTTCAAAGCCATGGGCGTCGCGGACATCCGCGGCTTCGGCAAAACAGAGCATGTTCTCTACGATCTGAAATACATCCTCCCCAAGGAGGAGGTGGACCTACGGTTGTAAAGGCAGCTGTGAGCTTTGAGCTATGAGTAAAAGACAAAACCCCAGGAGCTCTCTCTGCTCGTCAGGGTATGTCTGCAAGCGATTCTCTTGTAGGAGCGGTCGTCCGACCGCGAAATGACAGAAAACCGGCAAATCGCGGTGGAACCACCGCTCCCACAAAAAATGTAGGAGCCTCGCTTGAGAGGCGAATGCCCCAAAGGGGTGGGCGAACCGCCGAAGTCGAAGCCCGGTTTTTGCCTTTCCTTGCAGCTTGAGGCTTGTAGCTCACTGCTCGAAGCTCATAGCTAGAAGCTTGTTTAAACGAACAAACAACGGAACCACCATGACAACCCGCTACCAACAGATCCAGCAAGACCTCAAGGCCAGCCCCAAAACCTGGCTTATCACCGGTGTGGCGGGCTTCATCGGCTCCAACCTGCTCGAAACCCTGCTGCGCCTCGACCAGACCGTCATCGGTCTGGATAACTTCGTCACTGGCCACCAGCACAACCTGGATGAAGTCCAGACTGAAGTCACAGCAGCCCAATGGGCCCGCTTTACCTTCATCGGAGGTGATATCCGTAACCTGGAAGACTGCAAAAAGGCCGTCACCGGGGCGGACTATGTCCTCCACCAGGCCGCCCTGGGCTCTGTCCCGCGCTCCATTGAAGACCCGATCAACACCAACCAGGCCAACATCGACGGTTTCCTGAACATGCTGGTGGCTGCCAAAGACGAAGGCGTGCAAAGCTTTACCTACGCCGCCTCCAGCTCCACCTACGGCGACCACCCCGGTTTGCCCAAAGTGGAAGACAAAATCGGCAAGCCCCTTTCCCCTTATGCCGTCACGAAATACGTCAACGAACTCTATGCTGACGTATTTGCCCGCACCTACGATTTCAACACCATCGGCTTGCGCTATTTTAACGTGTTCGGCAAACGCCAGGACCCTAACGGTGCCTACGCCGCGGTCATCCCCAAATGGACCGCTGCCATGATCCAGGGCGAGGACGTGTTCATCAATGGCGACGGCGAAACCAGCCGGGATTTCTGCTTTATCGAGAATGTGGTGCAGATAAATCTGTTGGCGGCCACCGCAGAGGCAGAAGCAAAAAACCAGGTCTTTAACGTGGCCTTCGGCGACAGAACCACGCTGAACACCCTGTTCGATGCGCTTAAAACAGCCCTGAAAGAGTGTGGGGTGAACTATGAAAGTGATCCTGTTTACCGTGATTTCCGCGCAGGAGACGTTCGCCACTCCCAGGCCGACATCAGCAAGGCACAAGAGTTGCTGGGCTATGAACCCGCCTACCGCATTTACGATGGCATCGGCAAAGCCATGCCTTGGTACGAAAGCACACTGAATTGCGAGAGCGACGCATGAAAATTCTGGTCACCGGCGGTGCAGGCTTTATCGGTTCCGCCGTTATTCGTCACATCATCAGCAACACGGACGACAGTGTCGTCAATGTGGACAAGCTCACCTATGCCGGCAACCTGGAAAGCCTGCTCAGTGTCAGCGACAGTCCCCGCTATACCTTTGAAAAAGTGGATATTTGTGACCGGCATACCCTGGATGGGGTATTACAACGGCACCACCCCGATGTCATCATGCACCTCGCCGCAGAAAGCCATGTGGACCGCTCCATTGATGGCCCGGCAGCCTTCATGGAAACCAACATCATAGGGACCTACACCTTGCTGGAAGCGGCACGCCAATACTGGAACAGCCTGGACGACACTGCCCAGCAGACTTTCCGCTTCCATCACATCTCCACCGATGAAGTCTATGGTGACCTGGAAGGTCCGGAAGACCTGTTTACTGAAACCACCCCTTATGCGCCCAGCTCCCCGTATTCCGCCAGCAAGGCCAGCTCCGACCATCTGGTGCGCGCCTGGTTGCGGACCTATGGCTTCCCCACACTGATCACCAACTGCTCCAACAATTACGGGCCTTTCCACTTCCCGGAAAAGCTCATCCCGTTGATGATCCTCAACGCCCTCGAAGGCAAGCCGCTACCGGTGTACGGCCAGGGTACCCAGGTACGTGACTGGCTCTACGTGGAAGACCATGCTCGCGCCCTCTACAAAGTGGCAACTGAAGGCAAAGTGGGGGAGACCTACAATATCGGCGGCCACAACGAAAAACAGAACATCGACGTGGTACACACCCTCTGTGATCTGCTCGAAGAGCTGGTACCGAGTAAACCAGAAGGTATCAGCCAGTACCGGGATCTGATCACACATGTCCGGGACCGCCCAGGCCATGATCTGCGCTACGCCATCGACGCCAGTAAGATCGAGCGAGAGCTGGGCTGGACCCCGCAAGAAACTTTTGAAACCGGCATCCGCAAGACCGTGCTGTGGTATCTAGATAACAGCGAATGGTGCCAACGAGTGCAGGATGGCAGCTACCGGCGCGAACGGCTTGGCACCGGTTCAGGCACTGAGGGAAAGGAATAAAGGCCATGGCAAGGACGCAGGGAAAAAAGACAATCTTGCTGCTAGGCAAAAACGGACAGGTCGGCTGGGAGTTGCAGCGTGCCCTGGCGCCGTTCGGTCAACTCATCGCCTTGGATCGCGCCGGCCAAAATGGATGGTGTGGTGATATTGGCAACCTGGATGGCCTGCGCGAAACCATCGAGCACATCAAGCCGGACGTGCTGGTCAACGCCGCGGGCTACACTGCAGTAGATCAGGCCCAGAGCGAACCGGAGCTTGCCGCACGGCTCAATCATCAGGCACCGGCCTTGATGGCAGAGTTGATGAAAACCCATGATGGCTGCCTGGTCCATTACTCCACCGACTACGTCTTCGATGGCAGCGGCAACCAGCCCTGGAAAGAAACAGACAGCGCCGGCCCCCTCAACGTCTACGGCGCCACGAAGCTGGCCAGCGAGCAGGCCATTCAGGCCAGCGGCTGCCAGCATCTGATATTCCGCACCAGCTGGGTGTATGCCAGCCGAGGCAACAACTTCGCCAAAACCATGCTGCGCCTTGCCAAAGAGCGCGACACCCTGAATGTGATAGACGATCAGATCGGCGCGCCCACCGGGGCCGAGCTGATTGCCGACATCACCGCGCACGCACTTCGTCACTGTGAGCAGCAACCGGCGGCATCAGGTCTTTATCATCTGGCCGCTACTGGCGAGTGCTCCTGGTATGACTATGCGCGCTATGTCATTGAGTGGGCCAAAGAGGCTGGGCTGCCTCTCGCGGTGAAAGCGGTCAATCCGATCCCCAGTGAGGCCTACCCGGTTCCAGCCGTAAGGCCGCGAAATTCCAGGCTGAATTGCCGGGCGCTCACTGAAACCTTCGATCTTGAATTAGCCGACTGGAAGCTGGGCGTGCAACGCATGCTTCAGGAAACCAACAAGGAACCCTCATGAGCAACCGCAAAGGTATTATTCTGGCCGGAGGCTCCGGCACACGCCTTTACCCCATCACCATGGGGATGTCGAAGCAGCTGCTGCCTATTTACGATAAACCGATGATCTACTATCCGCTGTCGGTTCTCATGCTGGCGGGCATTCGGCAAGTCTTGATCATCACCACGCCTGAAGATCAGGCCGGCTTCCAGCGTCTTTTGGGCGACGGCAGCCAATTCGGCATCGAAATTACCTATGCGATTCAGCCCAGCCCGGATGGCTTGGCCCAGGCGTTTATTATTGGCGAGGAATTTATCGGTAATGATCCCGTATGCCTGGTGCTGGGAGACAACATCTACCATGGTCCGGGGCTTTCAGGGCTTCTTAAAGCGGCTAACGACAAGGAAGCCGGGGCGACGGTATTCGGGTACCACGTATCCGATCCGGAACGATTTGGTGTCGTGGAATTCGATGCCAACAAGCGGGCTGTCTCCATTGAGGAGAAGCCCTCTATGCCCAAGTCCAACTATGCGGTGACAGGGCTGTACTTCTATGACAACGATGTAGTGGAGATCGCCAAACAGGTTAAACCCTCTGACAGGGGCGAGTTGGAAATTACCACCGTGAACCAGGCGTATCTGGAACGTGGAGATCTGAACGTGGAGCTGCTGGGCCGCGGTTACGCCTGGCTAGATACAGGCACTTTCGACTCTCTTCACGAAGCCTCGGGCTACATCGAAACTCTGGAAAAGCGCCAGGGCCTGAAGGTGGCCTGTCTGGAAGAAATTGCATACCGGATGGGATTTGTCAGCAAAGAACAACTCCAGACCCAGGCAGAGTTGCTAAAGAAGAACAGCTATGGGGCCTACCTGACAAAAATTCTGGAGCAGGAGTAACCATGGAAGTGATCGAAACCAGCATCCCGGACGTAAAGCTGATCAAGCCCAAAGTCTTTGGCGATGAACGAGGCTTCTTTATGGAAACCTGGAATGCCAAGGTTTTTGAGCAAGCCGGTATTGTTGTCACTTTCGTCCAGGATAATCACAGCCGATCAGTAAAGCATACCCTCCGTGGCCTGCATTATCAGATCAAACAACCTCAGGGGAAACTGGTGCGTTGTACCCGCGGTGAAGTGTTTGATGTGGTGGTAGATCTGAGAAAAGACTCTCCGACCTTTGGTCAGTGGGTGGGAGAATTTCTTTCAGAGGCAAACCAGTACCAGCTCTGGGTGCCGCCTGGTTTTGCCCATGGTTTTTTGGTAACAAGCGAGATAGCAGATTTTCAGTACAAATGCACCGATTTTTACGCCCCGGAGCATGAGCGCACACTGCAATGGAATGATAAGACCGTAGGTGTCGAGTGGCCTTTGGAAATTGGCTTGAGCCTTAAACTTTCCATAAAAGATAAAGCTGGCCTGGATTTAGAGGCAGCCAAAGCTGAACTGGAAGCCCTTCTATGATACCAGTAACGAAACCATACCTTCCTGATCGCAAAACCCTGGATAAATATCTGGATGGAATTTATGAGCGAGAATGGCTAACGAATAATGGTCAATTGGTTCAAGATCTGACAGCACGCCTTGAGGAATATCTTGGTGTAGAAAATCTGTTATTAGTGGCGAATGGTACCCTGGCATTGCAGATAGCATACCGGGCTCTTGGGGTAAGTGGCTTTGAATACCAAGAACAGCCAGAAGCTATCACAACGCCATTTACCTTTATCGCAACTGCCAGTTCCCTGAAATGGGACGGAGTGCAACCTGTCTTTGCAGACATAGACCCGAATACCTGGTGCATCGACCCGGACAATATTGAAAAAGCCGTAACGTCAAATACCAAAGCGATTGTGCCTGTACATGTTTTTGGTAATGCCTGTGACGTAGACGCTATTGATGAAATAGCAAGGCGCCATCAGTTGAAAGTTATTTATGACGCTTCTCATGCCTTTGGTGTGAAATATAAAGGTAAAAGTCTCCTTGAAAATGGGGATGCATCCACACTGAGCTTCCATGCCACTAAACTTTTTCACACTGGCGAGGGAGGTGCGATCGTTTTTAAACGAAAAGAAGATTTGGAAAGCGCAAGAAAAATGATCAATTTTGGCATAACGGGGCCAGAGACGATTGATGGGATCGGTATTAACGCCAAAATGAATGAGTTCCAAGCGGCGCTTGGTTTAAGTGTGCTTGATGAAATCGACGAAAATATACAAGGGCGGAAAAAAGTTTGGGAGAATTATAAAAATCTGCATTTTGCAAATACGCGAAAACAGTTGATAAGCCAAAAAATCAGCATTAACTATGCTTATTACCCATTGCTACTTTCGGAAGAGAGAGATGTTTTAAGGGTTCAAGAATTATTAAAAGAAAATGGAATTCAAGCAAGAAGGTACTTTTCCCCTTCTTTGAATAACTTAGCTTTTCTAAGCGAAGGCCACTGTTTCCCCGCTTCTGAAAGTATCGCATCGAAAATTCTTTGCCTGCCAATTTACCATGGTTGTGATTATGAATATGTATCAAAAGTGCTACGTGAAATTCTTTGATTTTTTTAGAAAATTGTGCTCGCGTATCCCGCTGGGGGAGTCAATATACTATTGGGTAATATCTAATATACCTATAGCAAGAGAGGATATTACTTCTCGACTGGATGGGCGCGTTTTTTTTGTGACGAGCACAGGAAGAACTGGCACAGCTATGATTTCTAAAATGTTAAATAATGTTGACGGTTTGAATGTCAGACATGAACCTGTGCCCAAAGAGCAGCTATATCATCGATATTCTTTGGAGAACCCGGCCTACTCATCTGGATACGTCAACAAATTTAGGATGAAAGAGATATTTTTGCGCCAGAAAGATTACCCTTACGGTGAGGTCAATAGTGCTATTCGTAGGTTTGTGCCAGAAATAAAAAGCTATATGCCTAATGTACCAGTCGTTCATATAGTAAGAAATGGAAAGGATGTCGTCTCATCAATTCTTAATCGTGCATCATTGACTGAGCGCGACCCAGTCTATTATGGATTTTCTCCTCATGATTCTATTATTGCTCCACAAGAGTGGGATGAAATGAATAGATTTGAAAAGATTTGTTTTCTGTGGAATGAAGAAAATAAATGGCTCTCACAAGTGGCTGATGCAACTGTTAAATTTGAAGATCTTATTTCTGATTATGAGACTTTTGATAGCAAACTATGTCAAATAATAGGCGTGAAAGTTCCTAAAAGCTTGTGGTTTTCAGAATGTACAGTGACTATCAATAAAAATAAAAGCTATCTTGATTCACACAAATGTGAGAACTGGACAGATGCACAAAAAAATAGTTTCAAGCGTCTTTGTCACGACCAGATGAATGCTCATGGTTACGAGTTATGAATCAGCAAACTTTGATTTAGATACAGGAAATTCTAGAAGGCGCTAAAATATTTTTTGATTTTTGATGATGCTTGGTTTTGTGTCATCTGGGCGACTTCATTTTTTAAGAGATCAGGCGCCAGTATTTTAAATTCAAATGTGCCAATGCGTTGCTTCGGATGATACCTTTAAAGATGTTATTATATGCGCTTTAAAAATTTGAAAATCCTCCATTTGGCCACTAATGACAAATTTATTTGGCAGGCACTTGATGTTTTTGAAAGAGCATTTTCTGGCTCGAATGATGTTTTTATTTTTAATATAAAAAATAAACCTGTTCGTTTCAATGAGGTTAAGGCTAAAGTTATACAAGTTAAATTTCCACAACTTCAATTTCCACGACTCTCCCAGAATCTATACAGCCAATATGACATTGTTATATTCCACTCTTTTGATAGTTTGGTTTTTCCTGAAATATTTGCAATCCCAAAAAGTGTGGCGAAAATTTGGGTAGGTTGGGGGTTTGATTATTATTCGGAAATATCCAGTCCTGAAAAGCTTCTATTGCCAAAAACATATCAATACCGATCAGATGGGAATGGCAAAAGAAAAGATAATATATTTTCCAAGATGTCTCGCTTTTTCGCCAAAATGCTTGGCGTGAAAAAAAATAAGTATCAGGCTATCAGCAAACTGGATTTCTTTGCTCCCGTAATTCCTGAAGAGTACGACATGCTCAAATCTTCAAGGATATGGTCGAGTTTCCCTGACTTTTTGAACTGGAATTACGGCACAATTGAGGACCATTTTTTAAAGGGCTTTGATGATGTATCCGATGTTGGTGACGCTATTCTTCTTGGCAATAGCGCTAGCCTGACATGTAACCACCTTGATGCATTCGAGATACTTGTCCGGTTAGAAACAAATGAAAGAAAAATAGTTGTGCCATTAAGTTATGGGGGCGAAGCCTACGCAGATAAAGTTTGTCTAGACGGGGGGAAGTATTTCGGTGATAACTTTCTCCCCTTGAGAGGCTTTCTCCCAATTAGTGAGTATGTAAAGACAATATCCCAATGCGGCTTCGTTGTCATGAACCACAATAGACAGCAGGGCTTGGGTAATATTGTCATTATGTTGTATTTGGGGGCGAAGGTGTTTTTACGAAAAGAAAATCCCTTGTATGAAAATCTGATTTCCCAGGGTTTTATAATATCAGCAGTGCAGGATTTGGATAAAAACCCTGATTTGATAAAAAAGAAGCTGACAAAATTTGATGCTGAAAATAACAAAAAATTAATAATAAAGCGCTGGAGTAGAGAGGCCTCTATTAACCGTACCCTACGTTTAATAGAGGCGGGGATTGCAAGAAGTGCCTCTGAAAAAGGGGGCGCTAATGTCTAAAATCAGGTCTGGTGTCAAATGGACTCTTATCGAAACCTTGACGTCAAGACTCTTGCAGATGGTTTCTACCCTGTTTGTTGCCAGAATCCTGGGGCCTGAAGCAATGGGCTTGATTGCTCTGGTTTTAGTGTCTTTGGAGGTCTTCTCTGTTTTTACACAGATGGGTATTGGTTCTGCCATCATTTATCAAGAAAAACCGAAACCCGATCAATTGGCAACTCTTTATTCGTTAAACTGGATCCTTGCAATTTTGGTTTACGGTTTGATTTTTGCCGTATCGCCGTATGCTTCAGATTTCTTTGAAATGGTCGAGCTTGAAGCGGCGTTAAAAGTGGCAGCCTTGTCTCTCGTCGTGTCAGCTGTCGGCCAGCAATCGATTGTTTTAATGAGGAAAAGATTGGATTTCAAGGCTTGTTCTTTGATATTCATTGGCTCTTCAATTATTAATACTACCTTGTGCATTTTCTTTGTGCTTGATGGATGGGGTTTTTGGTCAATCATTGTTGCTCAATTAATTTCTCTTGCAGTAAGAAATATTGCGGCCTTCCTATATGGATTATCGAGAGGCATGTTCAACGGTTTTGGGCTTGATTTTATATCAGTAAAGCCAATGCTGGGCTATGGTTTATACCAGGTTGGATCTGCATTAACCGGACTTGTAAGTTCAAAATCAGATCATGTGATAATTGGTAAAATGGCAGGTGGCGCCTCGTTAGGTATGTATAGCGTAGCGAGTCAGCTTACTCTCCAGGTAATGCAGAAAATCATCGCGATTAATAACCGTGTCCTCTTTCCAGCCGTCTCAAAAAATCAAAATAACATTCCGCTCGTAAAGGATCTATATTTCAAATCCCTGAATAATATTATTATTATAGTGGCGCCAATGTTTATTGGCTTGTCAGTTTTGTCTGATTTATTTATTATTGTATTGCTGGGTGAGGGCTGGGACGGCCTTGGAAGTATAATAAGTCTTCTTTCGGTATATGTTTTAATTCGTTGTCTGGGTAGTTTGAATAACCCATTAGTATTGGGGCTTGGAAAGGCAAAGTGGGCGTTCCATTGGAATCTTTTACTGATGTTAGTCGTGCCGATTGTTGTCTTTGTAGGTTCATATCTCAACGGAGTAATTGGTGTGGCTGCTGGATTGATAATGGTCCAGAGCTTTGTTGTTTGTGCAGCATATTTCTATTGGGTCAAACGACTGCTCGGGCCATGCTTGAAAGATTATCTAGAAACAGTTTTTAGGCCAGTCTTGATTTCTTTTTCTATGGCGTTAATGGTCGGTTATAGTGCCAATAATTTCGGTCCAACAAATCCATTTTTTTCGTTGTTGCTCTTTGTTTTTCTAGGAGCATGCTTCTATATTTTTCTTTCTTATTTTTTAAACCGAAAAAACTTCAGCATCTTTATCGGCTCATTATTAGGTAAGGCATGACTGCTTCGTCTTTTTTATATTTTTTTTTGCAGTTTTTTTAGAGAAGTAAACTATATGGGAAGGATACGTGTTCTACATTCTTTGGAGTCGGTGAGTTCAGGCGGGGTTGAGCAAAGGCGCTTGTCATTGGCTCGGCACCTGGATCCTCAAATTTATGAACAGCAACTGATTTGTACTAAAGCAATAAAGAGTCTGCCAACTCAGTTCGAAGAAGCTGGCTGTAAAATTACAGAGGTCGGTGCTTTTCGCAGTATTCTGGACCTGCCCAGGTATAAAAGTGCATTGCGTGTGATCAGGGAATTTCGCCCTCATATTATTCATGGTGCCGTTTTTGAAGGAGTTGCCATGTCTGCTATCGCAGGCACCCTTGGCCGTGTCCCTGTTATCATAGGCGAGGAAACCAGCAATCCGATTAATAGAAGTTGGCGTGGCAATTTTATTTACAAAGGTATTACTGCGCTTACACACCACATGGTGGCAGTTTCTCCAGCTGTAGAAATTTATTTGACTGAAATAATTGGCTTGGCAAGAGATAAAGTGTCAGTTATTCCAAATGGGGTATCGGAAAAAAAACGACCTTCCGTTGAGTCTACTATTAATCTTCGGATTAAACTTGGTTTAACAGAAAAAGATTTTGTTATTGGAACAGTTGGACGTCTTTTCGATAGATCCAAACGAGTCAGTGATATTATCAAAGCAATGCCCTTGATAGTGCAAAATACCTCGAATGCTAAACTTTTGGTTGTCGGAACAGGGCCAGATGAGCCTCAGCTAAGAGAGTTAGCAGAAAGCCTTGGCCTTACTGACAAAATATTATTTGTCGGGTACCAATCCGACACACGTCAATTCTATGAGCTTATGGATGTGTTCGTTTTGGCTTCTGCGCATGAGGCATTTGGGCTGGTTTTAGTTGAGGCGATGTTCTCAAGATTGCCTGTTGTGGCAACCCGAGTAGGGGGGATACCGAAAGTTGTCGTTGATGGCGAAACCGCATTCCTCTGTGATCCATTTTCCCCCAGCCAAATTGCCGATAAAGTTATTCCCTTTTTTAAAAGCGCTGCGTTGAGAAAAACGTTTGGTGATGCAGGCAAGGAAAGAGCTAGGAAATATTTTAGTGAAAATCGTTACGTAACGGATGTTAGCCAGTTATACCAAAAGCTTTTGAATGTAAATAAAGTTCAAGATTGAGAATCAATCGTTGAACTATTTCCCAGTACCGAGTTCCGCTTTTATACTTTTTAATTTATTGTTCTGAATTTGGTGTGATTATATGCGTAATATCAAAAAGGAAGTTTGTGTTCTTGATACTTCTGTGGCGACATCAAATGTCGGCGATGAGATAATAATGTCTTCAGTGAGAAAGGAGCTTAATTCATTATTTGAGTGGGGTTTTTTTACGCGACTGCCTGCTAAGGAGCATATCTTCAGGGTGGGCTTGGGGGTGATCAGGCGCTCTGATTATACTTTCGTTGGTGGTACAAATTTCCTTTCATCGTTTATGAACAAGTTTAGGGCTTGGCAAATCTGGCTCTGGCAGGCTTTTTTCATTAGAGAAAAGATTATTCTGATGGGCGTAGGGTGGAGAGATTATCAAGGCTTGCCCAATTTTTATACAAAACTCCTTTTGAAGCTTGTTTTGGACAAAAAGGCTTTTCATTCGGTAAGAGACGATTACACAAAGAAAAAGCTTGAGTCTATTGGTTTTAAAAATGTAGTAAACACAGCCTGCCCAACAATGTGGTTGTTAACCGAAGCCCACTGCAATGATATTCCACAGGAAAAATCTGAGCGGGTTATCTTCACATTAACTACTTATTTGCCAGACCTGGAATTAGATAAGACTTTCGTGGAAACCCTGCTGGCTAAATATAAAGAAGTTGTTTTTTGGCCCCAGGGAAGAGGGGATCTTGATTACTTTTATTCTTTGGGGCTGGATGCGGAAGCGAAAGTAAGAATAATCTCTCCGAATCTTGATTCTTATGATTCCTATCTTTATCAAAATGAATCTGACTATATTGGAACCAGGTTGCATGGTGGTATAAGGGCGATTCAAAACAAAAAAAGAACTCTTATTATTGGTGTTGATAATAGAGCCGAAGAGAAGAAGGTTGACTTTAATCTTAATGTTGTAAGTCGCGGCGACTGGGATGGGCTGAATAATTTTATAAGCGGAAAGTTTCCAACCAAGGTAAAAATACCTGTTGTTGAGATTAACCTCTGGAAAGAACAGTTTTGCCGGTGATTTATGCGAGTTCTTAGGCTGTCAACGTTTCTTGATTACGGTGGTATTGAGTCAAAAATGGTCAAGCTCTCTAAAGTTGAGCAAGATCGTTTTGATTTTTATTTCTGTTCAATCGGCAAAGGCGGTGCTGCTGAGTCCGAGATTATAGCTACTGGCGGAAAAACAGTTTGCCTGAACGAAAGTTATAAAATTGGGTCTATGCGAACTTTTTTAAAAGTTGCTGAGTTAATTAAAAGTATTAAACCAGATGTTGTTCATTGCTCTGGGGCGGAAGCAGTATTCTACGGAGTGTTAGCCGGTAGACTTCTCAACGTTAAAATTGTCGTTGCTGAAGAAATTGGTATTCCAAAGCCCTCTCGTATCACTACCAGGGTGTTTAGGTTTGTTTATTCGCTTGCTCACAAGGCTGCTGCTGAGTCGGCACTGGTTTGTAATGAGTTATCGAGGATTTATTCTGTGAATCCTGAAAAAATTAACGTAATCCATAACTTCATTGATTGTAGCGCTATCGATACATCAAGATATTCCAGTTCGGTTTTTTTAAAATTGTTGTCTGTTTGCAGGCTTGAGCCGGTAAAGAATATCGAAGGTGTGCTTAAAGCGTTGAGCATTTTGAGAGATCAAGGTTATAAGTTTGTGTACCACATTTTAGGCGATGGTAGTGACTCTGAAAGACTAAAAGAAGTTGTCAGTGATTTAGCGTTAAGCGAAAAAGTAATTTTTCATGGGTACGTCGAAGATACAAGTAGGCATTACTTGGACGCTGATCTTTTTCTTATGAACTCATATTCAGAAGGTTTTTCAAATTCGTTGCTGGAGGCAATGAATCATAACATCCCCGTTATATCAACAAAGGTTGGTGGTGCTGTTGATGTTATTGAGAATGAAGTTAATGGTTGGCTCGTAAATACAGACGATGTGCCGATGTTAATTGATACTTTAAAGGGTTTCTACAGCCTGTCGGTCCCCGAGAGACTTATGATAGGTAAGAATGGTGGCGATCATGTGAGGTCATCGTTTTCATCGGAAAGTCACATGGCGGCATTATCTTCTCTCTATGCGGTTTGATTTGAGCGTTTACTATGAATGGTTACTTTTTCCGTTATTATGAATATTACTTTCCCCAGCTTTTCGGTTTTATCTTGAGGATTTTTTTTCCAAAAAAGAACCCCTTTACCGAGAGATGCTACAAAGAAAAAGTGATTTTTATTCATGTTCCAAAAAACGCCGGAAGAAGTATATATAAGTCTGTTTTTGGTGAAGATGGTAGGCATATTCAATTAAAAAGGTACTGCCTCTATGACAAGGGATCAGTTAATTCCTTCTATAAATTTGCAGTTGTTAGGGATCCTGTTGATAGGTTTGTTTCCGCTTTTAACGGTCTTAAGGGCTCTGCTAATTCTGACGGCGATTACGATAAGTTTGTTAGGCGCTACATCGATCCATTTTCTGACGTCGTTGATTTTCTGGAATGGATGATGGAATCAGATAAGAATACCAGGATGGTGCTTAAGTGGGTTCATTTTTATCCACAGTATAAGTGGGTCAGCCTATATGGCCGGGGGGTTAGTGTCGACAAGATACTAAAATTCGAAAAACTCGCTGAAGATTGGCCTTTGTTCGCCAAGGAAAATGGTTTTAGTCCAGAGCTTTCCTTTGTTGGAAAAGGAAGGAAGGCGGCTGAAAAAATCACTAAAGAGCATGTTGAATTCATTAGAAGCATTTATCGCAAAGACTGTGATTTGTTTTCTTACTAAAGCTTGAGATTATGAAAAATATTCTTTTCGTTACATGGGATGGCCCTCAGGTTTCATATTTAGAAAGCCTGTTTCTGCCAATATTTCGTGCCTTGCAGAAACATGGTTTCCAATTTCATATTCTTCAGTTTTCCTGGGCGTCTCATTCTGTTACAGAGCAGCGGCGTGATTATTGTGAAGCGATTGGTTGCACCTATACTCTCGTGCCGGTTATTCGTAAGCCAGTAGCCTTGGGCGGACTGATTACTGCTATTTGGGGTTATCGCCAGATCAGGAAAGCGATTAAGCGATATGATATTGATATTGTAATGCCCAGAAGCACCTTGCCGGCAATGAGTTCTCTCTTGGCGTTACGGGGCTATGATCAGAAGTTTGTTTTTGATGCGGACGGATTGCCACTTGACGAGCGAGTGGATTTCGCAGGTCAGTCATCTTCGAGCATTGTCCATCGTATCCTCCGTGATATTGAAGCTCAAGCTGTGCGCTCTGCCGATGTAGTTTTGACCCGATCAAAAATAGCGGCTGGAGTTCTTCATGCCAGGGCGGGTGCCGGTGTAGATATTGGCAAATTTAATGTGGTTAGCAATGGTAGAGATACCTCTCTTTTTTCACCAGGTTCTGACTTTGATCGTAAAGAAGTAAAAAAGAAGTTGGGTATTTCTGATGATGCGCCTTTAATTGTTTATGCGGGTTCTTTGGGGCCTCAGTATTGCCCCGATGATATGTTGACACTGTTTGGTCTCATTCTGCATTTAAGAGTCGATGCTCATTTTCTCGTTCTTACTGGTTCTCCCGAAGTGATGCTCGAGCAGATGGATAATCATCCTGAATTGTTTTCGGCGATAACCGTTATGCGCGTTAATGCAAGTGATGTTCCTTCCTGGTTGGCCGCTGCTGACCTAGGTATCGCCTTTCGTGAGGCCGCTTTCTCTATGCAAGGCGTTGCGCCAATAAAGTTGGGAGAGTATTTGTTGTGCGGCGTTCCAGTCGTAGCAACGCGGGGCGTTGGTGATTCTCACTATATTGATGATAAATCGGGCTTCCTTGTTGACACTGGTGATAAGAGCACACTTGAGTCTGTTTCGGAGTGGTTCGTTGGTAAAGTACTTCCTGAAAGAGAGGTTTTCCGTTCCCACTCTCGTTTAATAGGGAAACAATTTTTTTCCTTGGAGAGTAGTGTTGAATCTTACCGAAAAGCGCTTCTCTTTGATAAGGAACTGTCATGAAAAGCTCAGTTTTGGTTCTTCCCAAGTACCCACGTAAAGGGGCAAGTTCTCGCCTCAGAACTTATCAATACCTACCTTTTCTGGAGAAGCTGGGATGGAATTTTACTGTGCGTGCCCTGTTTGATGAAGAGTATCTTGATTCTCTTTACAACGGTAAAGGAAGATCCAGATTAAAGATGTCCTTTTTGTATCTGTATAGGTTGATGGTGCTTTGTAAATTCAAAAGATTTGATTTTATTTGGTTGGAAAAAGAGCTTTTCCCCTATATGCCTGCATGGATCGAGGTTCTTTTAAAGTTGTTCGGCGTCAAATATATTGTCGATTACGATGATGCTATTTTCCATAATTATGATCTTTCTTCAAATAGGTTCATTAGGCGTCTTCTGGGGAACAAAATTGATGTGGTGATGCGACACGCTTATTGTGTTATTGCAGGTAATGAATATCTGGCTGAACGAGCTAAATTAGCAGGAGCAAAAAGGGTATTGGTGATACCAACTGTTGTTGATCACCACCGCTATATACCTCGCAAGGAAACCAGTTCAGGCCCACTAACATTGGGCTGGATTGGTTCTCCCACCACTCAGAAATATCTTGAAATCTTGCTGCCTGTGTTTCAGTCATTAACTAGACAATATCAATTTCGACTGCTTCTTGTTGGTGCAACGCCGGAGATCAAAGCTAAGCTGGCCGGTATAACGGTACATATAGAGAATTGGTCGGAAGACACTGAGGCTCGCCACATTCAAGAGATGGATGTTGGGATAATGCCTTTGCAGGATGGCCCTTGGGAAAAGGGTAAGTGCGGTTATAAGATCATTCAGTATATGGCTTCGGGTGTTCCAGTGGTTGCGAGCGCTGTTGGTGTAAACACGGCTATAGTTAGCGGGTCTAATTCTGGCATGTTGGCTAATGACTTTTCTGAGTGGGAGTCAGCACTGGCTGCTCTCTTCT
The DNA here is from genome assembly GCF_001010505.1 of Alcanivorax sp. NBRC 101098. Lineage (GTDB taxonomy): Bacteria > Pseudomonadota > Gammaproteobacteria > Pseudomonadales > Alcanivoracaceae > Alcanivorax > Alcanivorax borkumensis. Next base: position 1,059,219 of record NZ_AP014613.1, read on the forward strand.
CTGAACCGCGACATCGTCATCAGTTAGGCATGTCAGGTCGACTGGCTGTAGAAAGAAAATATTCAATTGATAGTCAGCTTCCAAGACTTCAATCATGTTTCCTTCCTGGGCTGGCGACTAATGAGTGACTTGTCTTCTACACCATTTCAACTTGTTCTTGCCCTGCTTGTCTTCTTTTTCGGCGCTTTAATAGCGCTTGTGATACGACGGTATTTTCGTACTTCATCATCTCGTGCACTTACTTTATACGGGTGGCACAGTTTTTTCTGTGTTGTTTATTTTTTCTATGTTGTGAATTATGGGGGAGATGCAACAGGCTATTATCATTGGAGTCTTGTGTCCGATGTTGATTTTAAATTTGGCACATTAGCCGTTCGTATCATCACTTCTTTCTTTAGTCAGGGACTGGGTCTGTCTTTACTTGGGTGCTCCCTGGTTTTTCAAATATTCGGCTTTGTTGGGTTGTTAGCATTTGATTCAGCGTTGCGTGAGGTGACATGGGATAAACCCCGTAATATTCGTAGATTAGCGACGCTTATCGTTTTTTTGCCGTCGATCAGTTTCTGGTCTTCTGGTCTCGGTAAAGATTCACTTTCTTTTTTTGCTATGGGCCTTGCCTTGTGGGCAGCATTAAGTTTGAAGCGCCGCTGGTGGCTTTTGGTTATTTCCATGTCGGTTATGTTGCTCGTTCGTCCGCATATTGCTGGTATGTTGGGGGTAGGCTTGGCCAGTTCCTATGTGTTTCAGCGAGGAATCCCGTTTTTACAAAGGTCGGTGCTAGGTGGTATTGCGATCATCGCTGCTATTTTTCTCGTCCCTTTTGGACTTAATTATGCGGGTGTTGGTGAAGGGGCCGATGCTGGTGAAGTGATGGAATATATCGAAGGCCGTCAGGGCTATAATATGAAAGGCGGTGGGGCCGTAGATATATCGGCTATGAGTCCGCCTTTGCAGATGTTTACCTACTTGTTTCGCCCCAGCCTGATTGAGGCTAGAAATATCTTTTCTTTAGCGGCATCGATTGATAACTTGATTTTATTGTTCCTCTTTATTGTCGGAGGCTGGTCTCTGATCAAAAAACCTTTGCCGTCTTCTTTGGCTAGTCATAATAGAGTGTTTCTTTGGGCTTATTGTTTTCTTGCATGGCTTGTTTTGGCAATGACGACAGCTAATTTGGGTATCGCTTTACGCCAAAAGTGGATGTTTACACCCATGTTGATCTTCTTGTTGATATCGGTAATTGGTCGGTCCCGGTTGTCGCTGGAACCTGCACCGAATTCTTTGGAGGGGAGGCGCCGATGACGAAACCTGTCTTCCTGCTTGTGGCAAGCTTTCCGGAATCGTTGATCAAGTTTCGTGGCCCTCTCATTGAGGCGTTACTTTCATCGGGTTGCCAAGTGCATGTGGCTGTCCCTGACCTTGATCCATATTCTGATGTCGCTAGTCAACTCGGTGCGCTCGATGTCCAGGTTCATGATATTCCCTTACAAAGGACAGGCATGAACCCCATTAAGGACCTGACTCTCTTGTTCGCTTTGCGAAAGCTAATGCGAAAGATAGGTGCGGACTATGTCTTGGGTTATACCATCAAGCCGGTGATTTATGGTTCGTTGGCTGCCTGGATTGCGGGGGTAAAACACCGTTTCGCTCTGATTACCGGGTTGGGTTATGCCTTTACCGGTGAGGCTTCCGGCCTTCGTAAGGTGCTGCGCACATTGATCCAGAAGCTGTATCGGTTTTCGCTTTCTCGTAATCGGCTTGTGTTCTTCCAGAACCCTGACGACGAAGCGCTATTCCGCCAGCTCTCTTTGCTAAAGCCTGCTATTCCTTCCAGCGTGGTGAATGGGTCTGGTGTGGACGTGACCGAATATACGGTCGCTGATATGCCTGGAACACCTTCTTTTTTGCTGATTGCGCGTCTGCTTGGGGACAAGGGTGTCCGTGAGTATGTGCAAGCCGCAGCCCTCGTGAAGCAACGTTATCCGGAAGTGACTTTCCGTCTGGTGGGCTGGATTGATGACAACCCGGATGCGATAAGCCGAGCAGAACTCGATGCCTGGATTACGGCTGGGACGATAGATTTTCTTGGCAAGCTTTCTGATGTGCGCCCAGCGATCAGTAATAGCAGCGTGTACGTATTGCCTTCTTACCGTGAGGGCACGCCTCGGACAGTCCTGGAAGCCATGGCCATGGGACGGGCAATAGTTACCACCGATGCCCCCGGTTGCCGAGAGACTGTGATGGAGGGGGATAATGGTTTTCTCGTGCCTGTTCAGGATGCATCTGTGCTTGCAGAGGCAATGATGACACTTGTTGAGAGTCCGGACCTGGTGGCCGCTATGGGGACTCGCTCGCGGCAGATTGCTGAAGAGAAGTACGATGTAGATATGGTGAATGCGGTGATGCTTAGGGGAATGGGGCTGTAATGAAGCGTTTGATGGATATTGTGGGGGCGCTTGCTGGGTTGTTGCTGTTGGCGCCGGTGATTATTTTGCTTGCCGTATTAGTGAGAATAAAGCTGGGCAGCCCGGTACTGTTTCGCCAGACAAGGCCGGGCATGGCAGGGCATGTGTTTGAAATGACCAAGTTCCGTACCATGACGAATTCCTGTAATGCTAGTGGCGAGCTGTTGTCGGATGCGGAGAGACTGACAGGATTTGGTCAATTTCTCCGTTCCTCTAGCCTGGATGAGCTACCCGAACTCTGGAATGTACTGAAAGGCGAGATGAGTCTCGTAGGCCCGCGCCCCTTGTTATTGGAGTACCTGCCGTTGTACTCAGAACGCCAGGCTCGTCGTCATGAAATTCGCCCTGGCATTACTGGCTGGGCGCAGGTGAATGGCCGTAATGCGCTCTCGTGGGATGAAAAATTCGAGCTGGATGTGTGGTATGTGGAAAACCGTAACCTTTGGCTGGATCTCAAGATTCTATTTATGACTGTCTGGAAAGTGGTAAAGAGAGATGACATTGCCCACAAAGGGGAAGTTACAATGAAGAAATTCAAGGGATGAGAGAGAAACAATGGGTAATGGAACACCGGTGCAGACGTTGAAATACCGGCCAGAAATCGATGGTTTGCGTTTTCTGGCCGTCATACTTGTCATTCTCCATCATCTTGAGATATCACTTTTCTCTGGTGGGTTTATTGGTGTCGATGTCTTTTTCGTTATTTCGGGATATCTGATTACATCAATTCTTTTCAAAGAGGCCGCAAACGGGCGTATTAGTTTTTCGGGCTTCTACAAGCGAAGAATTGTGCGTCTGGCACCGGCTTTTTTCGTGGTTGTTTTCTTTACGAGTGTTGCAGCTTATTTTCTGATGCTGCCCTCCGAAATTGTAGCTTACGCAAAAAGCCTCGTTTCATCAGTATTCTTTGTCGCTAATTTCTATATGTGGAATGAGATCGGTGGCTACTTTGTTGATAATGCTGCGAAAACACCATTGCTGCATCTCTGGTCGCTTTCGGTTGAGGAACAGTTCTATATTATATGGCCTTTTGCCGTTATGGTTTTTGTGCTTTTAAAGAAGCGCATACCACTTTTTCCTTTGGTTTTCATTATTACTGTTGCAGGGGCCTTGTTCTCTGAGTGGGGAGTCAGAAATTACCTGGCTGCATCATATTACCTGCTTCCTACCCGGTTCTTTGAACTCTCTGCCGGCGGCATGCTTGCCTTTCTGCCAGCTGTAAGTCGTGAGAGTAGGCTGACTCGGGTGTTGCCCTGGGTAGGGCTGTCCATGATTTTCTATTCGGCTTTTCACTATAGCCCTTCAATGCTTTTTCCGGGATTTGCAGCTGTTATTCCAGTAGTTGGTACCGTTATTTTGGTTAGGTATCTGCGTGTTGAGTCATCATTGGGTAGGGCTTTCTCTGCCAGTTTTTTTGTTGCGTTAGGAAAAGTTTCCTACCCCGCTTACTTGTGGCACTGGCCGATTATCGCGTATCTAAACATCATGAGAGTGCCAATCTCATTCTGGGTTGGCTGTGCTGTGGTTTTATCCACGTTCTTGCTTTCTTTTATGACATATTATTGGGCTGAGAAGCCTGCCGCTAGATTTCGCTTACTACATCCTTTCAAAGTGATTGTCCTCGGTTTCTTTATTCCGGTACTGGCGTCCCTTTCATTTGTTTTTTATGTCCAAAAAACCGAAGGAATGCCCGATAGATTTTCTGATTCATTGGTCGAGAAAAGCCGAGCGATTGGGTCTTGGGCAAGCCGTATTCGGGGTGCCTGTCATAACGGATATATCACCGGTCTGGCTTCGGAGGATGAGTGTATTTTGGGTCGTGAGAGTGGTCCCGTCGATTTTCTTTTGATTGGAGATTCTCACGCCAATCATTTCGCCGGAATGATGGACGTTTTTGCATCTAAAGCAGGGCTGCGCGGTTATGATTCGAGTCAAAGTAATACTATCTACCTCCCTGGATCCGAAAGAATGTATTCAAAATCTGGTCAGGAAAAAATTCATACCCAATTCAAAAGCAGAAACGAAACGTGGACTGCCTTGATTAAAGAGAATAACTACAGGGCTGTTGTGTTGGGTGGCTCATATGCAATTCATTATGAGTCCGATAGTTTCGTTCATGAGGGTGAGAGAGGTAAAGGTGCGTTTGGTGAATCTTTCAGAACGGCACTGCGTCTGATTGAGAAATCGGGAGCTCAGGCTTATGTGATTATGGGGTCTCCAGTTTTACTTGGCATCAATTACGACTGTGGATTGATGAATGAGAGGTTTGGAACGGATCAATCTTGTAAATATCCGCGAGAAATGCACGACGATAAATTTGAGGGTTGGATCGATTTTGTTGCCAATCTTAAAAATGAGTTTCCAAGGGTGACCTTTATTGATCCTGCTGCCGTGCTGTGTACTGACGATTATTGCTATGCTGAGTTGGATGGTTTGCCGATTTATCATGATGGAAATCACTTAAACTACATGGGTTCTCAGGAAATTGGTCGTCGCTACATTCAGGATTTCGGTAACCCCTTGAATGCATTGCGAGGTAATTAGCTTGTGTCTGAATGTTTTAAACTGGGTGTGATCGGTGCTGGTGGCCATGGCAAGGTGGTTGCCGATACGGCTGAACGGGCAGGCTGGTCCGAGGTGGTTTTTTTTGACCCACGTTTTGGGCCAATTCAACAGACTCATGCCCACTGGCAGTTGCTGGGTCTCCCGGAAGAGGCACACGCACATGACTGCGATGGCTATTTCGTGGCCATCGGCAATAGTCAAGCTCGGCAGCAGTGGGGCGAATGGTTGCTCGGCCGCGGTTTGCCGTTGGTAACCCTCATCGATCCGGACTCTTCGGTAAGCCAGTACGCCATGCTTGAGTCGGGCGTGCTGGTGGTTGCCGGTGCAGTGATCAATGCGGACACCCACATTGCCAAAGGTGTGATTGTGAATACTCGGGCGGCGATTGATCATGATTGTAGGATTGGTGCTTATAGTCATGTTTGCCCTGGAACGGCCCTTGCAGGTTCGGTAACAGTTGGTAAGCACAGTTGGCTTGGTATCGGTTGTCAGGTGAGGCAGGGTGCCAGCATTGGCTCTAATGTGACGGTGGGTGCCGGTGCCACTGTGGTATCTGATATTCAAGATGGTTTGACGGTGGTGGGTACGCCTGCACGTTCGCAATAATTTTTTCTGAGGTTTTCCATGCTTAACGGCCCTTTTACTCCCTGGCCTTCCTTTACCCAGGAAGAAGCTGATGCGGTGTCCCGCGTACTCCTTTCCAACAAGGTGAATTACTGGACCGGTCAGGAAGGGCGTGAATTCGAGCGCGAATTCGCAGCCTTTGCCGGTACCGAGTATGCCATTGCGGTGGCCAACGGCACCCTGGCGCTGGATCTGGCCCTGCAGGGGTTGGGTATTGGCGTTGGTGACGAGGTGGTGGTGACGCCGCGGACCTTTCTGGCATCTGCGACTTCAGTGATCAATGCCGGGGCCACGCCGGTGTTTGCAGATGTGGACCCGGATACCCAGAACATTACCCCTGAAACGGTTGCCGCTGTGATTACCCCTAAGACCAAAGCGGTTGTCTGCGTGCATCTGGCGGGCTGGCCCTGTGATATGGATGGCTTCATGGCCCTGGCCGAGCAGCATGATCTGTTCGTGGTTGAAGACTGTGCCCAGGCCCATGGTGCGACTTACAAGGGCAGCTCTGTAGGTGGCCTTGGGCATGTGGGGTGTTGGTCGTTCTGTCAGGACAAGATCATGAGTACCGGCGGTGAAGGCGGGATGGTTACCTGTAATGATCGTGAGCTTTGGTCGCGAATGTGGAGTTTCAAGGACCATGGCAAAAGCTGGGAAGCCGTGTATGAACGGGAGCATCCGCCGGGTTTTCGCTGGCTGCATGAGTCGGTAGGTACCAACTGGCGCCTGACCGAAATGCAGGCTGCCATTGGTCGTATTCAGCTGCGACGAATGCAGGATTGGACTATTGCACGGAAAGCTAATTGCCATGCGATTTGGCAAACCGCTTCGGCTCTGACGGGATTACGCGCCCCCATTGTGCCGTCTGAGATTGGCCATGCAGGCTATAAGTGTTATGTCTTTGTTGATGAAAATATGGTTTCTGGTTCAGTGGGCGAAGTCAGGGATATAATCATGGGCGCTCTTGTTGCTAACGGTGTGCCTTGTTTTTCAGGTTCTTGCTCCGAGATTTATCGAGAGAAAGCGTTTACACGACTTGCTCTTGGTCCGCCAAAACGACTGCCGATAGCGAAAAGACTAGCTGAAAGCTCTCTTATGTTTCTGGTTCACCCAACGTTAAACGATTTTGAGATCAGGAAAGCCTGCTCAACGTTAGAAGATGTTGTCAAATCCGTATTTAGTAATTAATAAAGTCAATGAAGATTTTTAAAATGGTGATTTTATAAAATGCAATATAGACGTGAGATAGATGGTCTGAGGGCTTTGGCTGTTCTTCCGGTTATTCTTTTCCATGCGGGGTTTGACCTTTTTTCTGGAGGCTTCGTTGGCGTTGATATTTTCTTTGTCATTAGCGGTTATCTGATCACGACTATTATTATTTCAGAGCTTGAAAATGAAAAATTTTCATTGATTACTTTCTATGAGCGGCGGGCAAGGCGTATTTTGCCGGCCTTGTTCTTTGTCATGTTCTGCTGTATCCCTTTTGCATGGTTTTGGCTGTCCCCTGGCGACATGAAAGATTTCTCTCAGAGTCTTGTGGCGGTGCCATTTTTTTCTTCCAATATACTTTTTTGGCTCCAGGGCGGATATTTCGCATCAGCAGCTGAATTAAAGCCGCTTCTCCATACCTGGAGTCTGGCGGTTGAAGAGCAGTTTTATCTTTTTTTTCCACTGCTGTTAATGCTGATATGGAAAATAGCTAGATCCTGGGTGTTACCTTTGTTGATGGTGATCTTTGTAGTCAGTCTTGGACTGGCTGAATGGGGGGCATTGTCAAAGCCCGGCGCTACGTTCTACTTGCTGCCAACTAGAGGATGGGAGCTGTTGCTTGGTAGTTTTGCTGCTTTTTTTATGTATTACAAAAAGAGTTCGGGATTGGGTTTTCGTGCGCTCGAAGTCGGTGGTTGGCTCGGGTTGCTGTTAATATTGGTGTCGATATTGTTTTTTGATAAAGAGACTCCCTTTCCCGGTTTTTACGCGTTGGTGCCAACTATAGGAACGTTGCTTATTATCATTTGCGCAACAGACCAAAATGTTGTGGGTAAGTTTGTTGGTAATCGCGTATTTGTGGGTGTGGGGCTGATTAGTTATAGCGCCTATCTATGGCATCAGCCGCTATTTGCCTTTGCCCGCCACAGAAGCTTGAATGAACCAAGTGAGTGGATGTATGGTGGCCTTTCTCTTCTTGCGCTTTTGCTTGCTTATTTTAGCTGGCGATTTATCGAAAACCCATTCAGAAATAAGTCGAGAATTGGCCGTGGCAGAGTTTTTCTTTTCTCGTTAGCCGGCTCTGCTGTATTCGTACTGTTCGGTTTGTGGGGGCACTATACGAATGGAATTTACATAGCAAGGCCGAATATTGACATCGCGTTGAGTGCTGAATCCAGGCTAAAGGCAAATCAGGGGCTAAGCTCTATATGCGACATTAATTATACTAATTCAACGGAATGCATGACGGATCCTAATCCGGAGGTCTTGTTGTGGGGCGATTCTTATGCAATGCACCTTGCCGCTGGTTTTATCTCTTCAAACCCGAAAATCAGGTTGGTTCAGAAAACTGTTTCAGTATGTGGTCCGATTCTTGATATTGCTCCGATCAGCTCTACTTATACCCGGGCCTGGTCTGAGAAGTGTATGGCCAATAATGACAAGGTGTTCCAGTATTTAAAGGATAACCCTGAGATTAAGTACGTGGTCATGAGTTCGCCTTTTAAGCAATATGTGAATGAGGGTCAAAAAGTCTTAACGAAAGATGGGCGGGTGGTTTTCGGAAAAGATGTTGCTTATTCCGCAATGCTGGAAACGGTGAATCGAATTCGTGCCATCGGACGAAAGCCTGTTGTTTTTGCTCCGCCTCCTAAAAATGGTGAAAACATTGGTCGATGTTTAATGAGAGCAGCGTATTTCTCCGAAAATCTTTCCTTGTGTCACATTTCGCTTGAAGATTATAAGTCTCACCAACGTTTTGTTAATGATTTTCTTGTGCGATTAGAGTCTTCAGTTCCTGTTGTATGGCTTAGTGATACTTTATGCTCCTCCCGTCATTGTGTCTCTCATATAAACGATGTCTTCATTTATCGCGATGGCGGTCACTTGTCTCATGAAGGGAGTGCATATCTAGGAAAGGCTGTTGGTTTTTATGAAGCTATAAAAGAAATTGATTAAATGGCCTTTTGCTCGCAGAAACTGTTCCTGGCCCGGGTTTAATGGGCACTTTTTTGGTGAGGGTACAGGCTAATCCTTAACTGCCCGTAGTAGCAGGGCAGAGCCCGAATGTCGCTGCAAGTCGGCGGCATTTGTAGGTTTTTCTGACATGGCGGTTGGAAGCAGGGCTCGCTGGTGGGTAAGCCATCGCACAGCCCTTTGATCTTGCTGGTGCGGTCGCCGACGATTTTGGGGCGAAATGATTGGCTAAGTGGTGAAATCTTGTTATGAACTGTATTCATAGCATAAATGGCCATTGGATAATGCCAAAAAGCGCCTATAATGCATTCCTTGATTCAGGAATGTGCTTTCTGTCACATTAGCTAGTTTAAGATTCAGCGCTAACGCTGACTCGCTTGGTCACATGGATGGACCTGATGCCTTCTACATTTTTGTACCCTTCTGTTTACCGGCTAATTTCTCTCACTCGTCGCTCCAAGCGCGCGGTAATGCTCACGGCTGATGTGTTGGCGGTGCCCCTATTGGTGTGGATGGCGTTTTCTCTTCGCTTCAACTCGTTTAGCCCGCCGATTCATGATCTCTGGATTTTCCTGGTTGCGCCGTTGGTGTTGATCCCGGCCCTGTATATGGCGGGGTTCTACAAGTCTATTGTGCGCTACCTGGGCGCGGAAGTGGCCTGGTCCATGCTGACGGGGGTGTTTTCCTCTGTCGTTGTGCTGGCTGCGGCGTCTTACATGATCCCGGATGCTGCGGTACCCCGTTCGGTGTTCCTGATCTGGGGCATGCTCAGCATGTTGTACTTGGGCGGTAGCCGCTTTGTGATGCGGCGCTTCCTGGTGCACGTGCTGGGTGGGGCGCTGAATCGTCAGCCGGTGGCCGTGTTTGGTGCCGGTGGTGCCGGTGCCCAGTTGGTGGCTGGCCTGCAGTCCTGTGTTGAAATGTTCCCTGTCATGGTGGTGGATGATGCCTTTAACAAGCAGGGTACTTTGCTGGCCGGGGTGCCAGTGGTGGACCGCGAGGCGTTGGAGAAAGCCTGCCGGCGCGGCAAGGTGACCTCGGTCTTGTTAGCCGTCCCGTCGCTGAGCCGTTCCCAGCGAATGGCTATTGTGCGCTGGCTGGAAACCCTGAATGTGAAGGTGCAGACGGTACCTGCGTTTTCCGATATCGCCAGCGGCAAAGCGCGTATTGAAGAGATCAAGGATGTTTCCATCGAGGATCTGCTGGGCCGTGATTCGGTGCCGCCCAAGCCGGAGTTGCTGCATCGTTGTATCAGCGGCAAGCATGTATTGGTCACCGGGGCTGGCGGTTCTATTGGCAGCGAGTTGTGTCGACAGATTCTGAAGTTGAAGCCGTCTTGCCTGATTCTGTTTGAGCAGAGCGAGCTGAGCCTGTACGCCATTGAGAAAGAGATGGCGGCGTATATCGACGCCAAAGGGCTGCAGGTGGAGCTGTTTCCCATGCTGGGCTCGGTGGTGAACCGGGGGCACATCGAGCGGGTGTGCCGGGAGTACCGTGTGGATACGGTTTATCATGCCGCCGCCTACAAGCATGTGCCGATTGTGGAAGGCAACCCTTCCGCCGGGGTGCGCAATAATATTCTGGGTACCCTGGAAGCGGCTCAGGGGGCTGAGTCCGCAGGCGTGAAGCACTTTATCCTGGTGTCCACCGACAAGGCAGTGCGCCCCACCAACGTGATGGGGGCGACCAAACGTTTTGCCGAGATGGTGCTGCAGGCCATGGCGGACCGTGGCTCCGAGACGGTTTTTTCCATGGTGCGCTTTGGCAATGTGCTGGGCTCTTCCGGCTCCGTGGTGCCACTGTTCCGGGATCAGATTCAGCGCGGTGGGCCGATAACGGTGACTCACCCTGATGTGATTCGTTATTTCATGACCATCCCCGAAGCCTCACAGCTGGTGATTCAGGCCGGGGCCATGGCCAAAGGCGGCGAGGTGTTTGTACTGGATATGGGCGAGCCGGTTCGGATCGTGGATCTGGCGCGGACCATGGTTCACCTGATGGGCCTGTCCGTGAAAGACGACGAGACCCCTAGCGGTGATATCGAGCTCGCCTTCACCGGGCTGCGCCCAGGCGAAAAGCTCTATGAAGAGCTGCTGATCGGTGAGTGCAGTGTAGGCACCGAGCATGAAATGATCATGCAGGCCACCGAGGAGCGGCTGAGCTGGGATGAAATCCAGTTCGCCCTGGAGTCATTCCGCAAGGCTCTGGAGAAGGGCGACAAGGTGGCGCTGAAGTCCTTGCTGCGCAGCTATGTGGCAGGGTACGAGCCGGGTACCAATGGTAGCCGCCCGCTGGAAAGCATGCAGACCCGGGAGTTGCCCAGGCTGGTGTCGGATAATCGGGCTCTGGCGGACTGATAGTTTTTTTCGCTCAGAGCTTCAACGTCTGCATTCTGTGGGAGCGGTGGTTCCACCGCGAAAAGACCTCGCCCCCTCCGGCGCAGTATCGCGGTGGAACCACCGCTCCCACAGAACAGGTCAGGCTTTGAGGGGCCAGCCGTTTAGCCGCGAAACGTCTTCTTTCTGTCGCATCTCTGCGCTCTTTCCTTATAAGATTTTGAACTAGCCTGCCCCTTTTTATATGTCTTTTTCCCTGTAAAATGACCTTTTTCTGCGCAACCCATGGCCCTGTTGGCCCTCTGAGGGAATTCGCCCCGTGAATATGGATATCGTGATAACGCTGCTGATTGTGGCTTCGGTGCTGGGGGCGCTGGCCAGTAATCGGGTGCCGGCGGATATCACCATGATGGCTGCGCTGGTGATGGTGCTGGTGACCGGGGTGGTGTCTCCCGGTGAGGCGCTGTCCGGCTTTGCCAACCCGGGGCTGATGACCATTGCTGCCCTTTATGTGGTGGCGGCGGCCTTGCGGGATACTGGTGCCATTTACTGGGTGGCGCACCGTTTGCTGGGCCAGCCGAAATCCGTGTTTGCCAGCCAGTTGCGGCTGGTGGCGCCAGCCTCCTTGCTGAGTGCCTTCCTGAATAACACCACGGTAGTGGCGATGATGATTCCGGCGGTGCAGGAGTGGGCCCAGCGCCTGCGCCTGTCTGCATCGAAGCTGCTGTTGCCGCTCAGTTATGCGGCCATTCTCGGTGGCACCTGTACTCTGATCGGCACCAGCACCAATCTGGTGGTGGATGGCCTGGTACAGGAAAGGGGCATGGAGGCGTTTGGGATTTTTGATGTGGCCTGGGTCGGGGTTCCCGTGTTGCTTGGCGGCTCGTTGTTCCTGTTGCTGGTTGGTCGTTTTCTACTTCCTGAGCGTGAGGGCATGGTGGCGCAGTGGGAGCATGCCCGGGAATACCATGTGGAAATGCTGGTAGGCAAAGGTAGCCCGCTGGCGGGGCGTTCCATTCAGGATGCGGGATTGCGTAACCTGACCTATGGGTATCTCACCGAGATTCAGCGTGGCGAGCGTCTGTTCCCGGCGGTGGGGCCGGAGATGACCCTGCAGGAAGGGGATCTGCTGGCCTTTGTCGGGGTGCCGGAGTGTGCCCGGGAATTGCAGCGGATCAATGGCCTTCAGTCGGCCCATGGTGGGGCGCACAAGCTGGCACTGAACAATCACCAGCGACACCTGGTGGAAGTGGTGTTGAGCCCGGAGTTCCCGGGTATCGGCAAGACGGTCAAGGAAACCGGCTTCCGCACCCGTTACCAGGCCGCCATTCTCAGTATCAGCCGCAGCGGCCAGCGTTTGCCCGGCAAGGTAGGGGAGCTGGTGTTGAAGGTGGGCGATACCCTGCTGCTGGAAACCGGTGAGCAGTTTGTGGAGCAGTATCGCTACCGCCGGGATTTCATGCTGGTCAGTCCGCTGAAGGATTCCACGCCACCGGATTTCCGTCGCGCGCCGGTTGCTGTCGGGGTGCTGGTGGCCATGGTGATGGCGAATGTACTGGGGCTGGCCTCTACCCTGGAAGCCGCCATGCTGGCCGCAGGCCTGATGCTGGCGTTACGCTGTGTATCGGTAAATCGTTCGCGGATGAACGTGAGTGTGAACCTGCCGGTGCTGGTGGTTATTGGCGCCTCTTTTGCGCTGGGCAAGGCCATGGAGTCCAGCGGCGCGGCGGCGTGGATTGTGGAGCTGGCTATCCCGGATAGCGGCTTGTCGCCCTTTATGGCGCTAGTGATCGTGTATTTGCTCACTGCGATTTTCACTGAAATGATCACCAACAATGCGGCGGCGGTGCTGGTTTTTCCCATCGCCATTGGCGTGGCCGAGCAGTTGGGGGTGAGCCCTATGCCCTTTATTGTCGCGGTTATGTTTGCCGCTTCCGCCAGCTTTATGACCCCGCTGGGCTACCAAACCAACCTGATGGTTATGGGGCCGGGCGGTTACACCTTCCGCGATTACCTGAAGATAGGTTTTCCCATGAGTGTGGTGGTAGCGGTGATTAGCCTTAGCGTTATTCCGATGGTTTGGCGGTTCTAGCGAGGCTATACCGAGGAACTATGCCGAGCAGCTTTGAGTTGAAAGTGAGACGTTCAAAGTTGAAAGGAAAGACAAAACAATATGGCGCTCCATGGAGGGAGCTAAGCAGGAGGGGCATGGATGCTTCGGTTTGAAAATCTGGATGTATGGAAGCGCGATACTGCGCTTTGTGTGGTGATGTAGCGGTATGTTACCGGGTTTAAGGATTTTGGCTTTCGGGCCATGGAATCGGTTACATCAACGAGGAAAAAGCCGGCCGTTGGCTTTCTGAGCTAGAGCAACACTCAAGGATGCTGGCGGCTATGATCGAGGGGCATACAGCATGGCTGAGCCCGGAAGTTGAGGGTTGTCCTTCTCAACTTTTAACGTGAACGTTCAATTGAAGGAATATTGCATGTCTGAGAAGTCTCCGTACCAGGAAAAAGCGAACGACTCCAAAGCCCACGTGGTTTGGCATGAGTCGAATGTGTCCAAGGCCGACCGCGCCAAGGTTAAGGGGCAAAAGCCTAAGTGTATCTGGCTGACGGGGTTGTCCGGCTCTGGCAAATCCACGCTGGCCAATGCGTTGGAAGTGGCGCTGACCGAGCAGGGTAATCACACCTACTTGTTAGACGGTGACAATGTTCGCCATGGCTTGAACAAGAACCTGGGCATGAGCGATGAAGACCGTACCGAGAATATCCGTCGGGTGTCTGAAGTGGCTAAGCTGATGGTAGATGCGGGCTTGATTGTGGTGACGGCGTTTATCAGCCCGTTCCGTGCAGACCGTGATGCGGCCCGTGCATTGTTTGACGACGGTGAGTTTGTGGAAGTGTTTGTGGATGCGCCGCTGGAAGAGTGCGAGAAGCGCGACCCCAAAGGCCTGTACCAGAAAGCGCGCCAGGGCATCATTAAGGAATTTACCGGTATCGACAGCCCTTACGAGGCCCCGAGCAAGCCGGAGCTTGTGGTGAATACCGCTGAAAACGACATTGAAACCTGTGTTAAGCAGCTGATCGCGGCCATTGTTTAAGGGCTAGCTGATTGCGCAGAACGGATTAAGCATAACCGTAATGCGGTATTGTGCGGTGATCGGATTTGCCCCGGGCCAAGGAGGGCCTGCCTCGACATTGTGGAGGAGTTCACATGGAACGTTCCAATAACCTGCCTGAAGGCGGGTTTCCTCATCTTTTTCATCATGGTGCCGTGCGTGGTGTAACGGGTTCCGCCCATGAATGGGTGGCTAGCCCAGATTGCTCTGTGCTCATCGACTGTGGGCTTTTCCAGGGTGGAGATGTTGGCCCAGGTGGGGCTAGCGCAGATGATTTGGCCATCGATTTCGATATTTCCCGGATCCAGGCAGTGGTGCTCACCCATGTGCATATTGATCATGTGGGGCGGCTGCCGTGGTTGTTGGGTGCGGGTTATGTCGGGCCGATTTACTGTAGCGGCCCATCGGCCAAGTTGCTGCCCATTGTGTTGGAAGATGCCTTTCGCTTAGGGGTGAGCCGCAAGCCGGCAGATGTGGAGCGCTTTATGGCGCGGCTGGAGGCGGCGTTAGTGCCTGTGCCGTTTGGTTATTGGCATGCCCTGGAGATGGCTGATGGAACGGTGGCGGAGATTCGCTTGGGCAGGGCGGGGCATATTTTGGGCTCGGCCCATGTGTCTTGCCGATTGGCCGGTGAGCACATCACGGTGTTTTCCGGGGATTTAGGGGCTGCTGATGCGCCAATTCTGCCGGAACCGGAGCCCCCACCGGCTGCGAATGTGTTGGTGATAGAAAGCACCTACGGGGATCGTCTTCATGAAGTGCGAGAGACGCGGCAGCAGCGCTTAGAAGATGCGTTGGTTAAGGCTTTGCGTGACAAGGGGACTTTATTGATTCCTGCGTTCAGTATTGGCCGTACCCAAGAGCTGCTTTATGAGTTGGAGGCGATTATCCACCGCCAACGGGGCGCCGCCATGCATCCGTTTCTGGACTGGGATGAGTTGCCGATAATTCTTGATTCTCCATTGGCGAGCCGGTTTACCCAGGTTTACCGGGAGCTTGAGCCTTACTGGGACGAGGAGGCCCGCGAACGCTTGCGGGCAGACCGCCGGCCGTTGGCGTTTGAGCAGCTACTAACGGTGGACAGCCACGAGGCACACATGAAAATGGTTCGTCACTTGGCTGGCACCGCAAGGCCGGCGGTGGTGATTGCCGCCAGTGGCATGTGTGCCGGTGGCCGCATTGTGAATTACCTAAAAGCGATGCTGGGCGATGCGCGCCACAATGTGCTGTTTGTGGGGTATCAAGCTGCAGGGACGCCAGGCAGGGAGATCCAGCGAAGCGAGCAGGGCAGCAGTGTGAGGCTAGAGGCAGAAACCTACCCCATTCGAGCTGCAGTAGAATCCATTAGCGGTTATTCAGCCCATGGTGATCAGCAGGATTTACTTCGGTTCGCGGCAGGAATAGCGCGGGGGCCTGAAGAAATTCGCGTGGTGCACGGCGATGAAGGTGCTAAACGTGCTCTGGTCGATAAGCTTGATGCACATTTTCGGGCCGTCGGCCAGCCAGTGAACGTTTGGATTCCACTCCAATAGCGCCTTATTGCATCTACGTTTACGGGTTTGTCGGTGCGGTGCTTCCCTTCGTTTCCGTGTGAAAAGGATAGGGCCAATGGATTAGCTTCTTATCAACAATGCAACATAGAGCCTTTCAATAAGGCGGTAAGATAAGCCTTCCACCTTTATCTGCCCTCTAATGGGGAGAATACGTTAGAATTCCAGGCGTTCATCGATTGACGGTCTCTCCACCTTTAGCCTCTTTTGGCTATGTTGGCGGTGCCTTTGTAAACTGCGGATCGTAGAATACCGCTCAGTTTGAGTTTTTGCGCGGCCAGAATATTTAGCTTAAGCGTTATTCTGTTTTGATGGATGTGCGATATGGAAAATTTTTAGCTGTTTGGGATTGAGGAAATTAATGAAAATTGCAGTAGCGGGAATGGGGTATGTCGGGTTATCCAATGCGGTGTTGCTGGCCCAGAATAACACCGTAGTGGCGCTAGATATTGATGCCATAAAGGTAGAGAAAGTTCAAAACGGAATTTCCCCGATTGAGGATGCTGAAATTCAGTCCTTTCTGACAGCGCAATCGCTGGATTTGCACGCGACAACCGATAAAAAGATGGCATTTGAAGGTGCCGATTTTGTAGTAGTGGCGACTCCCACTGACTACGACGTAAAGGCAAATTATTTCAATACGAGTAGTGTCGAGCTGGTAATTAGTGATGTGCTGGCTATTAATCCCCGCGCTACCATAATAATTAAATCGACGGTGCCGGTGGGTTATACGAAGACGCTGAGGGAACGTTTTGGTGTTGAAAATATCATCTTTTCTCCGGAGTTTTTGCGGGAAGGCAAAGCCCTGCATGATAATTTGCACCCCTCTCGAATCATTGTAGGGGCCCAGTGTGAGGCCGCTCGTATTTTTGCTGACTTGCTTGTTCAGGGGGCGGAAACCGTTGCACCTCCTGTGATATTCACAGATTCAACCGAGGCAGAAGCGATTAAACTTTTTTCCAATACTTATTTGGCTATGCGGGTAGCCTATTTCAATGAGCTGGATAGCTATGCCGCTATCCATAACTTGAATACTCGTCAGATCATTGATGGGGTTTGCCTTGATCCGCGGATTGGGGGGCATTACAACAATCCTTCTTTTGGTTATGGGGGGTATTGTTTGCCCAAAGATACCAAGCAGTTAGTGGCTAACTACGAGGATGTGCCGAATAACTTGATTAAGGCCATTGTGGATGCCAACCGGACACGTAAAGATTTTATAGCCGAAGATATTTTACGCCGTAACCCCGCCCGTGTGGGTATCTACAGGTTAGTGATGAAAGCGGGGTCGGACAACTTTAGGGCCTCTTCCATCCAAGGTGTTATGAAGCGGCTGAAGGCGAAAGGTATTGAAGTCGTGGTTTACGAGCCGGCACTGGTGGAGGAGGCATTTTTCAATTCGGTGGTGATTCGCGATTTTGAAACGTTTATTCAAACCTGTGATGTGATTGTTTCTAATCGTATGGTGAGTGAACTGGAAGGGGTGGCTGACAAGGTTTACACCCGTGATCTTTTTGGAAGTGATTAATCTTGGAATGCCATGCAGCGTAAAAAGCGGTCTCTTTTATTTCTTATTTTCAGTGTGACAATTTTTATTTTGGGTGCATTACTGCCAGGAGAATTAAGGGAGTCGATTAGTCAGTTGCTTCATTTGGGCAATGTGGATGCGTACGCGCATGTTTTTTTTGGCGCCTTGATTGCCTTGTTGTTGGCATGGCTTGGGGCTCCTTTTTTAATTGTTCTTATGGCCATCATTTCTCTTGGGGCCGTTATTGAAGTGGTACAGATATGGATTCCGGGGCGTTCCGCCACTTGGAGCGATATGGCCGGTAATGTGGCGGGCGCACTTATCGGATTGTTGGTACTAAGCCTTGGGCGGTGCGTGGTTAAGAGAGGGCATAATGGTTAGAAAAGCAGTGTTACCGGTGGCGGGGTTTGGTTCGCGTATGTTGCCGGCGTCTAAGTCGATACCGAAGGAAATGTTGCCCGTTGTGGACCGACCGGCTATTGAGTACGTGGTAAAGGAGGCGGTTCGAGCAGGGATCAAAGATATTGTATTGGTATCCCATTCTTCCAAGAGCGCGATTGAAGACTATTTTGATACCCAATTTGAGCTAGAGCATCAGCTTGAAAAGAAAGGTAAAACGGCTTTGCTGGATGCGCTGCAGAATATCCTTCCGGCGGATGTAAATATTATTTCTGTGCGTCAACATCACGCCCTGGGGCTGGGGCATGCGGTTGCCTGTGCCGCCCCGGTGATAGGCAATGAGCCTTTCGCGGTGTTGCTGCCCGATGTGTTGGTGGATTGCCAGGATATAGAAGAGGATCTGGCGGTTATGGTCCGCCGTTATCATGATACGTCTGCCGCCCAAATTATGGTGGAAGAGGTTCCCGCGCAGAGGGTTGATCAATACGGAATTGTGGCTCTGGAGGGGGATGCCCCCAAAGCTGGTGATTCTGCTGCCATGCGCGCCATTGTAGAAAAACCGCCTATTAATGAGGCTCCGTCTCGGTTATCCGTTGTGGGCCGTTATGTGCTCCCCGGTGAAATTATGGCCATTCTTGCCGAGACACAACCCGGGGCAGGTAACGAGATTCAGCTCACCGATGCGATTGCAACATTAATTAAGCAAAGCCCAGTTGAAGCTTATTCCATGCGTGGCCAGACCTTCGATTGCGGTAACAAGGTGGGCTATTTGCGCGCTATTTTCCATTATGCTGCGCGACACCCAGATTTGGGTGAGCATGCCAGAGCTATGATGGCCGAAGCTAGCCAGCGCTAATGTGGGATGATTTATTGGGCTCTGCAGGTTCTTTGCTTGCGGGTGTCTATCGTATGAGGATAACGCGAAGGGTTTGGTGATATGCAGGTGGCGGTTTATGGCGACACGTTATGCGCCCAGGTAACGGCAACGGCGCTTGCTCAGACCGGGCATCAGGTAGCTTGGTACGTATTTGGTATAGAGGAGCATGAGCAGCTAAATCAAGAGCAACCGTTATTTAGCGAGCAAGGGTTGGGCCGCTTGTATGTTGAGCAGATCAACGCGGGCCGTTTGGTTCCTTTGTTAAGAGGACAGAACGCGGTTGATCTCTCCCCCTCTGAGGTGGTGTTTCTTGCTTTGTCACCAGGCAGCGAAACCTTGGCAGAGGATATTCTCGACGTTGATGTAAAGCCTGGGGTTTGTCGATTGGTGGTGAATCAGACCGTGGGGCCCGTAGGGGTGGCGGAACGATTGCGGCAATACATATTGTCTGCAGGCTATGATGCGGCTCTAGTGGCTTTGCCAGATTTGATTCAGGAGGGGAATGCTTTCCTGACCTTTACTCGTCCTGAGAGTATTTTGCTGGGGTGCTATGAACGCGAAGGCGAGGCCCTGATGCGTGAGCTGCTGCGCCCTTTCAATCGGCGTAAAGATGTTCTTCAGGTGATGAGCCTGCGGGAGGCGGAGTTCGCAAAACTCGCCATCAGCGGCATTTTGGCTACCCGAATCAGTTTTATGAATGACATGGCCGCCTTATCGGAGTCGTTGGACGTTGATATTGATGCGGTACGCGTCGCAATGGGGGCAGACTCTCGTATCGGTGAGGCTTACCTTTACCCTGGCTGTGGATTTGGCGGGCCTGGCTTGAGCAGTAATGTACTGGCTTTGCTGGATGCTCAGCAGCAGAAAGCTGCGGAGCCTGGTCTACTAGAACAGGTGTTGCATACCAATGAGCGGCAAAAAGAAGTTCTGTTCCGCAAGTTTTGGCAGTACTGCAACGGCTGTGTAAAAGGTAAGCGGGTTGCGATCTGGGGGGCGTCCTTTAAGCCGGGCACAGCCCGGGTAGAAAACGCGCCTGCCTTGAAGATTATAGAAGCGTTATGGGCGCAGGGTGTGGACGTGGCTGTGCATGATCCCAAGGCCTTGCCCGATTTAAAACGCTGGGCTGAGAAGCAAAATAGAGAACTGTTGCTGTGTGATACCCCCTACGAGGCCACCTTGGGCGCCGATGCGTTGATGCTGGTCACCGAGTGGAAACCTTATTGGAGCCCAGATTGGCAGCGTTTGAAACAAGAGATGCGGACCGGGCTTATTCTCGATGGTCGTAATATTTATGACCCTGCATTTGTTAAGGCACAGGGGCTGGAATATCGTGGAATTGGACGGAGCTAGGCATGGTGCCTGAACAAAATGATCTAACCGAGAGTTCGGTCTGGCTGCAGCTTGAAAGCCTTGCCCGTGAGGAAGGCTCTTTGCATTTGTCTGATTTTTTCGTTCAAGAGCTGGGAAGGTGTGCCCATTTTTGCCTTGAGAGCGATGGCCTCTTGGTAGACTTGAGCAAGCAGAGGGTGTCGTCTCATGCCCGTGATTTATTAGTGAGTTTGGCCGATGAACGGGGCCTTGATCGTTGGAGTGAGGCGTTATTTTCCGGTGCAGAGGTGAATTGCACCGAGAACCGCAGTGCCAAGCACTGGTTGCTCCGTGATCCGTCTGATCAAGCTGCTGAGATCCATGGCCAGCTGGAGATCATGGACTCTATCGTCTCGCGCGTGTTGGAAGGTCAGTGGCGGGGTGTATTGGGCGATGCGATTACGGATGTGGTTAATGTGGGCGTTGGGGGATCTGAATTGGGGCCGTTAATGGCGGCATTCGCGCTGCATTCGACGCCCTTGGCAGAGGGAGAAGTGCGGCCCAGCCTTCATTTCGCATCGTCAATGGATGGCAGCCAGATTTCCCAAGTTCTCCAGGAACTGAACCCACGCACGACACTGGTGCTGGTGTCGTCTAAATCTTTTACTACTGTGGATACGTTGCACAACGCCAATACGGCACGTAGCTGGATGGCCCGTGCACTGGGGCTTGAAATGGATAACGAAGCGATGCTGCGTTGCCATTTTATTGGTATTTCCGCACAACCGGACAAGATGACCGCGTGGGGGATTCCATCGACTAACCAGTTACAGTTCTGGGATTGGGTGGGCGGGCGTTATTCTTTGTGGTCTGCTATTGGTTTGCCCATTGCACTTACCGTGGGGATGCATGGGTTTCGTGAGTTGCTGGCGGGTGCCCATGACATGGATCTCCACTTTCGCCAGCGCCCATGGCACGAGAATATCCCGGTTATGCTGGCTTTGGTGGATGTGTGGAATATCAATTTTCTGGATATCCGCGCCCGTGCAGTGCTGCCCTACGATGGCCGCTTAAAATATCTGCCTGCTTATCTAGAACAGTTAGAGATGGAGTCTAACGGGAAGAGTGTGTCGCGTAATGGCGACCCTGTGGATTACCACACCTGTCCGGTGATTTGGGGTGAGGTTGGCCCGAATGCACAGCATGCCTTTTTCCAGTTGTTGCACCAGGGTACTCAGCCGGTGGCGTGTGAGTTTTTGATGACCGCACGGCGCTATACCGAAAGCGCACATTCGGGTGCGGCGGTGGAATTGGAAGGCCAGCATGCTCTGTCTAACGCCAATTGCCTGGCTCAATCGCGTTTGTTGGCGTTTGGCGAGCAGGCTTTGGATTCAACGCTGGCTTTGCCTGCTTACAAGCGTTATCGGGGTAATCAGCCCAGCACCACTCTGGTGCTGGATGAGTTGTCGCCTAGAACCCTTGGCTCCTTGCTGGCCATGTATGAGCATAAGGTGTTTGCCCAAGCGGTGATTTGGGGAATAAATCCTTTTGATCAATGGGGCGTGGAGATGGGTAAGGTGATTGCCACCGATATGTTGGCGGTTCTGGCGGACCCTGATGGCGCCCATGAGGTGGATGATTCCTCACTGTCGTTAGCGCGCCATATCGCGTGCAAGCAAGCGACGCAATAACATTAAACACGAATGCAAATGGACAGAGCCCTCCCTTATCATGCTGTGCCAGCTGGTTGTGTGCTCTGTGCCTTACAAGGATGACATTAATGACTCACCCCATTCCCGCTTCGATTTTTCGTGCTTACGATATTCGCGGTATTTATAACGAAACGCTCACGGATGCATGGGCTTATGAAATTGGTCGGGCGATTGGGTCCGAGGTGCAAGCTCAAGGGCAGACGGCCATCGCTATAGGGCGAGACGGGCGCTTGTCTGGTCCCGCTTTGTTGCTGGCCTTGAGTGAGGGTGTTCAGTCCACGGGGTGCACGGTAGTGAATGTGGGGTTGGTGCCGACGCCTGTGCTGTATTTTGCAACGCATCATATTGAGGGGCTCAATTCCGGTGTGATGCTGACTGGTAGCCATAACCCGGGCAATTACAATGGTTTTAAAATTGTGATTGACGGTGTGACACTCTCGGGTGAACGCATTCAGGCGTTGCATCGCAGAATTGTAGATCAGCGCTTTGCTGAAGGGCAGGGCGAGTATCGTGAGCAGGATGTGCTGGTGGATTATCAGGCTGCGTTTTTGAGTGCCCATAGCCTAGCGCGGCCTATGAAGGTGGTTGTGGATTGTGGCAATGGCATCACTGGTTTACAGGCACCGCAAGTGCTTGAGGCGTTAGGGTGTGAGGTTGTGCCGCTGTTCACCGACGTCGACGGCACCTTCCCGAATCATCACCCGGACCCGGGTGACCTCAACAATTTGCAGGATTTAATTGCTAGCGTAAAAGCAGAAAAGGCCGACCTTGGATTGGCTTTTGATGGTGATGGCGATCGGGTTGGGGTTGTTACACCTGCTGGAGAGGTGGTGTATCCGGATATTCTGCTAATGGCGCTGGCAGAGGATATGGTGAGCAGGCATCCCGGCGCAAAAGTTATTTTTGATGTGAAGTGCACAGGCTCCCTGTTCGACGTGATTAGGGACGCCGGGGGGGAGCCAGAAATGTGGCAAACCGGACACTCCCTTATCAAAGCACGCATGAAAGAAACCGGTGCCCTGTTAGCAGGAGAGATGAGTGGGCATATCTTTTTTGCTGAAGATTGGTACGGCTTTGATGATGCCTTGGTGGCTGCTGCCCGGATTCTGGGTATCATCAGCCGAACAGAGGGAGGCGCGGAGGCCCTTTTCGGGCGCTACCCGGTGCTGTGCACGACCCCGGAAATCAATATCAATGTGACGGACGAGAACAAATTCCGTATCGTGGAATATCTGCAGACGAATGCGGAGTTCGGCGAAGGCGAGCGCCGCGTCATTGATGGTATCCGTATGGATTATGCGGATGGTTGGGGCCTGTGCCGGGCCTCCAATACTTCGCCGAAGTTAGTGTTGCGTTTTGAGGCAGATAACGATGAAGCCCTAGGCCGAATTCGTGACTTGTTCGAGGTTAACGTAAGCAAAGCGATGGCCGCGGTGGGTTAATTCTACGATTGGCTTGGCTGTTTAATTTCAACGGGTGGTGGCAGCTCAGGCGATAACCTTGGAACAGGATGATGAATCATGAGCAAAGTATTGGTCACCGGCGGAGCCGGTTATATCGGCTCTCACACGGTGCT
This sequence comes from Alcanivorax sp. NBRC 101098, assembly GCF_001010505.1. Classification (GTDB taxonomy): domain Bacteria; phylum Pseudomonadota; class Gammaproteobacteria; order Pseudomonadales; family Alcanivoracaceae; genus Alcanivorax; species Alcanivorax borkumensis. The sequence goes on from NZ_AP014613.1 coordinate 1,082,461, forward strand.
GTTGCTGCTTGAAGCTGGGCGCGAGGTTGTCGTGCTTGATAACCTCACCAATAGCAGCGAGGAGAGCCTACGCCGTGTCCAAAGGTTAACTGGGCGTGAGCTGACTTTCATTAAAGGCGACATTCGCGATGCGGATTGCCTAGATCGACTTTTCGCCGACCATGATATCGATTCCGTGATCCATTTTGCTGGCCTGAAGGCGGTGGGTGAATCGGTTGAGCAGCCATTGCAATACTACGATTGCAATGTGGTAGGCACGGTGCGTTTGTTGGAAGCCATGGAGCGGGCAGGGGTGCGAACTCTGGTATTTAGCTCATCGGCAACGGTGTACGGGGACCCGGCCTCTGTGCCCATTAAGGAAAACTTTCCTCTTAGTGCGACCAATCCCTATGGTGCCAGTAAGTTGCACATTGAAGATATGCTCCGTGATCTCTACTCCAGCGATAACCGGTGGCAGGTGGCGTTACTGCGCTATTTTAATCCTGTGGGCGCCCATGAAAGTGGCGAAATAGGTGAGGACCCTAATGGTATTCCCAATAACCTCATGCCGTTTATTGCACAGGTTGCCATTGGCAAGCGAGCACAGCTGAGTGTTTTTGGTGGAGATTATGCGACGCCGGATGGCACTGGAGTGAGAGATTATATCCATGTGATGGATTTAGCCCAGGGACATTTGGCGGCACTGCAGGCTTTAGAGGGCGATCGTGGTCTGCTGACGGTGAATTTGGGAACCGGGCGAGGCTACAGTGTGCTGGAAATGATTGCGGCCTTTTCTAAGGCCAGCGGGCGAGACGTTCCCTACCAGATTGTGGAACGTCGATCGGGAGATGTGGCTACCTGTTACGCGGATCCTGCCCATGCAGAAGAAGTCATCGGGTGGAAGGCTGCCCGCGGCATTGATGATATGTGCTGTGACCACTGGCGTTGGCAGGAAAGTAATCCTGAAGGGTATGGCGAGAGATAGGGAGCTATCGCTGACTGAATGAGTGCTTTCCAAGCTTCTGTTTTACGGTTCTATATAAAGAGAGTGGGTTGGGAACATGCTCAAATCAGTTTTATATAAAAACTTCTTATCTGTAGGTGGGATGCGTCTTGCGGGGATTCCCCTGACATTGGCAACCAGTGTGTTGTTGGCCAGGCTGCTTGGACCAGAGGGATACGGTTACTACTCTTTTGCGATGGCATTGGTTCCTTTGCTTGCGATTCCTGTGTCCAGTGGTTTGCAGCAGTTTGCGACACGGCAAGTAGTTAGCTATCGGTTGGCTGAACAATTTTCTCTGGCAAGGGGACTGGTGTCTCTGGCAGGGATGTGGATATTGCTTTATTCCGTTCTTGTGTTTGTTTTTTTTCTGGTCGCTAGTCAGCTTTTTCCTGAGATCTTTGAAGAAAAAAAATGGGCTATCATGCTCATTGCCATCTTTATTATCCCCTTTATTGGTGGTAACTCAGTGCGATGTGGTATGTCCAAGGCTCTGGGGCAGCCTTTTTGGTCCGAGCTGCCACTAAGACTGATCCAACCCGCTCTGCTTCTTGGGATAGTTGTTTTGCTTTATCTCTGGGGGATTAAGGGTGCAAACTTCGCCATTTATGCTCAGCTAATAAGTTTCTCTTTGGCATTTATCATTGCAGTAATAATCTTTGTACTTGTAGCGCCTGCGGATATGCGGGAGGGCAATAGGACTTATGAAATAGGCTTCTGGGCGCGCTCTCTGATTCCATTTAGCCTTTTATCTGCGGTTACATTGCTCGGAGCGCAAATTTCCATTGTACTTCTAGGGATTCTCGGTGAACCTGAAGCCGTAGCTGGAATGAGGGTGGCTGACCGTGGTGCCGCGCTTGTGCTTCTTCCATTGACCACAGTTAACATGATTGTCGCACCGTATATTGCTCGTTATTTCAAGCAAAGTGACCGAGAAAAACTGCAAGCTACCTTAAGACTGTCTTCCAGGTTGGCACTTTTGTTTGCATTACCTGCGGCGAGTCTGTTTCTCTTTTTTGGTGAGCAGATAGTCGGCCTTGTTTTTGGTCTTGAATATATTGCGTACGCATTTTGGCCACTAGTGATTCTTTCTGCGAGCCAATTGTTCAGTGTTTTTTGTGGTTCGGTTGGCAATGTGTTGGCAATGAGTCATCAGGAAAATAGGGCCGTTACCGGTCATATTCTGGCATTGAGCGTCAATGTGATTCTGTGCTTTGTTTTGATTCCGACGTATGGTGCTGTGGGAGCTGCATTGGCTACTGGAGCAGGATTGATCGTCTGGAATCTGGTGCTGGCTTACTTCGTGATTAAACAGGTAAAGGTAAGCCCCTTTCCTATTTAGTTTTATCCTGAAGGCTGAAGGAATACGCGGAGGTTTTTTGATTATCAAATACAGGGTTGTTCACCGAGTCTCTATAAAAGAGGCGCTGGTCATTTATTCGAGATTTTTTTTTAGGAAGCTTGAAGACCTGTTTGCTAGCCCAGTGATAACTGACAAGAAAGCACTGTTGGTGGCAGGTTGTGGCCATAGTGGCACGACCCTGCTTGCTGCGAAGCTGGGCAATCATCCCAATATTTTTGCAGTGGGAAGAGAAACAGAGTTTCTTCTGCCGGATAAAAATTCGCTTGTTACGGCTTCAAAGTTGTTGTCCGAATGGGTTTATTGCGCAGAATATCTTGGCAAGGAATATGTTCTCGAAAAGACACCGAAGCATATTTATTTTATCGACCGTGCAGGGGTTATTGCGCCTAACCATAAAGTTTTGGTGACAATCAGAAACCCTTTAGACAATGTGGCATCGTTATTCAAACGTTTTGGTGACCTTGATCTGGCCATTGAGAGATGGGTTAACGATAATCACATCGTCGCTGGAATCGCAGGTTCTGGTAATGTCTATGTTGTTCGCTATGAAGACCTGACTGCGGCCCCTGAAGCGACCTTTATTTCCTTGTTTGAATTTATTGGCGACAGTTTTGATCCGTCAATACTGGAGGAAGGAAAAACGGCGTATGACTCTGCCGTGTTAAAGGGGAATATGGTGGTTCGCAGGGATCAGGTTAAGTCCAGAATCCGGGTTAATAATGGGGCTTGGCGAAAAGTTCTTGATGAAGAGCAGGCTCTTTATGTCTGGAGGCGGGTGTCGGTTGTTGCGCAAGCCCTAGGGTATCACGGCCTTGAAGATTGCTACTTTCCGACAGATGATGAGAGTAACGGGTGTTCCTGACACCCGAGATATTTGTATTATCGGGCGTTCGAAGATTGAGCGGGAACAGGAAAGTGGATTCCCAAGAAAAGGGCAAGTTTGGGAAATCGACTTCTTAATACCCCGCGCAAGGCATAATTGGCAAAGTAATAGCTTGCCATGATTGCGTTCAACTGCTCTTCATCTCGGTACAATCGCCAGTTGTACCCTGCCGTATTTCGTTTGTTGGAAGACAAAGAGTCTTGATGAACGCAGTATCGTGTTAGTGCTAAATTAATTCCGTATCCGGATGTCGTTTTCTTGAGAATTTTTAACCACAAGCCGAAGTCTTGGCGTTTGCGAAGCTCGGGCATAAAGACTTTACCTAGCTGCTCGCTGTCATATACAGCGGTCGAGCAACCAATGTAATTGGTTTTTAACAACTGGCGGTAGTGTATGGTTGGCGGTACACCTACAGTGTTGATACAGGCGCCTTCTGGGTTTATGCGTGTATAGGCGGTGTACGACAGGGGCCAGCCTTGTTCTTTCATTTGGCTTATCTGAATGCTTAACTTGTCTTTGTGCCACTCATCATCGGCGTCGATGAAAGCGATGTATCGTCCTCTGGCAGAGGCAATGCCTCTGTTTCTCGCAACTGCTGCACCGCTATTTTCTTTTAGCCGTATCAGTTTGATTCTGTTATCACGATCACAAAATGCTTGAGCGTGCTGATCTGTGTCATCAGTAGATTTATCGTCGACTAATAGTAGCTCCCATGACAGAAAGTTCTGGGAGAGTACCGATTCGATAGTCCGGGCCAATGTGTGCCGGGCGTTATAGCATGGTGTGATGATTGAAACTTCAGGAATCATATTTACATCCATATCAGCGCCGTTCCATCGTGCCGTTTGCCAAGAGTCGAACTGTGATTGCCATCTCGGTTAGCCATAATCGGGTTTGAATGAGAAGAGATGAAACTTTCTGGCAGCGATTGATTTTAGGGCTGCTGATGACAAACCAGTATGCCCAAACCGGGGGTATAAAGGTTTTTACGATGAACTTTGCTCGGCGTCTCACTGGGCCTGAACGAACCTGGCCCCCCTTTACCCGCTTGAGCTTGGTGGTGAGTTCCTCCCAGCTATGGCGAGTTGGATGATCCACATTGGCTTCAGGTAAGTATACAAGAGGAATGTTTGCCCGACCTGCACGTTGACAGAACTCTGCATCACCACCTGAAAAGCGTTGGTCGTCAAAGACGCCCACTTTGTCAAATACTGTCCTGGGAATGGATAAATTGGCTGTCACCGCGTAGCCGTGTCGTGTGTAACGTTCCTGAGGTAATCCCATTGCCATGTCGTACACTTCTATCCAGTTAGGTTTCAGATTGTCAAAGCGCAGAACAGTGACTCCACCAGCAATCAGAGTGGGTTTTTTGCAGCCCAGGTGCTGGCGCCAGATGATTTCTAGCCAGTCGGGATTTGGTCGGCAATCGGCGTCAGTGAAGACCAGTAGTTCCCCTTGGGCTTGCTGAAGTGCCAGGTTGCGCGCTGCATAGGAGCCGGGTTGGTGGCACTCAAGCAGGTTTACGAAATCCGGTAGAGTGTCTGCTGCTGGCACAACATCCGAGCCGTTATCAACGATGAAGCATTCCCAGAGACTTTTCGGCAGTGTTTGTCTGGCCAAGGCAGAAAACAGAACCTTAGTGAGTTCCCAGTGCTGGTAGATGGGGATAATGACGGAAATTTTCGGGTTGCTATCGTGCATTATAGTGCCCCAAATCCTGTGGCCATGGTTTTTAATGTCCGCATTACAATCAGAAAGTCGAGTGCAGGGGATAGGTTCTTGATGTAGTAGAAGTCGTGTTCTACCTTCTCTCGTGTACTTTCAGTGTCGCTGGCGTAGCCTTGATTGACTTGGGCCCAGCCGGTGATGCCTGGCCGCACGATGTGTCGATAGCTGTAGTAAGGAACTTCTTCTTCGAATTGCTCTACAAACTCTGGCTGTTCGGGGCGTGGGCCAATCAGGCTCATTTCACCTTTCAGGATGTTCAGAAACTGTGGGAGTTCATCGATGCGCACTTTGCGGATAAATGCCCCCAGGCGGGTAATGCGGTATGCATCCTGGTCGGCAAACTGCGCCGTGCCTTCATCTTCTTCTCTAGGCCGCATTGAGCGGAACTTGTACATTCTGAAAATACGATTCCCCTTTCCGATCCTTTGCTGAACAAAAATAGCAGGGCCGGGAGAGTCGAGCTTGATCAGGAGCGCGACGATCAGGCAAAAAGGGATTAGTAGGGGAGCTACAAGCAGCGTAAGCAGTACATCCAGCGCGCGTTTGCCCGCCAGATAGACCGGTTGTGGCTGAAGATTGGCCAAGTCTATGCTTTGCAAAGTAGAAAGGTTTACTTTGCCATTGATGGTCTCTGCAACCTTGCGGGCATTGAACACGGGCAGTCCTGCAATATTGCAGTGACTCACAAAACGTATCCATTGGTCTTCAAGTTGTTCTTCCATATCGACAATTAGCCCGTCGTACCGGGTTTCCCCCATACTGGGGTTGTCCAGAAGACGGTATTCAAAACTCTTAGAAACCGGAGGAAGAATGTTGTCAATTCTCTCTGTTGGGACGCAGGCTAACTTCAAGTATCGAAAACGGCGGTTGATAAGAACCGAGATGATGCGGATTGTTAGTAGCAGGGAAAGGCCGATGATAAGTGAGGTGCGTGCATAGCCGATTCGGGTAAACAGTACCAAGGTGAACACTAAGCCGACAGCAATCAATACTGTGGCCAGGTTATAGGGGATGGCTCGCCTTCCAACAAATTTAGCGATGTTGCTGCTCAAATAGGCCGTGACTGCGTAGCAAAGCACCAGTAGGGCGAGGGTAATCCCCTGATTAGCGTTTTGAACCCAGGATTGATAGCTAAGAAATTGTGCGCCCAGGGTAATAATGGCCAATGCAATAAGGTGGCCGAATGCTGGATTCAGGAGGATTCGCTCATACCAGCGGTTGTGGCGTGATGGCGTTATGGAGATTGGGTCCTGATGCATGCTCAACTCATTTCGGGTGGGCAGTGTCAAAGCCTGTCTCCGTGTTATCGACAATTCATAGGCGAGGCTGGGAATTCTACCATGCCTGTTGGTATCCACAATTCGGTTAAGGCTTAACGGGGCTTGTGACTGGATGGCGGGCTGAGTAGAGGGCAGCAGCTGGCTGTAGAGGAGGTAACCATTGGGCAAAGAAAAAGGGCTTACCCGATGGATAAGCCCTTCTCTTATTTGGCTCCGCCTGCTGGGCTCGAACCAGCGACCCAATGATTAACAGTCATTTGCTCTACCAACTGAGCTAAGGCGGAATGTCTTGAGGCGCGTATATTAGTGACGCCTCTCGGGGTCGTCAACACCCCGGAGGCGCGTTTGTTGCTTATTTAGCCAATGCTTGCTCAATTCGGCGAATAGCGTCCTTCAGTGTGTCCATGCCAACGGCAAAAGACAGGCGCATGCAGCCAGGTGCGCCGAAGGCGGAACCGGGTACCAAGGCCACTTCGGCGGTTTCCAGTAGCAGGGTAGCCAGATCAGTGTCGGACTCCACGCCATCCATGTTGGCAATGGCGTCGGAGAAGTCCGGGAAGGCATAGAAAGTGCCGTCGCCTTTAGCGCATTTAACGCCGGGCAGGGCATCCAGTGCGTCGGTGAGATAGTCGTGACGCTCTTTAAATGCTTTAACCATCTCGTCTACGCAGCCTTGATCGCCGGCTAACGCCGCTTCCGCTGCAGCCTGGCTGATGGAGGCTGGGTTGGAGGTGGACTGGGACTGCACCTTCTTCATGGCAGCAATCAGCTTCTGCGGGCCTGCTGCGTAACCGATGCGCCAGCCCGTCATGGAGTAGGCTTTAGAGACACCGTTCATGACCACGGTGCGGTCATACAGCTCAGGGGTGGCGTTGACGATGTTTACGAAGGGTTTGCCTGTCCACAGGATGTGTTCGTACATATCGTCGGTGGCGACGATGATGTTTGGGTGTTTCTTGAGTACTTCACCCAAGGCGGCGAGCTCTTCAAGGGAATAAGCCATGCCGGAGGGGTTGGATGGGCTGTTGATCACGAACAGGCGGGTTTTCGGCGTGATCGCTGCTTCCAGCTGTTCCGGGGTGATCTTGAAGCGGCTGTTCACGTCCGTTTCGATGATTTTTGGGACACCACCGGCAACCAACACCATGTCCGGGTAGCTCACCCAGTAGGGGGCCGGGATGATGGCTTCGTCGCCGTCATTCAACAGGGCCAATGCCATGTTGAAGAAGCTCTGCTTGCCACCACTGGACACCAGCACCTGGCCGGGCTCGTAGGATAGGCCATTATCGCGCTGGAATTTGTCGATAATGGCATTTTTCAGGCCGGGAGTGCCGTCCACCGGGGTGTACTTGGTTTTGCCGGCGTTGATCGCCTCAATGGCGGCCTGCTTGATATGTTCCGGGGTATCGAAATCCGGCTCACCGGCACCCAGCCCAATAATGTCTTTGCCCTGTGCGCGGAGTTCACCGGCTTTGGCGGTAATGGCAAGGGTGGGAGACGGCTTGATGCGTTGTACGCGGTCGGAAAGGCTGATATCGGACATGCACTCCTCGTTCATCTTGATAGTTGATTGGCCACGTTTTTTTAACGTACCGATCGACACAGAAAGGGGCTGGAACTTTACCGGATTCGGGTGCCAATGTCCCGTATTTCCTGATGGGGTCGCTCTTTGATCGCCATCGTGGTTGAACGATCACTCTTACAGGTGGCTGGGGGAGGTAAGCGTTTTTGTCGGAGCGGTCGTTTGGCTGCGATTGCGTCTCTATTCCCTCTCAAATCCCATTCACTGGAGCCACCGCTCCAGTGGGCAACATGGATCATCACGCATTTGATCTGCTGGCTCTGGTACACTACCCGGTGATTTTGCACGCATGACTTTTGCTGTTTTCCCGTCGTCGGGAGGGCAGTAGCCATCAGGAAGCCCAAATGTCTGAAAGCCTCTTCAAACTCCATTCCGACTACCAGCCCGCCGGTGATCAGCCCACCGCCATTGCGCAGCTGATTGAGGGTATTGATGATGGCCTAGGCCACCAGACGCTGCTGGGGGTGACCGGTTCGGGTAAGACGTTCACCATGGCAAATGTGATTGCGCAAACGGGCCGGCCCACCATCATCATGGCGCCGAACAAGACGCTGGCTGCTCAGTTGTACGGGGAGTTCCGAGAGTTTTTCCCCGAAAACGCGGTGGAGTATTTTGTTTCTTACTACGATTACTATCAGCCGGAAGCCTATGTGCCCAGCTCCGATACGTTTATCGAGAAAGATGCCTCGGTGAATGAGCAGATCGAGCAAATGCGACTGTCTGCCACCAAGGCGATATTGGAACGACCGGACACCATTATCGTGGCCACCGTGTCGGCCATTTACGGGCTGGGTGATCCCGCCAGTTACCACGCCATGGTGCTGCATTTAGTGCGCGGCGATCATATCGATCAGCGTGAGCTGTTGCGACGGTTGGCGGAGCTGCAGTACACCCGTAACGAGATGGATTTTCGCCGCGCCACTTACCGAGTGCGTGGGGATGTGATTGATATCTTCCCGGCGGAAGAGGAAAAGGAAGCGGTTCGTATTGAGCTGTTCGATGATGAGGTGGAATCCATCAGCATCTTTGATCCTCTTACCGGTGAGGTGATTCGTCGTATTAGCCGCACCACCATCTACCCCAAGAGCCATTACGTGACGCCAAGGGAAACCGTGCTCAAGGCGGTGGAGATGATTAAGGAAGAGTTGGCCGAGCGGCTGGCCGAACTTAAGGAGCAGAACAAGCTGGTGGAAGCCCAGCGGTTGGAGCAGCGCACCCGCTTTGACATTGAAATGCTGCAGGAGCTGGGTTATTGCAATGGAGTAGAAAACTACTCCCGGTTGTTTTCTGGTCGTGCCCCCGGCGATGCTCCGCCCACCCTGTTTGATTACCTGCCGGACAATGCGCTGCTGATTGCCGATGAGTCCCACGTCACCATCCCCCAGTTGGGCGCCATGTATAAGGGCGACCGCTCGCGTAAAGAAACCCTGGTAAGTTTCGGGTTCCGGTTGCCCTCTGCCATGGATAACCGGCCACTGAAGTTCGAGGAATGGGAGCTGCTGGCGCCACAAATGGTTTTTGTGTCTGCTACTCCAGGGCCCTATGAGAAGAAATACGCTGGGCAGGTGGTGGAGCAGGTGGTGCGCCCCACCGGCCTGGTGGACCCGAAAATCGAGATCCGTCCGGCGACCACTCAGGTGGATGATCTGCTCGGCGAAGCCAAGGAATGCATTGCCAAAGAGCAGCGGGTGTTGGTGACCACGCTGACCAAGCGCATGGCAGAGGATCTCACTGAATACCTGAATGAGCATGGTATTCGGGTGCGTTATCTGCATTCCGATATTGATACAGTGGAGCGAGTGGAAATTATTCGCGATCTGCGCTTGGGCAAGTTCGATGTGCTGGTGGGGATTAACTTGCTGCGTGAAGGGCTGGACATGCCAGAAGTGGCGCTGGTGGCGATTCTGGATGCGGACAAGGAGGGCTTTCTGCGCTCCGACCGGTCACTGATCCAGACCATCGGCCGGGCTGCCCGGAATGTGGATGGCCGCGCGATTCTCTATGCGGACAAGATGACCGGCTCCATGGAGCGGGCTATCGACGAGACGGATCGTCGTCGCGAGAAGCAGGAGGCCTTCAACAAGGCCAATGGCATCACCCCGCAAGGGCTGAATAAGAAGATTCGTGACATTATGGATGACAGCGGTGGCAGCCGTTTTGATCGCAAGTACAAGGGCGAAAAGAAAGTGGCCGAGTCTCCGTCAGATTATCTGGATGCCCGCTCACCGGCGCAAGTGGCCAAGGAAATCAAAGCGCTGGAAGCGAAGATGATGGAACATGCCAAGAACCTGGAGTTCGAGGATGCCGCCGCCACCCGCGACAAGATTCACCAGCTCAGAGAGCTGGGTTTTATGCGCTAGAGATACCCGTTGTCGGTAGCCGCCAACCCTTTGTGTATTGGCGCCTTCACTGTTACACAATCGCCCATCTTCCCACGGTGCGAACCCGAGCCTTGGTCAGGAAAGTCCGCTTATTAAAAGCGGACCCACAGTCTAGGGCTCTACCCGATTGCCCTGCGGGCGATTCTCTTGCTGCGCAAGTTGCGTGCTTTGCAAGGGAGAGCCTACGGCGTTAATGGTTTGCTGTGAGCCGGGCGATGGGGTGCTGGGCGCCAGTTGTTCCACCCAGATTAGGGTCCCCGCGATTACGGCCACAGGCATGATGAACAGGTTCACCAGCGGGATCATGGTTAGGGCCATGACGATGGCGCCGAAGGTGAGCACTAGCCAGCGCTTTTCTTTTAGCCGTTCTAGCATCACCTCAAAGGGCACCTGGCGATTGTCGGCGCCAAAATCGATGTACTGCATGCCCAGTAACCAGCCAGACCACAAAAACCAGATGGCTGATGCCAGTACGTTGACCACCGGAATAAAGTAAATCACTAAGACTACAAACAAAATCAGCACGGCGCGCCATAGCCAATACCAGGTTTTACGCAGTTCCCGTTTGAAAGTACGCAGGATCATGGCGGGGATAGATTCGTCGTTCATGGGATGGCCGGTGATTTGGATATCCACTTTTTCTGCCAGAAAGCCCATGAAGGGCGCGGCAATCAGCTGCACACCGATGGAAAACACGCTGGCGAACAAACCAAGCAATAAAATCCACACCAACACCACTGCGGCATCGATCAGGAAGTGTAGGGCGCCATTGAGGAAACTCCAGAAGCCGGTTAGCACCCAGTCTGCCGTGGCGGCGGTGATCCAGCCTGCAATCCAACTACCGCTGAGCCAGTACAGGCCCCCGAAAACTAAAATGTTGAAGATCAGCGGGATAATTACATAGCGTCGCAGTTCTGGGCTGCGGGCCAGTTTTAGGCTGCGGGTTAGGTAGGTAATGGCATCGGCGATCTGGGACACGACTAATCCTTGGCGGTTAAAAGCAGCTACACGCTACAAGCCCCGCGCTGCAAGGTAAAGACGTGGGCGTTGTGGCTAGCCATGCTTGCAGGTCGGTGGTGGCAGCAGTAGGTGGAGCAAACGGTCTTTGGCGGCTTATTTACTTGCCTACTTGCTTGGGGCGGTGGCGCGGTGAATCGCTCATGCTGTTTATCTGCTTACCTTCTGCGCTGTTTATGTGCCTATGGATAAAATCGGAATACGGAGCGGTAGGCGATGTTTTGCACTTCTTTGCAGTGCGCTGGGGTTGGGATGCGATATAACCCGGTGTGGTGTGGTTATTGTAATCTCAGCGTCTCGGCGGATGAATTCGGGCCGGGTTGTCGCTAGACTTAGCTCTTTCATTATTGGCGCCCCTAGGGCGTTTGCCGTTGCCGGCGTAGAGACAGCAATCGTATGCGACTGAAATCAATAAAACTGGCTGGGTTTAAATCCTTTGTGGACCCTACCACCACCTATTTTCCGGAAAACCTCACCGCGGTGGTGGGGCCTAACGGGTGTGGCAAGTCCAATATTATTGACGCGGTGCGCTGGGTCATGGGGGAATCTTCCGCCAAGCACCTACGTGGTGAGTCCATGGCGGACGTGATTTTTAACGGTTCCAATGCCCGCAAACCCGTAGCCCAGGCGTCTATTGAGTTAATTTTTGATAACTCCGACGCCACCGTCACCGGTGAATACGGCAAATTCAACGAAATCTCCGTGAAACGCCAGGTCACCCGGGATGGCCAGTCCAACTATTTCCTCAACAACACCAAGTGCCGGCGTAAGGATATTGCCGATATTTTCTTAGGCACCGGTCTGGGACCGCGCAGCTACGCCATTATCGAGCAGGGCATGATTTCCCGGTTGATTGAAGCCAAGCCGGAAGAGCTGCGGGTGTATATCGAGGAAGCGGCGGGTATTTCTAAGTACAAGGCTCGCCGCCGCGAGACCGAGAACCGCATTCGCCGCACCCGCGAGAACCTAGAGCGACTGACTGATATCCGCGATGAGCTGGCACGGCAAATCGAACGCCTGAGCCGCCAGGCCAGTGCGGCGGAGAAGTACAAGCAGTATAAAGAGGAAGAGCGGCTGAAAGGGGCCCAGCTCAAGGCGTTGCGCTGGAAAGGGCTGGATGTGCAGGTTAAGCAGCTGGACCATGTGATTGGCGAGTTGGACGTATCCATGGAAGCAAAAGTGGCGGAACAGCGCCACGTGGATGCGGAAGTAGAACGTTTGCGCGAGAAGCACCACGAGGTGCAGGAGCGCTTCAACGAAGTGCAGCAGCATTTTTACGCCCTGGGGGCAGAAGTGGCGCGCCTAGAGCAGAGCATCCAGCATCAGCGTGAGCGCAAGCAGCAATTGTACGAAGAGCTGGATCAAGTTCGTGCCAGCTGGAAAGAGGCGGATGCACACCTGCGCATCGACAGCGAGAAAGTGGCGGAGCTAGACGCCATTCTGGCGGAGCGTGAGCCGGAACTGGAAATGGTCTGCGAGCAACAGGAAGCCTCCAGCGAAGCGCTGGCACTGGCTGAAGAGACTATGCAGAGCTGGCAGCAGGCGTGGGAAGAATTTAACGGCAAATCCGGCGAATCCCGCCGTCAGGCGGAGGTGGAGCAGTCCCGCATTCAGCATCTGGATAAATCCCAGGAGCGTTTGCGCGATCGGATTGACCGGCTGAAAAAAGAACAGGAATCCCTAGACGCCGGCCCGCTGGCCCAGGAAATGCGCGAGCTGGAAGAGCAGGTTGAGCAATATCGCGGGCAGTCGGAAGAAAACGAACTGCGCAGCGAATCTCTGCAGGAAGAGATCAACCAGCTTCGCCGGGCTAACGGTGACCGGGGTCGCCAATTGGATGAGGCCCGCGAAAAGCTGCAAAGCCTGAAGGGCCGACGCAGCTCATTGGAGGCTCTTCAGAAAGCGGCCATGGGGGATGATGGCGCGGTCAGCGATTGGCTCACCCGCCATGAGCTGGATGATGAACCGCGGCTGGCGGACCAGCTGCAAGTGGCCGAGGGCTGGGAAAAGGCGCTGGAAGCGGTGCTCGGCGATAGCATTCAGGCGGTGGCGGTGAGTGGTTTTGAACAGCTCAACGATTGGTTGGACGACCTGTCCCACGGCCGCTTGGCGCTGGTTAGCCCGGGGGCGGTAAAGGCCACTGCCGGCAGTAAGGCGACACTATTGCGCGACCATGTTGAAGGTCAGGCACCGGAAGGCCTGCTAGCAGGGGTCTATGTGGCCGATAATCTGGACGCGGCGCTGACCCTGCGCAGTCAGTTAGAGGCCCATGAATCCGTGGTTACCCGTGACGGTATTTGGCTGGGGCCGGATTGGCTGAAAGTGGCGAAAGAGGAAGACCAAGAAGCCGGTATCCTCGAACGCCGCCGCGAGTTGGAGGCGTTGGTCGGCGAGATTGAGACTCTGCAGGCCACCGTGGATGATCTGAAAGAGCAGCTAGAAAGCACCCGCGAGCAAATTTCCGAGCTGGAAGAAGAGCGCGAAGAGGTGCAGCGACAAGCGAGCCGAATTAACCGAGAGCTGGGTGAAATCAATGCTCAGGTGAGTGCCCGTCAGGTGCGTCTGGAGCAGATTACCATGCGCCGTGAGCGTCTCGGCCGAGAAATGGACGAGACCAACGAGCAGCTGGAGCAGGAACAGGAACAGCTGAAAGAAGCCCGGGCGGTGCTGGCCGAAGCGCTGGACGCGATGGAAACCGACAGCGGTGAGCGCGAAGCGTTGCTCACCCGTCGGGACGAATTGCGTTTGAGCCTGGATGAGTCTCGCCAGAAAGCCCGCCAAGATCGTGACCGGTCCCATCAGCTGGCTATGGAGGTGCAGGGTGCTCGCACCCAAGCGGATTCGCTGCGACAGAATTTGAGTCGCCTGGAAGCTCAGGTGCAGATGATGGCCGAGCGCAAGGCGCTGCTCGAAGAGCAGACCAACGAAGGCGACGAGCCGGGCACCGAATTACAGATGCAGCTGGAAGAAAAGCTGGAAGTGCGCCTGGAAGCCGAGCACAAGCTGGCCGAAGCTCGCCGTGAACTGGAAACCGTGGACCATGAAATGCGTAACCTGGAAGGCCAGCGCGGCCAATTCGAACGCCAGGCCCAGGAAGTGCGCAGCACCATGGAGCAGAAGCGGATGCAGTGGCAGGACCTGAGCACCCGACGGCAAACCGTGGCAGAGCAGCTGGCCGAGCAGAACTTTGACCTGGATACGGTGCTGGAGAACCTGCCGGACGAGGCGGATGAGCAGCAGTGGGCACAGGAAATGGACATGATTGGTCAGCGGATTTCTCGCCTGGGCCAGATTAACCTGGCGGCCATCGACGAATACCAGCAGCAATCCGAGCGCAAGAACTATCTGGACAGTCAGAATGACGACCTGGAAGATGCCTTGGGCACCCTGGAAAATGCCATTCGCAAGATTGATCGCGAGACCCGGGCCCGTTTCAAAGAATATTTCGACCGCATTAACCGTGGCCTGCAGGAGCTATTTCCGAAAGTCTTCGGGGGTGGCCATGCCTATTTGGAACTCACTGGCGATGACCTGCTCGATACCGGTGTTACTATTATGGCGCGGCCCCCGGGTAAGCGAAACAGCACCATTCACCTGCTCTCCGGTGGGGAAAAGGCGCTGACCGCGCTGTCGCTGGTATTCAGTATCTTCCAGCTTAATCCCGCACCGTTTTGTCTGCTTGATGAGGTTGACGCGCCGCTGGATGATGCGAATGTGGGGCGTTTCTGTAACCTAGTGTCGGAAATGTCTGCAAAAGTGCAATTTATCTACATCACACATAACAAGATTGCGATGGAGATGGCTGCTACTCTGATGGGTGTCACTATGCATGAGCCAGGGGTTTCCCGTCTGGTATCAGTGGATGTGGAAGAAGCGGCCGAAATGGCGGCAATGTGAGGAGTCGGTGCCGTTGTAATAGCGGTACTTCAGCACAAGCAAGGAAGAAGAGGCGATGGGCCTGAACTTAGAAACATTGATTGGCATTCTGGTTATTTTGATCCTGCTGATTCTCGTCGACGGTATGCGGCGGATGATCAGAGAGCGGCATGGGCGCCTGCGTATGCGCATTGACCCCCGTTACCGTGACCAACCGGAAGAAGAGGAAGATCGCGGCCATAACCCAGAGCTAATCGGCTCTGCTCGCGTGATCCGTCGTGCTATGGAAGAGGATCAAAAGGAACGCCCACCCATGGTAATGGAGCCGGATGAAGCGGCCGCAGATACCCGTACGGCTGAACAGCAAAGCCTGTTCGAAGCCGAACAAGGATCGGCGCCTCAACCGGGGGGGGCGCCCGAGCCCCAGCCAGAGATTGCCCCGGCCCCTAACCCGTCGGCAGTAGAGCGACAGCCAGAATCGACTCCCGAACCTCGTGAGGCACCTCGCCAAGAGCCACGAATAGAGCCTAAGGCCGCACCGAAAACGCCCCGCGAGCCTCAGCCCGTGCTGGAAGTGATCGTGGTGCACCTGATTGCCCACCGTGGTGCGCCTTTTGACGGTGGCGCTTTACTGCGCATGCTGTTGGAAGCGGGGTTGCGTTATGGTCGCATGAATATTTTCCATCGCCATGTAAGTGTGAACGGTGCGGATGATTTGCAATTTTCCATGGCCAATGCGGTTGAGCCCGGCACTTTTGATTTGGATACCATGGAGAGCAAGACGTTTGCCGGGGTGACATTCTTTCTGAAACTGCCGGGGCCTACTGATGCCATGGGCGCATTGGACAAGATGCTGTCTATTTGCCAACGGCTGGCTTCGGAACTGGATGGTGAACTCAAAGATGAACAGCACAGCGTATTGACCCCGCAGACCATGGAACACCTACGTCAGCGCGTGCAAGAATTCGAACGGCGCCAACGGGTGCCGAGCGTGTAAAAGCAGTTGAACGTTTAACGTTGAAAAGCAAAAGCCAAGCCCTATCTTGGCGCTTTAGGGGGCGTGCAGCGTAGATTGTCGGACCTCAACGGTACTTGTATTTTTGGGTTCTTGCTGCGCCCTTACTGAAAATCGCTGGCGTGGCCTTTCCAATAACGAGGCGACAGCCCGTGTTTCAACGTTAAGCTTTACGCGTTCAACGCACCCCGCCTTTTCAATCACTAAACTCTCACTGCTGCGACCACTGTGACGAATAACAACGATTCTTCCCTGCAAGCACAATCCCTCCGTGATCAGCTTAACGACTGGTCCTACCGTTACTATGTTCAAGATGACCCGGCGGTGCCGGATGCGGAGTACGATCGGGTATTTCGCGCACTGAAAGACCTGGAAGCGCAATACCCTGATCTAGTTACCGCAGATTCGCCCACCCAGCGGGTGGGTGATGTGCCGTTGGATGCGTTTGAGCAGGTGCAGCATGAAGTGCCGATGTTGAGCCTGGACAATGCCTTCGATGATGAGGAGCTACGGGCCTTTGATAAGCGTATTCGTGAACGCTTGGATGTGAGCGAAATCATTGATTACGTGGCCGAGCCCAAGCTCGACGGGTTGGCGGTGTCGTTGCTTTATGAGAACGGTGAGTTGGTGCGGGCGGCCACCCGCGGCGATGGGCAAACCGGTGAGAATATTACCGTGAATGCCAGAACTATTCGCTCGGTGCCTCTTAAACTGCGTGGCAATGATGTGCCTAAGCGGTTGGAAGTGCGCGGTGAAGTGGTCATGCCCCACGCTGGCTTTGAGGAGCTTAATGCTCGCCAGCAAGAGGCTGGGCTAAAGCTTTTTGCTAACCCTCGTAATGCCGCGGCAGGCAGTTTGCGGCAATTGGATTCTCGCATCACTGCCAGCCGCCCGCTGGAATTTTATGCCTACTCCATGGCCCAGCTGGAAGGCTGGGAGCATCCGCCTACCCATTCGGCCATGCTTGATGCATTACGCGACTGGGGTTTACGCGTAAACCCGGAGATTCGTGTTTGTCACGGGGTAGAGGCCTTGCTGCGTTTTTATCAGGGCATCTTGGAAAAACGCGAGCATCTGGATTACGACATTGATGGTGTGGTGTACAAGGTGAACCGCTTCGACTGGCAGGATGACCTGGGCTTTGTTAGCCGGGCGCCGCGCTGGGCCATCGCCCACAAATTTCCCGCCCAGGAAGAGCTCACCGTGCTGAACGGTGTGGATTGGCAGGTAGGCCGTACCGGGGCGCTGACGCCGGTGGCGCGGTTGGAACCGGTGCACGTGGGCGGGGTGATCGTTAGCAATGCCACGCTACACAATATTGATGAAATTCAGCGCTTGGATATTCGCATTGGCGATACCGTGGTGGTGTACCGGGCCGGCGATGTGATTCCCAAGGTGGTGCGGGCACTGCCAGAGCGACGTCCGGCAAATGCACAAGGCATTGCTTTGCCGTCGTCGTGCCCGGTGTGTGGTAGTGAAATTCTGCGTGGCCATGATCAAGTGGTGGCGCGCTGTACCGGCGGCTTGATCTGTGGCGCTCAACGGCGTGAAGCCATCAAGCATTTTGCCTCCCGCCGGGCCATGGATATTGATGGGCTGGGTGACAAGCTAGTGGATGCGCTGGTGGATCAGGAGCTGATTACCACTGTGGCCGATCTGTACCGCTTGAAAGCCGAGCAGGTGGCGGGCCTGGAGCGCATGGGGGAGAAATCGGCGGATAATCTTATTGCGGCGCTGGAAGCCTCTAAAACCGTGGGGTTAGGCCGCTTCCTGTTCGCGCTGGGGATCCTACAGATTGGTGAAGAAACCGCCAAGAATCTGGCTGACTGTTTTGGCGATCTGGATAGCATTCGCCATGCTCCGTTGTTGTTGTTGCTGGCGGTGCCGGATGTGGGTCTGGAAGTGGCCAAGGCCATCGGTGCTTTCTTTGCCGAAAGTGATAACGAGGCGGTGATCGACGGTTTGTTGGCGCAGGGGGTGAGCCCACAGGCCAGCGGAGTACCGTCTGCTGCCTTTGTGAAAAGCCTGACGTTGGCGCAATTGTTAAAGTCCGCCAAGCGATTGGGCATGAATCTTGAAGGGATTGGTGACAAGTCACTGGACATCTTGGGTAGCCATTTCCCCACGGTCGCTGAATTGAGTGCGGCGGCGGCTGAAGGGGCCGGCGCCGAACCCAAGGGCGTACGCTCCGGGGTTATGACACAGATGGCCAAGGCGTTGGCGGAAAATGACTGGCGAGGCCGGCTGCAGGATGCGGAAAAAAAGGTTGCTGATATGGCTGCCCGTGCCCCCCAGGAAATGGAAAGTCATCCTTTAGAAGGGCAGACCTGGGTACTGACCGGGACACTTGAGCAGTTTACCCGGAATCAGGCTAAACAGGCTCTACAGCAGCTGGGCGCCAAAGTGGCTGGGTCGGTGTCTAAAAATACTCGCACGGTGGTGGCAGGTGCATCTGCGGGCTCCAAACTGGCGAAAGCGGAATCGTTGGGCATTGAGGTATGCGATGAAGCTGCGCTACTGTCCCTATTGAACCAGCACGGTATTGATCCGGGAGCGTTATGAAAGTCTGGCTAACCCTGCTTTTGGTAGTACTATTTCTGAGTGGATGTGCTGCCACACCGACGCATACAGATAATGTCTGTGCGGTGTTTGATCAGCGGGGGGGCTGGTTCAATAACTGGTACAAATACGCCAAGAACACGGAAAAAGAGTACGGGGTGCCGGTGCCCGTGCTGATGGCAACGATCTACAAAGAGTCGGGGTTTAATGCTAGAGCGAAACCGCCGCGCACCAAGCTATTGGGTTTTATCCCCTGGAAACGCCCGTCGTCGGCCTATGGCTATCCTCAGGCGCTGGACGGCACTTGGAATTGGTACAAAGACGCCACCGGTCGCCGTGGCGTAAAGCGCAATGATTTCAAGGATGCGGTGCGATTTGTCGGCTGGTATCACTACCAGAGTTACAAGAAAAATGGCGTGGCCCGTAACGATACCTACAACCTTTATCTGAACTACTACGCCGGCCACGGCGGCTATGCCCGCGGCACCTGGAAAAACAACAAATGGATGAAAGGCGCCGCCCAGCGCACCGCCTCCATGGCGAACCGATATGAGCAACAAATGCAGGGCTGTGGAAGGTAATAGCGACAAGTGATGGGTTTGGAATGGTAGGAAAACCCCCTGCCTTATGACGGGGTTTGATTTGAATGGTGCTTGATTGTTACTTGTCGCGGTAAGCTAGAGTTTGTAGCTGATTTTCCCTGGGGTGTTTTTTGGATAATGAATCCATCGTTTACGGCTGCATTAAGCATTTACCGTTTGGTAATTTGCAGGAGCGTAAGACGAGTTGTTTTCAAAACCGCAAGGCCATTCGGCAATTACCGCAGGCAGACGAATGGCCGTTTCTGTGTCGGGAAATGTTTTGCGTACCCGGAGACGACTTGATGGGCGGCACCTTCCAGACTCAGGTGATTCATTTCGGTATGTCTTACCGTGCGGTGGAGTACGAGTGGGAGCACTGGATCGCTAAATTTGAATCTCTGCTCAAGAATATGTACTGGGTGAATGCGGTGGTGCACTTGGAAACTGAATTGTCCGGGTTTCATACCTTCGTGTGGGATAGTGCCGACGCGTACCACACACCCTCTGACGCGCCTTTACGGGTGCGCTGCGAATGGGCCCGAGAAGGCGTTATTTCCTGAATCTTTGCTTCAACGCTAAGGCCTGCTTGAGTGCCTGATTAGAGCCTTCCGCCTGCGCAAATAATCTTTTTCCATTTGCCATTATTTCCTCTCTTGCTGATTGCATTCTTTTTTCCTTGCTGCATAGTCAAGTGAGAAAATCATAAAAAGGTGAGGATGATGGCTCTCAATTATTCATTGCTTGATGTATTTGCTGGTGCACCATTTCAGGGCACTCAGGTGCCAGTGGTGATGTTGGATTCGGCCAACAGTAGTGATGCCAGTAAAACGGCTATTGCCGGTGAATTTCAGCAAACTGAAACCGTGTTTATCGAGCCGGGAAATGATGCTTCGCCGGTGACGGTGTTTAATAGTAAGGGTAAACAACTATTCGGTGCCCACACCATTCTGGCAGCGTCTTATGTCGCTTATGAAATGGGGCTGACAAAAGATGAAGGGGAATTTGCGTCGTTCCTGCTGAAACAAAATGAGCAGTTGATTGAGAGTTTTATTGATAAGGGCGATAGCTCGCCGGGGGCGATTCAGTTTGCGCGAGTGCTGAATCCGACAATCGACCGCTACACTCCGGAAGTTCCTCGTTTGGCGGCGGCGCTGAACATTGACGAAAAACATATTTCGTTCAGTAAGTACAAGCCGATGGTGGTGAGTGTGGACAAGCCCACGCTGATCGTGCCCTTTACTAAACCGGAACACGTACTGGCGGCGAGCCTTAACCCGGATCGCTGGTCGGATCTGTTCGGTGGTGTTTATACCTCGGAGCTTTTTCTATTCGCTCCGGGAACCATTACCGGGTTTACGGAATTTCATGGTCGGTTGCTAAACCCCTCGCTGCCCCGTGATGCGTTTCCGCCGATTGGTGCGGTGATGCCGGAGTTTATTGCCTACCTGGCAGAACAGGGCGAGACGGCGCCCGGTACCCATACCCTGTCTGTGGATCGAGGTAGCCATGAAACCCGTAAAAGCATTCTCCATGCAGAATTCGATAAGCGCCCGGGCAAAGAGGTGCGCTGCCGCATTGGCGGTAACGTGATCAAGATGGGGACGGGGTCACTGCTGTATTCGTGACCCTGAGCTTATTCGTTACCTGAACGATTTTTCAGGTAGACGATGAATGCCACGGTGGCGATGACAGTAAGAAACAGCACGAAGGCTGTGATCAGTTGGTCGAGGGTCAAATTACTGAGCATGGGGCTTCCTTGGTGTATAGGTGAAAATGTATTTTCAAATTAGCATGGTCGCTAGCGTGTTGCATGGCCAGTGACTGCCAGGCCTCTCCTGCAATGGCAGGAGGCCCGGTGTTTGGTGTTATTCAATCGCGCAGAGTGCGGCGCGGGTCTTGTCCCAGCCTAGGCAGCCATCAGTGATGGACAGGCCATGCTGAAGCGGTTTCCCTTGGCCTTGTTTACCGTCGTGGAGATGGCTTTCCAGCATGATTCCGGCGATGGCGGTTTGTCCTTGAGCTCGTTGTTGCAGCAAATTTTGTAGCACAGCAGGCTGGCGTAACGGGTCTTTACCGCTGTTGGCATGGCTGCAGTCCACGATCAGGCGTGGGTTACAACCTTTGTTCTTGAGGGCGGCAGTAGCGCGCTGCACGTTGTTGGCATCGTAGTTGGGCCCGTCGTGGCCGCCACGCAACACCAAATGGGTATCCAGATTGCCGGCGGTTTGTAGCAGCGCGCTGTGGCCGTGTTCATCCATGCCTAAGCGGGTGTGAGGATGGATCGCCGCGCCCATGGCATCACAGGCCACGTCAATGCTGCCGTCAGTGCCATTCTTGAAACCCACAGGCAGAGCCAGGCCGCTGACCATTTCCCGGTGGATCTGGGATTCTGTGGTGCGTGCCCCGATGGCGGCCCAACTAAGCAGGTCGCCTAGGTAATCTGCAGCCATGGGGTGCAGCAGCTCGGTGGCAAGCGGCAGGCCTAACCGGGCTAAGTCCAGCAACAGGTGGCGGGACACACTCAGGCCAGTGGCGATATCATTGCTGCCATCTAGATGTGGGTCGTAGAGCATGCCTTTCCAGCCCACAGTGGTGCGGGGCTTTTCCACGTAGGCTCGCATCACAATGAAGATTTTGTCGTCCAGCTGAGCCGCGAGTTCTGCTAGACGGTGCCCGTATTCCAAGGCGGACTTAGGGTCGTGAAGTGAGCATGGCCCGGTGATTACCAGCAGACGTGAATCTTTGCCATTGAGAATATTGCGAATCGTCTGACGGTGCTGTTCAATGTGTGCGGCGAGTGCGGTATTCACCGGCAAGCGCTCACGCAGTACCGCAGGGGAGGGCAGCGGCTGGCTGCGGCGTGGGGTCGCCTGGCGCTCTTGGATTAGGCTGGCGGCGTTTTCGATATGTTGTGTGCTTACCTGTTGCATGGTGTTCCCTTATTGCGGCGGCGCGTTATCGTCGCGCGTGATTCGTCGATCGCTGTTCTGTGCTGTGCAGGTTAGGCCAGCGGCTAAATCGGGTTGTCAGATCGTTCGGTTGATAGCGATACATGTTACTGGCCTCTTGGTGCTGTCTGTTGTTTGCGGCTGTATATCAGCCAATAAAAAACCCCGGGCGGGTTACCGGCCGGGGTTGGATGTGTTCGGCAGGCGTCCCTTAGCGGGCGCGCCTGAGTATCAATCAGGCGCGCGAGCGGCTAAACCAGTACCCGTAATATGACGCAGCAGACACCGCCATACCGGCCATCAGGCCAGTCAGGGTGCGTGTGTTGAACTGTGCTGCGTGCATAGTTATGTCTCTTGAATGTGCTTCATTTAAGGCTAAAGAGTAGCGGTAGCTTGAGAGAGGTGCAAGAGGCTAGGCCCATGTTGCACGATAGCCGCTGACTATTTTTTATATGGCATGGTTTGCGGGCCCACAGTAATCGCTGCGCTGTAGTCCCGCCAGGGTTGAGTGGGAGGCGGTTGTCCTCGCCTCCCATTCGGTAATACTGAGTGGCGTTTGATTCAACCCAGCTTGATGCCCTTGGCTTTGGCGACCATGGTTAGAATTTTGGTTACGTGGTCGCCACCGGTCATTATTTCGCTCGCGTTATCCATATTGCCGATTTGTTCAAAGTGGGCGGCAATACCATCCGCATTGCGCTCTTCGTCATTCAGGTAAACGCCTTCGCTTTCCATTATACGTACCATGGCGTAGCAACCAGCGCCAGCCAGCAGGATGCGATGGGTAGGGGCTTCGTTGCTTGCCAGGAACAGCACCGCCGGGGTGATTTCCTTTGGCTCCAGCATGGCCAGCACTTTAGGCGGCATCAGGTCTTCAGTCATGCGAGTGGCGGCGGTAGGAGCGATGCAGTTTATCTTGATGTTGTACTTTTCACCTTCCAAAGACAGGGTGTTCATCAGCCCGACCACTGCCAGCTTGGCGGAGCTGTAGTTGGCCTGCCCGAAGTTACCATACAGGCCGGAGGCAGAGGAGGTCATGACGATGCGGCCATAGCCCTGTTCGCGCATGATCGGCCAAACGGCCTTGCTGCAGATTTCTGAGCCGGTGAGGTGAACCGCCACGACTTTATCCCAGTCGTCCTGGGTCATCTTGACGAAGCTCTTGTCGCGAAGGATGCCCGCGTTGTTGATGAGCACATCAATGCGACCCCAGGTATCCATCACCTGTTTTACCATGGCTTCGACCTGAGCCATGTCGGAAACGTCTGCACCGTTGGCAATAGCGTCACCACCGGCAGCCTTGATTTCTGCAACCACTTGCTCGGCGGCTTCACTGGAACCACCGCTACCATCGCGAGCGCCCCCGAAATCATTCACTACCACTTTGGCGCCGAGTTTAGCCAGTTCCAACGCGTGGGATTTGCCCAGGCCATTGCCCGCGCCGGTGACGATGGCCACCTGATTATCAAAACGGATTGTCATGGGTTATCTCTCTAAATTTTTTGAGTTGAAAAGTGCAAAATTCAAAGTTGAAACGCAAGTAACGGCATTGTCGAGTGACGGATTGTCACCCCGTGAAACAGGCACTAATGTGCGGCATGTTTCAGCTTAATAGCGCGTTCTCTTGCGATTTAAACGTTGAACGTTTAACTCGGTACTACCGCCAGGCTTAACCACTGCGCCATCAAGGCAGGCTTTTCCTGACCTTCAATTTCAACTTTGACACCGTGGCGCAGCTGCCATTCTTGGTCGGAGCGCTGCTTCACTTCCATCAAAGTGAAGGATCCTCGAATCTTACTTCCTTCGCGGACCGGGTTCATGAAGCGGACCTTGTCGAAGCCATAGTTGATGCCCATGACTTGCCCCTTGATGGTAGGCAGTACGTCCATAGCCATGGCCGATAGCATTGACAGAGACAGAAAGCCATGGGCAATGGTGGCACCAAAGGGGCTTTCCTTGGCGGCGCGCTCCGGGTCGGTATGGATCCATTGCGGGTCTTCGGTGAGTTCAGCGAAGCCATCGATGCGTTGCTGGTCGACGGTACGCCACTGGGATGTGCCAACGCTTTTGCCAATGTTCGCCTGCAGCTCTTCAAGGGTGGTTTGCTGTTTGCTCATAATGCTTTCCCGTTGGTGGCCCGGTAAGTAGCACCCGAGATCCACTCTCCAAAATGTCTTTTAGAAGAAGGAGTATGTGGGTGACCTAATCAGTCGTAAAGGATGAAAGGCGCCATTAAGGGCGAAAAATATGTCATGGCTTGCTGTGTGGCCAATGGTGTATCCCTGACGCTATTTTAAACATTAGAAGCAAGCGGTTTTTTAGGAAGAAATTATTAATAAACAATAGCCTAGGGTGGCTGGTGAGAGCGATTCTGATGGGCTTGCATAACACACTACCGCTGAGCAGCGTGACCCGTTAACCGGCTTGTCGGCCCCTGGTAATCAGTGCGAAACCCTATTCATAGTGGTGCTTGGAGAGGGTAAGCGTTAAGGAAGGAGCGTTGCTGGTGGCACGACAAAGCGTGATGAAGAAACCATTGAGTGCGAAGGCGCTTTAACCGGCAGCTGGCGCGCTGCCTCTCCTAAACAAGCTCATCTCCTCTGGGCTTGGTTACCCCGCCGTTCTGCTCTTCTAGGCTGGCCCCAAAATATTCTGGCACTTTCGATAACAGGGCATAGAACTTCAAAATTGCAGCCTCTGTGTCTTGAAGGGAGGCGCCATAATGAATGGTGTTTATTCACGGGGATGAAGAATATCAATTTCACTAACTAATGGCGCTAATCTAATCTGGTTGAATATTATTTTGAGCCGAGGATACACGCATGGCCCAGTTTTACCTTGTCCGCCACGGGCAAGCATCGTTCGGTACCGATAATTACGATCGCCTTTCCGAACTGGGTCACCAGCAAGCTCGCTGGCTGGGTGAGTATTTTGCCGAACGGGATATGGGCTTTGATGCCCTTGTGTGCGGTGATCTGGTACGGCATCGGGAAACGGGAGCCGGTATTTGTGAAGGCCTGGGTGTGGCCTTACCCGAAGACATTCAGTCCGGCCTTAACGAATTCGATTTCCAGTCACTGGTGAATGCCTACCTGGCTCAGCACCCGGACCAGGTGCCTAGCGAAGGTGCTCCGGTGGCGGCCTTTTACAAGGCCTTGAAAACGGCCATGAAACACTGGCGAATGGATACGCTGACCGGCGATCTGCCGGAAAGCTGGCAGGGCTTCTCTGACCGGGTTGCTGCCGCCCGCGATCACATCCAGCAGCAGTACAACGATAAGGACCGGTTGCTGATTGTCAGCTCTGGTGGTGCCATGGCCATGTTCATCAAACATATTCTTGGCGCGTCGGACGAGGCCGTAGTGGAGCTGAATCTGCAGATTCGTAACAGTAGTGTGAGCCACGGTTTTTTTAATCAAAAGGTGGTGCGTATGGCTAGTTTTAATAACGTGCCGCATCTAGATCGCCCTGACCGTTTCGACGCGATCACTTACTACTAATTTTCGTGCTTTGTGCTCCAACCTTGTACGCGCTGCATCGCATTTAACGCAGCCACGAGACTGCAGGAGCAAACGGGTAATAGGGAGAGCGTCATGGATTTTCAGTACACAGAAAAAATGCAGACATTGATCACTCAGGTGCGTGATTTTATTAACAACGAAATCCGCCCGGCGGAAAACGTGTATTACGAGCAGCTGGCAAAGAGCCCGTGGGAAACGCCGCCGATCATGGATGAACTGAAAGAAAAGGCCCGAGCTAAAGGGTTATGGAACCTGTTTTTGCCTACAGAGTACGCAGAGTACAGCGCAGGCTTAAGTAACCTGGAGTATGCGCCGCTGGCAGAAGAAATGGGGCGCTGTCGTATTGCATCCGAAGCGTTTAACTGTGCTGCTCCGGATACTGGCAATATGGAGGTGCTGGCAAAATACGGCAACGATGCTCAGAAAGAACAGTGGTTGTTGCCGTTGTTGGAAGGCCGTATTCGTAGTGCCTTCGCCATGACCGAGCCGCAAGTGGCGTCCTCTGACGCGACTAATATCGAAACGCGTATAACGGAAGATGGCGACGATTACATCATCAACGGCCGTAAGTTTTATATCAGCGGCGCCATGCGAAAAACCTGCGAAATTATGATTGTCATGGGCAAGAGCAGCCCGGATAACCCCAACCGCCACCAGCAGCAATCCCAGATTTTGGTGCCTACCAATACCCCCGGGGTCAACATTGTTCGCCCGATGCAGGTATTTGGTTACAACGATGCACCCGAAGGCCATGCCGACGTTATTTTCGACAATGTGCGTGTGCCCAAGGCCAATATAATTCTCGGTGAAGGGCGGGGTTTCGAAATCGCTCAGGGGCGCCTGGGTCCGGGCCGGATTCACCACTGCATGCGTATGATCGGCGCGGCTCAGGAGGCGTTTGAGATGATGTGCAAGCGGGTAAACCAGCGTGAAGTGTTCGGTGCGCCCATGAGCAAGCAGGGCTCGGTGCGCGAAGATATCGCCAAATCTTACTGCGAGATTGAGCAGGCACGGTTGCTGACGCTGAAAGCCGCAGACGCCATGGATCGCTCAGGTAACAAAGACGCGAAGGATTTGATCGCTATGATCAAGGTGGTTGCGCCTAATATGGCGTTAAATGTTATCGACCGGGCGATTCAGATCCACGGTGCCGTGGGCTTGAGCCAGGATACGCCGTTGGTTCACTTCTTTAGCTACGCGCGCACTCTGCGTCTGGCCGATGGCCCGGATCAGGTGCACATGATGCAGTTGGGCCGGAACATGGCTAAACAATTCGCCTGATTTCAGGTGTGGCCCGCAGCGTCAATCGCGTTCTGGGTGTTGCTTTTTGCGCAGCAGAAAAAAGAAGAACAGTAGGAGGGCTCCATGTCCCAGATAGATACACAGAAACTGGCTGAGTATTTTGAGCAGCATATCGAGGGCTTCAAGGGTCCCATTGAAGCGGAGAAATTCGAGGGGGGGCAGTCCAACCCTACCTTCAAGATTACGGCCGCCTCTGGCTCCTATGTGCTGCGCCGTCAGCCGCCGGGCAAACTGCTCAAGTCCGCCCATGCGGTGGATCGCGAATTCCGGGTTATGGCCGCGTTGAAAGACACCGATGTACCGGTGCCCAATGTGCTGCACCTGTGCGAAGACCGTGATGTTATCGGCTCCATGTTCTATGTGATGGAGTTTTGCGAAGGACGCATTCTCTGGGATGCGGCGCTTCCCGAGGCGGGAGAGGGCGATGCCGCAAATGCGGCACGCCGCGAGATGTACTCGCAAATGAACCGGGTGCTGGCGGCCATTCACAGTGTGGACCTGGAGGCCGTAGGCCTGACTGATTACGGTAAGCCGGGCAGTTATTTTGAACGTCAACTCGACCGCTGGACCCAGCAGTACGACGCGTCCAAATTGCAGGAAATTGCGGCCATGGATTCGCTGATCGCCTGGTTACAGACCCATCAACCAGAGGATGACGGCCAAGTGTCACTGGTGCACGGTGATTACCGCTTGGACAACTTGATGTGGCACCCGCAAAAGCCGCAAGTCATGGCGGTGCTGGATTGGGAGTTATCCACCTTGGGCCATCCACTGGCGGATCTGGCGTATCAGTGTATGGGTATGCGAATGCCTCAACGAGGCGCCAAGATGGCCGGTCTGCAAGGCAAAGACCGTACTGCGTTGGGTATTCCTACTGAAAAAGAATACGTGGCCATGTATTGCGAGCGCCGTGGTATTGCCCATATCGACAATTGGGAATTTTATCTGGCATTCAGTTTTTTCCGCCTTGCGGCCATTTGCCAGGGAGTCGCGAAAAGGGCTCAAGACGGTAATGCCTCCAGCAAGCAGGCCTCTCAAGTAGGTGCTCTGGTCGAGCCACTGGCCTCCATGGCCATGCAAATTATTAATGAAGGGGCATAAAGCCACGGCAAGCTGCAAGCGAAAAGGAAAGCCGGGCGGCAATGTGGCTACTGTGCTTTCGAATAGCCGCAGGCTATGGGGCTTGCGGCTTATGGCCTTTTTTCGGGAGAGAAATAATGAGTACCGATCTTTTTAATCTTGAGGGCAAGGTTGCTCTGGTGACCGGCGCGAGCCGGGGTATTGGCGAAGAAATTGCCCGCCTGTTGGCAGAGCAGGGCGCCCATGTGATTGTGTCCAGCCGTAAGATTGATAGCTGTCAGGTCGTTGCCGATGCCATTAAGGCAGACGGTGGCAGCGCAGAAGCTTTTGCTTGTCATGTGGGCGAGCTGGCGCAAATTGAAGCGGTGTTTTCCCATATCCGTAAGGTGCACGGAAAACTCGATATTTTGGTAAACAATGCCGCGGCTAATCCATTTTTCGGGCATATTCTTGATACCCCGGTGGACGCCTTCGATAAGACCGTGGATGTGAACTTACGTGGTTACTTCTACATGTCCGTGGAAGGGGGCAAGTTGATGCGCGAAAACGGCGGTGGCGCTATCGTCAATACTGCTTCGGTGAATGGTCTGACCCCGGGCGAAGGCCAGGGGGTGTATTCCATTTCTAAAGCTGCCGTGATCAGCATGACCAAGGCGTTTGCCAAAGAGTGTGCGCAATTCAACGTGCGAGTGAATGCGTTGCTGCCGGGGCTGACTAAAACCAAGTTCGCCGGTGCCCTGTTTGCCAACGAAGATATCTATAAACAGGCCCTGAGCCAAATCCCCATGCGTCGTCACGCGGAACCCAAAGAAATGGCCGGCACGGTCCTTTATCTAGTCTCTGATGCTGCCAGCTTCGTGACAGGTGAGTGTGTTGTGGTTGATGGCGGCTTTACGATTTAACACTCACGTTGCTATCAAACCGTTATAGGTCTTCGCTTTTAGGGGGCAAAACGCGGGTAGGGTGCTCCGGTGCTCTCGGTGCGGTGAGGCTAGGTAGATTTTTAGTGTATCTGCCTGTTTTCCGTTTTGCTGCCTTCGTTTGTGCCCAGATAAGGGAAGGCCTACAGCGGCTTTTTGTAAGCAGATGGATGCCCAAGGCGGGTCAAGAGTGTTGTTTTACCGCTTTCGGTGCAGGAGGAAGTAATGGATCCAATTCTCGATTTTACCGGCAAGACGGCGTTGATCACCGGTGCGGCCAGCGGTTTTGGCAAATTACTGGCACAAGAACTGGGTAAGCGCGGTGCCGCGCTGGTATTGGGCGATATCAATATGGATGCCCTTAACCCGTTGGCAGACACACTGGCTGAGCAGGGCGTTAAAGTTGCCGCACTGCGCTGTGACGTGTCCAGTGAGGCGGATTGTAAAGCCATGGTGGATGCGGCGCTGTCTCAGTTCGGTCACCTGGACTTGGCTGTGAACAATGCGGGTATTGCCCACGGTTTTATTCCGTTTACGCAATTGAGCGAAGAAGTGCTGGATCAGCAGATGAACGTGAACGTTAAAGGCGTGATGTTCGGCATGAAGCACCAAATCGATGCCATGAAGGTGGGCGGCGGCAGTATCGTCAACGTGAGTTCCATGGCGGGGTTAGGTGGTGCGCCTAAAATAGGGGCCTACTCGGCGGCCAAGCATGCGGTGATTGGGCTCACACGCACAGCAGCAGTGGAATATGCCAAGCGCAACATTCGCGTGAATGCGATCTGCCCGTTTTATACTCATACACCGATGCTGGATGAAGGTGAGCTAGCAAAAAACAGGGAACAGGTGCATGCCATGCTTGCCTCCGGTTGCCCAATGAAGCGACTGGGACAGCCCTCTGAGATTGTTGCAGCCATGCTCATGCTGCTGTCGCCGGCCAACAGCTATATGAGTGGCCAGGCCCTTGCTGTGGATGGTGGTGTATCCGCGTTTTGATTTGCCGTTTTGGGTTCGGCTTGTGGGCTTGTTTGAAGGTTAACGGGGGGGCTTTCGGCGTGTATGCGCCTTCTTTTAGGCTGGTTAGCAAGCTATGCCCCATTTGGGGCATAGTGCAGGCACTTTTGAAGGCATGTTGGTTGCCGTCGATTAAAGTGCAAAAAACGACGGCGCGCCAGCCGGAGTACCCTGAAGGCTATGTAAGCATACAGGGCGCTTTTCAACGGCTCTTTAGTGCGTTTTTTTACCTTTACCTTTGCGCTGGGTTGCCTGGGCATGTTGCTCGGTGAGCAGGCCGTTCGGTCCAAACAGTTTTTCTCGCCATTCCTCCAGTAACGCATCGGTGTCGTGCTGGGAAGGGTGGAAATCTCGTTTAAAGAAATCTAGGTACTGGGGCGTTAATTTGGTGAACAACCCTTTGCGACCGAACAAAAAGGTGAGGCCTTTCCAGTTACTTTTCAGATCAAACAGGCGACCGTCTGAGGCCAACATGCGTGCCTGGAAGGCGGCCATTACGGTGAAGAAAAGGACGGTGGTTGGGATCATAGCACCAGTACGAATGGCGTAGCTGCCGCTGACTTTCTCATAGACATCGTAGGCCACGGTTTTGTGTTCGTTTTCTTCCAGCGCATGCCATAACCACAGTTTTAACGTGGTTTCATCAATGAGTTTTTTCTGATGCTCGTCTTCACGTAGCAGCTGTTCAGCGATGATGGCAGTGTAATGTTCCAGGCACACCGTGGTGGCTAGCTGGAAAATTTTTGGGGTACGTTTTTGCATCAGGCCGATCAGTTTGCCCAGGGATTTGTCCAGCTTGTCCGTGGGGTAGCCGAATTTCATGCCCATATTGTTCCAGGCTTCATGCTCTTTACTGTGCATGGCTTCTTGGCCAATAAATCCGGCCACCTGTGCTTTCAGTGTGCTGTCGGTAATTTCTTTACGGTAATGACGCACGGAATCTACGAAGAAAGCTTCGCCTTTTGGGAACAGGGTGGACATGCTCAACCAGAACGCGCTCAGAAAGGGGTCGTTATCGTAGAAGTACCGAACGGATGTTTTGTCATCAAATTCAAAGTCGAGCCGACGGGGTGGAATATCCACGGTGGCCCCCAACGGCACTTTCTGGGCCTTCGCTTGGCCTGACTCAATGGTGGTGGATGCTGTTGTTGTCATGGTGTACTCCTGTCCCTGGCGGCAGAGTCGCCGCTGAATTCATACTGTTACATTACTCAATGTAATGAATGTTCAGGGTTAGAGTAGGTGAGGTAAATGGCATTTTCGCGCCCGGGTCGGGGCTAGAGGGCCAATCAGCCACGCTGAGCGTGCAATTGGACCCCCTCTGCGAGTGCACAAAACAAGGTTTTTGATTGTCCATTGAGGACGAAGGCGTTAGCTGGGTAGGAACAGGGATTTGGTTTCCAGAAACTCTTCAAAGCCGAAGCGGCCCCATTCCCGGCCAATCCCGGATTGTTTGTAGCCACCGAAGGCGGCTTGTATATCCGGGCCCGCTCCATTGATATGGACATTGCCAGTGCGCAGGCGAGCGGCGATCTGTCGGGCTTGGGAATCGTCCCCGAACACATAACCGGAAAGGCCGTAGTCGGAATCGTTGGCGATGTCGACGGCGTTCTCGAGAGTGTCGTAGGGAATCATCACCAGCACGGGACCAAAGATTTCCTCTCGGGCAATGGTCATCTGGTTGTTTACTTCACTGAACACGGTGGGGCGGGCGAAGTAGCCTTTGTCGATACCCTCGGGCTTACCGGTGCCGCCGGCTACTAATTTGGCGCCTTCTTGTTGGCCTTTCTCGATCATGGTTTGTACCCGTTGGTACTGACGGCGGTTGGCGATTGGACCCATTACGGTCGCGTCATCGGAGGGATCGCCAACCACTATGGCGTCGCAGACTTGAGCGGCAATCTGTTCGGCTTGCGCTAGTTGATCCTCCGGTACCAGCATCCGTGATGGCGCATTACAGCTCTGCCCTGTGTTGGCCATCATTGCCCGCACCCCGTGGGTGACGGCCTGTTCTAGGTCACAGCCTGGCAGCAAGATATTGGCGGACTTACCGCCCAGCTCCAGAGACACGCGTTTAATGGTGCTGGCCGCTTCCCGGCTCACGGATTCCCCCGCTCGGGTGGAGCCGGTAAGGGATACCACATCAATGCGAGGGTCACTGGATAGCAATGGCCCCACGGCGGCACCGTCGCCATAGACCATATTGAAAACCCCGGCGGGGAGATCCGCTTCATCAATAATCTGTGTGAGCAGGTTGGCTGACAGCGGGGCAAATTCACTGGGCTTGAGCACCATGGTGCAGCCTGCGGCCATGGCCGGAGCGACCTTGCACATGATCTGGTTCATGGGCCAGTTCCACGGTGTAATCAAGGCGCACACTCCTGCGGCTTCACGGCGAATTAGCGACTGGCCGACGGCTTCTTCGAAAGGGAACTCCCGCGCTATGGCTAGGGCGGTCTTCAGATGGGCAAGCCCCATAGGGGCCTGTACCTTGCTCGCCAAAGTGATCGGTGCGCCCATTTCCTGGCTAATCGCTTCCGCCATTTGGGGTAGATGAGCCTGGTAAGCTTCCAGTATTTTTTCCATGTACCCCAGCCGCTTTTCCAGCGGCAGGGCGGACCAAGAGGGGAAAGCTTGGTGAGCGGCGGCGATGGCTGCATCAATATCCGCGGCTTGGGCCAATGGCAGGGTGGCAATCTGTTCTTCATTCGCAGGGTTGATAACGGCGTGGGTAGTGGCTTCCTCTGTGGGAGAGACCCAACGGCCGTTAATGTAGAACTGCTGCAACGTGTCCATGGAGAGGTCCTTTTGTTGGTCTTCCATTGAGTATGGAGGGTCAACACTACAATAGTGGCATGTAATTTTAAAAAACGGTGTTGGTTCTTCCCTGCGGAATTTGGGCCCCGCCTGAAAGAGGTGGTGCGGCAAGTGGATAAGATGATGCGAGGCCGCAGCTGGAAAATGGGCATGCGGTTGGTGTGCTAGCGTCAGCGAAACAGAAAATGAACATGAGACTAGGAGTGAAGCTCTGCGTGCTGAGAGACTTTCCCGGGGCGATGCCGATGCCTGATTGTATGTAGGCTGCTCTCTGTAGAGGTGGCTTCATGCGGTGTGCTGAGCACGCGGCTGACCCTCGGCGAAGACATTTACGTTGACGTAGGAATAGTTTTTTTGCGCGTTATTGCTCCTAGGTTTGCGCCCCGAGGGGCGCGTTGTCAAAACGGCTATCATTCAGCGCAATTGCCGCAGCAGCGACGGCCTACGGTGCCGCCATCAGCTTGCGTTGTTGGCCAGATTAGTCACATGGCGGTGTCATCTTCTGGCACAACGGTTGCTTCTGAGCTGCGTTAGCGGCTGGCCACATGGGTGGGCTGTTGCGCATCCCAGCCACCACCCAAGGCGCGGTAAAGCTCGGTTTCGTTGGTCAACTGCTGCAGTTTTAGCGTCACTAGCTGTTGGCGGGCCGAGAGCAGAGTGCGTTGGGCGTCCAACACCGCAAGGTAATCATCTGCGCCTTGTTCGTAGCGTTGCTGTGACAACGTCAGGGACTGCTCAGTGGCGGTGACTAGTGCCTGTTGAGCCTGCTGTTGGCGAGCCAGAGTGTCGCGGGCTTGCAGCGCATTAGCGACTTCCTGAAAGGCGGTTTGTATGGCTTTCTCGTAGCTGGCCACGGCTTGATCTTGACGAACTTCGGCTAGATCCAGATTGGCCCTGTTACGGCCCCCGGAGAAAATGGGTAGGGAAATACTGGGGATGAATGACCAAGCTTTGGAGCCGCTGTCGAACAGGCCGGACAGTTCGCTACTCATGGTGCCATAGGCGCCGGTGAGTTGAATGCTTGGGAAGAAGGCGGCTCGGGCGGCACCAATATTGGCATTGGCGGCCCGCAGCTGATGCTCGGCTTGTTGTACGTCCGGTCGCTGGGTGAGTAGTGCTGAGGGTAGGCCTTGCGGAACTGGTGCGACGAGGGCCAAGGCATCGTTGTCCAAGTTCACCGATTTCAGGGTGGGCAGTGGCCCGCCGACCAGTACGGCTAAGGCGTTATAGTCTTGATCCACCTGGCGTTCAAAGCTGGCCAGATTGGCGCGGGCTTCCTGCAAGGCAATTTGTGCTTGGCGCACATCCAGCTCGGATCCCAAACCGCTCTCGTATCGGCGTTCAATCAATGCCAGAGAGTCCTCCTGTGCGACCACGGTTTCGCGACTGATTGCCAAGTTTTGGCGATCACTAACCAGGGTTAAGTAGCTTTGTGCCACTTGGGCAACCAGCGCCAGTTGGGTGCTGCGCTGGGCTTCTTCGCTGGCCAGATATTTTTCCAGCGACGCATCTTTCAGGCTGCGTACCCGGCCAAACAGATCCAGTTCCCAGGCGGTAACGCCAACTTGCACACCGTATTGATCCGATAATGTGGAATGGCCGGTGCCGGACAGGTCTGAGGGCAGACGCTGACGGGAACCGCTGGCGTCCACGGATAGGTTTGGGTACAGGTCTGCACGCTGGATTTGGTACTGGGCGCGCAGGGCGGCCACATCGAGTACGGCGATGCGCAGATCTCGGTTGTTATCCAATGCGCTTTGAATCAGCTGTTGCAATTCCGCGCTCTGATAAAGGCTGGACCAGCTGGGCAGGGTTAGCTCGCTGGCACTATTGCCGTTGGCTTCGCCCAGTTGCGCAGGGACGGGAGAGAGTGGTTGTTGATAGCTGGGGGCGAGGGTGCAGCCACCCAGCATCAGCCCGCCCAGAAGGGCGAGCGTCAGTGGGTTACGGGTCATCAGTATTACTCCGCGTGGACTTATTCTTTGCCTTTCTTCTTGCCGTCGAGGGGCACGCCGGATAGTTTGCGCACCGCCACGTAGAACAGCGGAATGAAGAAGATGGCGAGGACGGTGGCGGTGAGCATTCCGCCGAATACCCCGGTACCGATGGCGTTACGAGCACCGGCACCAGCACCAGTACTGATCATCAGTGGGGTTACCCCGAGCATGAAGGCCAGTGAGGTCATCAGGATCGGGCGCAGCCGCATGCGCACGGCTTCTAGGGTGGCCTTGAGCAAGTGCTCGCCTTTTTGCTCCAGCTCCAGCGCGAATTCCGCAATCAGAATGGCGTTTTTCGCCGAGAGGCCGATGGTGGTTAACAGCCCCACCTGGAAGAAGACGTCGTTGTTCAGGTCACGGAAGGTAGCGGCCAGTACCGCACCGAGAATGCCCAGAGGGACCACCAGCATTACCGCGAATGGAATCGACCAGCTTTCATACAGGGCCGCCAGACAGAGGAATACTACTAATAGTGAGATGACATACAGCGCAGGGGCCTGGTCACCAGACTGACGTTCCTGGTAGGACATTCCGGTCCATTCGAAGCCGAACCCGGCGGGCAGCTTAGCGGATAGTTCTTCCATGGCATCCATGGCGTCGCCTGTACTGTAGCCGGGTGCCGCGTTGCCTTGGATGTTCACCGACGACACACCGTTATAGCGTTCTAGCTTGGGAGAACCATACGTCCAGTGGCCCGTGGCAAAGGTGGAGAACGGCACCATTTTCCCTTGGTTATTACGCACAAACCAGTCGTTGACGTTTTCCGGTAGCATGCGGTAGGGGGCATCGGCCTGCACATACACTCGTTTTACCCGGCCCCGGTCGACAAAGTTATTGACGTAGCTGGAGCCCCAGGCGATTTGCAGAGTGCTGTTAATGTCGCTGATGGACAGCCCTAGCGCTTTGGCTTTCTGCTGGTCAATATCGATTTGGTACTGCGGGCTGTCTTCCAAACCATTGGGGCGTACCCCGGCCAGTCGAGGATCTTGGGCGGCCATGCCGAGCATCTGGTTACGAGCCTGAATCAGCGCTTCGTGCCCTTGACCAGACTGGTCAAGCAGCTGGAAGTCGAACCCGCTGGCGTTGCCCAGTTCAGGAATCGATGGCGGATTCAGTGCAAACATCATCGCTTCGCGAATGGTGGAGAAATAGCCCATGGCGCGGGCAACCACATTGTCGGCGCCGTCCACGGACAGATCCCGTTCTGACCAGTCCTTCAGGTTCACGAACGCCATGCCGGCGTTCTGGCCGCGGCCGGTGAAACTGAAGCCGGCCACCGTGAACAGGCCATCCACAGCGGAGGCCTCTTCATTTAGATAATAGTCCTCCATTTTTTCCAGCACTTTGACTGTCTGCTCTTGGGTTGAGCCCGCTGGCAGGGTCACTAGGGTGAACAAAATCCCCTGATCTTCTTCCGGCAGGAAGCTGGATGGAAGGCGCATGAAGCTGAAGCCGAGCACACCGACGATCACCACATAGATAAACAGGTAGCGGCCCCGGCGGCCGAGGATTTTTTCCACGCTGCCCTGATAACGACGGCTGCTCTTGTCGAAGGTGCGGTTAAACCAGCCGAAGAAGCCATGATCGGTTTGGTGCTCGCTGTCCTTGGCCTTGAGCATGGTGGCACACAGGGCCGGAGTGAGGATCAAGGCCACCAGCACGGACAGCACCATGGCGGACACAATGGTGATGGAGAACTGGCGGTAAATGGCTCCGGTGGAGCCCGGGAAAAAGGCCATGGGAACGAATACGGCTGACAGTACCAAGGCGATGCCCACCAGCGCGCCCGTAATCTGCCCCATGGATTTACGGGTAGCCTCTTTGGGCGGGAGGCCCTCCTCGTGCATCACCCGTTCCACGTTTTCCACCACCACGATGGCGTCATCTACCAGTAGGCCGATGGCCAGCACCATGCCAAACATGGTTAGGGTATTGATGGAAAAGCCGAAGGCGGCCAGCACCGCAAAGGTGCCTAGCAGAACCACGGGCACCGCTAGTGTGGGGATGAGGGTGGCGCGGAAGTTTTGTAAGAACAGATACATGACCAGGAAGACCAAGATGATGGCTTCGAACAGGGTATGTACCACTTCTTCGATGGAGATACTGACGAAGGGCGTGGTGTCGTAGGGAAACACCATTTCCATCTTATCAGGGAAGTAGGGCTGCAGTTCGGCTAGGCGGGCACGCAGTGCTTCTGCGGTGTCCAGGGCGTTGGCGCCGGTGGCTAGGCTGATGGCCAGGCCGGCGGCGGGCTGGCCGTTATAACGGCCCTGCACGTCGTAGTTCTGCGCTGCCAGTTCGACTCGGGCCACGTCTTTAAGGAACA
The DNA here is from genome assembly GCF_001010505.1 of Alcanivorax sp. NBRC 101098. GTDB lineage: Bacteria > Pseudomonadota > Gammaproteobacteria > Pseudomonadales > Alcanivoracaceae > Alcanivorax > Alcanivorax borkumensis. Next base: position 1,119,630 of record NZ_AP014613.1, read on the forward strand.
CTCGAGAGCCGTCCGGGTTTACTTTCAGCAGGATATTCTCGAATTGATCCACGTCTTCCAGGCGGGTCTGGGCGATGATGGTGGCGTTCAATTGCTGGCCTTCTACGGCCGGTGCGCCGCCCAATTGACCGCTGGCTACCTGATTATTTTGAACCTCGATTGTCTGGGTAACATCTTGGGGGGTTAAATCAAATTTATTCAGTTTGTTCGGGTCCAGCCAGACGCGCATGGCATAGGGAGAGCCGAACAGCTGGATCTGACCCACGCCGGGCACCCGGCTGACCGGGTCCTGCACATTGGAGGCCACGTAATCGGCTAGGTCAGCACGGGATAGGCTGCCATCTTCGGAGGTAAAGCCCGCCACCATCAGGAAAGAGTCTGAGGATTTGGTGACCTGCATTCCTTGTTGCTGCACTTCCTGGGGCAGCAGGGGGGTCGCCAGCTGTAGCTTGTTCTGTACTTGTACTTGCGCAATGTCCGGGTCGGTGCCGGGGGCGAACGTCAGGTTCACTGCGGCATTACCGAAAGAGTCACTGCTGGAGCTCATGTACAGCAGGTTGTCGATCCCGTTCATTTGTTGCTCGATCACCTGGGTGACCGAATCTTCCACGGTTTTCGCCGAAGCGCCGGGGTAGTTACCGGCAATGGAGACTTGCGGAGGCGCAACGGTGGGGTACTGCTCAATGGGCAGGGTGTAAATGGCCAAGGCACCGGCCATCATCATGATGATGGCAATCACCCAGGCAAAAATTGGACGGTCAATAAAAAATCTGGCCATGGGAATCCCGTTTCTCGTCGTTGCGTATTATTGCGCTGCGCTTTGTGCCTCGCCAGCGTCGCTGGCGGGGGACTGGGGTTGTTCTTGCTGTGCGGGTGCGGGCTCGACGTTGGCTTTTTCTGTGTCCACTGGGGAAACCGGAGCGCCGGGCTGAATCCGTTGCAGGCCGTCCACAATCAGGCGATCACCGTCTTTCAGTCCGTCGGCAATAAGCCACTGGTTGCCGACTGCGCGCTCAGTGCGGACTTTCACTTTTTTTACCTGATTATTGTCGTCGATCAGCATGGCGTAGGCTTGGCCGGTCGGGTCGCGGGTAATGCCTTTTTGGGGAACCAGAATGGCATCCTTGCGTTGACCTTCCGGTAGGCGGCCGCGAACGAACATGCCGGGCAGCAGTTCGCCGTCCGGGTTGGGAAATAGGGCACGCAAGGTGACTGAGCCGGTGCTTTCATCCACGGCGAATTCGGAAAATTGCAGGGCACCGGCTTCCTTATAGTGGGAGCCATCTTCGAGTATTAGGGTAATGCGTGCTTCGTCGTCGCTGACCTGTTGCAGCTCACCGGCCTGCATGGCTTGGCGCAGCTGACGCAGCTCGTTGCTTGACTGGGTCAGGTCTACGTAGATCGGGTCGAGTTGGCGAATGGTGGCCAGGGCGTTTGCCTGATTGGCGGTGACCAAAGCACCGGCGGTGACGCTGGAGCGGCCAATGCGCCCGCTGATTGGCGCTTTAATCGTGGCGTAATCCAGATTGATCTGGGCACTTTGCAGATTGGCACGTGCAGCGGCTACGGCGGCCTTGTTCTCATCCAGCTGGGCCTGAGCTTCGTCGTATTCTTGCTGGCTCACCGCTTTGTAATCCAACAGTTTCTTGAAGCGTTTGGCTCGCAAGTCGTTGGAATTCAGGGTGGCAGTGGCACGGGCCAGCTCCGCTCGGGCGCTAGCCACCGCTGCTTGATAGGTGCGTGAGTCTATTTTGTACAGCGGTTGCCCCGCGCTTACTTCTTGGCCTTCTTCAAAGAGGCGCTTTTCTATCACACCACTGACTTGGGGCCGCACTTCGGCAACCTGGTGTGCAGTGGTTCGCCCGGGCAGTTCCCGGTTCAAGGTGACGGTGGCCGCCTTGACGGTGACAAAGCCGACTTCGGGTGCTTGTTGCTGTTGTTGTTGGCCGGATTGGCCGGCATCGCCGCAGCCACTTAGCTGCAGTGCGAGTACGCCTGCTATCAGGGGGAGAATGAAACCGCTGCGCATAATCACCTCAGTGCTTGGAAACACGCTATAGCACGCCATCAGCTTGTCCATTAAAGACGGCTTGTGGTGCTTGCATGAAAAATGAATCAAGTTCAGTATATACATTCAGTAATGTATGTATAGATCTTTTGGCTAACTTGAACAAAATACTGTCAATTCCATTTGGGAGTCTCCAATGGTTCGGCGCACCAAGGCAGAAGCGATGGAAACCCGTACCCATATCTTGGATGCGGCGGAACAAGTTTTTCATCGCAAGGGCGTGTTGTCTGCCTCATTACATGATATTGCCTGTGAGGCGGGAGTGACGCGCGGAGCGATTTATTGGCACTTCAAAAATAAGCATGATGTCTTTGTGGCCATGGCGGACCGTCGGCGCTTGCCATTTGAGGCCTTAGCCCAGCGGGCAGAGGCGGATGATGAGGCGGATCCAATGGGACGCCTGCGTGAGTTTATGGTGTATTTGTTACAGCAAGTGGCTCAGGATCCGTCCCAGCGCCGGGTTTTCGAGATCATTTTTCAGAAGTGCGAGTTCAGTGATGAGAATCGGGATCTGCTATTGCGCCAGCGCGATGCGTGCAGGGATGCGTCTGACGGACTGGAAACGACTTTCAGGAATGCTATTGCCAAAGGGCAGCTGCCTGCAGGGTTAAACATTGGGCGTGCGGTGACATTGCTGCATAGCCTGCTCAATGGCGTGATCATGTATTGGTTGTTGGATCCGTCAGTTTTTGATCTGGCGGATGCCGCGCCGGATTATGTGGATACTTTCCTGTTCAGCCTGCAGCGTTCCCCCAGCCTTGTGGTTGGTGAAGGTTCTGTGTGAGAACGGCTCGCGCTTATTTTTCATGAACAAACCTCGTTTGAACTTTCGATAACCTGGGCGTATGAAACATACTCGGTGGCGTGCTGTTGTTGCCGCGGGCGTCAGGTGAGGTTCATCAGCGAGTCAGCACTTTGTATTCATCGGCGATGGGTTTGTTTGTCATGCTCGGTTTGCCGGCGTTGTTTGGGCCCCAACAAGAACGCAGCCTGTTAGGAGAATAGAGGCAATGATCCTCAAAAGCGCGGAGGCTAAGCCCCACATTGTGGTGATAGGCGCTGGTGCCATTGGTAGTTTTTATGGCGCGATCCTGAAACGGGCAGGGTGTGCGGTTAGTGTTGTGTTGCGTTCAGATTATGAGACAGTGAAAGCCTCTGGTTTCCGCTTTACTAGCCCGCTGGGTGACCTTTCGTGGACTCCAGATCATGTCTATCAGCCTGGTGAAACCCCGCTGCAAACGCCAGATTATGTGTTGTTGTGCGTCAAGGTGTTGCCGGGTGTGGACCGGGCAGAACTCGTTCGCTCTTGGTTAGGAAATCACACCGCACTGGTGCTGATTGAGAACGGCCTGGATATTGAACGTGAGCTGGCCGATGCCTTCCCCGACAATCCATTGCTAAGTTGTTTGGCATTCATTGCTGTGAGCCGCACCGGGCCGGGTACCGTTAATCACCAGGCCTATGGACAGCTGGTGATGGGGAATTTTCCAAAGGGTTTTGATCAGCACTGCGAACAGTTGGCCAATTTGTTCCGCGAGGGCGGTATCGATGTCAACGGTACTGATGCGGTGGTTGGCGAGCGTTGGCGCAAATGTGTCTGGAACACATCGTTCAATCCGTTGAGCGTGCTGGCCAACGGTGCTGATACGTTGACCATGCTTGATGCTCCAGGTGGCGAAGCGTTGATCCGCCTTATGATGAAAGAGGTGATAGCGGTGGCTGAGGCTGATGGTTACCCCATGCCCCCCGACATCATCGAGAAGAATATATCGGGGACTCGCGCCATGGGCGCATATAAAAACTCTATGGCGCTGGATTACTTGAATGATAGGCCTATCGAGCTGGAGGCCATTGTTGGCAATATAGTCGCTATCGCTGACCGTCTTGATGTGCCGGTTCCGCATTTGCGCACGGTATTGGTGACATTGCGTATACGGCAGGGGGTAGACAGCGCTCACAGCGAATAACTTAAGAATTAGCAGCAACCTGTGATTACTGTCCGTTCTCAATGTCGGTGAGCTGTTCCTTGCTTAATATGGAAACGCTTTCGGTAATGTCATCAAATAGCACAAATACCTGTTCTTTCTTCAACTGCTCACGGACCTGCTCCACCTTGGTAGCAGTGGCGATCTCGGTATCGCCGTAGTCGGTACCCTCCCGTGTCACGAACTCTTCAATCAGGTTGTGCAGTGTGTCGGGGGGCAGATCTTTCCAAGGAACAATGATTGGCATAAATAGTGTCGGGTTAAGCGGTTTAAATGAGAAAGCGCGAAAGGCGCTTTCTATGTTTGTAAGCTTGCGATTTCAGAGGCTGCTCACCAGCAACTGAATGCTAGTGGCGACGATGACGATCCAGGATGACAGCACTCCAATCTGGCGGGCCTGGTTGATGCTGCTGTGCGGAACCAGCATGCCGTAGGCGTAGGATATACGCCCGGCCAGCAGCACAATGCCGTAGAGGTGTAAGGAGGTATTGCCGGCACCATTGATTTCCAGCAAGGCCATCAATATCAGTGCCAGTGGGATATATTCTATGGTGTTACCGTGGGCGCGAATGGCGCGGTTCACATCTTCGTGGCCACCATCCCCTAAGGATACCTTTTTACCCAAACGGTAACGGACTACGTTGGCGGCTAGGGCGATAATAAGAAAACCGCATAGGGCGGCATACAGGGCGGTGACAGGCACGCTCACTAAATTCATGGTTTCCACTCCGGTTGTTTTTTGCGTTTGCGAACAATAAACCGTGCAGGGTCCAGGGCGTCAACCAATTGTGCGTCTATGGGTAACGATTGCCCGCTTATGAGATCGGCTAACAGGTCAGCACACAGCGGTGTACCGGTAATCCCTCGGCTGCCGTGGGCAAGGTTGAGATACAAGCCTGTGGCTGTACGGTGGGGGTTGTCGGTGGCTACAGGCAAGGGGCCACACAAGGGCAAAAAGTCCACACTCTGGCAACGAAAGGCCACGCGGCGGTGTTTGATCGCAATGGCATTGCCCCCCAAAGCCTGCCAAGCATCTGGAAGATAATATTTTAGCTGTGCAAGGTTTTCGGCATCGTCGGCATCTGTGGGCGCAGGGTGGCTATCGTGCAAATTAAACGTCGCACCGACACAGTGTAGGTCGTCCAACGCGGGTGTTAGATAGCCTCCGTGGCATTGTGCCTGTTGCCACTGGCGGGATGTATCGGTGGCCTTACAATAGCTGACCTGGCCTCGTATCTGCTTGAGGGGAAGCCAGGCCAAACCGCCTAACTGCTGGCTGGCACCGGCAGCACAAACGATCACAGCATTGGCTTCAAGCGGCCCACTGTGAGTTAGCCATACGCTAGCGGGTGCCCCTTCATGGAGTGACGTTACTGCTTCATGGCGCAACACGATGGCGGGGTGGTCGAGAAGATGTTGGCACCAGCGATCTGGGCGCAGATAGCCGCCGCCCACCAGTTCTACGGCATTGGCGGCGTTGGCCGGTCGCAGCAAATCCTTTGGCCAGGCGCCACTGTCCATGGCAGCGGTGAGCTTTTTCCGTTGTTTGTCGTTGACGAAATGCTGAATCACGCCGTTGAGTTGGCCGTCGCGGTGACTGGCAGGAAAGCCGTGGCGCCATAGCCAAGTTAATGCATGGCGGTAGCTCGTTTGGTAGAAACGGTTCTGTGGGGTTAGGTGAGGACTAGGGGTGCTGTATACCACGCCTGCTAAGTTTCCGGATGCGCCATTGGCAATGCCCTGAGGGTCGATCACGGTTACCCGCCAGCCCCGTTCGGCTAGGGCTCGGGCGGTGGTGGCGCCAGCCAGCCCAGCGCCAATGACAATGGCGTGGCCACCCCAGTTAGGCAGGGCGAAATCAATTGCTGTCATAAAGAAGAGGGCCCATTTGTGTGGGCGAGGGTCAGGGTTGCCAACACGGGAGCGTTAATGAAGCCGGTATGGTTAGCGAACCTCCCAGTGAGGCGAAATAATAACATGTTGCGTTCAGGGTGCCGTCACGGCCTGTGCTGCCTTGAACTCTGCGAGGGCACGCTTGGCCTGTTGCAGTAACCAGCGTGTTTTTTGCTGGTAGCTGGCATTGCTGATGCGAACGAAGTGGTTATTGATCAGTGTGACCAGTAACGCTTGGTTCTGAATCGGTCGATTGGGTTCTATCCAGCGCATTTGTGATTGCGCGCTCGGGTTTCCTTCTAGGTCGACCAATTGTTCGCTGATTATGCTAAGAGCATAGGCACTGTTGCTTAACGCTTTGTTCACCCGGCGCTGGCGAAGCTCGCTGTAGTAGCCTGCTACGGCACGATGCGCAGGCATGCTATCCCACCCTATGGGTAAGCCTGAGAGGGTAAGGGTAAGTTGTTCTTTGCTATTGGGCCCTCGGTAACGCAGGGTGCGTGCGTATTCGGAGCTGATTTCGCCGTCAAGTTGGAGGCCTGCCAGGGTTTTGGGGGCCTGATAGAACGCTAGCTGCGCTTTGTGCGCGGGTAGAGCGCGGGCTTGGTTTTCCGAGCCTGTGGCTTTCAGGGCGGATTTGTCTAACTTTTGTACGTGCAATGGTGCGCTTGAGGTTTCCAGGGCCGTTTTACTGGCACAGCCGGCCAGCGAAATGGCCCAGATAAAGGCGGGCAACAGATAGCAAAATTTTACATTCATAGATCGCAGCATAGGGAAGGTTATTATCTTGTTATCGGGATATCCCGTTGTTGTACGGCCTCGACAGGCAACCCGCAGGCCTTCAGAAGTGCGCTCCTCTCTACCTGGTCCAACTGGGGGGGAACCAGCCTGAAAGCCTTAGTGTGCAAGGCGTTATTCACAGGTGTCCTAAGCATTTATACCCTTATAGGCCATGCAGGGGGTTTTTCAGGCCCTCCCACGTGGCAAACTACGAGCATAACCTTTTTCAGGGCAGGCCGATGGAAAAGCCATCACATACTGCGTCACAAGATGGGGCGCAATTAGTTCCGAGGCTGCCGGTTGTGGGTCTGCGAACCAGTGCGGCCATGTTACTGCTGTTTGCGTTGATCACGTTGCCATTTGCTATCGCTTCGGCGCTTTTGCTTCAGCATCGCCTAGGGCTGCTGGATACCTACGATACCATGCGTGCAGATGTGGGCTTGTTTGACCTGGGGCTGGAGGCCGTGCCGCCTCTTAATGATATGCGAGATCTGGCCTCGGCGGCTATTTATACCCAGGAACCGGGGATCGTCTCGCGCTTCGAGCTTAGCCGTTCCCGCGCGGGCAGTCGGTTGCAGGCCTTTCTCCACGGCGTACGGCAACGCGATACTGCTGGGCTACGTGATCAGGCCCGCTTACTCAGTGAGGCTTGGAGCGACTTGACGGTGAAAACCGGCATTCCTATGGAAGATGTGGTTGGCCCTTTTGATAACGTGAACCAAATTACCCAGCGGCTAAGCACGGTTTTGTCCACGGTGTTGTTTGTGTCGGACTTATCGATAGGTGAGGGCTTGGAACCCAACGAAGTGCTGTCGCTTCCCTTGGGTTCATTCATGCAGGTGCAGGAAGATATCGGCTTGATTAGATCGTTGTCATTATATGTGAGCCTACGGGGCGGCTACCTGGGCGACAATGATGTCCGCCGGCTGGAAAATGCCTGGCAGCGGCTGCAACATCAGGTGACTATCATCGACAGTGAGATCAAGGCACTGGCGGCACGTACCGGAGCCATCGAGCTGCAGCAACAATGGGGGTTAGTGCGGGGAAGTTTATTGTCGTTTTTGACGTGGTCTGAACAGGAACTGATTTTGGCCACACAGATCGAGGTGTCTTGGACGGATGCCTATGATCGTAGCCGCAGTGTCATGAAATCAGTGGATGGCTTATCCGCCATGTTGATTTCCTTGGCTGACCAGCTATTGGGTAATGCTCGCAATGAGAAAGCGCGGGCCACAGTTTGGATGATGCTGGGCATCGTATTGCTTTATATGGTGGTGTTGAGCTTGGCTCTATGGGTGTATTGGTCTAATTCTAGAGCAATCAATGCCCGTGCTGAAAGCCAAGCTAAGAGTTTGTTTCTCGCCCGTATGAGCCATGAAATTAGAACGCCGTTGAATGGCGTTATTGGGTTGGCCGAGTTGTTACGTGAGACCGACCCATCACCTCGCCAGCAGGAGTACATCAGCTTAATAGACAGCGCTGGCCGTACCTTAACCGCGTTGATTAACGATGTGCTGGATTTCGCCAAGATTGAAGCAGGCAAGCTGGAGTTGGTGGAAGAGCACTTTGACCTACCGGTGTTGCTGGCTGAGTGTGTGCAAATGTTCAATCTGCCGGCCAGTGACAACGGCACGCTAGTGATTCTGGATGTGGATCCGCAGACGCCATCGGACGTAGTGGGTGACGCTATTCGTTTGCGCCAGATCTTGATCAATTTGGTTGGCAATGCGGTGAAATTCACCCGTAATGGGCGGGTCGTATTGTCTTTAGTATGCCGTCGGCAGTACGGCGAGGCGCCGCTATATACTTTCTCGGTGGCTGACACGGGCATTGGGCTCAGTCAGGTGGAACAGGCCCAATTGTTCCAACGTTTCACACAGGCATCAGCCAATACAGCACAGCGTTATGGGGGTACGGGATTGGGGTTGTCTATCAGCCGTGAGTTAGTCGAGCTGATGGGGGGAGAGATCCATGTGCACAGCGCACCAGGGCAGGGTTCGCGGTTCAGCTTCAGTATCCAGATGGCCAGCGATCAAGAAACGGTCCCGATGATGGCTGAACTGCCGCCTGCCAGCTGGCTCTGGGATGTGCAGGGGAGCCTGGCTGATTGGTTGATTGATGATCCGCGTTTTCAGACCGTGAAGGTGATAAAGACTGTTGGGCAGCTCGCTGAGCCTAACGCAGAGGCGGACAGTGGTATCTTGCTGATCAATGGTTTGCCTGATCAGGCGTTGTTCGGGGAAGCATTACAGATGACACGCTTGAACTCGGCCGACATCAAAATTCTACTGTTGATCGGTATGCGCTGCTCCCCTCCGCAGTGGCTGTCAGGCGATGTCCTGGTGCTGCGCCGATCGGTGATCACAGTCTCTGATCTTCAGCAATTATTGGGAAGCCATGTGCCGGGTGTGATTCCAATTATCACTGAACCAGCGGCGGTGGAATCTGTCTCCAATTTGCGTGTCCTTATCGTTGAAGATAACCCGGTAAACCAGATGGTGGCAAAAGGGTACCTGCAACGGCTTGGGGTTGTGCACATTATTGTCGCTGAAGATGGTCAACAAGGGCTTGATGCTTTTGGTGCGCAGAGCGGTAATCTGGATTTGGTGCTGATGGATTTGGATATGCCGGTGATGGATGGCTTTGCCTGTGCTAGACACATTCGTGATCTGGAGGCAGAGCGCGGCTGGAACCCTTGCCAGATACTAGCACTGAGCGCCCATGCGATTAGCGAACACTCTGGGCGAATGTCTCGGTCAGGTATGGATGGACAATTGATTAAGCCTCTTTCTCTGGCGGCCATGAAGCAAGCTTTGTTCAAGTACTTGGGGGTTACGGCATAAGGTATATTAACGTGTCCTGTACTGCCGTGGGTAGCAAGGGCTCTGCAAGTAAGACCACCATAAATATTACCAATAGTGCGCTTTCGACGCGCCATGCTTGATGGTTCTGTATCGCGTGGAGCACGCAGCCATAGGCGGCCAACATGATTCCACCAAAAAAGCTGGCCATGCTGATCAGCTGCCACTCAATGCTATTAAAGGTTAGCCCGAGCCCACAAAGGGTGAGACCGATGGCGCTGGTGGTAAGAAAAGAAAATGATTCGTGATGGCGGAATATGAGCATATTCAACACTCGCAAGATGGTTCCGGTGGTTTCCAATTAGCAGGCAAGCATCATGCTTAAGCCCATTCTTTTAATGATTTTTAATCCAGTTCTTGTTTATTGGTTTTGTGTGAATATTGCCACCCTATAGGTTTTTTTTCATCATTAAATTCATTGTGTTAACTGCGTTTTAAACTGGCGAGTATGCTCTTTAATTCTTCTGCTCGGGCCTAAAGGCTTGTATCTAGATTGTTGCGAACCTCTTGTTGTGAAAGCAGGGGCAATGGGCTTGGGCAGGCGAAGAACCTATTATGTAATGTTTAGCATTTGTGCTGTTTGTTTACATGGTGTTCTCGGCGGGTCGTTGCTTTGCCTCTCTTGCCAGGATAGCCCGACGGTAGGGGCGTAATGTGCCCGTTAGCCTGGACGAATAAGCGTTTCTTCCGGGCTCAGCTCCTCGCTATAATCGGCGCCGCAGATGCATACAGGGGCCTTTATGTCTGATCAACAAGATCGTATTTACGCCACGTCACACTCGCAGGTGGGGCGTTTTTCCTTCGACGACACAGTGGTGCGGGTTTTTCCGGACATGATTCGCCGCTCGGTGCCGGGCTATCCGACTATTATCGACATGATTGGGGTGCTGGCGGCCCGGTACGCGCAGCCGGATACTTGCCTGTATGACCTGGGGTGTTCCCTAGGGGCCGCCGCCACTGCCATGGCGACCCTGACCGGGGACACCGGTAATCCTATTGTTGCGGTGGATAATTCCCGGGCCATGATTGAGCAGGCCGAGAACTTGCTCTCTCAAGCTGGTCAGGCACATCGGGTGACACTGCAAGAAGGCGATGTGGCAGAGATGGCGTTCAATTCTTGTTCCATGGCGGTGCTCAATTTTACCTTGCAGTTCATCGCCCTGGAAAAACGTGATGCCCTGATTCGACGCCTGGCCGATGCCACGGTGCCTGGTGGCATCCTGGTGCTATCGGAGAAAATCCGTTTCGCCAATGACGCTGAGAATGCCTTGCAGACCGAATTGCATCATGCGTTCAAACGCAATAATGGCTATTCCGATCTGGAAATCAGCCAGAAGCGTAATGCGCTGGAAAATGTACTGATTCCGGAAACCCTGGCGGCCCACGAGACGCGACTGAAAAAAGCGGGCTACCGCCAGATTCATGTCTGGTTCCGCTGTTTTAACTTTGTTTCATTACTGGCTGTGCGTTAATGCTTACTGATTACCTGCAGGCCTGCGAACGTGGGCTTGAGCCCCTGTTTTCTCCGCAAATTTTGTCTGCCGTTATGGCGCTGTCGCGTCAGCGCCTGGTCGAGCGTCCCCACGGTGACCTACCACGCTGGATGGCGGCACTGGATGCTCTACCGGCTGGGCCGACGAACTGCGCACTGGATCAGAACACGCTGACCATTGGACGAGCGGGTGAGCAGAATGAAGAGGCTGTGAAACTCGCATTGCAGGGGTTGATCCCGTGGCGCAAAGGACCATTTGAATTTTTTGGCGTTCCGGTGGAAACCGAGTGGCGTTCGGACTGGAAGTGGCAACGGGTAGCACCGCATTTGTCATCGTTGCAGGGGCGACGGATTCTCGACGTGGGCTGCGGTAGTGGTTATCACTGCTGGCGTATGGCAGCTGCTGGGGCTAGTTGCGTGGTGGGGATCGACCCGACCATTCTGTTCTTGGTGCAATATCTGGCGGTACGTCGTTTTGCGCCGGATTTACCTGTGTGGTTCCTGCCTCTGCGTATGGAAGAGCTGCCAGCAGAAGGCGGGCAGTTTGATACGGTGTTTTCCATGGGGGTGTTGTACCACCGGCGCTCGCCTCTGGATCACCTATTGGAGTTAAAGGGGGCGCTGTGCGCTGGTGGCGAGCTGGTATTGGAAACCCTAGTGGTGGAAGGGGATGAATGTACGGTGTTAATGCCGCAAGATCGCTATGCGATGATGCGCAATGTGTTTTTCTTGCCGTCGGTGGCTATGCTCTCGCGCTGGTTGGAACGATGCGGCTTTGTGGATGTGCGCTGTGTGGACGAAAGCAACACTTCGGTGCAAGAGCAACGGTCTACCGACTGGATGCGTTTCCAGTCGCTTCCTGATTTTTTAGATCCCGAGGATCATAGCCTTACCCGTGAAGGTTACCCGGCACCACGCCGTGCGGTGTTGGTTGCACGCAAGCCATAAGGTTTGGGCTCCTAGCGAGTATGAGCGTTAGAGTGTCGATAAGTCTGCTTGGAGTGCCTGTGTCAAAGAAGCGTGATTGAGCGTCTTGTGTGGGACCTGTTCAGTATCCGCCTACGTTATTTTTGGCCGGACTGTTTTGTGCCTGCGGTGACAGAATTCGCTGGCCGCGTCCCGTCGGTTGGCGCAGTAGTTTCAGTGTATCGCTGACCCGCCGTCTCTGTATCTGCCCCGCTGTCCTCATGTGAGCGATCTGTACATTCAACGTGATGCTAAATCCGTTAAGTGTGGATTCATGGCGAGTGAGTCAATCCGGTAACGGCCCGGCTGAGATGTTGATGTTAGCACTGGATAATGCGAGAGCCTCGTTAATTTCTGCGAGCAGAGGCTTCAGTCGTTGCTGGCCTCCACTCCTGCTGCAAAGATTCTAGCGGGTTCACGGTTGCCCGTTATCAGGTCATACTCTTATACAGCGCAACTTAACAATAATGCCGGCCCCCTTATACACGTGGTTGCTTTAGGCCGGGGCCTGAATCGGGACCACGCAGAGGAAGAAATCATGTCAGTTACATGGATTGTCGCGTCGGCACTACTCAGTTCTTTTTGTACTCTGCTGGTTGTCGGTGTATGGGCGAATTTTTATTTTCAGCCCCGTTTACGTGACAGCTTGCAACGGGAGCTGGATGAGCAGGTGGAAAAAGCGGCGCAGGTTCTTTCGGATCGAGTGGAAGACGGGGTTCGACGAGGGCTGGCGGAAGGCGTGCGTAACTTGCCGTCTAAAGAGTTACTGGAAGGCGCTAGTCGTAACTTGGCACGTAGCAGTGCGGAAATGGTGGGTGAGCGCCTGGGGAATATTTTCGGACGCAAGGACAAACCCTGACCCGTACTTGGTTCGCTATGCCTATGTTTTATAATGTCCGGCTTTTAAGGGAGCCGTTTAGGAAGTAACCGGACCACCAAGCAGGCAATGCCAAGGCTAAGCATGGCCAGTGACAGGAAATCTTGTTGTAAGGCATGCCAAGTGGTTTCCCACAAGCTGGACGCTTTCATTAGCGACAATAGAATCAGCAGCATGCCGGTGAGGGTAAAGAACTGATCCAGTTTGCGCGCCCGTTGCAGCTCGCCGCGCAGCTGACGCAGTTCTTCAAGGATGTCTTCCTGCAGTAACTGTTGTTGGGCTTGTTGTTCGGCCAGCTGACCGACCTGTTGGGGTAGGGTGGCTAATTGCTCAAGCCAGACTGGGTCTTCCCGGCGTAACAGGGCAAGCAGCTCCTTGAGCCTTACATGGTCGTCCAGCCAGTTGCGGATTAGCGGCCAGAGACTGAATTGATTTATTAGTTCAGCGAGCACGGCAATGTGCTGCTCACTGCCGATTACACGCAATGATTCGTGGTCTTCTAGTGGGCCGTTGCTAAACAACCAGTGAATCATTGCCCCCAGCGGTGCGCGCACACGAATGTCCACATTGCCTTCGTAGTCGGTCAGCAGTTCCACGCCATCTTCATAGATCAGCACATACAGAACTGACCGGGGGCGTTCGGCACGGACTCGCACCACGGTTCCATGGAGGGCGGCGAGATGGTCTCGACCGTGCTGTGTACCTGTGAGCACCTGATTAAGGGCACTTTCTAGGCCTCCCAGCACAATAAGTTGGGGGAAACTACCGGTTTCAGGCATGGTGGCAGCGCTATCCTGTCTTTATGTTGACCCGGAGTGATCGTTCCGGTCTCTTATTGTTGCCAAAAATTACGCGATGCCGCTTATATTTGGCATGACTGCTCCCTATACTATGCATTTTCATAATTAAACTACATTGGCTTTTTTGACTTGGATGGGTGTACGCGGGACCTGTTCGCCTTAGCGCTGTCGAGTTACAGTGCACCAGCCCTTGAAGGGGAGTTGTTTTTCAATGCTGGAATCTTTGCTTGCGTACCCGGATTTCTGGAAGTACGTCAGTATTCCGTTCATCGCTGGAACCGTCGGTTGGACAACCAACTGGATGGCTGTGCAGATGACTTTCTATCCCCTGGAATTTCTGGGTATCCGTCCTTTTTTCGGCTGGCAGGGCATTATCCCCTCCAAGGTGGAAAAAATGGCCGGCATTGTGGTGGATAAGGCGCTATCCAAGCTGGGCAGCTTGGATGAATTTTTCCGCGAAATGGAACCGGAAAAAATCGCTGACCACCTCACTCGTACTATCCAGCTCCGTATCGAAGAGTACACCGACGAGGTGATGACCGAACGCAATGCCGTTCTGTGGGAAAACTTGCCTTTGCTGGTGCGCAAACGGGTTTATAGTCGTGCTCGGCGCGCCATTCCTGCCGTTATGGATAATGTGGTCGACGACATCAGCCGTAATCTTGATAACCTGGTTGACATGAAACATATGGTTATCACCCAGATGAGCGAAGACAAGCAGCTCATGGTGCAGATGTTCCGCGAAGTGGGGGATCCCGAATTCCGCTTTGTTACTAACTCCGGTCTGTATTTCGGTTTTCTATTTGGCTTAATCCAGGTGCCTGTATTTATCTTTTTCCCAGAAAACTGGGTGTTGCCACTGTTCGGCTTCATTGTGGGTATTGCGACAAACTGGCTGGCCCTGAACCTGATTTTCCGCCCACTGAACCCGATCAAGGTCGGGCCATTCCGGATTCAGGGTTTATTCTTAAAGCGTCAGAAAGATGTGGCTGAGTCCTTTGCTCGTCTCTCCACGGCCAAAGTGATTACCTTGCACAACATTATGTACCAGGTGGTGAATGGGCCGCGGGGTGATCGCACCAAAGCGTTAATTAAACGTCATCTCAAACCGCTGCTTAATGGTGGGGTGGTGCGAACCGCCGCCCAGCTTACGGTAGGGCCAGAGGGTTACGCTGACTTGAAAAAAGCGGTGGAAGAGAAGGCCGTGGACTTGGCGGTGGAGCCTTTTGAGGACCAGGGATTCAACAAAGAGCGGGGTCAGATTGTCGAGCGGCTGATGTCTGAGCGTATGCAGGCATTGAGTTCCGATGAGTTTCAGGATTTGCTGCGACCGGCTTTTCAGGAAGACGAGTGGATTCTGATTGTGGTCGGCGGCTTTCTTGGCGCCATGGCTGGCCTTTTCCAGCTTGTGTTTATATTTGGGATTAGTTGAATGCAGGTGCTGCAGATAGATATAGCCACCTTGGCGTGGTTGTTGTTTGCGGCAGCAGCAGGCTCTTCACTGCTGACTCTAATTCTACTGGGTCTCATCGGCCACTTTTGGCTAGGTCCACGGATTGAGCGCAAAGTAGATCGTCGCCTGGATGAGGGAGCGTCACAGCTTGAAGATCGGCTTCGTCGGCGTTTCATGGACATGCTAACGGGCGGGTCACGGGACATGCTTCGCGAAAGAGCCAAAAGCCTAGCGCGGGGTGTTGGTTTGATCAGCGGGCGACAGCAGGGCGTCATAGACAAGGATGATGTGGATAAATAGTATCGTTGGTTCGAATTTTGGGCACCCGGTATTGCAAGCGTTGTCTTGGATCACTTTTGATTTATTGTTCTACAATTTGTCGATATCAGGCGCCTCTACCCCTCTATAATTCGCCCCACGCGTTGATAATGTTTGTGTGTTGTTTTCCCGCTGCATTCGCTCGTGGAATTGCCTTCGGGAGTTTGGGCTATGTCCGACCAAGAACAGAACCAGAACGAAAAAGACGGGCGTCAAAACCCGCTGAAAGCCCTGAGCGGGGCTTCAAAAGACATTCGTAAATACACTCATCAGATCTGGCTAGCCGGTCTGGGCGCTTTTGCTCGCGCTGAGGAAGAGGGCAGCGGTTTTTTTGATGCCTTGGTGGAAGCTGGCCGGGAAGTGGAGCGGCATACCAAGGATAAAACCGAATCCCGGGTGGAAGAGATTAAAGAACGGGTTCGCCATCATACCGGCGAGACGATGGAAAAAATGGAAAAAGCCTTTGATGACCGTTTTAACAAGGCTTTATCCCGTCTAGGCCTGCCGAACAAGCGGGAGATCGAACAGCTTGAAAAACGGGTGCAGGAATTGACTCAGGCACTAGATCACGCCGAAGAGCAACCCGAAAAGCCTGCCGCGAAACGCCCGACTCGGAGGAAAGTTAAAGGAACCTCTGAAAACCTTTAAGCTATTCAAACTCTATTGTAGCGCACACCGCTAACCCCTTAGTGGTGTCTTTTGACGGGTGCCCGCCTTGGGTACCCGTTTTTTTTTGTTTCGAGGAACCCGCAGGCCTCTGTGCTTAAGGGATTGGCACTGATCATTTTGGTCATTGAGGACGATGTAGCAAGCATGAAATAGTATTTTAAATACTGCTTTATTGTGGGGCGCAATGCTTCCTCTGGCCCTTTTATTATTTGACAACAATCACTCGCTTGCCGCTGAAGTCGTTGCTGGCCATATGCTTGTGGGCCTCGATGGCGTTTTCGAAGGAAAACGTTTCCAGTGGCAGCGGTCGCAATTGGCCGTTGGCGAACAAAGGCGCCAACCGGTCATTGAAAACCTGCGCCAGCTGAATTCGCTTCTCCAGTGGCTGACTGCGCATAGTCATGCTTTTCAGTGTCTGGCGTTTCATCAGCAGTGCGCCCAAGTTCAGCTCAGTGTTCAAGCCGCCCAATACACCGATACTCACCAAGCTGCCTTCTGCACGCAGGCCGCCGAGCAGATCGTTCCAATCTGGGCCGACCATATCCAGAATTACAGCTACGCCTTCCCCGTCAGTAATGGTGTTGAGCTGTGCGGTAAAGGTGCCGTTTTCGCGGACCTGAGCCACAAGCCCCAGGTCGTTGGCGGCAGTAAGTTTGTTTGGCTCGCGGCTAGCCCCGATGGGGCGGGCGCCAAGCGTGATGGCCAGCTGTGTAGCCGCGAGGCCGACGCCGGCGGTGGCCGGGCGTATAAGGCACCACTGGCCCGGCTGCAAGCCGCCTTCCAGAAACAATGCCCTGTAGGCGGTGAGAAAGGCTTCGGGCAAAGTGGCAGCGTGAATAAAAGTAATGCCTTGAGGAATCGTCAGTGTTTCGCGTTCATGGCTAATCACTTGCTCCGCATAGGCGCAGCCTGGCACCAGGCCCATTACCGCATCGCCGACTTTTCGTTTTTGAACTCGTTTTCCAATGGCACTGACGACCCCTGCATATTCCAGCCCAGGAATGCGGCTGCTGGTTCCGGGTGGGGCCGGATAGCGGCCTTGAACCTGCAGCAGATCGGCCCGATTCACTCCGATGGCTTTGACCTGTACCTGGACTTCCTCCGGTCCGGGCTGCGGTGCCTCAAGGCTATGCAGTTGCAATTGCTTCTCTTCAATACACCAAGCGCGCATGATCGTGCTCCTATCAATGATGGCTTATCGCCAAAGTCACAGGGTTTACAAAGAAAACGGTTTGTCGCCAGGCCTGTCGTTGTGCTCACAGACCAGTGGCACGGCAAAAGGTACTGGTTTTTTCTGTGTATCGAATGATCACCCCCTGTTCGCCAAAAACAAAAGGTCCCTTATGTCACTAGATTATCCCTTTACTGAGCTGCCGTTGGCGGGTCAACGCTTCAAGGTTGCCGAAGGTGTTTTCTGGCTGCGTTTTCCGTTGCCGTTTGCTCTTGACCATATCAATCTTTGGTTGCTTGAAGACACCCATGGCTGGGTCATCTTGGATACCGGTCTTGGGGTGCGGCGCAGTCGCGAAATTTGGCAGCAGTTGCTGGCTGAACAGCTCGACGGCAAACCCGTAACTCGGGTTATTGTTACCCATTACCACCCTGACCATCTTGGCATGGCCGGTTGGCTTGAGCAGCATTGTGGGGTGCCGGTGACGATGAGTCATGGTGAGTGGCAGCTGGCTGACAGTATTTGTACTGCCTCTGATGCTCAAACTATTGAGCGTTTCAAAGCGTTTCTTGCCAGCCATGGACTATTGGGTGACGACCTGAACAAAGTGGCGGGTAAAGGTAATGGCTTTCGCCGCGTGGTTATGCCGCTGCCTAAATCCCCGGACTTTATCGGCGAGGGCGATTTGCTGCTTATTAATGGTGAGCCTTGGCAGGTGTATATTGGCCGTGGCCATTCGCCGGAGCATCTGTGCCTGTATCGCGAGAAAGACCACGTGTTACTCAGTGGCGACCAGGTGCTGCCGACTATTTCCAGTAACTTAATGGTACGTCCCACGGAGCCTGAGGCTAATCCGGTGATGGCATTTGTCGATAGCCTGACAGTGATACGCGATGCGCTTCCTAAAGACACCCTAGTGTTGCCCGCCCACGGGCTGCCATTTCGCGGGTTGCATGCGCGCATTAATGCGTTAGTGGATCATCATTCGCAGCAGCTGGAGCAGGTGCTGGTTGCCTGTGGGCAGCAGCCCCATAATGCTCACGATATGCTGCCGGTAATGTTTAAGCGCGAATTGGATGTGCAGCAAATGATGTTTGCAATGGGGGAAAGCATTGCGCATCTCAACTGCCTGCTGGAGCAAGGCAAAGTGCAGCGCGAAGAGCGTAACGGTATTTGGTATTTCGCAGCCTGATTAGGAGGAGGAGCTTAAAGCGACACACTACAAAGCGCGGGCGAGCCACGGATAAACAGCTAGGCGGTGTCTGTGTTACCGGTTTGATTGAAATACGTAGATATGTGCAGCTCAGCTGGTTACGCCGTTTTCATCGCCTCGTGGTTTGTAGTTTTAAGCTTGTAGCTGCTTTCACGCCCATTGCGCCATTATCGCAATTCCGCAACGTTAGCATTGGCATTGCCAACACAAAGAAGAGCCCATTCCGGATACCCTAAAAATAACGGTGGTGTAGTCACGCGAGGTTGTAGCGATGGCAGGCACACGATATTGGTTAGCCTTTGTCAGCGATTATCATTTGTATCGCACTCTGGCTACTGCTTACTTTGCTCTGAAATTTAAAAATAGAATTCTACGTAGCGATCGGAAGACGGTAACCTTTACGCTACAACACGCTAAGGATATTGACTGGCTGAAAGCACTTTTTCCGGCCCCCACCTTATTTCGTAATGCTTTGTGTGATTGAACAGAATGAAATGGGTGAGAGAGGCCTTTCTACCTACATATCGAGTCTCTTTGCCGCTTGAGCGTGTAACTCCTGGGAGGATGTAATGCTTGATGCCTATATCTACGATGGTCTGCGTACCCCTTTTGGTCGCCATGGCGGCGTTCTGGCATCGGTACGCCCGGATGACCTCTTGGCCGGAGTGATTCGCGAACTGGTACAGCGAAATGGCTTTGCGGCTTCTCTGTATGAAGATGTTGTCATTGGTAATACTAATCAGGCGGGGGAAGATGCCCGTAATGTGGCTCGTCATGCCGGGTTATTAGCTGGGTTGCCGCAGTCCGTGGCGGGGATCACCGTGAATAGGTTATGTGGCAGCGGCCTCGCCGCAACATTGGATGCGGCACGTATGGTGACGGTGGGCGAGGGCGAGTTGATCATTGCCGGTGGTACGGAATCGATGAGCCGTGCCCCTTATGTAATGGCCAAAGCAGAAAAAGCGTTTAGCCGGGAGATGACAGTTTTCGATAGCACTATCGGCGCCCGCTTCCCTAACCCGAAAGTGCTCAAGCAGTTTGGTGCCGATACTATGCCGCAGACGGCACAGAATGTAGCGCACGACCTGGGTATTAGCCGTGAAGATGCGGATGCTTTTGCTATACAGTCTCAACAACGCTATGAGGTCGCCCGTGAGCAAGGGTTTTATCAGCAGGAAGTGTTACCGGTTACGGTGCCCCAGGGGGGCAAGGCGACACCACTGCGTGTGGCTGACGACGAACATCCCCGCCCCGGAACCTGCGTTGATAAGTTGCGACAACTGCCTGCTATTGTCGATGGGGGCATTATTACTGCGGGTAATGCGTCTGGGATAAATGACGGGGCGGCGGCAGTGATTGTGGGTTCGCGTAGGGCTGGTGTGGCGGCGGGTATTGCTCCCCGTGCTCGAGTTCTGTCTGGTGCGGTTGCCGGAGTGGCGCCTCGCGTTATGGGCCTAGGCCCGGTGGATGCGTGCAACAAGGCATTGGCCCGGGCGGGCCTGGCGTTAGCTCAGATGGATGTGATTGAAATTAATGAGGCGTTTGCCGCCCAAGTGCTGGGCTGCTGTAAGCAGTTGGGCTTGGCTGGGGATGATGAGCGCCTGAACCCAAATGGTGGCGCTATTGCTGTCGGCCATCCGTTAGGTGCGTCCGGTGCGCGTTTGGTCTTGACTGCCATGCGTCAGTTGGAGCGAACCCGCGGTCGTTATGCACTTCTTAGTTTGTGCATTGGCGTAGGTCAGGGCGTTGCCATGGTGCTGGAGAGGGTAGATTCATGAGTGTTTTTGTATGGAATGATGCGCTATTGCTGGAAACTCAGCTCAGCGACGATGAGCGGATGATCCGTGATGCAGCGCAGGATTACTGCCAAAGTAAACTGATGACCAGGGTGCTTGAGGCGAACCGGCACGAGATTTTTCATCGCGAGATCATGACAGAAATGGGGGCACAGGGGTTTCTTGGATCCACCATTCCTGAGCAATATGGTGGCGCGGGAGTGAACCACGTTAGCTACGGCTTGGTGGCTCGGGAAGTAGAGCGGGTGGATTCCGGGTATCGCTCCGCCATGAGTGTGCAGTCGTCCCTGGTGATGTTTCCCATTTATACCTTTGGCAGTGAAGCGGTGCGCAACAAGTACCTGCCAAAGTTGGCCAGTGGCGAATGGGTGGGGTGTTTTGGTCTTACCGAGCCAGACCACGGCTCTGACCCGGGTTCCATGAGCACTCGCGCTAAAAAAGTGGATGGTGGTTACCTGTTAAATGGTTCCAAAACGTGGATTACTAATTCTCCAATAGCCGATGTGGCGGTGGTGTGGGCGAACCTAGACGGTAAGATCAACGGCTTTGTGGTAGAGCGGGGCTTTGACGGGTTTAGCGCGCCTAAGATTGAAGGCAAGTTCTCTCTACGGGCATCGATCACTGGTCAGATCATGCTGGATGACTGCTTTGTACCGGAACAAAACCGATTGGACGTGGAGGGCTTAAAGGGGCCCTTCAGTTGCCTGAACAAAGCGCGCTACGGGATCAGCTGGGGAGCCATGGGTGCGGCTGAATTCTGTTGGCAGGCGGCTCGTCAGTACACTTTGGACCGCAAACAATTTGGCCGCCCGCTGGCGGCTACCCAGCTGATTCAGAAAAAGCTGGCGGACATGCAGACTGAGATTACCTTAGGTTTGCAAGGGGCGCTGCAATTAGGGCGCTTGATAGATGCGGGAAACTGGGCGCCGGAAATGGTCTCGTTGATGAAGCGCAATAACTGTGGCAAGGCCATTGATATTGCTCGTCAGGCTCGAGATATGCATGGCGGCAATGGCATTAGTGACGAGTATCATGTGATTCGCCACGTAATGAATCTGGAAGCGGTGAATACCTATGAAGGTACCCACGATGTCCATGCCCTGATCTTGGGCCGGGCCCAGACCGGGCTGCAAGCATTCGGCTGATGAGTACCTAGTGTTTAGCCCTGGTTATTCTGGTGTTTTGTCAGAATAGCCGGGGGTTTCCCCTCCTTGCGTTTTCTTCCCCGTTTCACCTCCTTGGTGTTATGTGCGTGTCTGTATCAGGGTGTCACTCTTGGTAACGTGAGAATGCCCCAATGTTGTACACAGATTTGTTGTCAATGCTCTTTTTCTGAACGAAAAAGTGACAATCTCGTTAAAATCTCTTGGTAAATAGTATAACTATATGATTTCTTTAAAGAAAAAATATAGATCAAAAAATGAACACATCGTCTCGGGGCATGATTTATAGGCGATTATGCTCGCTTTTCTACTGTCTATGCACAGGGTTATCCACAAGATCTGTGGACAATATCTTCGCGTTTTTTGCTGACGTAATTTTTGAATCCATAAAACCAGTGGGTCATGAGGGGATTGCGATCTCTCTGGCGCTTTTACACAAGCTGATCGTGACTAAGGGGTTTGTTCATTAGGTCAAAGGTGAGTTGTGTGCAGGAGAAAATATAATAATAAGTTATTGAATAATCAGTGCTTTATGATTCGTTTAAAAATGAACCATTGTGCGCTAAGCGCCTAATTACGGGCGATGCAGATACTTGTGGTCAAGTTGTTCACATATTTATCCACAGCTTTTGTGGAGTAATCCCAGCAAAGAAAAAACGGCGATGGTCTTGACCTTTTTCAAGGTATCCATATCCATATGTCCTTGATGAAAAACCACACAAGTCGCTGTAGCTACCGTAAATGCTGGCTTTCGAAGCGTTATCCGAGGCTCGTTAACAGTGTTATCCACAGATGCCGTGGATAGAAAAGGCCATGTGGGTAACGTGAACGTGTTTGGATAAATGAAGGGAGTAAAGAAAAGGAGTAAAGGAAACTAAGGCGGGCGTGGCACGGTGGCATAAATCGTTAGGTGATGGTCTTGTAGCGATGGAGAGCGCCTGTGGACTTACGTTACAACCCCCGCTATGTCTGGCCTATGTTGGCGGTGTCGAGAACAATGTCTATTGCGGCATTGCGCTAATGGGTTAAGCCACCACTAGCGCTGTAATGGAGCACAAAAAAGGCGCCGAAAGGCGCCTTTTTTGCTTTCCTAGATCATCTGGATCGCTTAGAAGCGGTACTTGCCACCGTCGATGCCGTCCTGCGTGGCCTCGTCCAGTTGCTGGTAGCAGCTCTCTCCAGGCAGCAGGGCATAAACCGCATTGTTCTGCTGCTTCAGGTCGTACTTCTGTTCCTTGAGTTTGTTTTTCTGGTGCTTGAAGGTGCCAGTGGTTTCCATGGCTTCTTCATTGATGCGCAGGAAAACGGGGATGGCATAAGCGGGTAATTCGCGCTTGAGGTACTCACACAGGCCTTTGAAGTCAAAGTCTTTGTGGTTACCGGTTAGGCGAATCTGGGCCATGCCCGCACGGCCATTGGTGTTAGGAATTTCTACACCGTAGACCACGGATTCCTGGATACCATCGTAGCCATCGAGAATCTGTTCCACTTCGGTGGTGGATACGTTCTCGCCTTTCCAGCGGAAGGTGTCCCCCAGCCTATCCACGAACTGAGCGTGGCGGAAGCCGATGTCGCGCATCATATCGCCGGTGTTGAACCATGCATCACCCTTAGTGAACACATCCCGGTAGATAGATTTCTCAGTTTTTTCTGGGTCGGTGTAACCATCGAAAGGAGTCTTGTCGGTGATTTCACCGAGCATTAGACCCGCTTCGCCTTTGCCGACTTTAGTCATGTGCCCTTTGCTATCGCGCACCGGTTCGTCACGTTCTTTGTCGTATTTGACAATGGCGTAGCTCACAGGGGAGAAACCAACGGTGTTGTCAAAGTTGAATATGTTGGTGAACGCTACGTTGCCCTCAGATGACGCATACAACTCTGCCACCCGCTCAATGCCGAAACGATCCTTGAAGTCTTTCCAGATGCTCGGACGCAGACCATTACCTACAATGGTGTGGATCTTGTTGTCTTTGTCGGTGGGTTTTTCTGGCTGTTCATGCAGATAGCGGCACAGCTCACCCACGTAACCGAAAGCGGTACAGTTGTGGCGTCGAATATCGTCCCAGAAACCGCTGGCGGAGAATTTACGTGCAAGGACAACGGCGCCAGCCGGAGCGATGACCGAGGACCAGCAGATCACCATACCGGTGGCATGATAAAACGGCAGGGTAGTGTAGATACGATCATTTTTGGTCAGGTGCAAGGCAGAGAAACCGAAAGCACCATAGGCTTTTTCCCAGCGGCCGTGGTTGAAGACAACCGCTTTGGGTAGGCCGGTAGTGCCGGAGGTGTAGATGTAGAACAACGGGTCACGCAAGAAGGTTTGCTTAGTGGACGCGGGGTTCTCGCTGGAACAATCACGGCTTTCGCTGGCCAGATTCTTGTAGCCGCTCGGTACGTCACCGGGGTTATCTAAGGTGTTCTGATCTGCGAAGCAGAAGAAGTTGTCTTTAAGGTCCAGATCACCGCGAACTTCTTCCACGGCATCAACCAGTTCTTCACCAATAATGGCAGCTTTGGGCTTCACCAAGTTGAAACTATGGATCAGCACTTTACCCCGTTGGGAAGTGTTGATAAGGGCCGCACAGACGCCGAGTTTAGCGCAGGCGACAACGGTGGCAAGCAGCTCGGGGCGATTTTCTATATTGACCGCAATGGTATCGCCTTTTTTCAGGCCGATAGAGGCCAGGTAGTCTGCCAGCCGGTTAGCCCAGGCGTTAAACTGCTTATAGGTAAGTTCTGTGTCTTCGTAGATCACGGCAGCACCATTAGGGTTCATGCTGGTGGCGCGCTCAATGGCAACGCCCAGCCCCAATGGTTTGCTGGTATCGGTGATTTTCGTCAGCTTTGAGCCCTTGATCAGGCCGGGAAGATGAGTGATCACCTCTGGGATCTTGGACAGAAGCTTGGGCAACGTGATGATGTCGGCGTTGCTCATAGGATCTCCATTGTCTGTTCTTGGAAGGCCCCGAAAAGCCGGGAACCCAGTGTTGGCAAGCGGGCGCTTACCTTAACCGTAGCATTAGAGCAGGGCAAGCGCCCTGCATGCTGGTAATGCTCGGGTAATGAGTTGGGTGTTATGGCACAACTTACCCCAGTGTAAATTATTGGATCACGATGCAGTGTCCTTTTCCGTCGGCAAATTGTTACTAAACTAACCGACATCTGGCGTGACCGTAACCAACAACTGCTGGCGTTTTACTTGATTGCCGACGCTCAGATCCAGTGTTTCAATAGTGCCGTCACAGTCTGCCTTTAGGCTGTGTTCCATCTTCATTGCTTCCATGATCACTAACACTTGGCCTTTGCTCACGGTATCGCCGGGCTTGACGCTAATGTCGATAATGGCGCCATCCATGGGAGCACGGATCAGGCCAGAGCCCGCTTGTTCGCTGCTGTCGGCGGCGGTGTGGGTATCATCACTGAAACAGGCCGTGCGGCCCTGACTTTGCAGCCAATATTGATTGCCATCTTGCAGCACGCTGGCGGTCACTTCTACGCCGTTCACGGCTATCCGATCACCCGTTAGCGGTGTCAGGGTAAGAATGTCAGGCTCGGTACTAAACGTAACGTGGACTTGTTCACCTTCATAGCGAATATAGAGTGTTTGCTTATGCTCTCCGCTGCGAAGTACGACGGGTTGAGCGCCCAGCGTACTGGAGTGCCAACCGCGCAAGTCGTCACTGGGTGTTTCACTACGGCAGTGGTGCAGTGCGGCCAGTGCCCATAGGGTTTTGTCAGGGGCGCTGCCGGCCAGACTGCTATCGTCGGCAAAGTCTTCGCCGATGAACGCGGTGGTGGCATCGCCACGGGCAAAAACGGGATGAGCAAGGATGGCCGCCAGGAATTCGCGGTTATCGTTTACGCCCATCAAGGTGGTGTCTTGCACGGCACGAATAAGACGGCGGCGGGCGTCTTCGCGGCTGTCACCCACGGCAATAATCTTGGCCAACATAGGGTCATAATGGCTGCCGATTTCGGTGCCTTCCATTAGACCGTGGTCAACACGAATACCGTCACCGCTGGCGGGCTGCCAGCGTAGAATCGGCCCCGTTTGTGGCATGTAATTTTGCGCTGGATCTTCGGCGTAGAGGCGGACTTCCATTGCATGCCCGGTCAGTTGTACCTGATCTTGAGTCAGCGGCAGGGCCTCGCCTCGGGCGACCTTGATCTGCCACGCTACAAGATCCAGCCCAGTGACCAGCTCGGTGACCGGGTGTTCTACCTGCAGGCGGGTATTCATTTCCAAGAAGAAAAAATCCCCTTGCGGAGCAAGCAGAAACTCCACCGTGCCGGCACCAACATACTGGCAAGCTTTGGCGGCCTGAACTGCGGCCTCGCCCATACGCTGACGCAGGGATTCGTCTACCGCAGGGGAGGGCGCTTCTTCTACCACTTTCTGGTGGCGACGTTGCACGGAGCAATCACGCTCTCCTAGGTGGATTACGTTGCCATGACGATCACCGAATACCTGGATTTCCACATGACGAGGCTGCAACACCGCCCGCTCCAGAATCAGTTCGTCACTGCCGAAGGCGCTTTTGGCTTCTTGGCGGGCACTTTTCAGCTGCGCGCTGATGTCGCTCGCATCGGTGACCACGCGCATGCCACGACCACCGCCGCCGGCACTGGCTTTGATCATGAGTGGTAGGCCGATGCGCTCGGCTTCCTGTTGCAGTCTTTCGTCACTTTGTTCTTCTCCCTGATAGCCGGGAATACAGGGAACCCCTGCTTCCTGCATGGCAATCTTGGAGAGTCGTTTGGAACCCATTAATTGGATGGCCCCTTCATCGGGCCCGATAAAGGTAATGCCTGCGTCTTTGCAGGCTTTGGAAAAGGCGGCGTTTTCGGAGAGGAAGCCGTAACCGGGGTGTACTGCATCGGCCCCTGTTTGCTTACAGGCAGCCAATAAGGCATCCATATTCAGATAGGAGCTACTAGCCAAGGCCGGGCCAATGCAAACGGCTTCGTCGGCCAAGGCCGTGTGTCGGGCGCCTGCATCTGCTTCAGAATAGACTGCCACGGTGCGATACCCGAGCGATTGGGCGGTGGCTATCACCCGGCAAGCAATCTCGCCGCGGTTGGCAATCAGAATTTTTTCAAAGCTCATGGGAGTTCCTTACCGGTATTGGGGCTTGGTGGTTATGATGCTTTCCACCACAGCGTTCACAGAGAAACACAACCTGATCCCGTTGCGGCCAAGATGGACGCGCTTAGGGAATGCCGAAGCCTTGTTGTCGGCCCACGGCTCGCTATGAACACGTTGTGCCTCCTGTGGTAAATCAAATGTTCATTGATTCCAGGTTGCTGGGCGTTTCTGTACGAACGCCATGGTGCCTTCGCGGCCTTCTTCACTGTTGACGGCAGCGGCGAAGTCGGTGGCGGCCTGGTCTAGTAGGGTGTTCATAGGAATATGGCCCACGTTCAGGACCAGTTCCTTAGTCACCCTATTGGCGTGTGGTGCACAGCGGCGAACGGCCGTGAGGGTGTTCTCCAGTGCTGCGGTCAACGCCTCGCTGTCGGCTACCACTTCATGGACGATGCCGAGTCGCAGTGCTTCGTCGCCTTTGAAACGCACTCCAGTCAACGCCAAACGGCGCGCTTGGGTCAGGCCTATACGTTCCACCACAAAGGGGGCAATCTGGGCAGGGATTACCCCCAGCCCGGTCTCAGGCAGGCCAAAGGTGGCGTTCGCACTGGCAAGGGCAACGTCTGAAATGCACGCTAAGCCGAAGCCGCCACCCAGTACGGCGCCTTCAAGTACTGTGATCACTACCTGCGGTTGACGGTTAGCCAGGGTAATCATTTCACCGAAGCGGCGGTTTAATGTCTGAAAAGCGTTGTTGTCACCGCTGGCGGCTTGCTGGCGCGCGCCCGCCATATCTTTGATATCTCCACCGGCACAGAAGTGGCCGCCAGTGCCGCGCAGAACAATGGCGCGAATGTTGGTGTCGTTGGCCACGCTCTCAAACACCGCCATGAGTTCATTCACCATGGTCAGGCTCATGGCGTTACGGCTGTCGGGACGATTCAGCGTGATATGCAGAACCGGGCCGTCCTGGTTTGTTAGCAAGGTTTCAGTGCTGGGTAGGCTCATGCTTGACCTCGTTTTTTTGTAGAAGCGCGCCAAACGACGGGATGGCCCGATACGTTCGCAATCACGCCGCTAGCGACGCTCCTACGGATCAGAGTGGTGCTGTCCGGCTGTTACTTCTTTTTGCCGGGCAGGATATCCATGGTCTTGCAGATAATGCCGAGCATGATTTCGTCGGCGCCGCCGCCGATGGAACCCAAGCGGCCATCACGGAAAAGCTGGCCTGCGGGGTTTTCCCACATGAAGCCATTACCGCCCCAATACTGCAGGCAGCTGTCGGCCACTTCACGGCTTAGACGGCCCACTTTCAGTTTTGCCATGGACGCAAGTTGTAATACATCCTTGCCGTTCACATACATTTCGCAGGCGCGATAGGTAAGGGCACGCAGAGATTCGACCTCGCTTTGCAGTTCGGCAAGGCGGAAATGCACGCTCTGGTTATCAATCAGCGGCATGCCGAAAATCTTACGATCCTTGGCGTAGGCGATGGTTTCATCGATCACGTGTTCCATGCCCTTAAGGCTGTTGGCTGCGGCAAACAAGCGCTCTTCTTGGAACTGCATCATTTGCATCATGAAGCCCATGCCTTCCTGGCCAATCAGGTTGCGTTGCGGGACGCGCACGTTATCGAAAAATACCTGGGCCGTTTCCGAGCAACGCATGCCCAGCTTGTTCAGCGGTTTGTCCACGGTAATGCCGCCTGCGTCTTTTGGCACCACGATCAAAGACTTGTTGACGTGGGGTTTGCCGTCGGAGGTGTTGGCGAGCAGGCAGAAGAAATCCGCGCTGGGCGAATTGGTGATCCACATTTTGGTGCCGTTGATCACATAGTCGTCACCGTCTTTAACCGCAGTGGTTTTTACCGCGGCCACATCGGAACCAGCGTGGGGTTCGGAGACGGCAATGGAGGCCACCATGTCACCGGCGATGGCGGGTGCCAGATAGTTACGACGTAGCTCATCAGAACCAAAGCGGGCGATGGCAGGGGTGGCCATGTCGGTTTGCACGCCGACTGCAAGCGGGACACCGCCGCAATGAACGCGACCCATTTCTTCGCTCATTACCATGCCGTAGGAGTAGTCCAGTCCCATGCCGCCAAATTCTTCCGGTTTGGTCACCCCGAGCAACCCCAGGTCGCCCATTTTTTTGAAGACTTCATGAATGGGGAAACGACCCGCATCTTCCCATTCGCGAACATGGGGGTTGAGTTCTTTGTCGACAAAATTGCGGACGGTACGGCGAAGTTCTTCGTGCTCTTGAGTGAATTGCATGGGAAGCTCCCTGTTGTGTTCGTTATGTTTATCGTTTGAGTTTAACGTTCAACGTTGAAACGCCAATGTGCCATGTCGATTGGCTGCTTAACTGGAGCCGCGCCGCACACTTTGTGTGCGGAAAAGGTGGGCCTCTGCATTCCTGTAGCCCCTCGGTCGCGGCTCTGGACCTTCAACTGTTTTTAAAGTCTTGCCACACCGAATGAATTCGGGTGGAGCTGGCGCTGTTCGGCGTCGTCGCAGATGTCCAGTGCATAAGCTACTACCCGGCGAGTGTCGCGTGGGTCGATAATACCGTCGTCCCAGAGGCGTGCGGTGCCGTATAGGGCAGTGGACTGGCTGTCGAGTTTCTGGGCGGTGCTTTGTTGCAGCATGTCGAGAACTTTCGGGTCGGGCTCAATGCCGTTGGCCCGTTGTTTGCCCTCGGCCACGATGCGCAACACCATGCCGGCTTGTTGGCCGCCCATTACCGCCACTTTGGAATTGGGCCAAGCAAAGATGAAGCGTGGGTCTAGCCCGCGGCCACACATGGCGTAGTTGCCGGCGCCGTAGGAGCCGCCCACCACCACAGAAATTTTTGGTACTCGGGCATTGGCCACAGCTTGCAGCATTTTCGAACCGTTTTTTATGACCCCGTTCTGTTCTGCATCGGTACCAACCATGAAGCCTGTGGTGTTGTGAAGAAACAGTAAGGGCCGGCGAGTTTGGTCGCAAAGTTGGATAAACTGGGCGGCCTTGGCTGCGCCACGGGGCGTAATGGGGCCATTGTTGCCGATAATGCCCACGGGTTTGCCTTCGATGGTGCTCCAACCGCAGACGGTGGCGCTGTCCCATTCGTTTTTGAAATCTAAAAACTGGGATCCATCAACGATGCGGGCGATGATTTCGCGCACGTCGTAGGGTTTCTTGGCATCGCAAGGGACCACACCGAGCAGTTCTTCGGGTGGGAATTTCGGCTCTTCATGTTCGGGAACGTCCGCGGCCGCTCGGCGCCAGCCCAGTAGTTTCACCAGATCACGAGCCTGGCTAATACCGTCTGCATCGGATTGCGCTAGGTACTCGGCGGTGCCGGCAGTACCCGCATGCATTTCTGCGCCACCCAGTTCTTCGTCGGTGGCAATCTCTCCGGTAGCGGCTTTCAGTAGTGGCGGGCCGGCCAGGAACATCTTGGCGCGTTCGCGAACCACTACCACGTAATCAGACAAGCCTGGTTGGTAGGCGCCACCGGCGGTAGCGTTACCATGAACCACGGTGATTTGGGGGATACCCGCGGCGGACAAGCGTGCTTGGTTGGCAAAGGTGCGGGCGCCATCCACGAATACTTCTGCGGCATAATTCAAGTTCGCACCACCGGATTCCACCAAGCTTACCACCGGTAGTTTATTCTCCAGGGCGATGCGTTGCAGACGCAGGGTTTTGTGCAAACCAGAGGGAGAAATGGTGCCGCCCTTGATGGCCGAGTTAGATGCCGTGACCAAACACCGCACACCGGATACATAGCCGATGCCGGCAATAGTGCCGCCGCCTGCTTCGGTGCCGTCTTTGTCATCGTGCATTTGGTAGCCGGCCAGGTTCATAAGGCTCAAAAACGGAGAGCCGGCGTCCAGCAGCCTGGAAATACGCTCGTGAGGAAGCAGTTGGCCGCGTTTTTCAAATTTTGCCCGTTTGCTTTCCGCGGTATCGACTACGGCCTGTTCGATGGCGCGGAACTCTTCTATCGCCGCAAGCAGAGCCTCACGGTTTTGGCGGTATTCTTCGCTGTTGGGGTCAATTGCGCTGTCGAGAGTGGCCATTAGAGATCCTTGAAAACGTCCGGGGTGGTGGCGCGGTGGAAACCATCGAACGGTTTGCTTTTGTCGTGGGCGGGCAGTGGGAAGATCGCCACGTTGCCCTGGCTGGCAGCGCCATCAATACGTAGGGTGTCGCCACTGATGAAGGCAGCTGCGTCGCTGAGTAAAAAGCAAATCGCGCCGGAAACTTCCGCTTCATTGCCCATGCGTTGAAGGGGTACGGCGGCGCGTAAGGTCTTAAGCGTTGCCTTGAAGCCTTCAGGGTAGGTGTCCATGCCACTGGACATGATCCAGCCAGGAGCGACTGCATTGACGCGCACACCGCAGCTACCCCATTCATAGGCGGATGTTTGGGTGAAGTTAACCATGCCGGCGCGGGCGGCGCCGGAGTGCCCCATGCCCGGCATGCCGCCCCACATGTCGGCGACGATATTAACGATGGCACCACCGTTTTTATTCATGCCCTGAAGAAACACTTCCCGGGCCATCAGAAAGCCGCCAGTGAGGTTGGTGCGCACCACGGCTTCCCAGCCTTTTTGGCTGATCATAGCCAGAGGTGAAGGGAATTGGCCCCCGGCGTTGTTGACCAGACCGTGGACCACGTCTACGGCTTTGTAGACCTCGGCCACGGTGGCTTTGACTGCCTCTTCATCACGGATATCGCAAGAAAACCCCAGCGCTTGTCCGCCGTCTTCGGCAATTTCCGCCGCCACCGCATCGAGTTTTTCCTGCTTGCGACCGATCAGCACGACTCGAGCGCCGAGTGCGGCCAGTTCATGGGCGGTACAGCGGCCAATGCCGGAGCCGCCGCCGGTAACAATGATGTTTTGGCCGGCGAACAGGTTTTCTCTAAAAACAGAACGGTATGACATTATCTAATCCTTGAAATCCTAAAGGCGCTAACCTGCATTGGCTGCAGGCAGCGCGCTACAATCAAAATTACTTGCTCACTGCGTCGGCGATGGTCTGGCTGACGGGGATAGGCATATCCAGTAACTGTTGGGCAAATGCTTTACCTTGCGGATCAATACGCAGCGACGCGATACCTCCCCCGCCCAAGGCATTTTTCAACAGGAAGTTGAAGGCATTCATGCCGGGCATGGACCAGCGATGAACGCTGCCTGTGTCCGGGTCAAGTACGTGTTGCATGTAATGACCGACCGCCTGTTCGCTGAGGGCGGCGTTCAGGTAGGGCAGGTATTCCGCTTTGCGGGCAATCACTCCGATATTGGCGTGATTGCCCTTGTCGCCGCTACGGGCCCAAGCTAATTTGATCAACGGCACGGTGATGTCGCCGCTAGCGGTACCATAATCGCTATCCTTTGGTAGAGCGCTGGCGTCAAAGATCTGGCCTGTGGGAATGTCCACGGGGTGGGATTTGCCATCCAGATCAATGCTTGCGGTGACCGCATTCTTATCCACCAAAGTGGAGAACAGACGGATGCGGGGGAATGGTTTTGGGCGACCACCGACTAGGCCGGATAGACCAGGAGCCATGCCAGTGGCTGCTTGGGCTATTTCCCGGGCAAACAGGCCAAGGGCTTTCTTGTCATCGTGCAGAGCGGCAATTTTTACCACCACTTCACGGGTGTCGGCACGCCGGGCGTTGGCACCATAGGTCGTTTCACTGCCAAGTATTTCCACATTGGTGTCGCGGAACGGGGCCATACCTTGTTTTTCAAACAGGCCGGCCACTTTCTTAAGAATGGCATCGGCGACGACCTGGCCTTTTTCTGGAGCATCAATGCCGCCCATTAAAAATGAGGCCGTAATGCGGTTGCCATCGGGGTAGGTGGCGGACACTTTGTAGCTGTCGGTGGGCGGGCGGCCCAAGGCGCCAGAGACGCTAACCCGGTGTTCGCCGACCTGCTCCAGTTTTACTTGGGTAAAATCGCAGACCACGTCGGGCAGTAAATAGGCGCGAGGGTCGCCAATTTCGTAAACAATTTGTTCGCCGACGGTGGCGCAGGTGACAAGCCCTCCGGTGTCCGCAGGCTTGGTAATCACAAAGTGCCCATCCTCATGGCACTCGGCCACCGGAAAGCCCATGTTGTGGAAGTCAGGGACTTCACGCCAGTCGGTGAAATTGCCACCGGTACATTGCGCGCCACACTCAATCACGTGGCCGGCAAGGGAGCCCTGGGCCAGTTTGTCGTAATCCTCGGTGGACCAGTTGAACTCGTGCATCAGCGGGCCCAGTACGACGGCGGAGTCGGCAATGCGCCCGGTGAGTACAATGTCGGCACCGGCGTCAAGCGCCGCCTTGATGGGCAGAGCGCCCAGGTAGGCGTTCATGGTGACTGTCATGGGGGGCAGGGGAGCACCACTATCCAGTTCGGTGACAGCCGCAAAATCGTTGCGGCGGCTGTTTAGGTCGTCTCCTTCTACTAGGGCGATTTTCATTTCCACGCCAGCAGCAGCAAAGGCTTTTTCCAAGGCATCCCGACAGGCGCGCGGGTTTACTCCGCCAGCATTGCTGACAACCTTGATGTTTTTTGCCTTGATGTCTTTTGCTAGGGGGGTCATCACGTTAGTGACAAAGTCATGGGCATAGCCGGCATTGGGATCTTTCATCCGTGCCCCGGCCATGATCGACAGAGTAACCTCAGCGAGATAATCGAACACCAAATAATCCAACTCGGTTTGGTGGACGAGCTGGAAAGCAGCACTGTTGGTATCGCCCCAGAATCCGGCGGCACAGCCGATGCGAACAGGCTTTGTCATGGTGGCTCCATTTGCGTGTGAATTCATGGTCTCGTAAGCTACCAAGCAAGCGCTTGGTTTGTAAAGGACGAGAACAGCAGTTGGAAGTGAAAAGTTGAATCATGGTCTGGGTTGGCTGCCAGGCATTGACTTCATGCGCCGCGATTCACTCTCTGAGGATGGGAGCGTGTCTGCCTGATTTCAGGGCTGCGTTTTTTAATGTTTCACGTTCTCCTGCTCCTGCCTTGCTGCCCCCCGCGCGTAAGCGGGATAATGTGTGCGTTAATGATAGGGGTAAGCAATGGCTGGTTTAATGGCAATTCATGGAATTGATGATTCTCCTCGTGGGCGGTTGCTCAGCGCGGCGGCGCATCTGTTTCGGGATAAGGGGTTCGACCGTACCACTGTCCGCGATATTGCGGCATCAGTTGGGATCCAGAGCGGCTCTATTTTTCATCACTTTAAAACCAAAGAGGATATCCTCTATGCCGTGATGGAAGAGGTAATCCACTTCAATACTGAGCGTTTGCGTCAGGCGGTGGTCGCCCACAGCACGGGGCAGGAGCAATTGCGAGCGCTGATCCGAGCGGAGTTACAGTCCATTGTGGGCGATACTGCCGAGGCAATGACGGTGATGGTCACCGAGTGGCGCTGCCTGAGTGAGGATAAGCAAGCCAGGGCACTAAAGTTGCGCGGTATCTACGAGCAACTGTGGCTGGATGTGCTAACACGCCTACATAAAGAGGGGGTTTTTACCACTGATCCCTTCATTATGCGGCGTTTGCTGACAGGGATGACCGGTTGGGCGCCAAATTGGTTTGACCGCGAGGGGCCGCTGAGTCTGGATGATTTGGCCGATATTATACTTGCCCGTGTGATTGGTGAGGCGGAGAGATGATTGGTAACGCGATAGCCTGGGGGAAAACAGGTTACTCCATTATTGAGGAGGGGGAGTTGAACCGACAGACTTGGGCGCTGGATGTGCATCACTACTTACTTGCCAAGCCCAATGGACAGTTACTGCCGGGTCAGTTCAGCCTGGCAGAGGCTAAAGCGAAGATTGAGGCACTAGAAGCTGGGTGACAGCGTCCAGCTCCAATCTTCAAGCTACTAAGCTGTGTTGTGGTTTGTGGCGCGAATTTTGATATTTGATGCTAATCCCTCTCATTTTGCCCAAGTTTTAGACATATCGACCATTTTCTAGGCAAACGATCAATTTTCTGAAAAAAGCCGTTGACACTCTCGGCCCAATCCATAGAATGGCGCCCACTTCGCAGCGCGAACAAGGGTGATTAGCTCAGCTGGGAGAGCATCTGCCTTACAAGCAGAGGGTCGGCGGTTCGATCCCGTCATCACCCACCATATTTTGTAAGTGAAAGAATTCCGTAAGGGATAAGTGGAGCGGTAGTTCAGTTGGTTAGAATACCGGCCTGTCACGCCGGGGGTCGCGGGTTCGAGTCCCGTCCGCTCCGCCACTATTCAGCAAGAAAGGCTCTCCTTATGGAGGGCCTTTTTTGTGTCTGCTAGTTTCGTGGCATCGGGTTCTGGGGCCTGATGTAATACTGTCGCTTTTACCTTTGAGTAAGCGTCCCTCCCTTCGTGATTCTTTACATCCAGATTTTTCCTGCCTGGCGTTTTCTTTCATGAACTTGTCACTTTTCTTCTGTCTAATCATTTGGACAACAAATGAAATGGTAAGGAAGAAAAGGCAATGGATGATTATTTGGAAGAACGCATAGAACAAAGGCTGTTAATGGAAAGCTTGGAAGAGTGCCTTGAAGATGATGGCTGGGTGGACGACGGTGAGGAGCTGTAATCCTCGACCGTTTGTCTATGTATAATGCCGTTCGTGCTCTTTGATTCTTACTTGTTACTGCTTCGTACTCACTTCCCCGCCGCTTATCCCTGTAATGCTTTGTTTTATCCTTTCAGCTTCTTGTGTCTGGAGGAGGTTCCTGCCTTTTCTGTCGCAAAGTTATCCTGATACGCTTCTGTTTGGGTTCGTTGCCGCAAGCTATTGTTGTGGCCGTAAAAGGTCTTCAGGCTTGATGGGGAAGCCTGGCGTTGACGCTTTTTTTTAACTGCCATTCAGGTCACACTCTTTTGATAGTGCCTGACTATAATTGACTGCAGTGTGACGGCGGGTGTCAGATTGTGAATGACGCACCTTGGTCGGTGTGCTTGTGCCAACCAACAATAAATAACTTCATAAGAAGGACAGACAGCATGGCAGCATCCTCTGTTACCTCGGAAGCAATTCTGTTTTTTGACCACCGGGGTATTTCCAAAAGCATGCTCTACGCCGATTTTGAAGCCATTCTCGATGGCATGGTGGGGATGCCGGAATTTGCAGATAAAGAGGTGCGATGCGCTTATTGTTTGGTCAACGGTCAGTTACGGGTTCGCTCTGTAGTGTTATTTACCATCGATTTTGATGAGGATGGCATGGCCGATACCACCTGGAATGTGCCGTTACGGCATTTGGCGGAGCATGCGGGTCAAGGGCCCGACATGGGGGCTGGACCGATTCGTCTTGCCTGCCGTAGCCAATGCCCGGTGGCCTGGCACCAGGATCAAATGTGGGACCCTGGCATGAAGCCCGGCGCCAACGATTTTATTGTTATCCGTGACTCCATCCGAGAGCGTGGCCCGAAAATGGGCCTGGTAATGGATGATGAAATGGAGGCTGTGCCTATTGTGATTGGGGCGTCTGCACCGACGGTCGGCCTGGAGAGAAAGGATGTCGAGAAGAAGGCGGATCAAGAACGGGTAAGGCTGGCTCGCATTATCAAGGAGCTGCGCCTGCGGGTGCAAACCCTGGAAAACACCCAGTCAGAAGACGCGGCTAAGGTGCGCTATGCGGCCCAGCAAAAAGAAGAAATTCTTATTGCTCAGTTGGAAAAGGTAATGGGGCAGTTCAAGGCAATCAAATCGCAGAATGGAGCATTGCGAGAGCAGAATGATTCCTTGAAGGGGCAATTATTATCCCTCAACCAAAGTTTGGAAGAGCAGAACCGGCGCAGTGAGCATCAGGGTAGTGAGATGGAGGTGCTGACTGAGCAGTACAAGCTGGCGTTGGAGCAGCGCCTGGAAGAGGAGCGGGCGAAGATGTCAGAGCAGCTACACTCGCTGGAAATGGATGTGCTGACCCGTGATGATCTTATCGGCCAGCTTCGCGAGGAAATTTCTGAGCAGAAACGCAACAAGCTGAAAGATGCCAACAGCGGAGCACAGAAGACGCTGGAGAAGCTTGAAGAGCTGGGGTTGAGTTTTATTGCGTTTCATCCTGGTGCCGGGCATATCTCCATTGCAGCCGATCAGGTGGCCAGTTACATGGAGAATCCCACTGCCTTTGCGGCGCGCAAATGCCTAGTCACCGAGGATCATTATCGTGCTTGGCTATCCCATTATGAAAGCCCGACCTGCCAGGTGCCTATAGGCGCGGAGGGGGCTCCCTGTGGTAAGCGAGTGATTCGTGTGGAAGTTCCCAATCAGTTCAAGCCGGGGGTGTCTGATTGCAACGCTAACCGCTGCCAGAACTGCCGCAATGATTCCGCCATCGATAACGTACTGCGATTCCGCTAAGTCGGCAATTGTGAACTGGTTCCGCCAGGTGCTTGATTGGTAAGCTTTTTGCAGCGTATTTCTCCGATGAGGGTTTCGGCCCGCGCCACGCTTGTATTCACCATAGCAACAACAAGAACATCGGGAGCCACTGTTATGACACGGCAATCCATCGATAAAAGCCTGTTACAGACGTTTGTGCCAGTTAATGCTCTGTCTGGAGATCAGCTTGACTGGCTGCTTGACCAGCAGGAAGTGTGTCGCTATGTGTCAGGTGATGTCCTTTTTTCGCTGGGAGACCAAGACAACACCACCATCTATCTGCTTAGTGGCAAGGTTGAGCTGAGCGATGAAACCGGTGATCGGCGGACAGTAAGCGCTGGGGATACGGCCTCTTGGCACCCACTGGAGCATGTCCAGCCTCGCCGCAGCACCGCCAGAGCGGTAGGCGATGTGAGTGTGGTGCGATTCGACAGTTTCCGACTCGATACCATCCTCTCTTGGGATCAATCTGCGGGCTACGTAATTCTAGACATTAATGCTAACTCTGCGTATCAGAACGACAGGGAATGGATGATACGCCTGCTCAAGTCCAAGCTTTTTCATCGAGTGCCGCCCAGTAACATCTTGGGGATTTTCAGCCGACTTAAAGCGAATCGTCACAAAGAAGGTGAGCGGATTATTCGACAGGGAGAGGCTGCTGATTGCTGCTATATCCTCAAAGAAGGCGTGTGTGAGGTGTCTATTAACATAGGGGAGGGCGAGCCGACTTCGGTGGCCATGCTGGAAGAGGGTGAGTGGTTTGGTGAAGAAGCATTGCTATCTGGCAAGCCCCGTAATGCCACGGTATCTATGGCAACGGATGGTGTCTTGATGAGGTTGGACCGACAAGATTTTGATGCCCTGCTCCGCGAGCCGATCATCAAGACCATGCCGGGTGATCAGGTGCTGTCTTCGGCAGAAAAGGGCGCTTGGTGGCTGGATGTGCGTACTAGCGACGAATTCGATCAGGAGCATTTGGTAGGAGCGACCAATATGCCGCTTAACGTATTGCGTCTCAAGTCTCGCCTACTGGACCCAGGCAAGACCTATATCGCTTACTGTGATACAGGTCGACGTAGCGCCACCGCCGCTTTTCTGTTAAAAAACGCCGGCCTGGATGTGATCGTGTTGGATGGCGGTCTGAATGCCAATGCTGTTACCCTGAACGAGTACCTGACTCAGGGGTAGTGCTTGCCGGTTGGTGAGGCTGCCCAGTCCGGCTTCCGCAACAACCTAAGCAGCACTACCTGAATGAGATCCCTTGTGGCGCAAGAGAAATTTCGCAACATCGGTTTGATCGCACGGTCTGAAAGTGAGCAGGCGCTCTACTCATTACGCCAGCTCATTCATTTTCTGCATGGCCGTGATTGCACCGTTATCCTCGATAAACACATTATTGGTCATCTTCCGGAAATGGGATTGCAGGCTGCTAGTGCCTCACAAATGGGGGAAGCCTGCGATCTGGTGATTGTGGTGGGAGGGGACGGTAGTCTGCTAGGTGCTGCGCGTACCCTGGCTCGCTATAAAGTGCCGGTATTGGGCGTGAATCGGGGCCATCTGGGCTTTCTCACCGATATCCTTCCTTCTGAAATTGAATCCCGGGTCGGCCAGGTGCTGGATGGTGAATACAGTACCGAAAAACGGTTCTTGTTGGATCTGGAAGTGCGCCGGGGTAGGACCGTGGTCGGCGAGGGGAGCGCTCTCAACGATATCGTGCTGCTATCCGGTGACAGTGTACACATGATCGATTTTGAGTTGATGATCGACGGACACTTTGTCTACGGGCAGCGCTCCGACGGGCTGATTGTTTCTACGCCCACCGGTTCCACCGCTTATGCGTTGTCCGGTGGTGGGCCAATCATGCACCCTAAGCTGGATGCCATGGTCTTGGTTCCCCTAAACCCCCACACCCTGACCAGTCGCCCCTTGGTGGTAGCTGGGGATAGTGAAATCAAAATTCACATCACCACAGAAAAAGTGCGGCCGTTGGTCAGTTGCGATGGCACAGAGGGGATTCGCTTGCAGGTTGACGATGTCATTGCGATTCGCAAAAAACCTCACCGCTTACATTTGATTCATCCCCCGGGGCACGATTTCTATCAGGCTTGTCGGTCTAAATTGGGCTGGAGTTCCCGGCCCGGTGACAACAATTAGGCCGAGTAATACTGTATAGGCCGTGGGCCGCCCAAATCTATGTAGCGTGTCGCGTACCGTGACCTTTTGAAGAGTTAAACCATGAGTTACCAGAGTTTTGACGACCTGATTGCGAGTATGGATCAGAACATTTGCGATAACATGCGTCGCGCTATTGAAACGGGTAAGTGGGCCGATGGTCGCGTTTTATCCCGCGAGCAAAAAGAGCTTTGTCTTCAGGCTGTTATTGCTTGGGAAACCCAGAATTTACCTGAAGAGCAACGTAGCGGTTATATGGAGCAGGCCTGTAAAAGCGGGGAGGAAAAAACCGAGGATCAGCCGGTAACTCTGCGTGGCCCGGATACTCTGCAGTAAACATATTATAATGAGATAAATCGTTTTGACCGGCGAGTCGTCCCTGAAAAAATGCCTGCGGGCGTTTCCCGCCGTTATTCTCCTCAATATCGCATTGGTGGAGAAATAGAATTGATGTAATGTTCCTATGCACCCTCTTTTCACTGGGGGTAGCGTAGGCAGAAATAATGCATCTAATTATGTGCCTTCTGTTATTTGTAGTAAGCACCACCGCCGCCCTCCATTGTTGATGTGAGCAACGGCAGGAATTAAATAATAAAAAGAGGTTTGGGAGAGAAGATGCATACTTACAAGAAGGTACTGCCGGTGGCTATGGTTATGGCGCTGGCCGCCTGCGGCGGCGGGAGTGAAACCGTACCGGATCAGAGTCAAGGCGCCAGTTTTGACACTCATGCTCGTTTTAATCCTGTCACATTTGATTTGCCGCTGAATACCGATCTGGTTTTTGCAGCAGCAGCAATGTCGGATGGTACGTCGGATATCGGTGCTCCTACGAACCCTGTGGAAGTGGGGATCAATGCACTGGATGGATTCTCGACGAATGCACCGTTTGATATCTATTTCGCTGGTGGTGAGCTAGATGAAGCTTCCATCAAGGTGTGTCAGCAATCTATGTTGGCTACTGGTGAATGTGCACAATCCAACGTATTCGTGTTGGCACTGAACACGGAGGAAGGCGGGGACCCACTTGATCCAGATGATGTGAATCAAGATGCGCCTTTCCTGTTCCCTCTGGCTGAAGTGTCGGCCTCAGTGATATCCCTCGATGGTGAACAGAATAATGTATTGAGAATTACGCCGTACAAACCGCTCCTTGCCGCTACCAAGTATCTGGTTTTTGTTACCACCGGCTTGCAAGACACGGATGGCAATTCTGTTAGTGCATCACAAGCTTACAATGTGTTGGGTGAGTCTGAGCCGCCGGTTACAGGAACTTTGTTGTCTGTGCGTAACGCTATTCAGGGCTGGGAAGCGTTGGCTGCGGGCTTTATCGGTGTGGCGTCCGGGGGGGGGATTCCCGCGGAGGTGGCGAAAGCGTCGGTGGTGGTTTCTTATACGTTTACTACTACCGATCCGATTACCCCTTTGCTGGCGAATGCAGCTCCAAAGGCGGCGATTGTGCAGGCTCAACAGAAAAGCTTTGGCGTGGATCCCAATTTAGCCGTGCAGAATCTTGGCGCCATTCTTATGGAGGGCGTGGATTTGAATTCGCCTGAGCCCCGTGCTGTTTCTGTGTCAGCATCGGGTATTGATGTAAGTGATCTGACAAATGGGGCTCTGGAGGCCGGTGTGGTGTCGTTGTACACCGGGTTAATGGATATTCCCTATTATTTGCGCACCCCCGAGACAACGATTTCCGGCAATTATAAGCTGGATAGCTGGCAACCAGATCAGGCGCTTGGCGCCGTATTGTTGGCAAAAATAAAAGCAAGCCTTCCTGTAGAAGCAGCATCGCAGCTACCAGCTCAACTGCCTCTGCCTGATGCGGATGGCTCTACTTTCAACGTAACTTATCGGTACCCCTTTGTTGAGCAGGTTAGCCTTGAATCTGTTCCTTTACAGCTAACACTCCCTAATGGGGCTTATGAAGTTCAGCCTGGTGTTACCTGCGGCATGGCTAAACCAGATGGTTTGCCTGTGGTTATGTAT
Organism: Alcanivorax sp. NBRC 101098; assembly: GCF_001010505.1. Classification (GTDB taxonomy): domain Bacteria; phylum Pseudomonadota; class Gammaproteobacteria; order Pseudomonadales; family Alcanivoracaceae; genus Alcanivorax; species Alcanivorax borkumensis. The sequence goes on from NZ_AP014613.1 coordinate 1,160,757, forward strand.
GTGCATGGGATTGGCAGCGACCGCACTTCTGTTGTTTCGCTCGCACATAGCCTTGCTAAAGCCTGTGTGGCAACAGTGGCGATTGATTTACCTTTGCATGGGGCTCGCGCTTTTGAAGAAGGCAATGCCGCATTCAATTTCATTAACTTAGGTGTATTGACCAATACTCGTGACAACCTGCGCCAAAGTGTCATGGACCTGCTGAACCTCAACGCCAGTCTTTCTAATATCAGCGTAGCGCTTGAAGATGAAGGGATGGTTGGGCTTGATACCCGTGATGTGAAGGTGGTGGGCGTTTCTTTGGGTGGTATTGTGGGAGCGACTTACGCAACTGTTAACCAGCTGGCAGTGGCTGTGGATGGCCAGTTGGCCGCACAGGCCGCTACCCCGTCATTTGCGAGCAAGCTCAATCCATTGAGCGGCTTGGTGATATCTGCTGCTGGAGGGCAAGTGACTCAGTTGTTGATCAATTCGGAAAGTTTGGGGCCGTCTATTGAGAATGGTTTGGCAGCAGAAGGCGTTGAGTCGGGCAGCTCTGATTTCGAGAATTTTTTGTATGTAACGCAAAGCATAGTTGATTCCGGTGACCCGGTGAATTTTGCTGAAATTCTAGCTGGTGCAGCATCATGTGATCCTGTAAAGGCTCAGGCGGGTGATTACGCAAGTATCCTAACCTGTGGCAGCTTGACCATTCCTGTTTTGGTTCAGCAAATTGTCGGTGGCGGTGATGTCTCCGCTTACGGAGACAACGCTGAATACTTGGCCGATCAAGTGGTGCCGAACAGCGCTGACGGAGCCCCCTTGGCAGGGACTACGCCTTTGGCTCGTTTGTTAAACGCTCAGCCAGTAGCTGCTGGAAGCGGGCCTGCTGATGTTACGGATGTGAGTGCCGCTAATGCGTTGGTTAATCTGACCGTGGGTGAGCATGCTTCTTTGTTGACGCCAGGGGACCCAGCGACGGCTGGAGGTGTCATTGCGTTGACCGAGTTACAGACCGAAACAGTGAGCTTTGTTGTGGCTCCGAACCAGACCGCAGTGGGTATCACTGAAGTTGATTTGCTTGGCAATGGTTTGGTTTTGGCGCCGACTGCGCCTTATGTGCAGATGCCGACGCGATAGTGAGCTGATCTACAGCACAACAAATGGCATCATCAACAACACCCCGCAAGCCGGGGTGTTGTTGTTTTCGTGGATATGATGTTTGAGCGGTGCTAGGCCGGATTGGCATGGCCGCCAGACTAACCTTTTTGAGGAGTAGGGTTATGGAAAGTGCAGAAATGGTGAAATTCACCCATTTGGCGGACTATCAGCCCCCAGCCTATCTAGTCGATAGAGTGGCTCTGGATGTGGATATTCGGGATGGGGTGACCACTGTGACCAGCAGTCTATCGCTGCGCCGTAATCCGGCTGCTGCTGATTCCACGACAATGACCTTCAATGGCGAAGGGCTCACCTTACGCACTTTGGCGCTGGATGATGTGGTGCTCAATAGTGCTCGCTATCAGTATGAAGATAACCTGCTGACCGTGCGGGGCTTGCCAGATACCTGCACGTTAACGTCCGTGGTGGATATTGATCCAGAAAACAATACCGCCCTGGAAGGGTTATACCAGTCCAATGGCATGGTCTGCACCCAGTGTGAGGCGGAAGGCTTTCGGCGTATTACCTTTTTCCCGGACCGCCCTGACGTATTGGCCCGCTTTACGACCACGGTACGTGCTGACAAGGCCCGCTATCCGCTGTTGCTGTCTAACGGTAATCCGGTGGCTTCGGGCGATGAAAAGAGTCATGGAGAAGAGGGCGCTCGTCACTGGGTGACTTGGGAAGACCCTTTTCCGAAACCATGCTATCTGTTCGCTTTGGTGGCGGGAGATCTAGCCTGCCTGGAGGATACGTTTGTCACTGTATCGGGCCGTAAGGTGGCGTTACGCCTCTATGCTGAGCATCGTGATCTGGACAAGCTGGACCATGCCATGGCGTCGTTGAAAAATGCCATGCGCTGGGACGAACAAACCTACGGTCGCGAATACGATCTGGATATCTACATGATTGTGGCGGTAAGCCACTTCAATATGGGGGCCATGGAAAATAAGGGCCTTAATATCTTTAACACCTCCTGTGTGCTGGCGCATCCCGCTACGACCACCGACGCCGGGTTCCAACGGGTGGAATCTGTAGTGGCCCATGAGTACTTTCATAACTGGTCTGGAAACCGGGTGACCTGCCGTGACTGGTTTCAATTGAGTCTTAAGGAAGGTTTCACGGTATTTCGTGACCAGGAATTCTCGGCGGACATGCATTCCGCCGCAGTGAAACGCGTTGAAGATGTGGATTTCCTGGTCAACCATCAATTCCCGGAAGACCAAGGCCCCATGGCCCATGCTGTTCGCCCTGAGAAATACCAGAAAATTGACAATTTCTACACCCTAACCATTTATGAAAAAGGCGCAGAAATTGTTCGTATGCAGTATCACCTGCTGGGGGCAGAGAATTTCCGCAAGGCCACGGATCATTATTTCGAGACCAATGATGGCAAGGCGGTAACTTGCGATGATTTCGTGGCCAGCATGGAAACCGTTTCCGGCTACGATTTGAGCCAGTTTAAATGTTGGTACAGCCAGGCCGGCACGCCGATACTGACGGTTACCGATGAATACCGGGACGGGCAGTATCACCTTAGGTTCCGTCAGCATACGCCCGCCACTCCCGGACAGGAGCAGAAACAGCCCTTGGTTATCCCTATTCGTCTGGCGTTGCTTGATGAGCAGGGCGCTCCCTGTGCGTTGGATGCTGGAGGCAACGGTGCGGCTGAGGGGGAGCAGGTGGTTATCATGGACCAGGCTGAGCAAACCGTGTCGTTTAATGTGCCTGCTGGGGTGACACCTTCTCTGCTGCGTGGGTTCTCAGCGCCAGTGGTGCTCGATTATGACTACTCCGTTGATCAATTGGCGCGACTGTTGGCCTACGACAGTGACGGCTATTGCCGTTGGAATGCCGCCCAGCGCCTGTACTTTGCGGCACTGGATCGGTTAGTGACCGAAACCGATGAGGCGGATGCAGAAGCCGCAGCGCTGGTGCCGGTGCTGGAGCAAGTGATTGCCCGTAGTGATGAAGATCCGGCCCAAGCGGCATTGCTGCTTTCATTACCTGGCGAGGTAGCGTTGGGAGACCGGCATAAGCCGCTGAACCCGGCCTCCATTCATCGCGCGCACAGTGCCATGAAGAAAGCGTTAGGAAAGGCGTTGCAGTCGCACTGGTTGTCTCTGTCCGAGAACCTGCTGGCTACGGAACTGAGTATGGATGGGCGGGCGATGGGGCGGCGGCAGTTACGTAATCTGGCGTTGGATTTTTTAGCAGCAGGAGAGCACCCGGAAGCAGGTCGGATAGCCGTGGAGTTATTTGAGCTGCCACTGTGTATGAGTGAAGAGCTTGGCGCATTGCGAGCGCTGGTACACCATGGTTTGCCCGGTGCCGATCAGGCACTGATGCAATTTGCGGATCGCTGGCAGGATGAGGCGTTGGTTATGGATCAGTGGTTTGCTGTCCAGGCATCCGTGCCGGGGGCTCACACCGTCGATCAGGTAAACCGCCTGCTTGAACACCCTGCTTTTGACTGGAAGACACCGAATCGAGTGCGAGCGCTAGTGGGCACGTTCACGAACGCAAATCCGTCGGCATTTCATGCGGAAAATGGGCAAGGGTATCAACTATTTTCGGCTGCCTTGTCTCGCTTGGACGCCATCAACCCGCAGGTTGCGGCCCGTTTGGCCAATGGGGCTTCTCGTTTGCCTGTATTGGAACCGGGCCGGAAGGCTTTATTGGCGGAGCACCTTGCGGGTGTGCAAAAGACAGCGTCCGATAACGTGGCGGAGGTGCTTGGGCGGATCCTGTCATCCTGATCTTCTATGGGGGTATAGAAAGAAAAAGGACGATGACTGGTTAGTCGTCAATAATAGAGCACACAGGGGATTTATTTTTTTTTCTGGTGTGTAAGAATTATGTATTAGCCTGGGCGGCAGGTCGGGAAGAATAATGAGACCTGTCGCAAATGGGAGCGACTGTTGACCGGGTAAGAACAATAAAGCCATGCGCATGGCAATTCGGAGAACTACATGAATAATAATCACCTGTGTAGAAGCAGGCTGGCGATGGCTGTTGCCAGTATCACCGCCCTTACCGGGCTTTCCCTCCCCGCTTCAGCGGTTCAACTAGATTTCGAGAACCCGGACTGGTCGGGCCGGCTGGATACAACCTTGTCTGTGGGTGCCCTGTTTCGAACCGAGAGCCAGGATTCTATGTTGGCGGCCACCGGTGACGTGGTCGATATGGCTACGAAAGGTTATGGGTCCCAAATCAATAAGAACGATGCCAACAACAATTACGATACCGGTTTGGCGTCGTTGGTGTACAAAATTACCCCAGAGCTGGATCTGAGCTGGAAGGGGAAATATGGCATGTTTCTCCGCGGCACCGCATTTTATGATCAGGTGATCATGGGCGGTGGGCATGATGGTGGGCAGTTGATTAAGGCTGCTGGCTACCCTGGCGCCATGGGTTTTACCCGTTACGCCACGTATTCTGATTACGCGAATAATGGCACCGGTGATGATTTCAGCGGTGACGCTGAACGATACGCCGGCCAGCGTGCTCGTCTTTTAGATGCGTATGTGTGGGGGAACTTCGATATGTTCGAGCGCCCATTGAATGTTCGCCTTGGGCAGCAGGTGATCAACTGGGGTGAAGCCTTGTTTATGCAGAATGGGGTGAATACGGCGAACTACTTTGATTTGAATGCCTTGCGCCTGCCGGGCTCCGAAATTAAGGAAGCCTTGCTGCCGCTGGATAGCGTCTACTTCTCTTATGGCCTGACCTTTAATGCAACCGTGGAAGCTTTTTACCAGTTTGAATGGAAAAACTCTGAGGATGCGCCCTCGGGTACTTACTTCTCTACCCATGATGGCTTCCCGGGTAAAGGGGCAGACAATGTCATCGTCGATGGTCGAGTTGTTGCGCTGAGCGCTGTTCAGGCGGGTGCAATTCCTTCGCCGGGGCTCCTTGAGCCTGGTTTTGCGAATTATACCGCGTCTAATTACGGTTCTGGTTATCAGTATGAAGCGACTCAGGTAACAGTAAATCGAATTCGCGATAAAGAGGCTAGCGATAGTGGTCAGTTTGGTTTGGCGTACCGTTACTTCGCAGAAGGGCTAAACGGTACTGAGTTTGCGCTTTATTATACGCGAACCCATGCTCGTACCCCCGTCGTTGGTTCTAGCCTGAATAACCTCGAAAACGGCAAGGGTGGTGGCGTTACAGAAATGGCTAGAACCATTGATACCGCTGAGTATCAGATGGCCTATGTAGAAGACCAAGACATGTTCGGCGCAAGTTTTAATACCAGTGTCGGTAATATGTCACTTGCTGGGGAGCTGGCGTATAGGCCTAAACGTGCCATTATTAACGAAGGGGGTGATAACCTGATATCTGCTCTTGCTGGTGTTGCGGGTCAATCCGCTTTGCAGGGTCAGGATGTGGCTATCGGTGATTTGACAGGGCATTGTGTTCGCGCGGAAATGGGGGGCTCCTGCTTGTCTGCGGACACGTTAGTACAAGATGGCCATCTCTACTATTTCTACGATGAGGTAGAAAGTTACAACGGTTCTTTAGTCAGTATCTTCAATTTCGGCCCGACGTTTGGCGCTGATGGCCTGATTGCATTGCTGGAATTGGGCGTCGAACACATTGAAGGGCTTGAAAATCCTGACCTGGAATACAACTCTACGGCGGCAATTCTAGATTCTGAAGCGCAAATTCTCAGCCCTGATGACCCGAACAGGTATTACATGGACCCCACCTCCTGGGGCTACCGTGCGGTGCTGAAAGCGGATTACAGCAATGTCTTTGCTGGTGTTTCCATGAGCCCGAGTGTGCGTTTTGCTCATGATGTAAATGGTAACTCTCCGATTGGCGGCAACTTTATGGAAGACCGTAAGGCTGCGACACTGGGGGTGAGTTTTCTGTACTTGAATAACCTAGAAGTGGCCATGTCTGCTACCACGTTCTGGGGCGCCAAATACTCCAACAAACTGGCCGACCGGAACAACGCGTCCGTTTCTGTTAAGTACTCTTTCTAATATGTTCCAGGTCGGAGTGCCGGCCTGTTGTTAACGGAGAGCAATCATGTTGAAGAAACTGACCGCAATGGGCGGTGCTTTGGCTCTGTCCTTGAGTGTGACGGCCAATGTGCACGCTGGCGTATCTAGCCAAGAGGCGGCGAAATTGGGTAAATCGCTGACGCCTTTCGGTGCACAGGTCAAAGGTAACGGCAAAACCATTTCAACCGGGCTGGGCATTCCGGATTACACCGGCGGCATCCAGCGCAAAGATATTCCCAAGACCTATACCCGTCCGGGCCAACATCACCCAGATCCGTACACCGCTGACAAAATTGCTTTCACGATCACCGCTCAGAACGTGTCCCAGTATGCGGACAAAGTGCCTGACGGCGTGCAGGCGATGCTGAAGACTTACCCGGATACGTTTAAAATGAACGTCTATCCGAGCCGCCGCTCCACCTCAGCGCCACAATGGGTATACGACAACACTAAGAATAATGCCATTAAGGCCAAGCTGGGTGAAACCGGCGTGGATAATGCTTTCGGTGGCATTCCGTTCCCGATTCTCAGTGGTACTAATGAGCAAAAAGCCAAGCAGGCTGTCTGGAACCATATTTTGCGCTGGCGCGGTTTGTACGTGGTTCGCCGTGCTTCGGAAGTAGCGGTGCAGCGTAGCGGTGCTTACTCGCTGATTACCTCTCAGCAGGAAGTGTACTTCCGTTACTATGACCCGAAGTACAATTTTGAAAGCCTGGACAATATCATTTTCTATTACCTGTCCTTTACTAAGGCCCCGGCCCGTCTGGCCGGTGGTGCCGTACTGGTACACGAAATGCTGGACCAGAAACAAATGCCACGCCAAGCCTGGGGGTATAACGCAGGTCAGCGTCGTGTTCGTCGTGCGCCTAACCTAGCATACGATACTCCGATTGCTGCAGCGGATGGCCTGCGTACTGCCGATGACACCGATATGTATAACGGTGCACCTGACAAGTACAACTGGACGCTAGTCAGCGATAAACCGGTGGAAATGTTCATCCCGTATAACAACTACAAACTGGATGATCCGAATGTGAAATATGAGACCCTACTGCAAAAGGGGCATGTGAATTCGGATTACCAGCGTTGGGAGTTGCATCGCGTTTGGGTGGTGGAAGCCAACCTGAAAGAGGGTGAGCGGCATATCTACGCCAAACGCCGTTTCTACATTGATGCGGACTCCTGGCAGATCGCCGCCATCGACCAGTACGACCGTCGTGGTGAGTTGTGGCGGGTCAGCTTAGCCTATATTAAGAATTACTACGAAGTACCAAGCCAGTGGACCGCACTGGATACGTTCCACGATCTGCGCGCCCAGCGTTACCACGTGCAGTTCTTGGATAACGAGGAGTCCTCTATCCTGGATTATAGTCAGCCAGTACCCGGCGACCGTTATTTCCACCCAGCAGCGCTACGCCGACGCGGCCGTTAATTATAAAAAAATGCCGGTTTAATGAAGCCGGAAAGCCAAGGCGACCGGAGTGCTTATGGCACCCGGTTGGTTTTGCTTGGCCGTGAAGCAGGGCCTTTGGGAAGAGCAAAAAAGAATGAAAAAAACAGTGTTAATGGCCTTGTCAGCCGTGCTGTCTGCACCTTCGCAGGCAGATTTCGTTTCCAATAATGGGCCTCTGGTTACGGCAAACAGCTATTTGGATATCGCCTATGCGGATAACCGGATCGTTGCTGTGGGTGACCGAGGCAAAATTCTGTATTCCGATGATCAAGGTGATCATTGGACGCAGGCGATCACACCGTCTGAAGTGCTGCTCACCTCCGTTTGTTTTGCCGATGCTCGCCACGGTTGGGCTGTTGGCCATGATGCGTTGGTATTAGCCAGCAGTGATGGCGGAGAATCCTGGACCGTTCAGTACAGTGATCCTTTGGGGGGCGACGGCGATGTAGGGCTCGCGGAAGAAAAACGGGACGATTACTCCATGGATGATCTCTATGGTGATCCCTACAGCGATAATGCTTACGGGGATGACGGTGGTGATCTTTATGATGGTAGCGATAGAGTCATGGCACCAGTGGATACATCTGGTGCGCCGTTGCTGGATGTGTTTTGCGACAGCCGTGAGAGTGCAGTCGCCGTAGGGGGCTATGGTTATTTCCTGAAAACCAGCGATGGCGGAGCAACCTGGGATAAAGCCCTGGACAGCTTGGATAATCGTGAGGGTTGGCACCTGTACGATTATACCGCCGTGAAAGGGGGCAATGACCGTTACGTTGTAGGCGAAAAAGGTCTCATGTTCCATTCCGCCGACAAAGGCATCCGTTGGAAAAAGCTAGATAGCCCCTATGGCGGCACCCTGTTCGGTGTAACCCCGATTTCTGATAACAACGTCCTGACATATGGCTTGCAGGGCAATGTGTGGTTGACGGCTAATCGGGGGCGCAGCTGGGTGAAAATTCCCTCAAAGCTGACCCGTGGTATCAACGATGGCACCGTACTGGCGGATGGCACGGTGGTGCTGGTCACAAATGCTGGCGGCATCCTTACCAGTCGCGATGGTGGTCAATCCTTTTCCCTACGGTACCTGCCGGGCCGCCGTTCAATCTCCGCTGTTCTTCCCCGTGATGCGGGCGGCATTCTTGTCGCCGGGCAGGGTGGGCTGCGTGTGATCGAAGACGTTAAATAAGGGGCACAGCATGTCTGGTCGCATTTCAAGAAGTATTGCCAGTGGGCTGTTTGCTTTTCGGCCCCTAATTCTCCTGGCTTTTATTGCAGCCACAGTGCTGTTGGGTTTCCAAGCCAGTAAGATCGAACTGAACACCGATATTCGCAAGTTGATCCCGCTGGATCATCCGTATATCCAGAATTACCTGGAGCATCAGAACGACTTGAGCCTGGGCAATGATGTCCGGGTAATTGTTGCTGAAACCCAGAGTGAAGACATTTTCAACGACGATTACGTTAAAGCGTTGAAAGAAATCACCGATGAAGTGTTCGCATTGGAGGGGGTGGATCCCAGCAAGATCCGTTCATTGTGGACCAGCAATGTGCGCTGGAATGAAGTTACGGAGCAAGGCTTTCAAGGCGGTGAGGTGATTCCCGCCGGTTACGATGGCTCCCAGGACTCACTGGAGCAGTTGCGCACCAATGTTTTGCGCTCCGGTCAAGTAGGCCGTCTGGTCGCTGATAATTTCCAGTCTAGTGTTGTGCATGCTTATTTGCTGGATGCTCTGGGGGAGGATGGGGTTGATATTCCGGCTCTCTCTACCCGTCTTGAAGAGATTCGCAGTCAGTATCAAGAGAAATACCCTAACGTCCGCATTCACATTGTCGGGTTGGCCAAAAAAGCCGGTGATGTGATGGCCGCGGCGGAAGAAGTGGCCATGTTCTTCTTCTTCACCCTGGCGCTAATTGCGCTACTGCTGCTAATTGATACTCGCTGCCTGCGCAGTGCCCTGACCGTTACTGTTTGTTCCTTTGTGGCGGTAATCTGGCAGCTCGGGATTGTGAGTAGTCTGGGTTTTACCATCGATCCGTACTCCATGCTGGTGCCGTTCCTCGTCTTTGCCATTGCGGTTTCTCATGGTGTCCAGATTGTGAATACCCTGGCTAACTACGCAGCGCAAGGGCTCAGTTCCCTGGAAGCCGCCCGTTCCACTTTCCGGGCATTGTGTGTGCCGGGCATGGTGGCATTGGTGTCGGATGCCATTGGTTTCCTCACGCTCTACATGATTGATGTGGGTGTGATTCGTGAGCTGGCCATGGCGGCCAGTATCGGCGTGGCCGTGATTATTATTTCCAACTTGGTGATCGTGCCGTTGGTGCTGTCCTACCTGGGCGTAAGTGATGCGTCCATTCGAAAGATTCAGGCAGGAGAGAAGAAAGATCACCCGTTGGCTGGCCTGTTTGCCCGCTTCACGCGTACGCCTTTGGCTGCTCTGTCCATTGCCGTGGCCGTGGCCGGTTACGGAGTGGGTATCTATATGAGCCAAGACCTGAAAATCGGTGACTTGGACAAGGGGGCCCCCGAGCTGTGGCCGGACCCATGTGAAGATATGGAATGTCCGCGTGGCTATGAGCCCAAGCCTCGTTACCGCTATAACCACGATGTGAACTTCCTGGTATCGAATTATTCAGTGAGCGCCGACGTTTTGGTGGTTATGGGCAAGACACCAGTGGAATCCTGCAACACCTACCAAGCTATGCAGACGGTGGATGATCTAGCGTGGAACCTGCGTAATGTAGAAGGGGTGCAGGATGTGGCCACGATTGCGTCTGCTACGAAACAGATATCCACCAACATGAATGAAGGCTCCATGAAGTGGGCGACCATTTCTCGAGACCAGTATGCGTTGAATAACGTGATGAGCTTCATGCCTGATCGCTTATACAACTTGGACTGTTCGCTGACGCCGATTTTCGTGTTCCTCGATGACCACAAGGCGGAAACCCTAGAACGTGTTACCCGTGCGGTGGCTGATTTTTCCCAGATCCGTAACAACCCGGATGTGTTGGAGTTGAAGCTGGCTTCCGGCAACGCAGGTGTGGAGGCTGCCACAAACCAGACCATTGCCGCTAGCCAGTACCCCATGTTGGCGCTGGTGTATGCGGTGGTGTCTGTGTTGATTCTGATTGCTTTCCGCTCTTTTCGGGCGGTGATTTGTATCATCGTGCCGCTTGGGTTGACCTCGATTCTTTGCCAGGCGTTGATGGCGTATCTAGGGATAGGTGTGAAAGTGGCGACGCTTCCGGTGATTGCTCTAGGTGTGGGTATCGGTGTGGATTACGGTATTTATATCTACAGCAAGTTATCCGAGTACCTGAAGCGGGGTATGAATTTGGAGGAGGCCTACAAGCAAACGTTGAAAACTACTGGTAAAGCGGTGGCCTTTACTGGGATCACTTTGGCGGTGGGGGTGATTTTCTGGGGGTTTAGTTCCATTAAATTCCAGGCGGACATGGGCATCTTGCTGACCTTTATGTTCCTGTGGAACATGATTGGCGCTCTGTGGCTTCTGCCTGCTCTGGCTCGTTTCCTGCTCAAGCCTGATTCAGTCCGCGTGAACCTTCGTAGTTAACCAGCGCGCTGATTCGTTGGTTGTGTTTAGCCCGGCTCTGCCGGGTTTTTTTATGCCGTTTTGCGGCTGCTAGAGCGCCCGTAGCATGTCACCTGTTCAACAATTGAGACTGTGGACGTAGGCTGGGTGCTCAATTGGTTCACTGTTCTTCCTACTGTTCGACACAAAACATCGAAGTCCCCGATGCCCTTGGCTATAATGCCGGCGATTACTACCGATCGGGCTCTTTCATGCTGTACTCCTTGGCACGACCTTTATTGTTCTCTCTATCAGAAGAGCATTCCCATGAGTTGACTCTGGCGCTGCTGCGCAAGCGTGCAGGCAAGCTATGGCCCGGTACGGTACCGGCGGTGCCTAAGACAGTAATGGGGATCGAATTCCCTAATCCAGTGGGCTTAGCGGCTGGCCTGGACAAAAATGGTGACTGCATCGATGGCTTGGCGGATCTGGGGTTTGGCTTTATTGAAGTCGGTACTGTAACGCCGCGGCCGCAATCGGGTAACCCACAGCCTCGTTTGTTCCGGCTGCCGGAGGCCCAAGCGCTGATTAACCGCATGGGGTTCAACAATCTGGGTGTAGATTACCTAGTGGCTGCAGTCAAACGCAGCCGCTACAAGGGCGTATTAGGCATCAATATCGGCAAGAACAAGGACACCCCGGTTGAAGATGCCGTGCAGGACTACCTGATTTGCCAGCAGAAAGTGCATGCCTATGCCAGCTATCTGGTGGTGAATGTCTCCTCTCCGAACACGCCCGGACTGCGAACCTTGCAACATGGCGCGGCACTGGATGAGTTGTTGGACACGCTGCGAGAAGCCCAGACACGCTTGGATCAAGAGCAGCGTCGTCGAGTGCCTCTGGTCATCAAAATTGCCCCGGACAACAGTGAAGAAGAGCTGCAGAGCATGGCTGAAGCCTTCTTACAGCATGGAATCGATGGGGTTTGTGTTGGTAACACCACACTTTCCCGTGATGGTGTGCAGAACCTGAAAAATGGTGGGGAGCAAGGTGGCCTCAGTGGTACACCGCTAACCCCCATCGCCAACCGGGCGCTGGCAGTTATGCGCAATACGCTCAATGGCCGCATTCCGATTATCGGTGTAGGCGGCATTAATAGCGCGGGCGATGCGTTGGAAAAGCAGCGCCAAGGTGCTGACTTGGTACAAATTTACAGCGGTCTGATTTATCAGGGGCCCGGTTTAATCGGCGATATTGCTCGCGCCTGGCCGAAGAGCATCTGAGTTTGAGTTGATATTAAAAAGGGCCCGGGTGGGGCCCTGCGGGCCGGCGCTGAATGCGCCGGTGTTGTGAAAATGGAAGGAACTAACCGATATTTTTTAGATTCTGAATGCTGGCAACCCCGAGCATACCGTGAGCAAAGTCAGTGCGACCTTCGCGCCATCCTCCCATCCAGTTGGTGCGAGCCTGGAGAGTGCCAAACGGGCAGTCTTCGCGAGATTTTCCATCCAGGCCGGCGTTATATCCCCGGTTGTAAGCGCGGTCGTCTTTATTACGTTTTTGTCGCTTCATAAACGCTTTCCCTTTCACCGATAGCGGAATCGAAATATGACCCCCGGCTGAGACTGTAGCCAAGTATGGGGCCGACACATTCAGTATGGGAAACCGGTAAAGTAGTGTCGAATACCATGTAGCAATATGGCCACTGCTGTTTAAGCATATGGCGTATAAAGGACAGTTTGATGACAGTTTATGTAATGCATTGAAAAATAATGGTTTATTTTTTGTTTTGCACATAAATTAGTCATTTTAGAGGATTAGATAATGGAATTTGTGGCCACCTGCATGCCAGGTCTGGCAGATCTGCTCAGCGACGAACTAGGCTCACTGGGCATATCCGTAACAGAAACCGGGCGTGCGCATGTCAGTTTCTCCGGGGGCGTGGCGGATGCTCTGAAGGTGTGCCTCTGGTCCCGTTTGTCCGAGCGGGTGCTGCTGCATCTGGCCACGTTGGGTGTGACACCGGATATTGCACCGGAAAAGTTGGCGGCTAGCCAGGATTGGCTATCTTTGGTGGGGAACAATGCACCGGTACATCTGCATATTGAGCACGGCGCTGAAGTGCGTGGTGATAATCGGATCAGTGCCAAACGGTTTATTCATGCATTACCGGAGCAGTTTGCCATCTCCCGTGAGCCGAAAGGCAGTTGCTGTATTCGTGCCCGGCTGGATTTGAATGAGGCACATCTGTGGTTGGATCTGGCCGGCGAGCCTTTGCATCGCCGTGGATATCGCCTCGCAGGCGGTCGTGCGCCGCTACGCGAAACCTTGGCTGCAGCCATGTTATGGGCTGTAGGGTGGGGCAAGGAAGGTCGCCATTCCGCGCTGATCGATCCGTTTTGCGGTAGTGGTACCCTGGTGATTGAAGCGGCGCTGATAGCAGCAGGCCGCGCCGCAGGTGCCCAGCGTCAGCACTATGGCTTTCAGCAGTGGCGTGGTTGTCGGCGCCAGTTGTGGTTGGATGCCCAGAAGGAAGCAGGTGAGAGTGGTAAGCGCCCAGTGCCAGCCGTATCGCTGAAAGGGTTTGATTCTGAAGCGAGCACATTGCAATTGGCTTTGCAGAACGCAGAGCGCGCCGGAGTGCGTAACGCAATTCATTTTGAGCGCCGGGAACTGGGTGCTCTGCGGCGTCGAGATTTTGTTGATAACGGTATTGTGGTGGGTAACCCGCCTTGGGGTGAGCGCCTGGAGGAAAAACCACAAGCGGGCTGGCTACATTATGCGCTGGGTCGTATTTTGTCGGTTCGAGCGCCGGGCTACCAGGCATTGTTGCTGGGTGCGGATGCGGAAGTCATGGACCGCTCTGGGATGAATTTGGAACAGCAATGGCGCCTGAAAAATGGCCCGTTCAATAACTTTATCCGTCTTTATTCGCCCCGTAAGCAGACGCCAGCCAATGTGGTGAAAGTTGCTGATGATAGTGCGTTCAACGTGCCCGAGGGCGCCCAACCCTTATTAAATCGGCTGCGCAAAAATGGCAAACACCTGCGCCGTTGGCTGGAGCGGGAGGACATTCAGTGCTACCGGCTGTATGACCGCGATTTGCCAGAATTCAATGTGGCCGTGGATATCTATGCGGATCAGGTGTTGGTGCAGGAGTTCAAGGCACCTAAAACCATTGATCCGGAAAAAGCGAAAGAGCGCCGT